>CAYRVX010000027.1:11105-65824 GCA_964427875.1 uncultured Planctomycetaceae bacterium
GCGCAGTCGCCCACTGAGAAGAACGTCTTCTGCCGACGATTGCCCGTTCGGCGAGCTGACGACGAGGCCCGCTGCGTGATGCCTGCCTTCCGAAGGCCCGGCGAAGGGAGCTGATGCGGATATCCCGGCGCCACGACTCTTGCCAGTCTCGCCATACCGCCACCATCCCACACGCGCGCTGCCGTGCCAAGAGTTTAGTATGGTGTCCCCAGAACCCAGCGAAAATGTTGACTTGCGCGCACCAGGGACATACGATCGTTGTTAGGCAGGAACGCTGCCCAGCCCCTGAGAGCGGCAACAATCGGGATCGATTTTGCCTTATGCATCAGAATATCGGTGCCTAAGGGAACAACCCCGTTCCACGTGTTAGGCGCCGACAAGGAGAATTGCACAATGAGGCTCTTCTCCCGCAAGTCAGCGCTGGAACGGCAACTTGAGAAACGGTACGCGGAGATGCTGTTGGCTTTCGGCGTGCGCGGGGGCCAAGCGAAGCGCATAGCCAAGGAACTGGTCGCTCTCGCAAAGAAGGGAGCCGATTCGAACCCCCAACCTCCGCCGAACTTTGGTGATCTCCTGCTTCAGCGGGAAGGTACCGATTCTGACGCAAGGGATATGCTAGCAAAGAAGCGCGCAGAGGGTGTTGGGCACACGGACATCAAGTGGTGGTGGAATCTCAACGAGCTAGAGCGACGCCTCTTAATCACATTCGACGACTGGGTCCGTCTCGCTGCATACAAGAAACATTGTTCCTCCGGCCTCTCCGCACAGCAAGCCGCCGCGCAGGTCCGTAAGTCCTTTCCTATCTTCGGCGATCCCGGCGACACAGCCGATGTCACGGGCGACGATCGGCCTCTCCCATACGAGCTTAAAGACCGCATCAACGCATGGGTTCAACGGCAACAGATGGCCGACCCGGCGGGTTTCGCCGTGAATGAGCAATCTGCGACTTCGATGAATGCCGTGATCAGAAGGGAGATGCGTGCTGGGAAACTATGATTTCGAGCACCGCGGAGGGCGCAATTGACGCGGGAGCGGAAGGCCCAATCGAAGCGTGGTACCATCTGCCATCGAACTTTGGTGCCTTGGCGAAGGTGTCTGGCACCGTGCCGCGAAGCTGAGCGTCCGCTCCGTTTGGCTGGCCTCGGGATGGCGCAACCATGTGGGGGAGGCCCTTCTCGTAGGATACCCCAATCTGAAGGCTATACGGCTCCGATGGCTGGACGAACCTCGAAACATACGGCTCGACGACCTGGGGCGGTTCAAAGTTCCGACAGTCGCCCCGATGAGCAAGGCACCGTCAGTCTGGCGGTCCCTTGTTCATCCTGACTGATGATTGAACCAGCGGCGGCCGGCGAGCGCAGCGAGAACACACGGTCGCTGCTTCACGCCGGAGCGAAGCGGAGGCGCCCCCCGAGCCCGAGCAACGCGAGGGCCAAGCGAAATCGAGTCGCCCCGAGTTGTGTTCCGGAGGTACCTTCCGCCAAATCGGCCATCGGTTTTCTTGTTGGGCTCTGTGGGCTCGCATTCCACACCACGTTCTGGTACGGTCTGAAGATTGGCGACGCGCAGCTGCACTGCGGAGCGGATCCCGATGGACGACCTCGGTCAACTCGTTAGTGCGTTTGTAGAAGAACGGGTCGGCGGACCTGCGCAAGAAGAGCGGGATCTCTGGTTCGAGGCTGTCTGCGCCTCCCTGTTCAGCGTTGGTTTCAGTGTCCTTGTGCGTTTGAAAGATATTGGACAAAGCCCGGAAGCGTTGCAACAGACTACAAGATCCCTCGTCGACTTCATTACTACCCATGCCGCTGCCTGGGTAAACGCGAGGTTGAGCGATGAAAGGGCGCCGTCGGGGCTCCCGCCAATTGTTTGTGAAATGTCCGCTCTGATACGAGACCGGCTCGTGGCGTATTTCAACGAAGCCATACTTGCCATGGCGGATCGGGGATACGCCATTGATGCTGCAAGGTCTCACGCTTGCTTCGGTGGATTGAAGCACGCAGTAAGGGCTTTGGCCATAAAGGGGTCACCGATCGGCTCCGCAGAAATGAGTGCCTTTATCAAGGATGTCATGCAGGCATGTGACAGCATGAGCGAGGAAGTCGTAGCTGCGTTGGAACGGAAGCGCAGACCGCGATCGTGATTGCTCTCCTGGTCACAAGCAAACGATGGATCAGCCAACAACCGCGAGAACGCCCGCTGCCTCGACGAAGGCATGGCCCAGACCCACAAACCCCGGTTCGAAGTCGGGCGAGTCGCCCCGAGTGGAGGACTTAAGCATGGGTCGCTCATTTGTGAAGCGTGGGGACGTTACCCGGGTTCGAGAAGAACCGGGACGGTTACATTTTCTCTCATCCCGTCACGCTCGCGGCAAGTGTCGACAGAAATCGTAACCGTCCCGGTTTGGCCGTCCCGGTTTGGCCGGGTTTTTGAGGCGACACGAGCATGACAAAACCAGCACGTCGGCAGCACTTTGTCGCACGTTTCTACTTGCGAAACTTCGCGGAGCCAATGTTCTCGGACAATCTCCTCGTCTACGACCGGCGGAAGGCCTGCTGGGAAAGGCGCACCCCTAACGGTGTCGGCTGGTTTCCCCACCTCTTGTCCATGATCGACATGCAAGGACACCGGACAGACGATTTCGATCAGTTTCTCAAACGAAACGTCGAGGACCCGGCGGCCCCGGCGCTGAAGAAGATGGCCCAAGCGTCCCAAGTAGATGAACAGGAACGATCCGCCATCGCTCTATTCATCGGGTTAACTGCTGCACGTTCGCCCAAGCTGGTGAGCCAGACGTTTACCGAGTACGTTGAGAAGCTTCCCGACAATGAGCGCCGAGAATTGGATTCTCTCACTGAGGTTTGGTGTGAACTGACCGGACGGGAACACGGGCCGAAATCGAACAGCGAGTTTCTCAAACCCAGCAGTTTCGGTGGCATATGGGTTTGGGCCAAGAGCTTGCAGCAGCGTCTCCTACAATGGCAGTGGCACATTCTGCAGACCACACGTGACAAGCCATTCGTGACCAGCGACAGGCCGGTATTCCTACAGTGGGATAGAGACCAGGATGTCCGTTTCGTGGGTTTCCCTGTCTCGTCTGAGGTCGCGCTGATTGTCAACAGTGCAGGACAGCTCAGGGAGGGCCGCGATCAGGAGCAGGACGTGTGCGCTCTCAATCGTCAGACAATGGGCCTTGCCACTGACTTCATTGCAGCCTGCAGCAGGACTTTTCCAGCCGATGGCTTCCTTCAAGAATCGCAGGGACGAGAAACCCTTTAGGCCGTTCCCCGCATGATCTGGGCGACCGTCAGCACGTGCCGGTCCGCAGCAGGCAGAAGCGGCAGGTTCGGATTCCGGGGACAGCATACTTAATTCCGTTTGGATTCCTGCTTGTCCTTGGGCTTCGGGCCGCGCTTCTGGAATGGTAACGCGCAGTCACCCATTATTCCATGCCTATACGTGACTGTCGGCGAAACCGGGACCGACGGTGACGGTGCGGGCTAGCTGGCGACGGCCTTGTCGTAGCAGTGCTTGAGGTAGTCGCGGGACTTGGCCAGGGCGGCCGACATCTCGTCGGGGGGCGGCTCGTGGTGCATGAAGGGGTTGACGGGCCAGCGGTAGTGCACCTCCGCCAGGGCCGCCAGCCACGGCGTGAAGTCGGTCGGGCCGTGGCCGGGGAGCTGGCCGGTCCCCTTGGCGCGCTGCCAGGCGTAGAAGAAGAACAACTGCTTGCCGGCGATCCGGATGGCCTCGGGGACCGACGCCCTGGCGGCCTGGAGATGGTACGGCGCCAGCGCGATGCCCAGTCGCTTGTGCCTGTTGGCCTCCACGAACGCCTTGAAGGAGTCCAGCGAATTCAGCAGCGCCCCGCCGTGGTTCTCGATGGCCAGGTAGGAGTCGTGCTTCTCCGCCAGCTCGACGAGGGGCTTGAGGCCCTCGATGAACTTCTTCATCCGTGCCGGCAGCTCTTCGGACTTGGCGCCCCTGGTGCTGCCTTGGACGGCCACGCCCCCGCCGGCCTTGCCGAGAAGCTCGGCGTACTTCTTGTACCCGCCGCGGTAGACGCTGAAGGCATACAACTCCAGCTTGTGCCGCCCCAGCAGTTTCTTCAGCCCGTCCGGGCCGAGGCGCTTCAGCACGTCGTCCAGGTGCGGACAGCCCCCGTGGGCGCTCCAGATGTCGATCGCCTCGAAGCCGAGCCTGGCGATCCGCTCGCAGGCCTTCTCGATCGGGAGCTTGGAGAAGTGTATGCTCGACGTGGAAAGCCGCATCCGCCACCTCTTCTTTCCGGCCGTCTCGCCCCCCGCGAGCAGCCCCGGCGCCGCGGCCGCGGCCGCACCGCACGTCACACCTGCCAGAAACCGCCGCCGACTCACCGGTTGCTTTGCCAATATGCTCATAATGCAGCTCCTTGATGTCACGCCGTCCCGGGCGCCTCTACCTGCCCTGCACAGCGGCCTCCCGCGCGCAAACCGCGAACCTCCACGAAGTCTAACACTTCGCAGGCTCCCGGGATTCGGCGCGATTCCCCTCGGGGCGAGCAGTCGAGGTCCGTCGGTCCTCTCGCACGCGCGATGTGAATTCGCCTTGAGGCGGCGGCAAGGGAGCGTAGGATGAACGGCGGACCGCGCGCGAGGGTCGTGGGCGGAACGGACCCGAAGTCGGCCTGGTAGAGGAAGGCGGTGGGCATCATGCGAAAACTGCTTGGGATGATCGTCTTCTGCGTGCTGTGCGGGCAGGCGGCCCGGGGGCAGCAGCAGATCTCGTACGTGGACCTGGTTCGGCGCCTGACGGGCCTCGAGCGCCTGGCCGTGCTGCCGGCGCCCGGCGAGCGGTGCATGCAGCACTCCAGCTACGACCGCCGGGCGAAGTACGACGACAAAACGGGCAAGTACGTCCACTGGCACGCCAACGGCGACGGCAACGGCTACATCCGACGCGAGGGCGACGCGATCGTCCTCGCCGAGATGGAAGGGCCGGGATGCATCTGGCGGATCTGGTCGGCCAAGACCGACAGCGGCCACGTCAAGATCTACCTCGACGGCCGACGCGAGCCCGCCGTCGACATCCCCTTCAAGAGCTACTTCGACCGCACGACCAAGCCGTTCGTCTACGAGTCGCTGTGCTACATGGCCGCACGCGGCCAGAACTGCTACGTGCCCATCCCCTTCGCGAAGTCCTGCAAGGTCGTCGCCGAGAAGGGCTGGGGACGGTACTACCACTTCACCTACAGCGTCTTTGCGAAGGGCACGAGCGTGCCGACTTTCCGCCTGCCGCTGTCCGGCGAGGACACCAAGGCCCTGAAGGCGGCGGATGCGTTTTTCCGCGGCGGCTTCGGCACGGACCCGGCCGGGCGGCGCGCGGGGGAGAAGGCCGAGCGGCGCAGCGTCACCGTCGCGGCCGGCAAGGCGGCGACGGCCTTCGAGCTGGCCGGTCCGCGGGCGATCACGGCCCTGAAGGCGCGCATGGACTTCGCGGGCCGCGACGACGAGATGGACGCCCTCCGGCAGCTCGCGCTTCGGATCACGTGGGACGCTGCCAACGCCCCGGCCGTGTGGTGCCCGCTGGGCGACTTCTTCGGCACCGCCCCCGGCGTCAACAAGTACAAGTCCCTGCCGCTGGGAATGACCGACGAGGGCTTCTACAGCTTCTGGTACATGCCGTTCGCCGGCGGCGCGACCGTCGAGCTGGTCAACGACGGCCGGGCGGCCCGGAAGATCGACCTGGCCGTCACGCACGCGCCGCTGACGCGCCCGATCGAGCAACTGGGGCGGTTCCACGCCAAGTGGCACCGCGACGCCTTCCTGCCGCCCGGGAAGGACCGCTACCCCGACTGGACGCTCCTGAAGACCGCCGGCAGCGGACGCTTCTGCGGCGTCATGCTGCACGTGTGGAACCCCAAGGGCGGCCAGTATGCCCCCGCCGGCGAGGGGCGATACTGGTGGGGAGAGGGCGACGAGAAGTTCTTCGTCGACGGCGAGAAGTTCCCCTCCACCTTCGGGACCGGCAGCGAGGACTACTTCGGATACGCCTGGGGCAGCGCGACCCTCTTCCAGCGGGCCTTCCACAACCAGACCATCAGCATGTCCAACCGCGGGCACATCTCCGTCAACCGCTGGCAGATCCCCGACAACGTGCCCTTCCGGAAGTCCTTCGAAGGGGCGATCGAGAAGTACTTCCCCAACGACTGGCCGACGCGCTACGCGGCCGTGGCGTACTGGTACCTCTCGGCGGGCGGCAGCGACCCTTACCCGGCCGCGGGCGCCGCGGACCGCCTGGGATACTACGAGAAGCCCAAGGTCTTCCGCGTCGAGGGCGCCGTCGAGGGCGAGAGGATGAAGGTCGTCGAGAAGACCGCCGGGCAGGCGCGGCGGCAGGAGATGGGCAGCTTCGAGCCCGGCAAGTGGAGCCGGAACGCCCAGCTCTGGTGGAGCGGCGCGAAGCCCGGCGAGAAGCTCACGCTGGCCCTGCCCGTCCGCCGGGCCGGCAGGTTCGAGCTGACCGCCGTGCTGACCAGGGCCATCGACTACGCCGTGGTCCGCCTGTCGCTGGACGGCAAGCCGCTCGGCGAGCCCGTCGACCTGTTCCACGACGGCGTGATCCCCACCAAGCCGCTCTCGCTGGGCACGCACGACCTGAAGCGCGGCTCGAACAAGCTGACCATCGAGATCGTCGGCGCCAACGAGAAGGCGAAGAAGGCCTACATGTTCGGCCTGGACTACGTGCTCCTCAAGCCGGCAGGCAGCAGCCCCTAGCCGGCAGCCGGTAACAACCTCAGTATCCTGGGCTTACGCATGTGCCAAGGCCCGGGCCCTCCTGGCTGCCGGCTACAGGATACCGGCTACAGATGGTTCAAACGCTGCTACCTGCGTCTGAACCATCCCGGAATTCGCCTCAGGAACGAGGTTTTTTTGTAATCTGCCGATTTTCGTTGTGCAAAAGGGCCTGCGAGATGTATATGCCTGCTACGGGGGGGGATCATAAGGAAAAGAACGGCGGTGGATTAAACAAAAAATGCGAAACGAAGCCAAACGCGGATTATTCCGAGTTAGGCAAGTGGCGCATTTGGCCGCAGGTGGCAAACCAAGTCGGCGACGATATGTCATCTCCGGCGGCCCAGAGGATCGCAGGCCCGGGCGATGGGGGAAGAACGGCATGGTGTCCGGGAACCTTCGGGCCGTCCCGGCCGTGATGTGGATGACGCTATCGGCTGTGGCCCGGAATGTCCATGCGCTTGCCGACGAGCAGTTGGGCGAGCGGGCTTGGCTTGCCCGGCACCAGCACGGTGGGCGTGCCCTGCTGAACCAGGGGGCGAATGTGTCCCCGACACGGGGAGCTCCGCGTCGGGGTTGGATGATTAACGCTTGGAAGAGCGGATGCTATGGCGGTCTTTCGGGCCGCGGCGGCGAAAGACCTTCGCCGAAAAGGACACAAAGGACACATTCCCAGCCTCCGGGCCCTGCCCCTCGGCCGCGACCCATGGCTTACTGGCGATGCCAAATGCCGCAAGGTCAGGCGGGGCGGGAGGGGCGCCGTCTCAAAGGGGATGATCTTCGGGGATTGTGTCACGAAAATATATTCTCGCTTGCGGAATTAGTAATATGACGTGCTTTGTGCCTCCGTGCGCTGACCCCGGGCAGTGCCCCGCGACCGGCGCGCGACAGGCCGGAGGAGCCGCCCCCGACCCGGCCGGGCGGAGGGGCGGCACTTGTGGTGGACGCCGCGGCTGTGTTGTCTCCCGCCGGCGTTTCTCCGGCTTCGACGGGGCCCCGATCGTGTACGGTCCCGCCGGGGACCCTTACTTGCTGATGCGAATCATGTCCGTCCTGGTGAGCCTGGTACGGCGCCGGGAACCCGGGGCATTCACCAGGTGCCACGCGGTGTACTGCTCGGCATACATCTCGCTGGAAGACATGCCGTCAACCGGCACGACCACGTCGAAGCCGCGCACGGCGGCGGCGGTGGCCGTATGGAGCACGGCCCCCTCCGCGGCGGTGCCTGCAATGACCACGGTCTTCACGCCCTTCTTCTTCAGGAACGCCTCCAGTTCGGTACCATGGAACTTGTCAACGCTCGCCTTGACGATCGGCTCGCCTTCCCGCGGGGCCACCTCCTTCAGGATGGTCTCTGGCGTGCCCCCGCGCGTCAGGCTGAAGGCGACGGGCATGCCGGCCGCCCGCGCCTTGGCCAGGAGCGCGGCGATGCGGGGCACCGAGGCCACGGCACGAGGACGGCGCCGCACGTTCGTCGTTCGCTGCTCGATGTCCAGGATCAGCAGCGCCGTCGTCTTGGCGGCCAGCTCAACGGCCTCCGCTTTCGGCGGGGGCGGCGCCTTGACCTTGTCCCACACGTCGAGGACCGACGGCGCCGCGACGCCGTCTGACGACACCGCCAGTGCGGCCACCGCGCCCGCCGCCAACAGCACCGCGAGGCCGGCGCACCACAGGCCGCCCGCCACCGCCAACTCCACCATCCGCCCGATCGCGCTCATGTCTGTCCTCCTCACCGGCAAGCCGGCTGGCAGCAGCGCCAAGTGCAAACGTCACAGCGGGGATCTCCAAGAGGTCCCCCGGCCCACGACCGCCGTGGGCCGTAGAGGGCCATTCTCGCCCGACCGGCTGGCGCCGGCAAGGGCCGGTCGACCCGACCACGGCCCGGCCGCCTCTCAGCGCCGCCCGTGCCGCCGTGCGATCAGAACGGCGCCGATGGCCCCGCTCCTTGTCGCAGCGGCACAGGAGGCCCCGGGCAGGAGCTGCGACACCCGAGCAGCCAGTGCCTCCCGAAAGCCGCGCCGGGCGCGCAGGACCCCGCCGGCCAGCACGACCGGCAGCGGGGTCTCGGTCGCCCGGCGGTGCGGCCAGAGCCTCCCGCCGACGACCTGCACACAGCGGACAAGCTCCTCCAGCGCCCCTTGGATGATCTCCTCGGCGACACGGTCGCCGGCATCGGCGGCCTCGAAGACGATCGGCGCGACGGACGCGATGCGGTCCTTGGCAAAGGGACCCGCCCAGGCCACCAGGTCCGCGACCCCGCCGGCGCCGACGCGCTGGGGGATGAGCTGGGCGAGCGAGGTGTCCGGCCCGCGGCCGTCGGCCGCCCGCATAGCCGCGCGGAGCCCGCGCCGGCCGATGTCGAAGCCGCTGGCCTCATCGCCGAGCACGGGCCCGCCTCCGCCGACGAAGTGCTCCCGGCCGTCGCCGCGCCGCCCGTACACGACCGAGCCCGTGCCGCAGACGACGAGGATGCCTCTCTGGTCGGGGCTGCCCGCGGCGAGCCCGGCCGCGGCATCGTGCGTCAGCAACACCTCCCCGGCAACGGGCAGGTCCGCGGCGATCCGCCGCCAGACGGCCCGATCGGCTTCGCTGCGGATGCCGGCGATGCAGAAGGCCGAGGCGGTCAGCATTCGCCACCGCGGCCCGGCTTCGGCGCGAAGGGCCTCGACGAGCTCGCCGGCGGCGGTCCGGGCGCACGCCTCGCCGACCGCGTGGACATTGGTCGGCCCGGAAGTCCGCTCGGCGAGAACGTGCAGGTCGCCGTCGGCGAGGATGCCCGTGGTCCGCGTGGCCCCGCCCTCAATCCCGAGAAACAGTCTCTCTGCCATCGGAGAGCCCTTCCGGTCCGCGCGGCGCGTCGTAGAGCAGCACGGCCGAGCGCCGCCGCATGAACTCCGCCAGGGGCCCCTGCCAGGCCCACTCGATCTCGGTGACGGTCTTCCCGGCGAGCAGCGCGTCGAGCGCCCGGCGGTTGGCGAGCAGGTGATCGACGGCCCGAGCCCGCCACTGCTTACCGTGCAGCGCGCGGAGGCAGCGGGCGATCTGGAGCCCCGTGCGCACGGGGCGCAACGCCTTGCGGTCGGTGAGCGTGATGCGAACGCCGCCGCACTCGGTGCCGGCGTACTTGCTCGACAGCGGCTGGAACCGGACCGGGGCGAACCGAACGCCCGGCAGGTGCGATGCGTTGAGCGCCGCGGTGAGCTTCGATTCGTCGAGCCACGGCGCGCCGATCACCTCGAAGGGCGTATCGGTGCCGCGCCCGACGGAGAGGTTGGTCGCCTCCAGCAGCCCGACGCCGGGGTACAGCAGCGCCTCGGTCAGGCTGCGCATGTTGGGCGAGGGGTCCACCCAACGCAGGCCGGTGGCGTCGTGGAGCATGTCCCGCCGCCAGCCCTCCATTGGAACCACCTGCAAGTCGAGGGGCAGCTTGAGCTCCGCGCGGAACAGCCCGGCCAGCTCGCCCACGGTCATCCCGTGGCGGACGGGCAGGCGATGAAAGCCGACGAAGGACTCCCGCCCCGCGTCGAGCACGGGCCCGGCCACGTCCATCCCGTTGACGGGGTTCGGCCGGTCGAGGACGACGAAGCGCAGCCCGTGCTCGGCGGCCGCCTGCATGCAGCAGCCCATCGTCGAGATGTACGTGTAGAACCGCGTGCCGATGTCCTGGACGTCGAACACGAGCGTGTCGATGCCCGCGAGCATGTCCTTCGTGGGCGTTCGCGTCTTGCCGTACAGGCTGAGCACGGGCAGGTTCGTCGTCGGATCCCGGCCGTCGGCGATGCGGGCCTCATCCAGGCGGCCCTCGAAGCCGTGCTCGGGGCTGAAGAGCTTCACGAGGGTCACGTTGCGGGCCTCGGCCAGGAGCTTCGCCGCGTGCGTGCCGTCGCGGCCGAGGCTCGTGTGGTTCGCGATCAGCCCGACGCGCCGTCCCGCGAGCCGGCGGAACCGATCTCGCCGGAGGACGTCGAGGCCGGTCAGGACTTCGGCGACGGGGCGCGCCTTCGAGGCGGGCAGCGCCCGCGCCGAGGTCCTCTGCGCCTCCAGCGCCCGCAGGCGAAGCGCCGCGCCCGCGACGGTCCCGATCCGCCCGGCCAGCGCGTTCACCTCGCCCGGGGCGTCCGGGTGAAGGCGGTTGCTGAGGAACACGACGAACAGGTCCAGCCCGGGGTCGATCCAGAGCGACGTCCCGGTGAAGCCCCCGTGCCCGAAGGCGCGCGGGGAGAACGCATCACCGCGGTTCGTCGAGTATCCGCTGCGGATGTCCCAGCCGAGGCCTCGCAGGTCGCCGCCCGCGGCGTGGGGGCGGGTCATCTCCCGCACGGCGCGCTCGCTGAGCACGCGCCCGCCGGCGTGGCGGCCGGCGCGGAGCATCATCGTGGCGTAGATCGCCAGGTCGCCGGCCGTGGAGAACAGCCCGGCGTGGCCCGCGATCCCGCCCAGTCGGTGCGCCCGCGGGTCGTGCACCTGGCCCTTCATCCACCGGCCGCCTCGCCGCAGCGTGGGAGCGCACCGCCGGCGAAGCGGCGCGGCGGGAAGGAAGCCCGTCTCGCTCATCCCGAGCGGGCCGAAGACGCTCTCGCGCGTGAAGGCGTGCAGGTCCCTGCCCGCGACTCGCCGGACGACCTCCGCCAGGACGATGTAGCCGACGTCGCTGTAGAGGAAGCGGCTGCCCGGCTCGGCGCACGGCTTGAGCGCGCAGATCCGCCGCCACGCGATCCGCGGCCCGTGATCGTAATCGGTCAACGGGTTCTCGGCCGGCAGCCCGCCCTGGTGCGTCAGCAGTTGGCGGATCGTGATGGCGTCCTTGCCGCTTGGGGCGAACTCGGGAACGTACCTCGACGCCGCCTCGTCCAGGTCCAGCAGGCCGCGGTCGGCGAGCAGCATGATGCTCGTCGCCGTGGCAACGGGCTTGGTAAGCGAGGCCACGTCGAACACGGTGTCCGCCGTCATCTCCTGCCGGCTCGGCTGGACCTGGCGGAGCCCGTAGGCCTTCTGGAGGACGGTCCCGCCCCGCCGCCCCACGAGCACGACGCAGCCGGGCATGCAGCCGGCGGCGAGCCCGTCAGAGACGACATGGTCGATCTGTCGCAGGTGCCACGGGTCCATCCCAACATCCTCCGGACGAGCCCGGCGCGAGTCGGACATTGTCGTGCAGCCCGCCAGGAGAGCCGACAGCACAGCCGGACAGGCGCCCATGAGAAAGGGCAAAGCCTTCGCCATCGTCGGCCGCGTCCGCCGCAGGTTGGGCCTTTCCGGCTTCCAGCGAGGGAAGCGCCGAACGCGCGTACGCTCAATGTTGCGGGGCTTCATAGGCGGTCGGGTTTCGCAGGATCTTCTGCGTGCGGGCGCGGAGGTCGGTGGCGATGTCCTTCAGCTCGGGGTTCACGGCCATGGCGATTCCGCAGCGCTGCCGCAGCACCTTCACGATCATCCGGCAGGAGGCGACGAGCCCGTCCTGCTTGCCGCCGATTCCCGTGAAGATCCGCATGTGCGCGCTGCACTTGCTGTAGGCGGCCGGGCCGGTGTACTTGAACAGCTCCCTGCGGAACTGCTCGGCGGCCTTCTCGGCGTACTCGGGCGTGTAGATGCCCGCCTTGCGGCTCTCGAAGAACTGATCGAGCCTCTTCGTGATCAGCAGCAGCTCGTCGAGGAACTTCGCGTGCTTCGGGTGCAGGCGCTTCTGCTCCTGGAGGTACGCCGCGGTCTCATGGCCGAACTCCACGTAGTCATCGATCCGCTCCCGCACGTTGCGGATGAACGCGACGGCTGCGGAGAGCTGCTCCTCGATCACGGGGCCCTGCCGGAGCTGCGTGCCTTCCTTGTAGATGGCCGTGATGACGTCTCGGGCATAGCACGTGGCGACGCCCTTCGATTTCCTCTTCTGCCCTTCGAGGTCGAGGATGTACCGGCAGGGCCCAACGCCCAGGGTCATGCGGACGAGGTCGACCACCGTCAGCTTCTCGATGGGCGTGCGGAAGGGCGCAGCCTTGACCCGGTCGATCGGATAAACGATCGCCGGACCATCGAAGTTGTACACCTCGCCGCGCTCCACGTAGCGGCGCTTCTCCAGCGGCTGGAGGCTGCCTTGGCCATCCTGGTCGATCCAGCACGGATACGCAAAGCCGCCGAGGACGGGGTTCCATCGCTTCCGGCCGGGCTTGTTCCAGTCCCTGGGGCCGAGCTCCGGGCCGAAGCCCTGTCCCGATCTCGGGTCCCCGCCGAACCATCCCTGCATCACGTACTTGCCCTCGGGATGCTGAAGCAGCATCTCCCAACTGGCGGTCATCCTGTCCACCGTGCTCCAGTCGACGCGCCACAAGGCGGCAAAGGGCGCCTTCCAGTCCAGCTTGAGGACCTGGCCGGCGTCCGTCCGGCGGACCGCGCGCTCGTGCCAGATCCCCTTGTCCGCGAGGATCGCCACCCACACGTGCGGCTTCGGGCCGTAGGAGATGTCCGAGCTCTCGATTCTTCGCGGCGCGGATTTCGACAGCGCGACCGCGACGTCGTTGTCGCGCGACTGCGAGACGGTCATCAGGATGGCCTGGCCGCCGTGCATCATGTGCAGCAGGAAGTTCTCACTCGGCAGCTCGGCGCGGCTGACGGAGATCGCAGCCGCATCGACCAGGATGTCGTCTCCGAAGAAGTCGGGCATCACGGCGAACCGGCACGGAGCGTGCACGCGAAGCTTCGCCACGCCGGCGGTGGCCGTTGTCTTGACAAACGCCTCGCCGATGTTCAGCTCATAGGTAACGCGGCAGGGCTTACTGCCCGGCGACTGAAGGCCGACCTCAAGCGACACGGAGCTCCGCGTGTTCTCCTTGACGGCGAGCGACGTGCGCCGGAGATTCGCGCCGTCGCCGCGGACCGGCTGCAACCGCGCGCAGCGCTTCAGCCGCTGCGTCTGCCGGGAGTACAGGTCAACGTCGCCGCTGTCCCCGTGGAGCACGGCCACGATCTTGTCGTTCATGAACACCGCGCATCCCTTGAAGCGATGCGTCGTGTCGTTCTCTTTCACGGGCAGCCAGCCGGTCTTCCGCGAGAGCGTCTTCTCCGAGAGCCCGGCGACCGCCTCCGCCGGCGCGTCATAGACGCGCGTAAACGGCTCCGCCGCGGCAGCGGGTGGCGCGCGCAATGCAGCGACGCCGACGCACGCCAAGGCCGCCGCGAGACGCGATACACGTCGCAAGGCCATGCATGAACACCACACAGGCAGCTCCTTTCAGTCGTTCCACAGTGATCGGAGGCGCGCTCGAGACAATCAGGCCGGCGCGGCCTCCGACGAGGAGTATCGCAGAAGGCCTCGCCATGAGCAAGCGGGCCGGAGGCCCGTTCAGCGGCTGCGGACGCCGGTCACTGGCCGGCAGGCGTGCCGGCTCAGACTTGCAGAGGGCCGCGAGCGCGATACGATGGAGTCGCGAGGCGTGGCAGTGTGTGCGACGTCCATGTGGGAGTGACTCGCCCCGTGCATGGTCTGATCCTGACGGCAGCGGTGGCGGGGACGCTGGCCGGAGCCCCCGCCGAAGCAAGCATGGCAGCGATGCTGCGCCGAGTTAGCCCGTGAGGTGAAGTTTGGGGAGTCTGCTATGAGAGACACACGACTGCGTGGGCAAATGGCAATTCCCCTTATCTTGTGTCTTGTCGCGTTGGGGCGAGGGTGCCGCGATGCGGCGGGCCAGCCGGATCCCACTCAGCAATATGTGCTTGCGACAGATCAGCCAGCAGTGAATGGCCGAGAGCGTGACAGGATGCAGCTTCTCCCGCCGAGCGCCCAGGGATGGATGCAAGACTTGTTGCGGGCGGCGAGCTCAGGCTGTGACCGGCTCCTGGTCGTTGAGCTCTACTTCCAAGGCGATGGCCCAACATATGTCGCCTTGGCTTGGGGGCTGGACGAGGGACGGTCGATTCTGATCTGGCGAGATGGCCACAGTCCTGAAGTGAAGGAGTTGACAGCGGGTCAACGCTTGGCCTTCGCGAAGCTGCTGGATGACCTTCCGAGCGCGGGGGTGAGGGAAGGCGCAGGAAGGGATGCGTATGACGGGTACGCCGTCAGAGTAACCGGGCGGATCAAAGGAAAGACCCACGGAGGCTCCAAGCTCAACCCGCGCATCCCAATTGACCCGGATGAAGAGATCGACCGCCAAGTCGAGAAAGACGATTACTGGTATGACCGCTTCTTCCGGTGGGTCCGAACCGTGGGTTCGGATCCATTCGAGAGGGATGAACCCGGAGTGCGAGAGCACCCCCAGCAGACGGCAGCGGTGAGAACCGGTAATCTGTCTTCTCCGGGACCTGGCTCTCCGTTCGCCGGGCTGGGTGGGCATTTCGGAGGAGATCCAGCGGCGGCGAAGGCGTTTCTGAAGGAATTGGTTGACCCGGCGCCGCTGGTACCGGGTGTTCGTCTGCGGGTCGGGAAGCTCCTGGCGGATCTCGGTAGTGAAAACTGGAAGCCGCGCGACGCGGCGTTGAGGGAGCTGGTTCGCATCGGGCCCAAGGTCGGGCCGCTCACCAGAGAGGCCATGAAGACGTTCAGCCCTGAGGCGGCCGCGAGAGCCCAGCGATTGCTGCAAACCTTCAAGGAATTGGCGGAAAGCCGCGCGACCTTCGTGAACGAGGCCATCGATCTCCTGGCCGGAAGGAAAGACAGGGCGGTGCTTGACTCGCTTGTGGCGCTGCTAGGGCACCAGGACAGGAACATCCGGCGCGCGGCGGAGTACGGGGTGCGGCGGCTGACAGGAATGCGGTTCGGCTACAATGCCGATGCCTCGGCGAACCAACGTTGCGCGGCAGCCGCGAAATGGGCCACATGGTGGAAGGCTGCCCGCGAGGAGTTTGACTTCGCTCCGGCCGGGAACGGGCAGCGGGTCGCTGGGGTCCTCGCCTGGGACCTATCAACCCCTGAAGCGGTGCTGGTCGGTCTGCACGGGAAGGTAATCTGGTCGCGCCAGTTGCCGAAGCCTTCGTGTTGCGCTGACGCCTTATCCAACGGGAATATCCTGATCAACCGCTACGACGTCGAGAGCGACCAGACCGTCCTGGAGGAATACGGCCCCAAAGGCGAGATGGTCTGGACGACGGACGGTCTGGAGCTGGCCAGGGACGTGCATGGCGCAGAGCGTCTGATGAACGGCAATACGTTGGTCGTCGACAGGCCGAACGGGCGTCTCCTTGAGATTGGTTTCTGGGGGCGCAGAATCGCTTGGCAGCACGAGTTTGGGCACCGGCGCCTTTGTGCGGCCCAGCGCCTATCCAACGGTAACACGCTGCTCTGCTTCTTCGAAGGCGAACTCCAAGAGATCAACAGAGCCGGGAAGGTGGTCTGGTCAAAGGCTGATCTCCGTCTCACGAATGACGCACAGAAGCTGCCCAACGGCAACCTGCTGATAGTTGACTTCTCCGGTAGTCGCGTTGTGCAGTTGGACAAGAACGGTCGGGGAGTATGGAGCTGGACGAGCGACCGAACTGGCCGGCCCATCAGCGCGCGGCGTCTGCCGAACCAACGGACGGTGGTCCAGACTAGCCGGGGGGGCCTAATCATGATCGACCCGACGGGAGAGAACGCCAAGCGACTCGATACAGGCAAAGTGCGCCTCACGTGTTACCCTCAGATTCGGTTGGCTCCCGCCGGCGCCGCACGTTCAGCAAAGGCCCCGTAGCGCCCCAGGAATATGGGAATGTTCTCACGGTGAGCCAAGTCTGGGGCCTTGTGCCCTGTGGCGGCCCGAGAATTCTCGGGGGAGATAGACCGATATCGAAATGTGAAGAGGAATCAGGCCGTGCGGCGATTTCGCGCGGGCCTCAGGGCTGGCTTGCCCCGCGTTCTTTACGGGCGACGGCCCCGCTTCGACGTGGGACGTCGAGCAGGATCGCGCCGGCCACTACATCAACGGAATCGACACGGAGACCGTGCGCGGCGACGAAGATGACGCGACCACCGGCAGGCCGAACTCGGCTGATCCAAAGTATGACGTGGCCGGGAACACGAAGTGCGCGACGAGGCCGTCGAGCCCCGCGAACGGCTGCGGGTGCTTCCACGACCCCTGGGGCCGCTTGGTCAAGGTTGCGGCCGGCGGAACCACCGTGGGCGAGTATCCCTACGATGGCCTAGACCGGCGGATCGTCCGGCTCATACCCGACGACGCGAAGTGGGACCGCACGGACTACCATCACACGCAAAGGCGGCAGGAGTCGCGTCTCGGACTTGCAGAGGGACGCGAGCGCGATACGATGGCACCGCAGCGCCCGCGATGGGTGCGACCTCTGCCAACCAGCGAGTCGTGCCGTGCATGGTTTGATCCTCACAGCAGTGACAGGGATGCTGGTTTCGGCCCTCGCCGAAACCGTCACGCCGATGGCGCCGCTCGACAGCGGCATACGGCCGGAGGAGGTCGAGAAGCGGCCCTACCTCGATTACGCCCGCGAGTGCGTCGACCTGCTCATCGAGCACGGGACGGACCGGTACGGCAAGGTGCGCTCGCCGATGCTGATGAACATCCTCGACGTGCGTTCGCGGGCCTGTCCGGCCGACCCGATGCCTCTCGACGAGGCCTGGCGGGTGGTCCGTCGCGGCCGGCGCGGGCCCGGCGGCGGGAACCTCTACCTCGATCAGCCCGCCCTTCGCGCGATGGTGAGCCTCTCGCGTCTGACCGGCCGGAAACGATACGCCGACTTCGCCCGCAAGACGGCCAACCACACCATGACGAAGCTCGTGGACGACAGGGGGCTCCTCTGGTGGGGGTACCACCGCCACTACGACGCCCACCGCGACGAGCGCACGGGTCACCAGGGCAACTGGCACGAGATCCACATTCAGCAGATCGCCTGGCCGATCCTGTGGGAGGCGAACCCCGCGGCGGTCCGGCGCGAGATCGAGGCCATCTGGCGGTGGCACGTGATCGACAAGGCGACCGGCGAGGTCAACCGGCACGCCGACGGCCGCCGCGGGTGCGACTTCGCCATGAGCGCCGGCGAGATCCTCGCATCGTTCGCCTTCCTGTTCTCCAAGACCAACCTGAAGCAGTGGCACCGGCGCAGCCGGCTCGTGGCCGACTACCATTGGGGGCACCGCGACGCCAAGACGAACCTGATTCCCAACCGACCCAACGCCGGCCGGCAGCGCTTCGACGGGGGGCACTTCGACACGTCCATCACCGGCCTGTACTGCCACTCGCTGCTGGAGGCGTACGAGCTCACGAAGGACGCCGCCTTCCGCGACCGTGCCGCGGCCTACCTGAAGGCCTACGCCCACTACGGCTGGGACGGCGAGGCCGGGGCGTTCTGGGGCAGCCTGGCCCTCGACGGCACGCCCGTGCCGGGACCGCGAGTCACCCAGGGCTACCAGGCCTACGAGCCTCGCGGCCACATCGACATCTGGCAGCCCTACGTCGCCGGCTACGAGCACGCGGTCTACACGGCCCAGGCGTACGCCCACGCGGCCGACGTCACGCGGGACCGCGACCTGCTCCGCGCCGCGCGGAGGTGGGCCGATTGCATCCGCCGCGCGTTTCCCCCGCGCCGCTGCCTGGGCAAGACGTGGTACGACGGGTACGCCAGGCACTACGCCCCCCACGGCACGTACGCCGGCCACTATGGCCGCGCGATCTCGTTCCTCCTGCATCTGCACGCCCTGGAAGGCAAGCTCGAGGACCTGGCCTTCGCGCGAACCGTCGCGCGCGAGGCGGTGGCGAGGCTCTACTTCCGCGGCCTCTTCCGCGGCCACCCCTGCAAGCCCTACTACGAAGCCGCCGACGGCGTCGGGTACCTCCTCTGCGCCCTGCTTCAGCTCCACCAGGCGCTCGAAGGAGACACGAAGGGCCGGCTCCGGCCGGAAAACTGGTGACTGCCGCGATCGCTACAATGTCCAGCCCTTGCGGTACGCCGGCCGGATGTAGCGGTCGGCCTTGGGGCAGTTGGTGGCCTTGAGGTTCGCGGCGTCCCAGGTGAGCTTCTCGCCCGTTCGATAGGCCACGTTGCCCAGGAGGGCGGCCTCGGCGAGCGTGCCGGAGTAGTCGAAGTTGCAGGTGGTCGGCCCGGCGGTCTTGCAGGCCTCGATCCATTCCCTGTGGTGGCCGATCGAGGCGGGGATGGTCTGCTTCGGCGGCTCGACGCCGGCGAACTTCTCGGTCGGCAGGAGCAGATGCGAGCCGTAGTTGGCCAGGAGCATGCCCTTGGAGCCGACGAAGAGGATGCCGCATCGCCACTTCTTCGCCGCGTCCTTGCCGAGCGGGCGGAGGACGCCGGCGAGCATGGCCGGCCGGTGGCCGCCGTCGTACCAGTTCATCTTGACCGGCGGCAGGTCGCCGCGGGCGGGGAACTGGTATCGCAGCTCCAGCCACCTCGGTGTGCTCTCGGGGTGCACGGGCGGGCCTTCGGCCTCGACGGTGGTGGGGTGGCGCAGCTTGAGCGCCCAGAACGGCAGGTCCATGTAGTGGCAGCCGAAGTCGCCCAGGCCGCCGGTGCCGAAGTCCCACCAGCCTCGCCACGCCCCGGGCAGGTAGCAGGGATGGTACGGCCGGTACGGCGCCGGGCCGAGCCAGAGGTCCCAGCTCAGGTGCTCGGGCACGGGCGGGGTGTCCTTGGGGCGCCTCCGCCCGCCGTAGCTGACGGTGTGCCAGACGTGGACCTCGCCCACCGGCCCGATGAGGCCGGCCTGGATGATCTCGACCGCGCGGCGGTAGTTGCCCCCGGCGTGGATCTGCGTGCCCATCTGGGTGACGAGCCGGTTTCGGTTGGCCAGCTCGACGAGCGTGCGGCACTCGTGGACCGAGTGGGTCAGCGGCTTTTCGCAGTAGCAGTGCTTTCCCATTCGCATGGCCATTGCGGCGGCGACGGCGTGCGTGTGGTCCGGCGTGCTGACCACCACCGCGTCGATCTGCCGGCCGACCTTGTCCAGCATGCGGCGGAAATCGGCGAAGGTCTCCGCCTTGCCGAACCGTTTGGCGGCCCGGGCGAGGTTGCGCGAGTCCACGTCGCAGAGGGCGACGACGTTCTGGCTGCTGACGCCGCCGAGGTTGGCACCGCCGCGGCCGGCGACGCCGATGACGGCCACGTCGAGCTTATCGTTCGGCGAGACACTCTTCGCCCGCGCCCGTCGTGACAGCCCCGCGGCAGCCGCAGCCGCCGAGGCCGCAAGAAACGCCCGACGCGTCATACGATTCGGCATATTTGTCTCCCTTCGGGCATTGCCCGCTCGGTCCTGCGGCCGTCATGGCCCCCCGAGGCCCGCGGCGAAATCGCGGGCGCGGCGGACCTCGGGGTGGTCGGCCGTGATGATCGGCTCGTGCGTCGTGGCGGGGATCGTAAAGGTCGCCACCGTCCGGATGCCGAAGTAGCCCCTCAGCCGGGCGGCCATCCAGTCGAGGACGTATTGATAGGCCTGCGGACCGCCCGCGCCGTACGTGACGCCCAGCGCCGCCCGGGCCGTCTTCCGCGGGTAGTAGTTCTCCAGGCTGATGCCGAGATAGCAGTACGTCCGCTGGATGAAGGCCATCAACTGGGCCGTGATGTGGTCGAGGTAGATCGGCGAGGCCAGAAAGAGCACGTCCATCTCGGGCGCGATCTCGTAGAAACGCTTCATGTCGTCCTCGACGACGCACCGCTGGGTCTGCTTGCAGCCCTTGCAGGCGGCGCAGCCGCGGATCCGCCAATTGGCGAGCTCGAACATCTGCGTCCGGCAGCCGGCCTCGCGGGCCCCCTCGAGGAAGCCTCGCACCAGCACGGCCGTGTTGCCCCCGCTGCGCCCGCTGCCGTTTACGCCGAGAACCTTCATCCGTCGACTCCTTGTGAAACGCGGATCAACCGCCAAAGCGATGCGAGACTTCTTCCAGAAGACGGCGATAGTAGACGTAATTCTCCAGGGGCACGTCGGCCCGAACGCGCCCGTCGGCGAGTGGCACGTAGCCGCCCTGGGCCAGCAGGGGCGGCACCTTCGTTTCGATCTCGCGGCGGATGGCGGCCTTGCCCGCCATGAGCGCGTCGAGGTCGATGCCGCCGATCAGGCGAAGCGCCCGGCCGAACTGCCGGCGCAGCGAGCGGTAGTCCATGGCGTCGGTTTCGGCCTCGCAGGCCCACAGGCCGTCGAAGCCGGCCTCCAGCACACCGGGCAGCAGCGCGCGGGCGTTGGCGTACGTCACGAAGATAACGGTCTCGACGCCGCCGCGCCGCAGCGCCTCGATGATGCCGGCGTAACTGCGGAGCACGAGCCGCTCGTACGTCTGAGGCGACAACAGCGGGCGGTCGTTGCCTCCGATCGGCTCGGAGAAGGTGGCGAAGTCCACGTCGACGTCCCGCAGCACCCGCTCGGCCAGCCGGGCGCCGAAGTCACCGTAGATCTCCATGATCTCCGCGACCAGCGAGGGGGCGTCATGGAGCAGGTAGATCACCTCCAGGAAGCGCCGCCAGTCGTGGACGCCCATCGAGAGGAACAGCCCGCGATGTACGGGCAACTGGAGCACGTGATCGCGCGTGCGCCAGGCCTCGACGCGCCGCGGCCAGTCGTCGGGCAATCGGCCGGGGGCGTCGGGGTCAAGCCGCCTGCGCAGCGCCTTGAGGCCTCGGCGCGAGGTCGGCCATTTGCGCAGCGCCGGCCGGGGCTCCAGGTCGACCGGGACCTGCTCCCGGCGATCGGTCCGGAACCTGGCCCGCAGGTCGGCCTCACCGTTCAGGCCCTGCTCGCGCCACTGGGCGAGCACGTCGTCCCGGAGACCCTCCTCGAAGTACGGGACCCGGTCGGGCTTGCCGTAGCGCATCGTCTCGGCAAACCGTCGGCGAGCGGTCCACTTGTCGGCCTCGGCTGTGCTCATGTCAGCGGCCTGCCCGGACGTCACTTGCCTCTCTTCTCGCCCTTCGCGATCTTCATGTCCTCCGCGGTGATCTCGCAGGGCGCGCCGGTGCGGGGGATCTCGCAGTGGGCCGTCCAGAGGATGCCGTTGACCAGTGCGCGGCGGAACGGCTCCATGCCGAAGAGCGAGTGGAAGTGGCCCAGCACGTTGCCGTACGACCGCCCGCCGCCGGGGGCCGGGCGCTCGTACGCCCAGCCCACGGTGTAGTCCTTGTTGCCAAGGCGGATCTTGAAGAGCGGCTTGGCCTGCGGGGCAAACTTCAGGTTCAGGTAGAACTCATCCTTCAGCTCATAGTCGTTCCATCCGCGGCAGATCGCGTGGTCGCCGGCCACCTGCTCGACCTTCGACGTGGTGGTCTTGAGCCCCGAGGCGATGCCGAACAGCCCGCCCAGGCAGGCGAGGTAGAGATCGGCGAGCTTCGCGTCCTTCCGGTTGCGGATGCCGGTGGCCCAGTGGATGGCCGTCAGACCCACGCCCTTGGTCATCAGCAGCTCTTCGCACTGCCTGGCATGTTTGCCCTTGAGCAGCAGCTCGGCCCCGGGGCTGCTGTACACGGCGATCGCGCTGACGCCTTCCATGACGGCGGGGTCCTTCGGCCAGCGGTCCGAGACCACCGCCTCCACGCCGGGCGTCTGCCGCAGGCACTTGGCCAGCAGGCCGCACTCGTGAAGGTACATGTGCGTGCCGAACGGGTGGTCGGGCTTGTGGCCGATCAGGACGATCTTCGTCTTCTTCGCGCTGCGACTCTTTGCTTCGGCGGCGAGCGTGGAAGAGGTGATGACAACCGGCGCGGCCGCCGCGGTGGCGGCACGTCCCAGGAAGCCCCGGCGCGTGATCCTCTTGGTCTGATTCATCGCACGTTCTCCTTTGCCGGCGGACGGCGAGCGAAGGCCAGCGGCCTGTTCGCCGTCACCGGTTTACCCGACGAAGCAGCGGCTGGCAATACTCGGGCGAATACCGCAGGCAGCGATAGATGCTCGGCCGACCGGCCGGGTCGCGGTAGGGGTTGGTGAACTCCCAGACGATCCGCCCCTCGCGCGTGACCTCGAACAGGCGCGCCCTGCCGCCCTCGCAGATCAGCGTGTTGGCACCTGCCTGCCGGCCAGGCAGGTTGCCCAGGCGCTGGGCGCCGGAGATGTAGGGCGAGAAGAACTCCTCCTTCACCTCGGCGGCGTACTGCCATTCGATCTGCCCGGTGAGCGGGTCCAGCTCGATGACGCGGGAATAGCCGCGCAGCGTGCCGTTGTCGAAGATCAGCAGGTTGCCGCTTTCGAGCATGTGGGGCTTGTGCTGGCCGTCGATGACGCCCGGCCCCCAGGCCCACACGATCCGCCCGCCGGGGCGCTCGATGACGCCGATCACGTCGCTGCTGCGGTACGAGAAGACGACGTTGCCCGGGCGGAAGCGGACGGGACCGCCGGCGGCGGCCTCCTTCTCGAACGCGGCGTTGGGGCCGATGACCTGGAGCGTGTTGTTGTGGGCCCAGTCGAAGGCGAACTCGCCCGTCGCCCGGCCCATGACGTGCGCCCAGCGATCCGGCCCCAGAAGCTCCTCGAGCTCGGCCAGGTGCTCTTCGCCGCGCCACTGCCAGAGGAGCTGCTTATCGCGCGTGGTCTCGATCATGTACGGGTGGCGCTTGAGCTGCGGCCCCAGGGCCGGGCACATGCTCTCGGCGATCGTGTGCACCAGGATGTTGCCATTCTCCAATACCTGGAAGTCGTGGTCCGTCCGGCAGCGATAGCTCCACACGACGGTCCCGTCGGGCTCGATCTCGAACAGCCCGGCCGTGCCGCGAGCGACCTCGCTGCGGTCGTGCGTCGGATAGATGAGATTGCCGTCCGGCAGCAGCCGGCAATACGACTGGAGCGACGTTCGGACCCGCCACTCGTGGGCGACCTCGCCGTCCATGTCGATCAGGTAGATCGACCGGTCCGGCTCGCCCTCGCGCGCCGGCTCGTCGAACGTCTCGCAGAACAGCGTGTATCCCCGCCACGCCCTGTCGGGATCGTGAACCGTCGTCTTCGCCATGGTCGGTATCTTTCCTGAGGCTGACCGGCAAGCCGTCGCAAGCCCTGGCCGCCGGATGCTCGGCGCAGAGGCCCTCGGTCGGATGTCCCGGATAAGGGCCGCGATTCACGTACAGTAGAGCCTCGCGGGGCCGGACGGACAATGGCTTTTCGCGACGCCGGGTGTGGTTGGTTCTCGGTGGCAATATCCGCTGGCTCCGCCACCGCCAGCCGACCGCACCCCCGACGCCGCCGCAGGCAAATGCCGGGTGACAACGCGACCGCTATGCCGTATCATGGGTGAATCGGTTTCCGGAACGTCCGGGTACGGGGTACGCGCAAGCAGAAAGGAGTACGGCCATGGAAAGCAGAAGGCTCCTGACGGTTGTGGTGTCCGTGTTGGTCCTGTGCGGTGGGCTGTCGGCCGAGCCGAAACCGGCGAAGCCGAAGCCTAAGCCGAAACCGGCGGTCAAGGCGGCCGACGAGACGGCACGGATCGAGAAGGTCCTCGCCGAGACGAAGATCGCCGAGATCAAGTTCAATCAGCACGAGTTTCGCGACGTGGTGGATTCCTTTCGGGAATCCTACGCCCTGAACATATACGTGGAGTGGAAGGCCCTCGAGGCCGCGGGCGTGAGCAAGAGCACCCCGGTGACGCTGAACCTGCGGAACGTGACGGTGGGGCGCACGCTGGACGTGATCCTCAGCGAGGTCTCGACCGGAGTGAGGGGCGCCGACGCCCAGATCATGCACATCGTCGACAACGGCGTGCTGACGATCTCCACGCTGGCCTCCCTGTCGAGGAGGCCCGTCACGAGGATCTACCCGGCGGCCGACCTGCTCTGCCGCACGCGGCGGGCGTTCACCGGCGGACTGGGCTACCCCTGGCGGATGACCAGCTTCCTGCCCGTCGAGGAGGAGATCGACATGGGCGGAACGGCCGGTGGGTTCTTCGACGAGGACGAGGGCCTCGCCCGCCGGGGCTACGTGGCCGGGACGGAGGAGGCCGCCGAGGAGCTGATCAAACTGATACGGACCACCATCGATCGCGACAGTTGGGCAGACCCCGAAGGCGGGGGAGCGGGGGCGGGCACCATCCAGGTCGTGGGCACCGGCCTGGTCATCACGCAGACGTTCAAGAACCACGAGGCGATCGCGAAGCTCCTGGAGATGCTCCGCGCCGACCGCGAGGCGCTGAAGATCGAGGTAGGCGTGGCCGTCGTTCGGATCGAGAAGGCCGAGGCGTCCCTGGCGCTGCGCAAGGCGCTGGGCAAGGCCGCCGACGTGGCGGCCGCCCTGACCGACGGCGAGGACAGCGGCTCGTGGAAGCTGGACCGCTGCAAGGCCGAGCAGACGCACCTCGGCGACGTGATCCGCGCGACGCATCTCTACGCGCGGATGGTCCGCATGGTGCCGGCGGACGCCAACCACATCATCCTGCCGCACACGACGATGTACGGCTACGAGGTCGGCGTGCTGCCGAAGTCGCGCAACGGCGAGAAGGTGACGATGTCCGTCGCGTGCGGCTCGGGCTGGATCGGCAAGGAGGACGACCCGACCAAGGACACGCCCAGCGCCAACACGGGCGTCCGGCGCCGCCACAACACGTTCGACTTCACGATGGCGGTCGGCGGCAAGGCGCAGGTGTTCTCCGCCGTGCCCGCCACCGCCAAGGACGGAGGCGTGAAGGTCGTCGTCTGGCTGCCGAAGGCGGCGAAGTAGCGCCGGGCGGGCCTCCGCGCGGTCTCCGCGGCCCGGCTCAGACGGTCAGGGACAGCAGCCGCTGGATGCGGTCCTTGACGGGCGGGTGCGTGGAGAAGATGCTCGAGGCGCGCTTCTCGAACTTCTTGATCGGGTGGACGATGTAGAGCGGCGCGGTGGCGCGGTTGGCCACCTCGAGGACCTCCTTGTCGTTGCTGAGCTTCCTCAGCGCGCCCGCCAGGCCGCGGGGGTTGCGGGTCAGCTCCACCGCGCCGGCGTCGGCGAGGTACTCGCGCTGGCGCGACATGGCCATGTGAATAATCCGCGCGAGGATCGGCGCGATGATGGCCAGCACGAGCGCGACGACGAGCAGCACGACCTGGATGAGCCCGCCGCCTTGGGAGCCCCGGCTGCTGCGGCGCCGCCGCCCGCCACCCCACCACATGCTACGGAGGAACACGTCGCAGAGCATCACGAGCACGCCGACCATGACGGCCATCAGCGTCGCGAAGAGGATGTCCCGATGACGGACGTGGCTTAGCTCGTGGGCCATCACGCCCTGGAGCTCGTCGCGATTGAGCCGCTGCCGCAGGCCGGTGGTGATAGCCACGGAGGCGTGCTGCGGGTCGCGCCCGGTGGCGAAGGCGTTCATGGCCGTATCTTCGATGAGGTAGATCTTGGGCAGGGGCGTTCCGCCGGCGATGCACAGCTCCTCGACGACGTTGAAGAGCTGCGGGTCGTCGGACTTGACGATCCGCCGGGCGCGGCTCATGCCCAGCAGCGCGCTGGAGCCGCCGTAGTAGCTCAGCAGCGTCAGGAGGAAGGCCACGACGGCGGCGACGCCCGCCACGACCGCGCCGAACTGCCAGTCGCCGCCCCACACCACGCCGACGAGCAGCCCCACGCCGACGAAGAACATCACGAACAGCACGATCAGCAGCACGCTGTTGCGCTTGTTGCGGGCGATCAGCTCGTGGAACGTTTCCACCGCCATGGCTCAGGGTCACCTCGATCGGCCGGGAAGGAAGATCGCCAGCAGGCGCGCGGCGATGGCCGCCGCGGAGAGCCCCAGCGCCGCCACCAGCACCCAATCCGCTTCCCACCGGGTCGTGAAGTAGTACATCAGCACGGCCAGCACGGGCAGGATCGGCGCCAGGGCGACGCCCGCCAACGCCCGCTTCCTGCCGCCGGCCGGGCCGCGAACCCCCCGCCGCTGGGGACGTGTCCGGGCCATCAGAACTCCACCTTCGGCACCTCGCGCTCTTCGGCCTCTTCCAGCTCGAAGAACTCCTCGGCCTTGAACGAGAAGGCCCCGGCGACCAGGTTGGCCGGGAACTTCTCCCGGGCGGTGTTGTACAGGCCCACCGAGTCGTTGTAGTGCTGGCGGGCGAAGGCGATCTTGTTCTCGGTGCTGGTCAGCTCCTCCTGGAGCTGCGCGAAGTTCTCGTTGGCCTTGAGCTGCGGGTAGCTCTCGGAGAGCGCGAAGAGCTGTCTCAGCGCGCCCGTGAGGAAGTTCTCGGCCTCCGCCTGCTGGGCGACGCCCTGGGCGCCGATGGCCTGGTTCCTGGCCTGGATGACGCGTTCGAGGGTTTCCCTCTCGTGCGCGGCGTAGCCCTTGACCGTCTCGACGAGGTTGGGGATCAGGTCGTAGCGCCGCTTGAGCTGCACGTCGATCTGACTCCACGCGTTGCGGCACCGCACGCGCCTGGTCACCAGGCCGTTGTAGAAGTAGACCCCGCCCAGGAGGATGAACAACACGACCCCCAAGCCGATCGCAAGTGCCATGGTCTGTCCTTTCCCTTTCGCGCGCGAGTTGGTCGCGACGTCGCCCGTCGGACTGACATTACACCGTTCCTACGCGGAGTTCAAGCCGCAGGTTCTCGCGCCGGCGAGGGGCTCGATTCCGCCACCTTTTTTGCCTATCATATGGAGGAAGCCGTTATAATTGACGATCCACTCTGTGGAGAGCCCTTGGTGTGGATACTTTTACCCTGAGAAAGGTCGAGTTCAACGAGGTGCGCCGCATCCTCGGGGGCTTCTGTAGCTGCTCGCTGGGCAAGGCCATGGCGGCGCGGATGAATCCCTCGCGCAATCCCGAGACGATCCGGCACTGGCTTCAGCAGGTCTCGCAGATGGTCCAGGCCGTTCGCGACGTCTCCCTGCCGCCGTTCGGCGGAGTGGTGGACATCGGCGAGCAACTGACCCGGGCGCGCCCCTCGGGCGGGGCGGGGGGCGAGGACTTCGCCGCGATCGCCAGCGCCCTGGAGGCGGCCGGCAACCTCAAGGCCTGGCTCGACGCCCTGCCCGAGCACCTCGACGACCTGCACGCTCTCGCCGAGCGCATCGGGCGATTCGACTCCGAGGTCAAGAGCATCCGGTCCGTCGTCGATGCGGACGGCACGATTCGGGACGACGCCTCCGACCGGCTGGCGCGGATCCGGCTGGAGATCCAGGCCACCACGCGCAAGATCCACGACGTGATCTACGGTTACCTCCAGAACGCCGACGTGGCCAAGCTGCTCCAGACCTCCAGCGTCACGCTGCACGGCGACCGCTACGTGCTGCCTGTCAAGGCCGAGAACCGCGGGCGCCTGCCCGGCGTCGTCCACCGCTCCAGCAACACCGGGGCGACGGTGTTCGTCGAGCCGAACGCGTCGGTCGAGCTCAACAACCACCTCGCCGACCTGTGCACCGACGAGCGGCGGGAGATCGAGCGCCTGCTGAACGTGCTGGCCATCCGCATCCAGGCGAGAACGCAGGAGATGGCCGAGACCATGGGCGCGGTCGGGCAGGTCGACCTGATCGCCGCCAAGGCGCAGTACGCCTATCAGTTCGACTTCACCTGCCCGGAGGTGACGGAGCGGGGCCCTTTGCAGTTCGCAGCCGCCAGGCACCCCCTGCTGCTCGAGCAGGCCCACCGCCAGGAGCGGGAGGGCGTTGAGCCGGGGCGGCGCCACCCGGTCGTGCCGATCGACGTCCGCCTGGGCAGCGACTTCGACCTGCTGGTCGTCACCGGCTCGAACACGGGCGGCAAGACGGTCGCGCTGAAGACGGTCGCCCTTCTGGTGCTGATGGCCCAGTCGGGCATGCACGTCGCCGCGCGGCGGGGCGCGACGATGCCGGTCTTCCGCGACGTATATATCGACGTCGGCGACGAGCAGTCGCTCCAGCAGTCGCTCAGCACGTTCGGGGCGCACATCAAGCGCATCCGGCACATCCTCCGCAAGGCGGACCGCACCTCGCTGGTCCTGCTGGACGAGCTGGGGGCGGGCACCGATCCCGACGAGGGCGGCGCGATCGGGCAGGCGATCCTCGACGAGCTTCTCGAGGCCGGCTGCCTCGGCATGGTCACCACGCACCTCAGCGTGCTGAAGGCCTACGCGTTCAACCACGAGCGGGTGGACAACGCCTCCGTCGAGTTCGACACGAAGACGATGTCGCCGACGTACCACCTGCGGATCGGCACGCCCGGCGAGAGCCACGCCATCGCCGTGGCCCGGGAGTTGGGCCTTTCCAGGCGGGTCGTCGCGGCCGCTCGCAGGCACATGTCCGGCCAGAGCAAGCAGTTTCGCAGGGCCATCCGCGCCACCGGGCAGGTGAGGCAGGTCGCCGAGGAGGCCCGCGCCGAGGCCGTCGAGGCGAAGCTCGCCGCCAAGACACAGGAGGAGACCTACGAGGCCAAGCTCGCCGACCTTCATCGGCTCCAGGGGGAGTTCGAGACCTGGCTGGCCTCGCTGGGCGACCTGCGCCCCGGCGACGAGGTGGCCGTGCCGTCGCTGGGCAAGATGGGCCGGCTCGTGCGGCTGGAACTCCACCGCCAGATCGCCGTCGTGGACGCCGACAACGTCCAGGTGGAGGTGCCCCTGAAGGAGCTCATGCCCGATCTCGGGCAGGCGGCCGTGCGCGAACAGATCGCCGCGCTCCGCCAGCAGATCCTCGACCAGGCCCGCCAGACCCAGGAGATCCGCGCCGAGGCCGATCATACGCGCCAGGAGTACCATCGCTCCCTGGAGCAGCAGAAACAGCGTGCCCGCCAGTTCGACACCTGGCTGGGCGCGATCGCGCGGCTCAAGGTGGGCGACGAGGTGCCCATCGCCCGCAGGCCCGGCAGGGGCAAGGTCGTCAAGGTGGACCTGCCCGGGCTTCGGGCCACCGTCGAGACGCGCAACGGCGAGATGACCGTCTCGATCCAGGACCTGTTCCCGCAGACCGGGCCCTTCGCGGCCCGTCCCGCGCGGAAGGCGGCCCAGCGAGGCGACCGCGCCGAGCAGCGGCGGCCCCGCGCTGCCGGCAGGAGGGAGAAGGCCCCGGCCGACAAGGACCGGCCGATGGACCGCGGGCGGGTAACCGGACGTGCCGCCCGCGCCAAACGCGACGCCATCCTCGCGCTGGAGCCCGGCGAGAAGGTCTACGTCGTTCCCTTCCACAAGCGAGCGACGCTCATCCGCTTCAATGCCGAGAAGGACGTCGCGACCGTGCAGTCCGGGATCTTCGAGATGGAGATCCCGCTGGCGGACCTGGAGCCCCTGCGCATTCGGCCGAGCGACCAACGGCCCCCGCCCGGCAAGAGGCCGGCGGAGAAGGCGCCGAAGCCCGCGCCCGCGCCCGCAGCCGGCGAGCCGGCGCCCGCCGAGGGCCCGTCCGAGCCGCCCGGCGATGAACAGGCCGAGGAGGCAGAAAAGGCGGCCGGGGAAGGCACATCGTAACGGCACCGCGGCGGCACGCCGCGGCTCCGCCATTGGCGAGCGAGGCCGGCGGCGGTTGAACCTACGGCGCCCTGGAGGCACTCGGGCCCAGCGGCGGCGTGCCGCCGCCGTGCTTTTTCCCACGCACACCGCACGACGCACTTCACCAGGGAGAAGGCGGAAGTCACGGAACGAAACCGCGCCATCGGCGACTGCCCCCGGCCCCTACGCCTTCCAGACGCCGGCGATGGGGGTCTTGCAGAACCTGCACTTGCCGTTCTCGACGGAGATCTCGCGAACCCGGTAACCGTAGCGATCGATGAGGATCCTCTTGCAGTTCGGGCAATAGGTGGTCCCGCCCCCTTCCACCAGTACGTTGCCGACATAGACGTATCGCAGGCCCGCCTGCCGCGCGATGGATCGGGCCTTGACCAGGACGTCCGTCGGCGTCGGCGGCAGATGGGTGAGCTTGTGCTGCGGGTGGAAGCGCGAGAAGTGCAGCGGGTAGTCCGGCCCGACGTTCTCGACCAGCCAGCCGCACATCCGGCGGATCATGTCCATGTCGTCGGTGTAGGTCGGCACGACGAGGTTGGTCACCTCGAACCACACGCCGCGCTCCTTGAGCAGCTTGAGCGTGTCGAGGATCGGCTGGAGCTTGCCGGAGTTCAGCTTCTTGTAGATCTCGGGGCTGAAGCTCTTGAGGTCCACGTTGGCCGCGTCCAGGACCTCGCAGAACTCCTCCAGCGGCTTGCGGTGGATGTACCCGCAGGTGACCCAGATGTTCTTGATGCCCTTTTCGCGGGCGAGTTTCGCCGAGTCGTACATGTATTCGTAGAAGGCCGTCGGCTCGGAGTAGGTGTAGGCCACCGAGGGATACTTGTGGGCCTCGGCGATGGCGACCACGTGCTCGGGAAACATGCTCAGGCGGCGGACATCCTGGCGGGTGAGGGCCCGCCGCATGCGATCGAGGGTGGCCGGCACGTCCGGTCCGTAGGGGTCCTTGGTCTGTTCCGGCTTCATCTGGGAGATGTCCCAGTTCTGGCAGTTGAGGCAGCGGAACCCGCAGCCCGACGTGGCGATCGAGAGCACGCCGGTTGTGGGCAGGAAATGATAGAGGGGCTTTTTCTCGATCGGGTCGACATGAAACGAACAGGGGTTGCCGTAGACGAGCGTGTAGAGCTTTCCGTCATGGTTGACGCGGTTTCGGCACCGGCCGCGGTCGCCCGGCGAGAGCAGGCAGTTGTTCGGGCACAGGCGGCATCGGACGTTCCGCCCGAGGCGGCGGTAGTGCCTGGCCTCGACGGCCCAGCCGCGCTTCCGCCAGAGCCGCCACAGCTCGCCGGTCGGCGCGTCGCCCTTGAAGACCTCGGCCGACGGGGCGCTCCACCAGGAGGGGGAGTCCGGCCCGAGGAAGACGCTGGCGACGGCCCCGGCCCCGGCGAGCCCGGCGGCGCCCGCCGCGCCGATCTTGAGCGCCTTGCGCCTACTGAGGCGGCGCGGCTCCGACGGCTCGGATGCCGGCGGGGCCTCGTCGGCCGTCACGTCCTCGCTCGCCTCTTGATCCATCCCCACCTCCGCAGCGCCAGGTACAGCGCCGCCGCCACGTGCACCCCAAAGCCCGCCACCAGGACCTCGTCGAGCTTCAAGTGAAGCACTTCCGCCGTCCGGGGCCCCATCACCCGGTCAAGGCCGTATTCGCCCGTCAGGGCGTATCCCGACACAATGAATAATACCATCATCACCAGCAGAAACCAACCGCTGAACCGAACGGTCTTGACCACGTAGTAGCCGAACGGCCTGGACGTCGCTCTTGCCATGTCTCGCCTCGCTCAGGTGAACCGCACGATGAGCCCGCTGGCGACGTTCAAGGCCGCAACGATCGCGCAGACCGCGAAGATGCCGACCAGCGGGATGAGCAGCGTGCTGACCAGCAGCGCGCCGATGCACGCGCCGACGAAGTCGGCGGTGTACAGCCGTGACGCCGTCGGCGCGACGGCCTGGAAGCCGGCCTTGCCCGCCACCGGGAACTCCATGCCCACGAGCACGGCCAGGGCGAAGGTCAGCAGCGGGAAGGCGACCCAGGCCGACAGCGACTCCGCCCCCGCCGCGGCGAGCCGGTCCAGGCCCAGCAGCGCGACCGGCACCAGCCCCGCATACGCCGCGACGGCCAGCTCCAGCTTCACGAGGTCCCGCCGGCCCGCGCGGTCGAGCCACCGGTTGGCCAGGTGCGAGCCGACCGCCAGGCCCATCATGAACGTCGTGACGATCAGCCCCACCCGGTGATAGACGTACCCGTGAACGATCTGGAAGCCCACCAGCACGATCACCTCCAGGGCGGAGGCGGCGAAGCCGGTGGTGAAGACGGCGAGGGTGACGGCCCGCAGGCGGACGGCGTAGGCCGCCAGCGCGATTGCCGCCACGGCCGCCAGCACGCCGTACCGCGCGGGGTGCTTGCCCGTCCAGTAGAGCAGTTGGTAGTAGTAGAGGACGGGGCTGAAGTCCCGGTTGGCGGGCGCGTCGTCGCTGACGGCGCGGCGGAGCTCGGCGATGCGGTCGGGCGTGAGCGTTGCGTCGAGGACCTCCGGGCGGACCCACTTCGTCTCGACGCCCGCCCGCTCGATCCGCCCGGCGATGTCGCCCGTCAGCTCGCCGTCGGAGGCCAGGAAGAAGACCCGCTCGCCCGGGAGCATCCGCACGCGGGCGAAGACCTCCCCCAACGTGCGGTGGATGACGGCGATCAGCCGGGCCAGGTCGCGGCTCATGTAGTTCGCGTAGCCGCCCAGCGAGATGACCATCACGCCGCCTTCCGAGAGCGCCCGCCGCACGTGGCGGAAGAACTCGACCGTGTAGAACCGGTTGATCTGGAACGTGCTCGGGTCGGGCACGTCGACGATCACCACGTCGTACCGCCGGCCGGTTTGCCGGACGAACCGCCGCCCGTCCGTGAGGTGAACGGCGATCCGCTCGTCGGCGAGCCCGGCCGGCACGAACCGCCGCGCCACCTCGATGATGAGCGGGTCCAGCTCGACGTAGTCCACCCGCCGCACGGGGTACTTCAGGATCTCCCCGGCCGTGCCCGAGACCCCGCCGGAGACCAGCAGCACGTCCTCGGCGGCCGGTCGCTGGGCCATCGCGTAGTGCACCGTCTCCTCGACGTGCCTGACCTCCTGCGTGCTGAACAGGGGCACGCCGTTCTCGATGAAGTCGTACTGCCCGCTGGATTCGGTCACGACGAGCCGCCCGTACGGGCTGTTGCCGCTGTAGACCACGTTCCGCCCGGAGTACTCCATCGCGGTGGACAGCCCGCCCAGGTCCACCGCGCCGGCCGCGGCCGCGGCGCCGAGCGCGACGGCGGCGGCCGCAGCCGCCAGGGCCCTCTTCCTCGCCGCCAACGCCACCGTCACCGCGGCGGCGAGGTTTATGGCCGCCGGAACGTAAAGGGCGCCGAAATGGCCCACCAGGTAGATCAGAACGAAGCTGAACAGCAGCCCGCCGCCGATGTCGCCGAGGACGTCGAGGAAGTAGACCTTGCCGATGCTGGCCGCGTCCCGCCGGGCCGCGAGCAGCTCGCACGCCAGGGTCAGCACGTACCCGCCGATCAGGCAGAACGGCGCCAGCAGGAGCAGGCAGATCACAAGGCTCTGGACCACGCCGACCTCGACGCCGCGGACGAAGACCACGTTCCGCAGCGCGCGGAGGAGGAAGACATCCGCCACCGGGAGGATCGCCACCAGCAGGTGTGCGAGGACGAGCTCGGTGATGCGGCCGGCCAGCCGGCCCGACCATCGCCCCAGCAGCGCCCCGAGCCCCATCAGGAGAAACCACGCCGCGAGGATGATCCCGAAGATCATCTCGTTGCCGGCCAGGACGCAGAGCAGCTCGCGCATCAGCACGAGCTGCGTGATGATGTGGGAGATTCCGAGACAGCAGACGGCCGCGAACAACAGCCGGGGCGGGGTCGGCGTCGCCTCTCTGCCGGGCATTTGGCCGGCAGGGGGGGCCTCGGCCGGCGGCGACTGTCCTGGCGGATCGCCCACGGAGCTATTCCTTGGTTTCCTGAAACTCCTCCACCTGGAAGGTCCGGATCGTCGCCTGGGGCTGCCGCCAGGCGTTGGCGGCGAGACCGGCCTTCAGGGCCAACTGGCTCATGAACTTCTCGGGCTCGGGGATCTCCTTCCAGACGGACGGCAGGTACACGGCGTTGGCCAGGGCGCGTCGGCCCTTGACCACCACGGGCACCTCCAGCGTGACCCCGTCGATGTTCGGGCGGAGGCGCTCGAGCAGGTCTGAGGGGGTGTTGTAGTAGATCGGCTTGGGCACCGTCAGGATGCTGATGTCGATCGTGATGGCGTCCAGCTCCTCCGCGGTGACCGGCTTGGACCGGAACCGCCGGTCCCTGGTGGCGTTGACGGCCATCTCCATCACCGCCACGTACAACGGCTGGACCGGCAGGGTATAGCCGACGCACCCGCGAAGCTCCTCTTTGCTCTTCAGCGTCACGAAGCAGCCCTTCGGCTTCAGCAGGCCGGGAGGCAGCGTGGCGCGATCGATCCGGGGAGGGGGCTGCCTGGTGAAGAAGGCGGTAAGGGTCCTGCGCGCCAGGCCCAGCAGGAACTTCCGGTCCGCGTCGGTCAGGGGCTGGATCTTGGCGGCCCCCTCCTCGACGAAGACGGCCGCCATGTACCCCACGACCCTGTCCTTGTTGCCGCTGGGAATGTCGCCGCTGTTGCGGTAGTCCAGCACGCGCGGTTTCCAGCCCCTTTCCTTGGCCAGGTGCATCAACGTGAGGATCGGTCCCTTCCCACAGGCCTCCTGCCGGCTCATCGCCTTGATATCCATCTCCCGGACGGCCTTGAGGCACCAGGCATCCAGGCTCTTGGCCATGTCATACGGGTGATAGTGGCTCAGGTCGCTGCTGGCAATGACGACGGTGCCGTCGTCGAGGAACCTCGAGAGCATGTCGGCCGCCTTGGCCGGATCGACGCTCCCTCCGTAGACGGCCGGCACGAGCTGGAAGCTCCCCAGCACCCACTGGAGAAACGGCAACTGCGTCTCCAGCGAATGCTCCCAGGTGTGGGGGGTGTCCTGGCCTTCCGGGGGCGCGAGCTTGGAGGCCTGCCGCCACCAGACCGGGCGGCGGGCCGCCAGCTTCGGCGGGGCCGTGAAGGGCCTGAGCCTGGCCAACTCCGCCGCCTTGGGCGCCAGCTTGATGAACCCCAGGGGCGTTCGGTAGGCCTCCACGTTCGGGATGGACGCGCCGGGGAAGCTCGCGGTGTGACTGGGGGCCAGGATAATCGCCGTTCGCACGTCCTGACCCATCAACTGCTTGTACGCCACCGCCGCGGTGATGCCGCAGAATCGCCATCCGGCGTGCGGGACGATCATCCCCCGAACCTTGCCGCCGACGCCCGCCACCGTCGCCGACAGCAGCGAGTTGGCCGTCCTGGCGAGCTCCTGGGGGACCTTGGGATACCACAGGCCGGCGACGGCGGGCTCACGCACCGTTCCGTCGGCCCGAATCGCCGGTGAGGTCGTCGCCGGGGACAGCCCGCTCGGGCCGTCCGGCTTGTTGGCGTCCTCGTCGTCGCCTCCGCCGCAGCCGGCAAACAGGAGGGCCGTAAACGTCAAGAGGGCTTTCCGCTTCATGTTATCACCTTTCGTCGCGGAAACGTGATCTCCGTCATGCGGTTCGATCCCTGCACGCGGGCGGACCACGCCTTCCGCCGCAAGTCGGTTGCCCATATTATATCGTCCAGGACATCCCCCGCCGTAGGAGGAAATGCCTCGCGGGGCAGGACAAATGAAGTCGCCGTCGGTTCCGGCCTCGGCGCGGGCGGCCGCCCGACCGGCGGGGCGGTGCAGGGGCTATCCGGCCACGTGCCACCGGTTCCCGTCGGCGGCGATGAGATCGTCGGCCTCCTTGGGCCCCCAGGAGCCGGCGGGATAGCTCGCAAGGCTCTCGGCCGGCTGCATCGCGCAGCCTTGCAGGACGGGCTCGATGAATCGCCAGGCCGCAATCACCTCGTCGTCCCGCGTGAACAAGGTTGGATCGCCCAAGGCCGCGTCCAGGAGCAGGCGCTGGTACGCCTCCGGCGGGGCGCCGCCGAAGGCCCCGGCGTAGCTGAAGTCCATCTTCAGTGGCTGGACCCGCCTGGCCGCACCGGGCAGCTTCACCTGGAACTCCATCGAGATGCCCTCGTTGGGTTGGACGCGAACGGCCAGGACGTTCGGGGCGAGAGGCTCACCGGGCGGGGCGTTGAAGAGCACCTGCGGGACCGATTTGAAATGGATGGAGACCTCGGTCGTCCGCCGGGGCAGACGCTTGCCCGTCCGCAGGTAGAACGGCACGCCCGACCAGCGCCAGTTGTCCACGAACGCCTTGAACGCGGCGTAGGTCTCCGTGGGGGAGTCCCCGGCCACGCCGTCCAGCTCGCGGTAACCCAGGCAGTGTTCCTCGTCGATCACCCCGGCGGTGTACTGGGCCCGCACCACCCCGTTGGCGGCACACTCCGGGCTGATCGGCCGCAGCGCCTTGAGGACCTTCACCTTCTCGCTGCGGATGTCGTCGGCCGAAAGCGAAACGGGCGGCTCCATCGCAATCAGGCACATCAGGTGCATCATGTGGTTCTGGACGATGTCGCGGATGGCGCCGGCCCGGTCGTAATAGCCCGCCCGCCCCTCCACGCCGAGGGCCTCGCCGACGGTGATCTGCACGTGACCGACGTACTTCTGGTGCCAGATCGGCTCGAAGATGCTGTTGGCGAACCGCAGGACCATCAGGTTCTGGACCGTCTCCTTGCCGAGGTAATGGTCGATTCGAAAGATCTGCTGCTCATCGAACGCCGCGCGGATCTCGTCGTTCAGCGCCGTCGCGCTGGCCAGGTCGTGGCCGAACGGCTTCTCCACGACTAAGCGCGACCACGGCGAGGCGGGCCGTCCCTTCCGCGCCAGGCCGGATTCCTTCAACCCGCGAACGATCGGAATGAACGCCTCCGGAGGCGTCGCCAGGTAGAACAGGCAGTTCCCCGGCCCGGGCGTCTCCTCGATGCGGCGCCGCAGCGAGCGGAAGTCCCCCGCGCTGTCATAGCTGCCCTGGTGGTACGTCAGCCGCTCGGCGAAACGCTGCCAGTCGGCCTGGTGAATCGCCTTGCCCATGCGGGCCCAGGCGGTGGACTTCAGAAGGGACGCCTTGAAATCCTCGTCACTGCCGTCCGATCGCGCGTAGCCGATCACGCGGGCGGCGGCGGGAAGCAGTCCTTCGCAGTCCAGCCCGAAGAAAGACGGGATCAGCTTGCGTCGCGTCAGGTCCCCCGAGGCGCCGAAAACGACAAGGATGAACGGCTCGGGACGGGTCCTTGGCGTCTCGGCGGCTGACAACGCAGTGTCTTCCGGCGTCAGCGGCATGTCCGGTCTCCGATGAGTCTTTCGCCTGCACTGGACGCAGCCAGCCGTCCCCCCGCCGAAGTATAGGGCACCGACGGCGAGACCGGAAGGACTTCTGGCAAGGGGCACGGGAACGCATGTCGGCCTGGCTGGTGAAGGCGGTCCACGAGGTATTGCAGCACGAAGTCGAGGCGTTCGTGGGGGCCCGATGGCACCAGCGATGTCCGGAGGATCGCACGACGTATCGTTCCGGCTATCGAGCCCGGCGTTTCATGGTCCTGGGACACGAGGCGGTGCTTCGGACGCCTCGGGTTCGCCAGGCGGGGTTTCGCAGCGCGTTTCTCGGTTTTCGCAAGCGGCGTGGCGAAGACGTGGACCGCGCGATCGTCAATGCGTACGTGGCGAGCGCCTCGACGCGGGAAGTGACGGCGCTGCCGCAGCAGATGTGGGGCACAAGCGTCTGTCCGACGACGGTCGGTACGCTGGTGAAGCAGTTGGACGACGAACGCAAGGCCTTTCAGTCTCGCTGCCTGGCGGATGACTGCCTCTACCTGGTCGTGACCGCGGTGCACGTCCGCTGCCAGGTGGCGCCCTCGGTCCGGCTGAGGGGCGTCCAGGGCGGGAAGCCTGTCCACAAGGTGGCGGCGCTTCTGGTTCGAGGCATCCGCCTGGACGGCTCGCGGGAGCTGGTGGACTCTCCCTTGGACCGCAGCAAGAGAGGCGGCAGGCGCTGCAGCGCCGTCCGGGGCCACACGAGGGAGTCCGGGGCTTCGTAGCCCAGGCCCTTGATCTCGCCGTGGATGTGGCCGTGACCCCAGGATGGATTCTGCTCGGCCATCTGTAGCACAAGCTTGCGGATCAAGTTGGCCTTCCTTGGCGCGGGACCTGGCTTGCCCCGGTGAGCTGAGCCGTCGTACTTGCGGGCGATCAGCATGCGATGGCTCCTTCTGTCATCTCCCAACCGGCGGGACGGGGGTGTTGTACTCCGGCGTGCTCAGTTCCGGGCGATCGAGGAAATACTTCGGCACGGAGAGGTCCATGGCGCTCAGCCTCGCCTGGGCGGCCTTGACCGGCGCCAGGGCCCGCGCCTCGCCCCCGAACGGCCCCGTATAGGGCGTAACGGGCGTTCGCGGAATCGCGCGCCAGGCCCGATGCAGCCTCACGCGATCGCCCGAGACCTCCGGGGGCCTCTCGCCGCCGGCGACACAGCCGCCCGCCCCCGCGGCAGCCGCCAGCGCGAAAGCCCAAATGGCAATTCGCCCTGCGATGGTCTTCTCCCGTCCCGGCAGGATGCGCCTATCGAACGAGCGCCTGCATTATCCCCAGGCGGCGGGCAAACTTCAACCGCCACCCCCGCTGTGCCCACGGGCCGGGAATGCGCAAAAGAGAGCCTCTCCTGGGCAAGCCAAGAGAGGCTGCGGCCCGAAGGCCGCGCCCTGCGGAGCAGGCTCCGAAGATCCTGCTCCTTGGTGTGAAAAGAATCCGAAGCAGGGCTGGTTACACTTGCCTTTATCTTTACTTCCGCATGATGCCCTGTCAAGATGTTTTGCAGGAAAATCCATGCGGCAAACTGAAAGGGGATCGAGATGACTCCGTACATCCTGGGCTTGGACCTCGGCAGCAACTCCGTCGGTTGGGCCATGATCGCCCGCAAAGGCAAGACATTCGACGGAGGCAGGAGAATCCTTGCTGGCGCGCGAGTGTTTCCTGAAGGTGTCGACCTGCTGAACACCAAGAGGGAGAAGCCCCGCGGCCAGGAGAGGCGCCTCGCCCGCGGGCAGAGAAGGCTGCACCAGCGCCGCAGCACACGAAAGGGCGCACTCCGAGGGATCCTCCGGAAGGCAGGCCTTCTCCCGACGGACAGGGAGGCGCTTTCCGCCGTGCTCTCGGCAGACCCCTACCGCCTCCGTAAGAGGGCCTTGGACGAGCCGCTCACCGAATACGAGATCGGGCGTGTGCTGGTGCATCTCTGCCAGCGGCGCGGGTTCAAGTCCAATCGCAAGCAACGGGAGAGCAAAGACGGCCAGGTCGCCAAAGAGACCGCCGCGTTGCAGGCAGACATCGAAGCAGCCGGGGCCCGAACCCTTGGTGAGTACCTGGCGTCCCTGGCAGTTGAGCCCGGAGACGCCGCACCCCACCGAAGTGCTGCGCTGGAGCGGATCCGCGACCGCTACACGCTTCGATCGATGTTTGAGGAAGAGTTCGCGAAGGTATGGAACACGCAGGCGGCCTTCCACCCCGAGCGGCTGACGCACCAGCTCAGGGAAGTGGTCCACGAGCTCATCTTCTACCAGCGGCCGATTACCTGGGACCAAGCCAGGATCGGGGACTGCGAGCTGGAGTCTGGCGAGAAACGTTGCCCCAGAGCCCACTGGCTTGGCCAGCAGTTCCGAATCCTTCAGGAGATCAACCTCCTGAAGGTGCTCGACCGGGGCGGGGAAGAGCGCTTGCTTGACGGGGAGGAACGGAAGGCGCTCGCCGAAGCCCTGGCCCCAAGAGCCAAACTCACGTTCGACCAGATCCGACAGCTTCTGGGCTTCTATGACAGCCAGACGTTCAATCTCGAATCGCTTTCAAAGCGCGACTGTCTCAAAGGTAATGCAATCGAAGCAGCGCTGCGCAAGAAACCGCTGGGAAGCTGGTACGAGGCCGCCGGCCCCCAGCAGCGCGAGGCGCTCTACGCCGGCTTGGCGGAAATCGAGAACGACGACGAGCTGCGCCGCCTCGCGCGGGACGAACTGGGCCTCAACGACGCACAGACAGAGAGGCTCATCAAGATAAAGCTCCCGCCCGGGCGGTTTCGTGTATCCCTGAAGGCCATCCGAAAGATCACGCCTCACCTGGAAGCGGGCTTGATCTACAGCGACGCAAAAGCTGCCGCCGGATACCAACTGGTCAGTGCTGCCCCCACCCATGATGTCCTGCCTCCCGTCGACGACACGTTGGAGAACCTGACCAATCCCCTGGTGCATCGCGCCCTGACCGAGACTCGGAAGGTAGTTAATGCCATCGTCCTGGAATACGGCAAGCCGGCTGAAGTCGTCATCGAGCTCGCGCGGGACATCAAGAACAGCGGTCGGAGGCGGAGAGAGATCTTCTTCGACAATCTCAAGCACCGCGACGAGAATGAGAAGGCCCGAACGCGGCTGCTGGAGGAGTTCGGCCTGCCTAATCCCTCACGGGATGACATCACCAGATTCAAGCTCTGGGAGGAGTGCGACAAGACGTGCGTTTATACCGGCCGCACCATCCCAAAGAGCAAGCTCCTCTCCGGGGAAATCCAGATCGAGCACGTCCTTCCCTACTCCCGATCCCTGGACGATTCGTACATGAACAAGACCCTCTGCTACGTTGATGAGAACCGAAGGCGCAAGGGCAACAAGACCCCCTACGAAGCTTACCACGACACGACCGAGAACTACGAGGCCGTGCTCCAGCGTGGTCGGTGTCTGCCGTACCCCAAGCGACGGAGATTCACGCAAAAGGACATCGACCTGGACCGATTCGTCGAGAGGCAACTCAACGACACGCGGTATCTCAGCCGTCTGGCCGTCGCCTACCTTCGGCGCCTCGGGACCGCGGTACGGTCCGTCAAGGGCCTGACCACCAGCGAACTGCGACACCAGTGGGGACTGGACGCGATCCTGAGCCCGCTCGCCCCTGCCCAGAAGGCCCGCGACGACCACCGCCACCACGCCGTGGACGCTGCTGTGATCGCCATGACTACACGCTCGGCCCTCCAGAAGCTCTCCACGGTCAAGTACAACCCCGTTCCGGCGACGCTTCCCAAGCCCTGGGAAAGCTTCCGCGAGGACCTGCAAGAGGTTGTCAACGAGATAAACGTGTCCCATCGCCCGACGAGGAAGCTGGCGGGGAAGCTCCACGAGGACACCAACTACGGCCCTGGCAGCTCGGACCGCCGGGGTGTCCTGCGGGTCCCTGTGGCCGAGCTGACGTGGAATATGGTCGGCGAGATCCGGGACCGCGTGATTCGGGAGATCGTGCGCGCCGCCGTCGCCCACGCAGCCACGGAGAAAGGGATCCAGCTCAAAGGCGCCGACAAGGTCTCCAAGGTCCTCGGCGACCGCACGCTCGCCATGGCCTCCGGCGTCCCCATCCGGAAGCTGCGCATCGAGCGGACGGAGAACACGCTCGTCGCCGTCGCGGCCGACCAGGACGGCCGACCCATCAAGCTCGTCAAGCCCGGCGGGAACCATCACCTGGAGATCTACGAGAAGCCCGACGGCACGTGGACCGGCCGCGCCGTCTCCCGCTTCGAGGCGCACCAACGACTGCGGAACGGTCGCCCCGTCGTCGACCGACATCCGCCCCGCTCGCTCACCTTCCTCATGTCGTTCTGCGTTAACGACATGGCCTGCCTGACCGACCCCAACACGCGGCAGACGCAGCTATACCGCGTTCAGAAAGGTTCCGTCTCTCCGGACACGGGGACCCCGGACGTGTGGTTCCGCCTTCACACCGCCGCAAGGATCGACGACGACAACACCAGGCAGCGGTTCCAATCATGGCGGACATTGAAGCAGTGGTGCCCGCAGAAGGTAACCGTGGATCCGTTGGGAAGGATTCACCCCTGCAATGATTAAGCGCACAATCGAGATCTCCGGGCGAGGAAATCACCTCTACGTCTCGCAGGGCTCGCTGGCCATCCGCCGAGGTCGGGTGGTCGTCGGCACCATTCCGCTGGAGGACATCGGCCTGCTCATCCTGGACTGTCACGACACCACCTACACCCACTCCGTACTCGCCGAGGTGCTCGCCGCCGGAGCGGCCGTGCTCCCCTGTGGGAGGGACCACCTACCGGCGGGCCTGTTCCTCCCGCAGACCAACTCGCTCCAGACCCAGCGCATCCTCAGCCAGGCCGCCGCCGACCTGCCGCTCCGCAAGCGCCTCTGGAAACAGATCGTCCAGGCCAAGATTCGCCACCAGGCGGCGGCCCTGCGGGCCGAGTCGCCCACGGCGCGGGCGCTTCGCGCGCTCGTCTCGAAGGTCCGTAGCGGGGACCCGACGAACGTCGAGGCCCAGGCGGCCCGGAAGTACTGGCCGGCACTCCTCGGGCCCGACTTCCGGCGCAGCCCCCGAGGCGACCCGCCCAACAACCTCCTGAACTACGGATACATGGTCCTTCGCGCCACGGTCGCGCGCGCGATATGTGCGGCCGGGCTTCATCCCTCGCTCGGCCTGCACCACCACGGACGCTCCAATTCGTTCTGTCTGGCCGATGACCTCCTCGAGCCGCTGCGCCCACTCGTGGACCGCAAGGTCCAGGAACTTGCAGCAGCCGGGCGAGAAGAGCTTGACCGCCAGACCAAGGCCGAGCTCCTCACGCTGCTGACGCAGGAAGTTGAGGTCGCCGGCCTCAAGGGCCCGCTGATGATCGCGCTGGAGCGCATGACCGCCTCGCTCGTGCGGTGCTACGCCGGCGAGCAGAAGCTCATGGAACTGCCGAAGCTGTGGAGCTGAGCGGATACAAGAGCATGTGGCTGGTTGCCATGTTCGACCTGCCGACGGACACCGCCGCGTCGCGCAAGGCCTACATGAGATTCCGCAAGATCTTGATAAAAGACGGCTTTACAATGATGCAGTACTCGGTGTATATTCGTCACTGCGCCAGCGACGAGAACGCCGATGTCCATGAGGAGCGCGTCGTGGCGCACCTCCCGCCGGACGGCGAGGTCCGCTTGGTGAAGATCACGGACAAGCAGTATGAGCGGATGCGTGTTTTCTGGGGAAAAATGCGAAAACCGACGGAGCAGGCACCGCGACAGCTCGAAATGTTCTGAGCGATATCGCGGCAACCGCTCCGCCAGCCCACGCTTACGGCCGCACTAGTGTAACCAGCCCTGCTCCGGAGTCAATCCACAACTCGCTCGCCGGCCGCGTGCACCTAAACTCAAGTGTAACCAGCCCTGCTCCGGAGTCAATCCACAACACTTCCCGCTTCTCCCTGTCGTGGGTCTGCAGTGTAACCAGCCCTGCTCCGGAGTCAATCCACAACGATTGCGCGGTATGGTCACCTTGGCTCGATAGTGTAACCAGCCCTGCTCCGGAGTCAATCCACAACCCCCGGCCTACTACACGCTGCTGGGCGGAAAGTGTAACCAGCCCTGCTCCGGAGTCAATCCACAACGCTCGGCGTAGGCGTTGCCGAGGAACTTGAGTGTAACCAGCCCTGCTCCGGAGTCAATCCACAACAGAAAGCCCGACGGAAGCATGAAGCCAGTGAGTGTAACCAGCCCTGCTCCGGAGTCAATCCACAACTGCCGTGGGACCCTTACGCGGTGACGAATAAGTGTAACCAGCCCTGCTCCGGAGTCAATCCACAACCGTCGACGGTCTTGGGGACCTTGACCTTGCAGTGTAACCAGCCCTGCTCCGGAGTCAATCCACAACCGATAGAGCTGGTAGCCGCCCTGGCCGGAGAGTGTAACCAGCCCTGCTCCGGAGTCAATCCACAACCGAAATCGCCCGTGGCCCGGGCGACCTGGAAGTGTAACCAGCCCTGCTCCGGAGTCAATCCACAACTCCAGGTCCGGGCGCCCGGGCGTGGGGTGCAGTGTAACCAGCCCTGCTCCGGAGTCAATCCACAACTGCGAACCATGTCGAACAGCGTGCCGGTGAAGTGTAACCAGCCCTGCTCCGGAGTCAATCCACAACATCTCGCGTAACCTGTACGATCAGGCGAAAAGTGTAACCAGCCCTGCTCCGGAGTCAATCCACAACACATCAGCCTATGAGATGGTCTACGTGTTCAGTGTAACCAGCCCTGCTCCGGAGTCAATCCACAACTGCAAAACTCTACCGATGTAGGTGGAATCAAGTGTAACCAGCCCTGCTCCGGAGTCAATCCACAACTTCACCTCGCAGGTCAACAACTGGCTCAAGAGTGTAACCAGCCCTGCTCCGGAGTCAATCCACAACCAGCGATCGTCAAACCGCTTCGCCCGGTCGAGTGTAACCAGCCCTGCTCCGGACTCAATCCACAACGGCCCGTCGTCCTTGGCCATCGCGTCGGCCAGTGTAACCAGCCCTGCTCCGGAGTCAATCCACAACTTCAGGTCCCGCGGGCCGAACGCCGCCGGCAAGTGTAACCAGCCCTGCTCCGGAGTCAATCCACAACTGCCAGTCATTGGCGATGCTGGTTTCTATCAGTGTAACCAGCCCTGCTCCGGAGTCAATCCACAACTAGGGGCCCGATCTTCCCTACGATCTCGGACAGTGTAACCAGCCCTGCTCCGGAGTCAATCCACAACGTATTGCGGCACTGGAACTGCCAGGCACCGAGTGTAACCAGCCCTGCTCCGGAGTCAATCCACAACTGGCGCAGAAGATCTACCGGCTGCTGTATTAGTGTAACCAGCCCTGCTCCGGAGTCAATCCACAACTCGCTCGCCGGGCGGGTGCAGCGGAAATCGAGTGTAACCAGCCCTGCTCCGGAGTCAATCCACAACTGTCAACGCCGCGGTTCGTCATGACGATCAGTGTAACCAGCCCTGCTCCGGAGTCAATCCACAACGGCAATCGAGACACGCTCCGAGGCCCTGTGAGTGTAACCAGCCCTGCTCCGGAGTCAAACCACAACCGAGGCAACAGAAGGCCAGGACAGCCCGGAAGTGTAAGCAGCCCTGCTCCGGAGTCAATCCACAACTACCAGCTAGCCGGAAACTGTGCGGCACATAGTGTAACCAGCCCTGCTCCGGAGTCAATCCACAACGCTGGTAGTGACCGCACCAACTCGCCCAGAAGTGTAACCAGCCCTGCTCCGGAGTCAATCCACAACCCGGCGCAATCTTAGGGCCCGCGCATAAATAACCTGGACGACTTCACCGGGGACGGCGCGGGCCAATAGTGTAGTTCCAATCGCCGTGGAACTCATGTGGTGTTAGGCGGACCTGAGCCAGTTCGTCGTCGCTGACCTTGATCGCCAGGTCATAGTGGTTGGTGTCCAAGGCGGCCTTGACGATCAGGCCCGTCCGCGTGGTGCTGTTGGCGATCAGCGGCGTTCCCGGACAAACCCGGTGCCACTGGATACTGTCCGGGCTCCACGCCAGCTCGACGTGCTGCCGGGAGGCGACCGTGTCGAACAGGCCGATGAGCCCCACGTAGACGCCGGCGTGGCGGAACACGGGCATGTCGTGAATCTGTAGATCGGTGTTGAGGCCCTTCAGAACGACCTTCGCTTCCGACCAATTGATGAAGTCCGGCGATTCGCTCCTGGACTCCATGCGATACCTGCCGCTCCTGCCCCCGTAGCGTTTGTTCTTCGCTCCTGTGCCTCCCCAGTGGCGCGTGAAGAGCACGTACTTGCGAAGCGCCGGGTCCCAGAATACGCAGTTGTACGTGTCGCCGTGGTCCAGGCCCCGCAGCTTCTGCACCTTCCAGCGAAGGCCGTCTGGAGAGAACCATACGAGCATGTGCCCACGGAATGGATGTATTGCCTTATAGCGCTTTTGTGGATCGCTCTCGTGCAGGTCCTTGATGACCCCCGCGCCATGCTCGGCGCGCAGAACGAGATTGTTCCGCTTGCTGCCCTGAAACTCGACGACGCCCAGCTCGGGCTTCTTCCAGTGGATGCCGTCCTTGGAGACGGCGTAGCACACGCCGAATCCCCGATCACGACTCTCCGTCCAATTGCGCCACGCCCGCTTCTCCCGCGGCGCCTTGATCCAGCTCTCCTGGCTGGCCTGGATGAAGATACTGTACCAGCACTTGTAGATCCTGTCCTCCTGGTCGTAGATGACGCTGAGATACGGATTGTCGAAACGCGGTTCCCACGGCTTGTCCTCCTTGAACAAGGGGTTGTTCTTGTCTTTGCGAACGGCGCCGAGGGTAAGCTTCGCGTTGTTGGTGCTCTCGATGATGCGGGAATCGAGGAGCAGGTACCGGTCGCGATTCAGGTCAATGGTGGATTGCTTCATTGCCTCAGTGGCCCTTCCTTTGGGTTTGCCGAGAGATTCCAGGGCCTGCTGAGCGAACTGTCGCGTGTCGGCGGCGCCGTCGGCAAGCGTTCTCCGCAGCGGTCCGACAGCGGGTTCCAGCAACGCCTTGTTTCTGATTGCTGACGCAATGCGAGCCGGCGCTTCGGCCGATTCTTCGCGCACCTCTCCTTCCTTGTCAGAGAGCCCCTTGATCAGGACGGCGATTGCTGACTTCACGGCGGCATCATTCCTGACGCGAGACGCGATGACTCCCAGCGCCTTGGCCGTCTCGTCGCGGACCCGCGGATCCGGATCGCCGAGCCTGCTAAGATGGTCGGAGACCTGCTCCTCGTGAGATGGCGTGCGTCGAGACTGCCCAATGGCCACGTTGCAGCAAACGACCACGCCGAACAGGGCCATTGCCGCGACGCTCAAGCTCACGTGGGCTTTCCTGTTCTGCACATTCAGCATCGTATTCGCCACTTCTGCTCCTATTGAACCTGGAATGCATAAAGGACCAATGCCGACGTGGCCGAGGTCCGCGTGGTAGCCCTCGAAAGGGCGCTTGCCGCTCCGGTCGGGTTGACTGCGGATTTCGACTCCGGTGTTGCCTTTGCCCGGCAGGCGATAGCGCAGCTTGAGCTCGAAGTCAGTAAGATGTTCATCCTTCCAGACGAGGTAGGACAGCCGGTCGGCGCTGCCGCGCCCGACGATCGCTCCGTCGCGAACAGCCCAGTCCGACGCACTGTCCCTTGGCACCGCGTGCCAGCCGGCGAGCGTCTTGCCGTCGAAGAGGGAGACGAAGCTGTCGCCCGCCGATCGTCCGGGGCGTTTGGGCTCCTGCTCCCCGCAGATTGCAGCACGAGAGCAGATAGCGCCCAGCCAGACAGCGAACAGCATCCTGCGCCACGGACGGGATCGCATTGCCGTGTCCTTCTGCCTTCAGGCATTGCCACGCACGTGCACGGGCACTATCGTAGGCCACAAGAGTAACGCTGTCCACCTTCCGGCAAGGCGGAGTTACAGCCGGAGCGCTGACCGATTCCTCCGTGCGAATGGAGCTTGTTCGGCGGGCCGAGACAATCGGCCGGGCCACGCGCGTGCAGGAGCAGAACCATGTCACTGCGCACGCGCCGGCAGTTCCTGGGAGACTCGATCCCGGCAGCCGGGGGGCGCCCACGCCGGCGCCTTTGCGAAGCACGAAGGCTGCGACCAGGTGGCCGTTTTCGACGCCGACAAGGCGCGGGCGGAGAGGGCGGCCGCCGCGGCCTCGCACCAGACCGGCCGGAAGGTCCGGCTCACCGTGAGCGCCAGCCCTCTTTGCCGTGCCAGTCGCCCGGGGAGTATACTGTAGGCAACGAGCCACATCACGGTACGCAGTGGCCCCTCTCGCGGCGCGGACGATCCCTGCGTCTCAGGGCTTGTGTGAGCGAAACATCTCGAGTCAGTAAGGAGCCTGGAAGGTATGCGAACAGCGATCATGGCGGCACTCATCGCATGCACGACAGCGGCCTGGGCGGATCAGGCCGCGGGCCGGCACTCACTGCGGGTGGCCGTGGAGGATCTGATCGAGACCTTCGGCGATTCGTATCCCCGCGGCCGGGAGTTCCTCGCGCGACTGGAGAAGATCGACGCACGTGGCTTCGTGGAACTCCAGAGTGAGGCCTTGCTGGCCAACCCGCTGGTCAGCGGACAGCCCCTCCTCTTCGTCGTCCGCGCGCCGGACACGGCGGGAACGCACCTGTACGTGAAGCCCCATGCCTACCGCGGGCGCGGCGGGGCACTGAAGCTGCTGGACGTCCGGCCGTGGTACAACACCCCCTGGCCGCTGAGCGACAAGCACTTCCTCTGCGCGCGTGCGCCCCAGAGGCATCGTCCGCCCGTTCTCTACCTGGTCGACGTGTTCGGCAACGAGGTCCTGCTGCACGGCGAGGGCGTCTTCCTTGTGCAGGACGTCTACCAGGGGACCCACATGAAAGGCGTCAAACCCGGCTCGGTCCGGGCCATGCGTGTCGTGGAAGTGCTCAGCAAGCGGGGCCGGTCCGAGGGGGCCGGCTGGAACGGATTGGGCATGCAGACCCCGGCGATGAACTGGACGGAGTTCAACGCCAAGCGGATCCTGGGGACCGCGCCGGTCGCCGCCGACGGCAGCGCCCATTTCGCCGTGCCGTCCGACCGGTTTGTCCACTTCCAGTTGCTGGACGCCAACGACATGATGGTCCAAAGCATGCGTAGCGGCACGACGATCCATTCGGGGCAGATGCTGGGGTGCGTCGGGTGCCACGAATCCCGCCTGACCGCGCCGTCTTCGCCCAGCAGGCCGACGCGGCCCTCGGCCCTGCGGCAAGCGCCCGCCAGGCTCCGGCCCTGGTATGGGTCGCCGCGCCGCTTCAGCTACATCGACGAGGTCCAGCCCACCATCGGCCTGGCACGGCATGGCCGTCGACCAATTTGCCCAGAGGAGAAGCCATGGGAAAGCTCTTGGCCGTCCTGGTGATGTGTTGCGTCGGTGTCATCTTCGCCGGCGAGTGTAACGGCTCGGCGAGCGGTCGCGATGAACGGACCGAACGACGGCTCGGCCTGACACCGGTGGGACTGACATGCGAATACGCCGTCAATCCGCTGGGAATCGACGCGTCTCGACCGCGGTTCAGTTGGGTGCTCGAGTCGAACCGGCGGGGGCAGATGCAGGCCGCGTACCAGATCCTGGTCGCCGGCAGCCAGCGGAAGCTCGAGTCCAACCTCGGCGACAAGTGGGACAGCGGCAAGGTCGATTCCGATCAGTCGGTCAACGTCGCCTACGAGGGCAAGGCGCTGATAAGCGGCGAAAGATGCTGGTGGAAGGTGCGCGCCTGGGGCAAAGACGGCAAGATCGGCGTTTACAGCAGCCAGGCGACGTTTGAGATGGGACTTCTGGAGCAAGGCGACTGGAAAGCAAAGTGGATCGGAATGGGGGGCTCCGTGGCCTACATCAGCGGCAAGCTCGGCCAGGCCGTCAACCTGAATGGAACGACTCAGACCGTGAGGATTCCTCATTACGCAAGACTGAAACCTGCCGCCGGAATCACGATCAGCGCCTGGATCAAGCCGACCGAGTGCACGGATCGATGGCGTGAGATTTACAGGAAGGAGGACGGGGCCGCACGGCACCTCCTGGCGATAGGGAGCGATCGCGGGTCCTACGGGCTTTGGATGGGTCTGGGGATCAAGCAGTCCTATGTGGAGCGAGGCGCGCCGATTGCTCGTTCGCATCTCAAGGACGGACAATGGCACCTGGTTGCCGGGACCTATGACGGCTCGGCCATGAGGTTCTATGCAGATGGGAACCAGATCGGGAGCGCCGCCATCAGCGGGCCCATCGACACCGCGGGATCGAGCCCGGCCTACATCGGCTCGATGGCAGGCTCCGGGGAGTTCTTCCCCGGCGGGATCGATGACGTTCGCATCCACGCTCGCGCGTTGTCGGCCGGCGAGATCAAGGCGATGCTCCGCGCGGCCCCGAAGACCGCCGGGCGCAATCTCGTGGGCTGGTGGAAGCTGGATGGCGATCTCACGAACAGCGCCGGCGGCGAAGACGGGCAGGCCGTCGGCGCAGCGCTTGGGTCCCCGCTTCTGCGGAAGGAGTTTGAAATCGCCGGGGAGCTTGCTCGCGCGCGGGTGTACGTCTGCGGGTTGGGCTGGAGCGAGCTCTTCATCAACGGCCGAAAGGTGGGCGACCATGTTCTCGACCCCGCCACAACCGACTACCGCAAACGGGCCTTGTACGTGACGTACGACGTCACGGATCGGCTGCGCCAAGGGCGAAATGCGGTTGGCGTGATGCTCGGCAACGGATGGTACTGCGAGCCCGGCCGCCTGAAGTATGGCGATTCGCCGAGACTGTTGATGCAGATGCATGTCCAATTCGCCGACGGCAGCACGACTATCGTCAAGACGGATCGGACGTGGAAGGCCTCCCGCGGCCCGATCGTCCGTAACGACATTTACGGCGGCGAGACCTACGACGCCCGATTGGCCAAGCCCGGCTGGACCGCCGCGGGCTTTGACGACGCCGACTGGGAGCGCGCTGTGATCAGCGGGCCTCCGGGCGGAAGGATGCAGTCCCAGTTGATGCCGGCCATCAAGGTCAACCGGACGATCAAGCCCGTAAGGTTCACCAACCCGAAACCGGGAGTCTACGTCTACGACATGGGGCAACTGTTCGGCGGCTGGGCCAGGCTCCGTGTGGAGGGCCCGAGGGGCACCAAGATCACGATCAAGTACTCCGCGCGAATCTTCAAGGACAGTGGGCTGGTGGACAAAAGACGTCACCGCACACCGCGGGAGACGGACTTCTACATCCTGAAGGGGAATGGCCGGGAAGTCTACGAGCCGAGGTTCACCTACCACCCCGTTCGATACGTTCAGATCGAGGGATATCCCGGCAAGCCCACACAGAACGCTCTGGACGGCAGGGTCGTCCACTCGGCCGTAGACATGTCCGGCGATTTCGAATGCTCTGATCCCGTGCTGAACCGGATCCACCGGAACGTGGTCTGGACGCTGACGAACGGGCTGTTCGGGATCCCGCTGGACTGCCTTCATCGCGAGCATTGGGCATGGACGGATCCCGCCACGGTGACCGGGTCGCTTTACCCGAGGAAGCACATGCCCATGTTCTGGACGAAGTGGCTGGATGACATCGCGGATGCCCAGCACGACAACGGCGCGGTTCCGGACGTTGCCCCGAGCTATGCGTTCAACAGGTCTGACCCGGCGTGGGGCGGCAACTACCCGATCCTGGTCTGGTATCTCCATCAGTACTACGCCGACCGTCGCATCGTCGAGCGGCACTACGGCGGCATGAAGAGATGGATCGACCATCTCACGTCCATTGCGGATGGCCATCTGGTCACGAAGGGTCACTACGGCGACCACATGCTGCCGGGTGTCTCTCCGGGCAAGGAGGAGTTCATATCGAGCGAGACGCCCCGGCCGCTGATCTGGACCGGGTATTACTACCGCGGTGCTTCGATCGTCGCCCAGGCGGCCCGCCTTCTCGGCAAGACCGATGATGCCAAGCGGTACGCCCGTCTGGCCGAGCAGATCAGGAATGCCTTCAACGGCAAGTGGCTGAACAAGGAGACGCACCAGTATGCCGGGGGCTCCCAGACGGCAAATCTCTTTCCGCTGGCGCTGGGGATTGTCCCCGAGGCCAACCAGGCGGGCGTGCTGGAGAACGTCGTCCGGGACATCGTCCAGGAGCGCGACGGCCATCTGCACACGGGCAATACCGGCACCACGTGCATGATCGATACGCTCGCCGAACGCGGACGGGGAGACGTGATGTACCGCGCTGCAACCGTGCCGACGTACCCCGGCTGGGGCTACATGGTCCAGCAGGGGGCAACGACCATATGGGAAGCCTGGGGACTGGGCAATGGTGCCGAGAGTATGATCATGTGGGCTACGATCGATGAGTTCTTCTACGGTGATCTCGCCGGCATCCGGGGGCCGGAGTACTACGGGCCCGGCTATACGGCGCCCGGCTTTCGACGACTTCGCATTCGACCCCACGTCCTCGGTGACCTGACCTGCGCCGAGGCCTCCATCAGGACCGTCCGAGGCGTGGTATCCTCAAGCTGGAAGAGGGACGGCCGATCGCTTGCCCTCGAGGTGGGCGTGCCCGCCAACAGCCAGGCCAGAGTGAGCGTTCCGAAGATCGGTCTGGATAAGGTCGCGGTTACCGAGGGCGGCAAGGTCGTCTGGGAGAACGATTCCTACGTCGGCGGCGTTGCGGGAATCACCGGTGGCAGCCAGAACGCCGACTACGTGACCTTCGACGTCGGGTCCGGGGACTACTCCTTCAAGCTCAGGGGGACAGGCAAGCTTCCTTGAGCCCCTGGAAATCCATGCCGATCGCCAAGTCTTGGCGCCTCCTATGCCCCGGTTTGGCCTTGAGAATCGAGTTGGGTGCACCGCACATCTGTCTACCGCGTGATGATACTGACGATCGTCAAGGAGTGGGGCGGCAAGGTGAAGGCGCCTTGGGTAATCGTGATCTTCCTTTTCTCCGGCACGGCGCGGTCGGGGTGTCCCACGTCGTTAAACGCTTCGGGCGAGTCGCCGGCCAGGATCGTCGCCGCGTATTCGCCGTTGGGTAACACGTCGCCGATACGGACAGTGCAGGCCGCGGCTTTGCCGGGGTGGCGGTTGATCAGCGCAATCGACCAGCGCTTGCCCGATCCGTCAACTGTGGCGATGGCGTCGGCCACGGGGATCGAGCGCTTACCGTGGGTGAGCGCTCCTGCCTGGACTTGGAGGTTCCCGACGCGTCCTTCGAGCAGGTTGGCGTACATCGCCAGCGTGTGGAACGTGGTCCGCCGGACGATGCCCTTGGGGTGAACGTAGAGCGGGCCGCGCGTGTTGACGATCGGAGCGATGTTGGCCATGCCCACGTCTTGGCAGTGGCGCAGGCAGGCGTTGAGGAACGACGCGGAGAACAGCGCGTCGGCCATCGTGTACTGTTTGGCGATCGCGTTGATGTCGCGTTTCTTGATCAGCTCGGCGGCGACCTGGTCGTTGGGGTCAACCACCTTCTTGCGCGGGAAGCCCGGGTGATGCCAGCCGCGCAGGTTCCACTCGTCGAAGGCGATCTTGACGCGTCCGCGGCAGCCGGCTTCCTCGAGGATCTTGATCACGGCCGCGATCGTCTGCTCCGGCCCGGTGGAGTGCATGATGCACGTCAGGTAATCCGGCATGGCGTTCCGCCGCCAGTAGCCCAGCCAATACCTGTGCACCGCCACATAATCCAGTTGTTCGCCGGCGGCCTTGAGCAGCGGCAATGTCCAGTTCCGGTTCGGCGTGGCCGCGGCCACCAGCTTGATCCGCGGATCGACGGACCGCATCAGCTTGGCCGACCTGCTGACCAGCGGCCCCCAGGTCTTGGGGGTCTTCCTGCCTATCTCGTGGCTGCCCCAGTTCTCGTTACCGATGCTCCAGTAGCGGACGTTCAGCGGCTCATCGTGTCCGCCGGCCTTGCGCATCGCGGCGTGCTCGCCGTCGGCCGCGTTGCAGTACGCGACCCACTGCTTCATCTCCTCCGGCGTGCCGTTGCCCGCATTCGTGCAGATGTACGGCTCGCAGCCGACGAGCCGGCACCATTCGACGAACTCGTCGGTCCCGAACGTGCCGGGATCGGTCACGCCCCAGACGGGGTCGGGGACGCACTTGCGCGGCTTGCCAACACCGTCCCTCCAGTGGTATCCGCTGGCAAAGCACCCGCCGGGCCAGCGCACCACCGAAAGCTTCAACTCCTTCATCGCGACTATGACGTCCTTGCGGAAGCCGCGCTCGTCCGACAGGGGCGAGCCGGGCTCGAACAGCCCGCCGTGGATCTGGCGGTGAAAGTGCTCGATGAACCCCCCGAAGATCATCGGGCTGTACGGTTTCGACGCGGCGGACGTGTTGATCGTGATCGCCGCGCGGGGATGATCCGGCCAGCCGGGCTGGGCATTCTGCGCAATCGCCACGCTTGCCTCCAGTAAGGTCAACACCACGGCAAAGCAAAGTTCCATGATGCCATTCATGCGTAATGTCATTGTGATTCTTCCAGGAAGCTACGCGTGATACGTTACCAGCCACGACGGGGCGGATCAACAACGGCTCTTCTGGAGTCAAGTCGGCTCTACCGCTCGGGCCCAAGCACCGCACGGAAGCCGAGAATGGCGTAGAAGCTCACGTCGGGGCTGAAACCGTAGCGGCTGGCCGAACGCAGGAACGGCCCGGTGCCGCTGAAGCAATCGCTCCGCGCTATCCGGCCCGGGGGCGAATAGGGGGCCGAACCGTTGAAGAATCCGCCACGCCCTACCCGTTTCGTGCCTTCGGCCGGGCCGGCCGGGACCTTGACCTTGCCGCTTGGGTACGGGCCGTACCAGTCCAGACACCATTCATACACGTTGCCGTGCATATCGTACAAGCACCAGGCGTTGGGCTTCCTCCGGCCGACCGGCATGGTCTTACCTGCGCCGACGTTGGCGAAACCGCCCAGGTAATCAGCGTTCTTCAGGTGGTCCTTGTTGTCTCGGTCAGCTTTCACGTTAAAGGGGTATCCACTTCCCTCTCGTGGCTGCGGTATCCGTTTCGGAAGGTGAAAGTTGGGCTTGGTTCCATCGATTGCGAAGGCCCGAACTTCCGGTTTCTCTCTGTCGGGTGGCGATTTTGGAGTGCGGTGGCTTGACACCGCTTTAACTTCCCGCGGAGCGGGCGCTGGTGGCGTTGGGACTCGTTGGCACCTGTGCGTTGTGCCCTGCGGGCGGTGGCCGGGATGACAGTCCCTCAGGGGCGAGGGATAGCGGCGTCAAGTCGCCGCATCTCTGAAACGGCCGCCGTCAAGACCTCGCGGCTCCTTTTTCGGCTCTCC
>CAYRVX010000028.1:0-65480 GCA_964427875.1 uncultured Planctomycetaceae bacterium
CCGATCTCATATCGCTGTTCGTCTTCTGGGAGATCATGAGCTGGGCGACGTACCTCCTGATAAGCTACCGGGGAGGCAAAGCGGTCGCGGCCGGGCTGAAGTACATGATCATGTCCGTCGCCGGCTCCTGCGCGATGCTCCTGGCCGTGGCGAGCCTGTACGCGACGTGCGGGACCTTCGATATCGCCGCCCTGGCGCAGCAGGTCGGTGCCACGTCTCCCGGCTACAGGCTTTTCATCCTCCTCATGTTCGTGCTGGCATTCGGGACCAAGAACGCCATCGTTCCCGTGCACGTGTGGCTGCCCGACGCCCACAGCGAGGCCGTCTCGCCGTTCTCGGCGGTGCTTTCGAGCGTGCTGGTACGGATGGGCATCTACGGCCTCATGGTGGTGCTGTACGTGATTCTCGGCCGGGGCGGCCTGGCCGACCTGAAGCTGGGGGCCGTGACGTTCCCCCATGTCCTGTGCTGGGTGTCAGCCGTCACCATCCTCGTCCCGCTGTTCATTGCGATGCTCCAGGACGACGCCAAACGGCTGATCGCGTGGTCGTCGGTCGGCCACGGCGGCTACATGGTGCTGGGGATAGCCTTCGGGACCACGCTGGGGGTCGCGGGAGGCCTGTTCCACGCGCTGAATTACGCGGCGTGCGTGGGGCTGCTGTTCCTGGCCGTCGGCGCCGTGGAGCACCGTACCGGGACGAGGGACCTGAACGAGCTTGGCGGGCTCATGAAGCGGATGCCCGTGACGTTCGCGACCGCCCTCATCGCCGTCTGCGGATTGATCGGCGTGCCCCTGACGAACGGGTTCGTCTCGAAATGGTTCATCTACAAGACGCTCATCATGGAAGGCCACCCGTTCCTGGCGCTCGTCGCGCTGATCGGAACGTGGGCGACGATCCTGTACGGATACAAGCTGATCCATAACGCCTTCCTGGGCCAGTTGCCCACCCGCTGCGAGAAGGTCGGGGAGGTCCCCTTCTCCATGCAGTTGCCCATGGTCCTTCTGGCCGTGGCGGTGATCCTCTTCGGCGTGCTGCCGGGGATCCCGGTGAGGGCGATCAGCTCGGTCCAGGCGTCGCTCGGCCTGGGATCGCTGGAGAGCGGGCTCTGGGCACTTCCCCCAGCCGTCGGCGAGCTCAACACGATCAACATCCTTTCGGGCGTGGTTGCGTCGCTCGCGATCGTGTACGTGATATTCGCCCTGGCGAAGAAGGCGCGCCGCGTCGACCAGTTCGACAGCTATGGGGCGGGGTCCTACGTGCCAACCGACCGGTATCAGTACAGCGTCAACTTCTACCAGCGGGCCCACGAGCTCATGGGGCCGTACCTACGCGACAGAGTGGACGACTTCTACGGCTGGCTCGTGGCGAAGGCCGAGGGCTTCTTCGAGGAGGCCCGGAAGATCTACACCGGCAACGTGAACAGCTACGTGGCTTACATCGTCATTCTCCTGGCGCTGCTGATCCTCTTGAAGATGGGAGGGCAGTTGTGATGATCGCTGCGAGCATGGTGACGAGGATCGTCTTCATCGTGGCGCTGCCCGTCGTCGCCTTCCTGGTGGCGGTCCTGTTCCTGGGCCTGTCGAGGAAGATCACCGCGCGGATCCACCGGAGGTACGGGCCGCCGCTTTACCAGCCGATCATCGACGTTGTGAAGCTGCTCACGCAGAAGGAGAACATCTCGCACGGCATCCTGTTTGACCTGGGCATACTGCTGGGCCTTGCCGGTGCTCTCCTGACGATCGTTTTCATTCCGGCGGGCGGGATACACCCGCTCTCCACGTCGGGTGATTTTCTGGTGGTCCTCTACCTCATGCTGCTTTCGCCGCTGGGCCTGGCGCTGGCGGCCGGGGCCTCGGCGAACCCGAACGCGAGCATCGGCGTCTCGCGCAAGTTCATCCTTGCCCTCGGCTACGAGGTGCCCTTCCTGATGGCGGCCCTCGCCGTGATGACCCGCTTCGAGACGACCTCCCTGGTCGAGATCGTCTCCACGCAGCGGGGCTCCATCCTGGACTGGGCGGTCTTCGCGGTTCCCCTTCCCGCCGCGGCGACGTTCCTGATCCTGCCGGCCATGCTGGGGATCAGGCCGTTCGACTTCGCCGCCGCCCCCCAGGAGATCGCCTCGGGTCCCATGGTGGAGTTCGGCGGCAAGTACCTCGCCTTTGCTGCGATCCAGGGCGCCTTGCACACGTACATCGTCCTGGCGCTGTTCGTCGATCTGTTCCTCGGAGGCGGGGCCAACATCCTGACCTTCCTCGCCAAGATGCTCGCGGTCTTTTTCGCCGGCATATGCATCAACGCGGTCCTGCCCAGGTTCCGCGTCGAGCAAGGGCTGAGGTATCTCTGGAAATGGCCCGCGATCCTGGCCTTCCTTGGCCTGCTGATTGTGGCGTTGGGGCCGGAGTAGACACATGGACAGGGAAGATATCCTAAAGACGCTCAAGAGCCCCGCCAACTGGGGCCAGAAGTACTCGCTGTGGGCGGTGTACTTCTGCACCGGCTGCGGCGTGGTCGAGATACCTCCTGTCATCACTTCGCGCTGGGACGCCGAGCGCTTCGGCGTCCTGCCGATGGCCACGCCGAGGCAGGCGAACCTCTTCCTGATTACGGGGTACGTCTCGGTCAAGACGCTGGGGGCCATCATCAGGACCTACGACCAGATGCCGGACCCGAAGTACGTGGTGGGCTTCGGCTCCTGCCCGGTCAACGGCGGGATGTACTGGGACTCCTACAACACGATCAAGCACCTCGACAAGTACCTCCCGGTCGACGGCTGGATCGCCGGATGCATGCCCCGGCCCGAGGCGATCTTCGTGGCCGTGGTGCATCTCTGGCAGATGATCGACAAGGGAATGGCGACCGGCTACGAGCGGTACAGGGAGAACTATGAGTACTACGCGAGGAACCAGCGGGAAGTCCTGCCGCACCTGGCGAAGTTCGCCGGGGCCGAAGCGGCGGCGGGGCCGAGCAGTTAGACGGACATGATCGAAGAAGAACTCAAGAAGGCCATCGAGCGGGGCATCGAGGGCGCGGCGGCGACGGTCGCGAAGGCCGGCCGCCTCGTGGCCACCGTGCCCAAGGCGGGGGCGGTCTCCGCGCTCATCCTGCTTAGGGCGCGCGGCTTCGAGCACCTCTCCGCGATCTCCTGTACGGACTGGATCGAGCAAGGGGAGTTCGAGCTCGTCTATCACCTCTGGTCTTACAGGGACAAGGTCCACGTCATGCTGAAGACGCGCCTGCCCAGGGCCGACCCGCGGAGCGTGACGGCCGTGCCCGTCTTCCAGCACGCGCAGACCTACGAGCGCGAAATACACGAGATGTACGGAGTGCACTTCGAGGGCAACGGCAGGCTCACGCCTTTCCTCCTCGACCACTGGCAAGGGCCGCCGCCGATGAGAAGGGACTTCGACACGCGACAATACGTTCAAGACACTTTCGGTTCGACTCCGTCAGCAGAGGAATAAGAAATGCTTACGGAAGAAGAAGTGATCCGGGTGATGTCGAAGACCGCGCATCCTGAAATCGATTACAGTCTGCTCGACCTGGGCATGATCAAGGAAGTTGTTGTTGAACAAGAGACGGTAAAAGTAACCATAAACCTGCCCTTTCCGGAGGTACCTATAAAGGACCATCTTGTTCAGATTGTAAAGGATGCAATAGCTGAGAAGCATGAGCGTGCGGCAGTGGAGGTGATCTTCTCTGTTATGAACGAAGCGGAGCGGGAAGAATTCAGAAGGAAGGCCCGGGACAAATGGAAGTTGTGACGCACGCCTCGAACAAGGAAAAAACGGGTTCCGCGAGGGAGCTGGAGCTATATTTCGGTCCGCAGCACGTCGGCATGGTGGGCAACTTCGGCATCGTGCTGACCGTCGAGGGGGACACGGTCGTCAGGGCCCGCTCGAACCCCGGGTACCTTCACCGGGGCTTCGAGAAGCTCATGGAGTACCGCACGTACATCCAGAACTTCCCATTGGTCTGCCGCCTCAACGTGATGGACCCCGACCCCAAGGAGATGGTCTACGCCATGGCGGTGGAGGACCTGGCGGGACTCGAGGTACCCCGGAGGGCACATTACATAAGAACCATCGTCCTGGAGATGTCCCGGATAACCTCCCACCTGTTCTGGCTGTGGGGCTTCGGCAACCTGCTCGGCTTCGACACCATCGGCCAGTGGGCCATGGGCGACCGCGACTACTTCCTCGACGGTTTCGAGATGCTCTGCGGCGGCCGCGTGTATCACACCTACATCTGGCCGGGCGGTGTGCGACGCGACCTGCCCGAGGGTTTCGACGAGAAGCTCCGCTTGGCCCTGGACAACCTCGAGAGGATGCTCCCGGACTACGACGAGGTCTTCTTCAACAACCGCATCTTCGCCGACAGGACCCGCGGGATCGCTCCCTTCACGCGAGACCAGGCCGTATCCATGGGCCTGACCGGGACCAACCTCCGGGCCACGGGCGCGGACGTCGACGTCCGCCGGGACGAGCCGTACGCCGCCTACGCCGAGCTCGACTTCGACATCCCCACGATGGACGGCGGCGATTCCTACTCGCGCGCGGTGGTGATCCGCCTGGAACTGGAGCAGAGCATATCCATCATCCGGCAGGCCCTGGAGCGGATGCCCGGCGGGCCCGCCTGGAAGAAGACGCCCAACCCGTTCAAGTGGGTGATCCCGCCGGGCGAGACCTACGTGAAGATCGAGTCGGCCAGGGGCGAGGACGGCATGTACCTGGTATCGGACGGCAGCGACAAGCCGAGAAGGGCCTTGGTCAGGGGGCCCTCTTTCCCGGCGGCGATCCTGATGCTCGAGAGACTGCTCGAGGGGGCGAGCCTCTCCGATGTCGGCCATATCATGCTGAGTCTCAACATCGCGGCGCCGGAGGTGGACAGGTGATGGCAGCAGACGGAGTCAACCCAAGGTGATCAGCGAGAAAAAAAGCATCTTCCGGCCGTTCGCGGCGCTGAAGTACCTCCTTCGAAAGCCGCATACGTTCTGCTTCCCCTTCCAGCAGAAGCCGACGGCGGACAGGTACCGGGGCCTTCACATCAACGACAGGGAGTCCTGCACGGGCTGCGGCAACTGCGCCGACATCTGCCCCAACCAGGCGATCACGATGGTAGAGCAGCCCGACGTGGAGACCAGGCCGGGCAAGAAGAACGAGCTTCCCCAGGTGGACTACGGCCGGTGCTGCTTCTGCGGCCTCTGCGTGGACATCTGCCCGCCGGGGAGCCTTTCGCTGGCCAAGGACTTCCTCCACATCGCCCCGAGCCCGGACAGCTTCCTGGCGTACACGCCGGACAGCGAGAAGTCCGGCGACGAGGCCTTCGTGGCGCGGTCGGAGTACTCCATCCTGAAGGCAAGCCTGGCGCACCGGCTGGCCGACAACGCGGGGTTCGTATCCGAGATGGATTACTCGCTCGTGGACTTCGAGCGGGTCCCCATGGAGGTCCTTCCGGCGGAGCAGAGGAAGGGCTCCTTCGTGGAGATGGTGAGGGGGTTCTCCGAAGACCAGGCGCGAAGGGAGGCCTCGAGGTGCCTGGAGTGCGGCCTGTGCGAGGACGCCTGCCCCGCCAACATGGGGATTTCTGATTACGTCCGCGCGATCTGGGAAGGCGACGAGGACGAGGCCGTCAGGGTCATTTACGAGAAGAACCCCCTGCCGGGCATCTGCGGGCGGATCTGCACGCACAAGTGTGAGGAGGCCTGCGGCATCGGCAGGCGGGGGGAGCCCGTCGCCATACGCTGGCTGAAGCGCTTCGCGACCGACCATCTTCCCGGCGAAAGGCTCCGGCAGATTCTGGGGACCGGGCCCGCCAAGGCCGGGCAGAAGACCGTGGCGATCGTGGGGGCCGGACCCGCCGGCCTGAGCTGCGCCTACTATCTGGCCGTCGCCGGGTATCCCTCCACGATCCTCGAGGCCCGGCCGAAGCCGGGCGGGACCATGCGCTACGGCATCCCCGAGTACCGGCTCCCGTATGATGCGATCGACAAGGACGTCGGCTACATAGAGTCCGTCGGCGTCGAGATACGATGCAATACCCGCGTGGGCGAGCACATCACCATCGAGGAGCTGCATAGAGACTTCGATGCGGTCTTCCTCGCCACCGGATTCCACGTGGGGCGAAGCACCGGGGTCGAGGGAACCGACCACGAACACGTGTTGCAGGCCATCGACCTCCTGGGCGACATTACCGAGGGCAAGGAGGTGACGGTCGGGAAGAAGATCGTGGTGATCGGGGGCGGCGACGTCGCCATGGACATCGCACGCAGCATGGCCCGGCTACAGGTGGAGAGGTACGGCCATGCCGACACCACCTGCTGCTGCCTGGAATCTGAAGACATCATACCCGCCACCAGGGAGGAGATCGACGAGGCCCGGGAGGAGGGCATAGCGATTTGCACCTCACGGGGTCCGGAGAGGATCGAGATAGAGTCCGGCAGGATCAAAGGGCTGCACACGGTGGAATGCACGTCCGTCTTCGACGAGCAGGGCCGGTTCAGCCCCAAGTTCAATCGGGAGGACAGGCGGTTCTTCGAAGGGGACATGGTCATCGAGGCGATCGGCCAGGCGCCGGACCTCTCCTACATACCCGAGGGGCTCGACGAGAAGCTGGAGAAAGAGGGCCGCCGGATCAAGGTGTCGCAGCAGTTCCAGAGCAGTGTCCCCTGGCTCTTCGTGGGCGGCGACCTGATCGAGGGGCCGGACGTCATCCACGCCATCGCCAATGGCTACGAGGCGGCCAAGGGGATAGCCGGCTTCCTCGAGGGCCAGCCATAGAGGCCGGTCGGGCTGTCACACCCGAACCGATCTCGCGGCATGTCGTCACGGGGCGTCTCAGAATCGACGCAGCCGCAACCTGCCGAACTGCGCGAGCGTCTGCGTTTGCCAAACCAGCGCGGTCCTGATCCTCGCAACGTCGATCGGGTTGTGCTCGTCGGTGATCACCGCGCCGCGGTCGGTCGCCAGGTCCAGCCGCCGGGTGACCGGCTCGTAGGCCGGCGGATCCACGTCGCCGGCGTCCTCCTGACGGAAATCGGCCCGGCGTTCGTCATGGTCGCCTGCACGCAGGCGGGCGAAGAGGCACTCGCCCATAGCAGGAAACTCGATGAGGCAGGCCCAGGCGACCTCTCCGCGGCGGAGAAGCTGAAGCGCGATGTGCGCCTTGGCGCCCAGGCTCGTGGAATGCGGCAGGCATCCCGACATCGCGCATGGTTCAAACGCTGTTACCTGCGTTTGAACCATGCCATTTTTCCTGCAATCCGCCGATTTTCGTTCTGCAAAAGGACCCGCGAGATGTATATGCCTGCTACGGGGGGACCATAAGGAAAACAGGTTCTTCGCCAAAGAGCGGTACACTCTTTGGCGAAGACCCCGAAAAGGAGACCTTCCTGGCCATCAAGGCCAGCCGCATCTACTCGCACCACCATCCCGATGAAGGCGGCATCCACCTGTTCGGGCGCGGGGTGCCCATCATCCTCGACGCGCTGCACGGGAGAGATTACTACCGGGAGGATCTGCATCCGATCATCAGCTTCGCGGACGGCAAGACGCACCGCCGCGGGGACGTTATCGAATTCCGGACCAGCCCGCTGGCCGACTTTGTGTCCGCCGACGTCCCGGTGGGGCCGTTTCTGCCCGCACCGCCGGAGCCGGGGATGACGCGCAAGGGCAGCCGGCGGCAGGTGCTGCTGGTGAAATCGCCCACGCTCGACGTTGCCGATTACTTCGTGCTCCAGGACATCGTCTACGGTCCCGCGGCCAGCCAGATCAACCTCCCGGTCTTCTGCGGCAAGCCGCAGGTAGCCGCGGGCGGGAAGGCGAACCGGGTGCTGCTGCCGCCCATCGATTCGCCGAACTACGGCGTGGCCACCGATCTGATTTTCCTTTCCCCGACGGCGCCGGACATCGCGGTCTCGCCCATCACAAAGGGCGAAGGCGGCAAGTACGCCTGGGCGATTTCCGCCCGCCAGCCGGCCGGGCGGAACCGGGCGGTGGTGATCTACCCCCGCGACAAGGAGATGGCGCCGCCGACCGTCGAAGTGCTCGAAGCGCCCGGCGCACTGCGGCTGACTTCCCCGGGCCGACGCGCGGTCGATTACGTGGTCGCCGCCGCCGGGGCGACGTCGACACAGGCGCGAGATTTCCGCTTCACCGGCCGGTGCGGCGTCGCCCGCCTGCGCGGCGGGCGAGTGAACGTGTCCCTGGTGGACGGTACGGAGATCCGCTGCCGCCAGATCGGCGTGTTCGGGAAGGGCCCCGCGTGGCTGTCACAGACGGCCGCGGGCTTCACCGGCGGCGCCGAAGGACCGCAGCGCGACGTCTACCTGCTCCTCGGGCGCCAGTGGACCAGCGATCTTGTGCTCACCCTCAACGGCAAGCGTCAGAAGCTCAACTCGCCCAACGGCATCCTCGCGGTCGCGCTGCCCGAAGGGCGCTGCAAGTTCACCATCGAGAAGCCGTAAGCGAAGTGACACGGCCGGCCTCTGCTAATGGCAGACCCGAAGAGGCCCTTGAGAGAAAGGAGTAGACCATGCAGATCAAGCTGTTGATAGCACCCATGGGGTGCCTGCTTGCGCTGACGGGCGCCGCGCTGGCGGCTGCACCGATCACGCTGGTGGAGAATGGCAAGCCGGCGGCGGGCACGCTGCTGCTGGTGGGGCGGAGCACGTTGAGCGAAAAGCATAAGCTGGTGCCGCCGACGAAGCCGGAGGGCCTGCGCATCGTCACCTTCGCTCGCGGCGTGGCCATCCTCGGAGAGGTGAAGCCTGCCGGAGCGGACAATGTCCGCCGCGAGGTGGACCGCGGGACCTTGCACGGCGTCTATGAGTTCCTGGAGCGCCTCGTCGGATGCCGCTTCTTCATCCACATCCCAAACGACCCGGACTTCGGCACGGTGACGCCGGTGGTGAAGACCCTCGCCGTGCCGGCTGACTACAAGCTGGAATTGGCGCCGGACTTCCCGTACCGCGCGGCCGCGTTCCCGCATTGGGGAGGTAACCTGGCTTGGATGAGGGTGACGCGCGAAGGCGCCGGCGTGGGCTCCGGCACCGGTTTCGCCGGCATCAACCATACGGACAAGTGGTTCGGGAAGCGATTCTTCAAGGACCACCCGGACTGGGCCGCGCTGATGGCGGAGGACGGGACGCGCCATCGAATGTACGCGTGCTACTCGCATCCCGGCGTGCTCCGGGCGCGGGTGCAGGTGACACAGGATGTCTATGACGGCAAGGGCGGCTGGTTCGGCGAACACTGCCATCCCGGGCCGAAGTGGATCGGATTCGAGCCGGCGGACCTCCAGCCGCCGACCGGCCGGCCATCGTGATCGGCGACTGTGCGGAGACCCGCCGGGCCGGCATCGACGCGGCGAAGATCCCGGTCGAGGGGTTTGTCGTCAAGACCGCGGCGAACCGCGTCTACCTCGTGGGCAGCACGCAGGCGCTGCCTGTGGCAAGGGCGAACGACGCCGCGGCCTGGGCCGTGGCGGACTTCCTGGAGCGGTTCGTCGGCGTGCGCTGGTATTGGCCGGCGCAGTACGGCGGGCGCTCCGTTCCTCGCCGCACCTCGCTGGCCATCGCCCCGGCCCATTACCGCGACCAGCCCGTATTTCGCTTTCGAACCATGTATCAGGACTGGTACTGGCTCCAGGCGCGCTCGTTCGATGAGCAGTTGCGGGCGGTGCTTCAGCGCGTGCCAAATGACCCCGGGACCGCCAATGATCTCGGGCTGGCGATGGTCAGGCTCGGCAGATTCGATGAGGCCATCACCCACTACAAGAATGCCCTGAAGATTCTGCCAGACAATCCCGACATCTTGTGTAACCTCGGCTTGGCATGGGCAAGGAAGGGCGAACCGGATAGGGCGATCGACTGGTTGGCCAAGACGCTTGAGACGGAACCGGGGCATCCCCGTGCGCATGCCAACCTTGGTGTGATCCATAGCCAAAGGGGCAGACATGCCGACGCGGCACACCACTTCAGCGAAGCGCTCCGGACCGACGCAGATCACACGATGGCCCGAAATGGACTGGTAGCTGCCATGCTCCGGCGGCAGGAGGGCCCCGGTATCCTCGCCACGCTCTTGAAGTCGATCCAAACTCGCCCAAACGCCGCACTGCACCGCACCGTTGCGGATGTCCTGGCCCACCAGGGAGAATTCGAGGAGGCACTCCGTCATTACCGCCAAGCCGTCCGGCTGCAACCTGAATGGCCTCCAGCCATCGATGGGTTAGCTTGGCATTTGGGTACTTCCCCAAAGCCCGAACTGCGGGATCCTGTGGAGGCCGAAAGACTTGCCCTGTCGGCCTGTGAGCTGACGGGTTACGATGCCCCTTACCCTGTGATTGCCCTGGGCGCCGCGCTCGCGGCCCAGGGGAAGTTCGCACAAGCCGTTAGGGTTGCGGAGAAGGCCATGTCTCTGGCAGAATCCGCAAAGGATGTGCCGCTGGCCAAGATGATTGCCGAGGGAATCCGGCACTACAGGGCGGGTAGGCCCTATCGCCAGGCCGCTCCCGACATGCGACAGCCAGCAACCCACCAGTAGGGTGTCGGCCTGTGGGACATGGGACGGCCCGTCTGAATGGTGCTGGACCTACCCGAGAGCGACGCCGCGACGTGAGGCAAGGAATGGAGTCACAGTCGATCGCTGCACACGAACATGCATTCCGCGATGGTTCATCCTCGCCAGAGAGCCCGAATGTCAGTGTGGTCCGTCCCGGGTGGCAATGTACGGCTGGCTGGTCCCCGCCGGGACGAGCCCGACGGTGATGCCAAGGCCGCACCAGCCGCCGTCAACTGACCGCAGCCGTGAACACGGGCGCCGTGCGCTGCGTATTTGACCGGAAGGGCCGACGGCAGTAGCATGTTCGAGACAGGACCTCCCCGGTCGCGACAGGAGTCTTGGCGTGAGCAAACTGGAAGAGACAGTGAAGGGCCTGAAATACGACGCGGACGGGCTGATCCCGGCGGTCGTCGTGGACGCCGACAGCAAGGCCGTCCTGATGGTGGCCTACATGGATGAGACGGCCCTGTTGAGCACGATCCGCACGGGCAAGACGCATTTCTGGTCCCGCAGCCGACGGGAATACTGGATGAAAGGCGAAATCTCGGGGCACACGCAGGAGGTCAAGGCCATCTATACCGACTGCGATAAGGACACGATCGTTATCGAGGCCATTCAGAACGGAGCGGCGTGCCACGAAGGGTATTTCTCCTGCTTCTACCGCCGGCTGAACGCCGGCGGCGAATGGGACGTTGTGGCTGAGAAGGTCTTCGACCCCGACAAGGTATACAAGCGCGGTGAGTAGAGCGGTTGGGAGCCCGGCACAATCGGGCACGCAGCCGCAAGCGGCATGAAATCACAAGGTGTGCCATCCGAGCCAGGCGAGCCGCGTCCGGGCGCCGAGCCCGTGCGCTACGTGCTGGCGGCGGCGGGCTTGCTGACCGCCGTGGCACTGGCTCTGGTTTACCTTTCGCCGGACCTCGCCTCCTGGGCGCGAACGGCTCTAGGGACGGCCCAGCTCGTCCTGGTGGGCGTCTTTGTCGCCGAGCGCGGGCGCCGGCTCCTCCTGGCCCGCCGGGCGAAGCAGTTCCTCCTCGAACACTGGATGGACCTGTCCCTGCTGGGCGCGGCGGCCCTGCTGGTCGTGCTGGGGCTCGCCGCGGGGGGACGATTCCTTCCCGCCGCGGCGATGTACGTCCTGCTGTCGCGAAGCTGGCTGCTCGTGCCGCGCCGGCGGCTGCCGGTCGCCCTGAACGTCCTGCTGGCCCTGACGGGCGCCGTGGCCGTGGCAGCTCTTGTCCTGGAGTACGGCTTTCACGCCCCGCCGGTCGACCGCAACGTGCTTCACGCGGTGCAGACCGTCGTGGTGGCGGTGTTCATCCTGGATCGCATCGTGCGCCTGGAGTCGGCGCCCAGCCGCCCGGCATATCTGAAGGACAACTGGGTGGACTTCGGCCTGATGGTTGTGGCGGCCGTGGCCATCACGGTCACCCGGCACCTGCACGGCGAGATCCTTTCGGCCGGGGCGCTGTACGTCATCATCACACAGGTCTACATCCTCATCTCGCTGGTCCTTCGGGGAGTAAGCGTGAGCCTCGACGTCGCCGGCAGCGGCGTTCACTCGACGTGGCTGCTGATCGGCAGTTTCGCCGCGATGTGCCTGGTGGGCTCGGGCCTGCTGACACTCCCGGCCGCCACACAAATCACCCAGGCGCCCACGACGCAAGCGGGGACGCAGAGCAGTCAGATCACCCGACAACTCGGGGAGCCGATCTCCTACGTGGACGCTCTTTTCACGGCCACCAGCGCCACGTGCGTGACGGGGCTGGTGGTGCGGGACACGGGGGCCGACTTCACGCCGTTCGGCCAGGCGGTGATCCTCGGGCTGATCCAGATGGGCGGCCTGGGGATCATGCTGTTCGGCACGATGCTGGCGCTGCTGGTGGGCAAGGGGCTTACCGTCCGCTCCAGCGAGGCGCTGGGAGAGATGATCGGCACGGAAGGCATCGGCCGGATCACGCGGATCGTGAAGTTCGTGGTCGCCGTCGCGATCGGATTCGAGGTCCTGGGGGCCGTGCTGCTGTATCCCATGTTCGCCTCGGCGCAGGGCCCGGCGGTGCCCACAGCGGGCCGGGCCCTGTGGGACAGCGTCTTCCACAGCGTTTCGAGCTTCTGCAACGCGGGCTTCGCGCTGTACGGCAGGAACATGATGGCCGGCGCGCCGGAAGGCTGGTCCCAGCCGCTGCGGGGTCACTGGCAGGTCCTTGGCGTGATGGCCCCGCTGATCGTGGTAGGCGGGCTGGGCTTCCCCGTGATCGAGGACTGCGCGAAGTACTTCCGAGCGCTGCTGGTCCGGCTCGTGGGGCGAGCCTTCCCCTCCGGGCACAGGCGGATGGGGCGGGCGCCGAGGCTTTCCCTGCACTCCAGGATGGTCCTGTCCGTCAGCGCCGCGCTGATCGTGGCGGGCGCGGCGGGTCTGCTGCTGCTGGGGCCCAGCCGCCGGACGGGGAGGCAACAGATCGGCCGAGTTCCACTGGCCGGCCCCGACGGCCGGGTCCAAGAGGACCCGTCACGGTGGCGGAACATGCCCACCGGCGGGCGCATCGGCGCGGCGTTGTTTCAGTCGGTCTCGGCGCGGACGGCCGGCTTCAACACGATCGACATGCGCGACGACCTCTCGGACGCCAGCCGGCTGTGGATATGCGGGCTGATGGTCGTTGGCGGCAGTCCGGCCAGCACGGCCGGCGGGGTCAAGACGGTCACGGTCGCGATCCTGCTGCTGGCGGCCTGGTCGATGATCCGGCGCCGCAACGCCGTCGAGGCCTTCAAGCGAACCATCCCGGTGGTGCTCCTGCGCCGGGCCGTGACCCTCTTCATCCTGTACCTCGCCCTCGTGGGGACGGTGACGCTCCTGCTGTGCGTGGCCACGCCGGGCGGGGATTTCATGCGGCTGCTCTTCGAGGCGTGCAGCGCGTGCGGGACGGTCGGGCTGTCCACGGGGATCACGCCGTCGCTGTCGATGTTCGGCAAGATCGTCGTGATCGTCGGGATGTTCGCCGGGCGGCTTGGGCCGCTGACGCTGCTGCTCGCCCTGACCGCCAGGATCCGCCACGTGAGATACTCCTATCCCTCGGAAAACCTAGTCATCGGGTGAGATCATGGAACGTTTCGCTGTCATCGGACTGGGCCGGTTCGGCATGCGGCTGGCGACGTCGCTGGCCGACGCCGGGGCGGAGGTCATCGCCATCGATCGCGACCCCGACATCGTGGAGGAGGTCAAGGACCGCGTCACGCTGGCGGTCTGCCTGGACGCCACCGACGAACAGGCCCTCCGCGCCCAGGGCATCGACAAGGTGGACGTCGCGATCGTGGGGATCGGGGCGAACTTCGAGGAAAGCGTCCTCTCGACGGTGATTCTCAAGCAGATCGGCGTGCCCCGCGTCATCAGCCGGGCCACGACGAGCACTCGCGGGCAGATCCTCTCGCGGGTCGGGGCCGATGACATCGTCAACCCGGAGCGCGAGTCGGCCGCCCGGTGGCGTACCCGCCTGCTCGCACCGACTGTGCTCGAGCGGAGCGTGCTGGCCGAAGGCTTCAGCCTCGCGCAGGTGGAGGCCCCCGAGAGCTTCCACAACCAGACGCTGGCGGAGCTGCACGTCGGCTCCCGCTACAAGGTTCTGGTGGTGGCCTTTCGACGAACGATCCGGGAAACAGATGAAAGCGGACAGACGCGGACCCGCGAGACGCTCGTCAGCGCCCCCGGGCCGACCAGCGTCGTCGAGCCCGGCGACGTGCTGGTGCTGATCGGCAGCGACGAGGCCATCGAGGCCTTCCCCACGAAGTAACAAGCCTCGAGGCTCTCAGCTATCAGCTCTCAGCAAGAGGCCGGACGCTCGCCGCAATGTGGCTGAGAGCTGATCGCTGATAGCTGACAGCTTATCTCGCGTCCCGGTCGTTCCTGGCCAGGCCGTTTCCCTCCTCGTACAGGGCCGGGTCCTTGCCCTGCTCGATCCACGCGATCTTGCGGACGCGGCGCTCGTGCCGCCCGCCGGGCTCGAAGTCGGTGCTCAACCAACTGGACACGATCCGCCGGATCAGCTCCTCGCCGAGCACGTCGCTGGCCAGGCACAGGACGTTCGCGTTGTTGTGGCGGCGGGACATCTGCGCCGTCAGTTCGTCGTGACACAGGGCGGCACGGACGCCGGTGACCTTGTTGGCGCAGATGCTCATGCCGATCCCGCTGCCGCAGACCAGGACGGCGAACCGGGCCTTGCCGTCGGCGACGGCGCGGGCCGCGGGATACGCCAGGTTGGGGTAGTCGCAGCTCTTGGCGCTGTTGGTCCCCATGTCGAGGACGTCGTGGCCCTGTTCGCTGAGCAGGATGGCCACCTTCTCCTTGACGGCATGCCCGCGGTGATCGGCGGCAAGTGCGATCCTCATGGCAGTCCTTTGCTCAAAGCGGTCCGAATGGCCCTTTCGATTCGCCTGGCGGTACGTCGATACACGACGGGTCCGCCGCCGATGGGATCCGCGACGTCGCCGCGAGCGTCCAGCTTGCGGACCTTCTCCGCGGCGTCCGGTACGAGGCGGACCACCTCGGCGATGTGAGAATCCGTCATGCAAAATACCACATCCGCCTCCTTTATCAACTCCCTTGTCAAGATTCGGCTGTGATGTTTGGAGATATCGGCCCCCAGCTCGTCGGCGGCCCGGACCGCTGCCGGCGTCGCCCGCGCTCCGTTCAGGCCGAAAGCGCCCGCCGAGAGGACCTTCACTCCTCTGTGCGGCAATTGCCTCACCTCGCAGTCCAACCGCTCTGCCAGGAGCTTCTTCGCCAATCCCTCGGCGACGGGACTGCGGCACGTGTTGCCCGTGCAGACGAACAGCAGCGTCCGCTCCCACATGCGTCTGATCGCCGCGGCGTCCCAGACGCCCTCTCGAACGACCCTCCAGCCGCTCTCGTCGCATCGGACGATCGTGCTGTCCATTCCGTACCGCGTCGGTCCGCTGTCGATCAGGAGGTCAATCCGGCCGTCCAGCGCCGCCAGCACGTCCTCGGCCGTGCAGGGCGACGGCCCGCCGGTGAGGTTCGCGCTCGGCGCGACGACCGGCAGGGAGACCTGCCCAAGCATTGCCCGGGCCAGTGGCTCGTCGGGGCACCGCAGGCCAATAATCCCCTTGGCGCACAGGCGATCATACAGCCCCGCGCGGCGGCGCAGCTTCGCATCCGCCAGTCTCCCGCCCGTCGGCACCAGCAGCGTGACCGGCCCCGGCCAGGCCTTGTTCATCAGCCGCCGGGCCGAGTCCGGCACGAGCTTGACGTACCGCCTCGCGTCGCCGGGCTTGCCGACGTGCACGCTGAACGGCCGCTTCGGGCGGGATTTGAGCTCCCGCAGCCGCTCCATCGTCTCGGCGATGGTCGCCATGGCCGCAATGCCGTATACCGTCTCCGTGGCGAAACCGACAAGCTGCCCCTCGCGCAGGGCCTTCGCCGCCTGCCGCGCCGCGGCGGAAACGTCCTTCTCGCCGGTCACCTCGATCACACGGGTCGACACCGATGGCTCCTCTAGGAGGCCATTATCCCGGACGGGGACGATCCGTCAAGCGAGCCAAGTCCGTGGGGCCGTGCGACCGCAGGACCACAAGATCACAAGAGGGCGGCGCCCGACGGGATTCGGCAATCCCCCATCCGCTTGTCTGGAGCTTGTCAAGGAGCAATCACTTCAGGGCCTTTGCCGCCTCGGCGACAAGGGGGGACTCGGGATACTTCTCGACGAGCTGTCTCAGCGCAGCCTTCGCCTGGTCGTCCTTGCCCAGCCTGCGATAGGCCTCGGCGGCGAGCAGGAGCAACTGCGCTGCGTAATTGGAGGCCGGGTTGACCTTTACGAGCGTCCTGGCCTCGAGCGACGCCTCTTTGTATCGCTTCTGCCTGAGCTGCATCCGGACGACCAGCAGCGACCAGTAGCCCTCAAGCTTGTCCAGCGGGATGTCCATCTCCCACTGTTCCATGAACCCCGCGGCGTCGGCGAACCTGTCCTTGCGCAGGTAGTCCTCCACGTGTCGCGCGTAGTCCCCCTTGGTGATCTCCAGGCGCGCGACGTTGACCTTCGGGCCGTAACCGGCCGTCGTGTAGGCCTTCCTGGCTTCCTCGTAGTCCCCACGGACCCGCCAGACGTCGCCGATGCCGATCTTCGCGCGCCGGATGGCCGAGCCGGTCGTCAAGGCCCCAAACTGCCGCACCACTCGCTGGAAGATGCTCATCGCGCCCTGTGTGTCGCCCAGGTCTATCAGGCTGACGCGGCCGGCCCGTTCGGTCATGTCGGCCCGAACGGAGGCATTGCGGGTCATCTCGGCCGCCTTCAGAAAGGTCGCCTGGCGCTGCTTGGGCTCCATGGCCTCGGCGATCATCGGCACGACCTCGCTGATCAACGACGGCGGGGCTGCTCCGCGGGCGATGAAGGCCTCTCCGGCTCGCCTGACGGCGTCGCCCGCCCGCGCACGCTCCAGCAGCAGGATCGCCTGCGCGTTCGCCTCGGCCGTCAGCGCCGCAAAGTCGTACCCGCTGACGATCCGGGCGTGCTGGACGACGCTGTCCAGCCGGTTGGCCGCCACCTGATCCCACGGGCGGCTGACGAAGATGCGGTTCGTCCGCGTCAGCACGCCGCGATACGTCTTGGCCGACAGGCTCACCGTGTGCTCGCCGGGCATAAGGTAGACGTGCTCAGCCTTGGGCGAGGCGGCCTTCTGCCCGTCACCGAAGTCCCATTGCAGGTCCACTTTTCGGCCGAGGTTCCCCACGGTCATCGCACGAAAGACCCACCGCTGATAGTAGCGGTTCTGAAGAAAGGTCTCGCCGCCGTAGCTGGGGATGAAGTCGACGCCCATGCTCTTGCCGTATTGCTCCATTGCCCCCGGGGCCGCCCGGAAGACCGGCGCAAAGGACTTGGCGGGGATCGGCCAGATCCGCTTGTCCCCCGGCGCCTGCCAGGCCGCCACCGCGATCGGGTCGCCGGTGACATTGACGTGATAGAACGTCAGCTTGTGAAGGCCCTTGTCCAGTCGGACGTTGCCCCGCATGCGAATGTCGCGCTGGGGCAAGTGATGCCCGCCGTTGGCAACGACGAGCTCATCGTCCACCAACAGGAACGACGCATCCTGGCTGGAGCAAGCGAAGTTGTACTGCCCCGCGGCCGGACACTTCAGGTAGGCGGTGAAGCGGCTGGCGATATTGCTCCGCGGCCCGAAGGGATTGTGCCCGAGGAACACGTTGCTGCGGAAATCCCGCCCGAGCAGGCGCTTGGCCTTCGCGAAGACCTTCTGCACCTGCGGGAGGGTCTTGATCCCCCCGCCGGGATGCAGCCACGTCTCCAACAGGACGCCGCGGCGGATCTCCAACGGCTTGGTGACCGGCGGCGGGTTGCGATTGCCGAAGTACACGTAGAATCTCCTGCCCACGCCCCGGAGGGCGAAGGCGACCCGCACCTGGTCGCCCGGGCCGACCATGAGCACGCGAGACGGCACCAGCGTCCGCGCCGTGGTCGCCACGCGGATGTCGCCGCCGTCGGGCTTGATAAGCCCGCCCGTGGGCATCGCCACGACGGCGATATCGTCGCCGCCCAGGCGCGTCGGCTTGTGGGCCGGAACGTCCACCGCCCGGCGGCACGGCCAGAGATTGTTCCACCACGCCTGCGCGGATGCAGCCGGCGATACGGCCAGCAGCACACCAGCCGCAAGCAGGCTTGGCAAACAGCGCTTTGCGGACATGGTCTTTGGCAACTTCATGATGGACGTGTATCCTATCGTATCATAACATGCCGCGTCCGCGTTGGGCTGCTGCTAATGCTGAAACGGCGGACAGATGGGAGAGTTCCGAGGCCGATGAGGCGCTTCGACGGCGTCATCTTCGACATGGACGGCACGTTGATCGAGCCGCTGCTGGACTTCCAGAAGATCCGGGGCGATCTGGGCGTGCCGGCCGAAGCGGGCATCCTCGAGACGCTCGATGCGATGGAGCCGGACCTGGCCCGTCCCCTGCGTGAGCGGCTGATGGCCCACGAGCTGGCCGCCGCGCGAAGGGCGAAGCTCAACCCGGGAGCAGGGGAGATCCTCAGCGAGATTCGCCGCGCCGCCCTCAAAACCGCCCTGCTGACGCGCAATGCCGCCGAGGCGATGAAGATCGTCCTGGAGCGGTTCGACCTGAAGTTCGACCTCACCTGGTCGCGCGAGCACGGGCCGATCAAGCCCGAGCCGGACGGCGTGCTTCGAGCCTGCCGCGAGTTGGGGATCGACCCGGGGCGATGCGCCTGCGTGGGCGACTTCCGCTACGACCTCGTCGCCGCCAACGCCGCCGGGGCCGTCAGCGTCCTCCTGGCAAGAGGCGATCGGCCGGACTTCGCCCACCTCGCCGATCACGTGATCTGCGAACTGGCGGAGCTGGCCGACATCCTGGAGCTGTGAATGGCCTATCTCCCCCTCGCCAACCTGCTGCACCACAAGCTCCGAAGCGCCCTGAGCGCACTGGGCATCGGCATCGGGATCTGCATGCTGATCACGCTCAGCGGGCTGGCCCGCGGGAGCCTCTTCGAGATCGCCGAGCGGCTGGAATCAGTGGACGCCGACCTGATCGTCTCGCCCCGCGGCTGGGCAGAGAACACCGCCGACAAGTCCGGCAGCGCCCTGTCCGACAAGTACGCCCGGAAGATCCTCGAAACTCGCGGCGACCTCGTCGCCGAGGCGGTGTGCGTGTTCCTCTGGCCGATGAAGCTCGCCGGGCAGGACCACCGCGCCGCCGGCGTCGATCCGGGCCAGTGGCACGTGCTGACGGGCGGCAGGAAGCTCGCAGAAGGCCGGCTGTTCGATCCGAACGGCCGCTTCGCGCGGTGGCTGGAAGATCAGCTCCTGGCCCCCGCCGAGGCCAATGAGGACGAGGAAGAGATTCTCGACATCGCCCCCGAGCAGTTGGCCCATCCGGATCACAACGGCCTGGAGCTGGTAATAGACTCGCGCCTGGCGAAGGCCGGCGGCTACCGCGTCGGCCAGACGGTGCGCTCGGCCGGGCACGACTGGAGGATCGTCGGCATCGTCCCGGCCGGGGTGATGACGCGGGTGTTTCTGCCGAGGCGGACTGCCCAGTTCCTCTTCGGCAGCGGCGACATCACCAGGAGCACGATGATCTTCCTGAAGCTGCGGCGCGGCGTCGATATCGGCCCGGCCGCCCGGGCGATCGGCAGGAGCATACGCCACGACGTCATCCCGCTGACGCGCTATCGCGGCATGCTGGTCGAGAAGTTCGGCATCCTCTTCGTCTACGTGGACATGGTAAACGCCATCGCGCTGGCGATCTCGTTTTTGTTCATCATGATCACGCTGTATACGATGGTCCTCCAGCGGACTCGGGAGATCGCGATCCTCAAGAGCTGCGGGGCCGGCGACTGGTTCATCCTCCGCCAGGTGCTGGCCGAGTCGCTCATCCTGACAGGCGTCGGGACGTGCGCCGGCATCGCCTTGAGCTTCGCGGCGGGCTGGGCCATCGAGACGTACAGGCCGCTGCTGACAGTGACGATAACGTGGCACTGGATCGCCGTCGCCGTGATCGCCGCGGCGGCGGGGTCGCTGGTCAGCGGCCTGTACCCCGCCTGGCGCGCCACGCGGGTGGACGTGCTGGAGGCGCTGACACTGGAGTGAGACCGTCCGACATTGCCTGACATGGTCGACGATGAGAACATCCTGACCGCGACCGAACTGCACAAGAGCCTCGGCAGGGGGCGGGCTCGGGTGCACGTGCTTCGAGGGCTGGACCTCGCCATCCGGCACCGGGAGTTCCTTGCCGTCATGGGGCCCAGCGGGTGCGGCAAGAGCACCCTGCTGCACGTGCTCGGGCTGATGACCCCGCCCGACGCCGGCCGGATCGCCCTGAACGGCCGGTGCGTGGGAACGTCACCGTCGCTGCTGAACGCCCTGCGGAGGGAGCACGTCGGCTTGGTCTTCCAGCGCTTCAATCTCCTGGGCGAGCTTACCGCGGCGGACAACGTGGCGATCTCCCTTCGCGTTCGCGGCCTGCGGGGCGACGAGCACTCGGCGGAGCTGTTCGAGACGCTCGGCGTGAGCCACGTCGCCGGGCGCAAGCCCTCGCAGATGTCGATAGGCGAGCAGCAGCGGGTGGCGGTCGTGCGGGCGCTGGCCCATCGCCCGGCGCTGCTCCTGGCCGACGAGCCCACGGGCAATCTCGATTCGGCCAACAGCGAGACGCTCCTGGAGCATTTCCGCCGGATCAATCGACAGGACGGCCAGACCATCGTTATGATAACCCACTCGGCCGAGGCGGCCGGATACGCCGACCGCGTCGTCCACATGAGAGATGGCAGGATCGTTGACGAGCCCGGCTGAGAGCATCCCGACCGGCGCCGCCCGATCGGAGGCCCGCGCCGACGGCGTCTCCGTGGGCCGGTGGTTCGCCTTCTACGGCCTGTGCCTCCTGGTCGCCGGCGCTGCCCTGGTGGTCCTGCTGTCGCGGGAGCAGTGGTCGTGGGCGGAGTGGCTGGATCGGCCGGGGCAGCTCCTGGCGACGGTCAGCCCGGCCGCGAAGCTCCTGGCCTTCGGGATCTATATCTCCCTGTGCTGCACGTTCCTTCCGCTGCCGGCGAACTGGATGGTGGCGGCCGTCGCGATGCGGCAGACCGCCGTGGCGCCGAGCCTCTGGGCCACGACCGCCCTCGTCGCGGCCGTCGGCGCGCTGGCCTCGACCCTCGCCAACCTGAACGACTACCACCTCTTCACGTGGATGCTCCGCCACCGTTGGATCGGCAAGGTCCGCGACACGCGGATGTACCGCCTCTCGGCGAGGTGGTTCGCCCGCTCGCCGTTCTTCCTCCTGGTGATCTTCAACATCATCCCCATCCCCGTGGACGTGATCCGCATGCTCGCGACGACGTATCGCTACCCCCGCCTGCCGTTCGCGGGGGCCAACTTCGCCGGACGCCTCCTGCGATACGGCGTCATTGCCTGGGTGACCTACTGGCTCGGCGGCGAAGGCAAGTGGGCCGTCCTTGCGCTGCTGGGGCTGGCCGTCGTGCTCGCGGCCGGCAAGGTCCTGCCCGCGGCGATTCGAAGGAACCGTCGGAAGGCGCCCAACGCCGGCGCGAGTGAGCTGTCTACCGTGAAGTAGTGCTGTCGTTCCCCTTGGAGCAGAGAACATGGCTGGCAAGATCGCGGCAGGGATACTGGTGGCGTTCCTTGTGCCGGTGTCTGGCGGCCTCGCGCTGGCCACGCCGGCCGGGGGCCCCACCTCCGCCCCGGCCGTCGGCCCGGCCGAGATGAAGATCCTCAAGGGCCTCGAAGCCGCCGGCGAGAAGCACAAGACCATCCGGGCGGACATCGACTATCACGTAGTCAATCGCGAGCTCGGCGACAGCGAGACACGCACCGGCTGGGTCGCCTACAGCAAGGGCGACGCCGAAACGGCGACGAAGTTCCGCGTCACGTTCGAAACGCTCAAGCTGGGCAGCGGCAAGAAGACCCGCGAGCAGGTTGACTACGGCTTCGACGGCCAGTGGCTCACCGTCGCCAAGCACAAGATCAAGAACATGACGCTCTACCAGCTCGCCGCCAAGGGCCAGCGAATCGAGCCCCTGCGAATAGGCAAAGGGCCCTTCCCCCTGCCCTTCGGCCAGAAGGCCGACGACGTGGCGAAGCACTTCGAGGTCAGAACACGCTCCCCGCGGCCGAACGACCCGAAAAACACCATGTACCTCCGCCTGACGACCCGACCGGAGTTCGCCAGGAAAATGTCCGTCCAGCGTCTGGATCTGTGGATCGACCGCGCGACCCACCTGCCGGTGAAGATCCGCAGCCGCGACAAGAACAAGAACGACACCACCGTTACGTTCGAGAAGATCCGGACGAATCAGGACGTTGCGGCCAGCGTATTCCACGTCCCCCGCAAGCTCGGATGGGAAGTCGTCCGCCGCCCGCTGAAGGGCGCGAAAAACATCGGCCCGTGATGGCGACGTTTAGCGGCGGCCGGCCGGCGGCCGGCACGGCCGCCAGTAGCGACGCTCGCCTCGCCGTCTCAGGGCTGTGTCAACACCAATGTCTGGTCCGCCCGCACACCGGTCCTGCGGAGGACGCCCTTGCCGTGCGGCAGCGTGACCTCCACGTCGCAGGCTGATACGCTCCCCAGGCCGAAGTGGGCGACGGCCTCCTGGCCCGTGCAGAAGCCATGGCTGATGTGGATCTCCTGGTAGCCGAGAAGCGCGTCGGCCCGGCCGACCTTGCCCGCGGCGTACACCCTCACCTTGGCGCCGATCCCCATGCGATTGACCGTCTTGCCCACGACCCGCACCCGGAGCCAGTGCCCGGCGGCGCCGCGGTTGAGGAACAGCTTCGTGGGCAGCTCCGGGAGCCAACTGGCCAGCAGCACGTCCATCCGCCCGTCGCGGTCGTAGTCGGCCGCGGGCCCGACCGGGAAGTAGGCCGTCGCCCTGGCGAGCGGCGGCACGTGGAAACGGAGCTTCCCGCCGCGTGCGGTCACGTTGCGGCAGATGAAAGGCTGGTCCCTGCCGCCGGAGCGGTATGTGGCGGCGACGGCGATGTCCGGCCAGCCGTCGTTGTCGAAGTCCGCGACCTCAACGTGAGCGTGCTTGAGGCGCATTCGCTCGGGCGTCCACGACGGGAAGAGGTATTTCAGCCCGGCGGCCTTCGTGACCTCTCGAAATGCAACGTCGCCGCCGCGCCGCCCGGCGTTGACGAACAGGTGCTGGCGAGCAGGCTGGTTGTGATCGACGACGACGACGTCCAAACGGCCGTCGCGGTCCACGTCGGCAAACGCCGCGCCGCAGGGCGAGTCCTCCCGGCCCAGCGGGGCATACTGAAGCGATTGGGAGGCCGCGGATTCGCGGTACGTGCCGTCGCCTTTCGACAGGAACAGCCTGTTGGCCTGGGAGGCGAAGATATCCGGCCAGCCGTCGCCGTTCAGGTCGGGGGTGATGACGCCCAGGGCGGGCAGCACGTCGGGCAGCCCGGCTTTGGCGGTGGCGTCCTCGAAGGCGAGCTTGCCCTTGTTGCGGAACAGGCGCGTGTGGCCGCCGGTCCAGCGGTCGCCGGTCACGAGCAGGTCGAGCAGCCCGTCGCCGTCGAAGTCCAGCACGCCGACGCTCCTGCCGCCCATGACGATGCAGGCGGCGTTGCCCCCGGAGACGTCGCGGAAGCGGCCCCGGACGTTCTCGAAGAGCTTGTTGGCCACCCGCAGGCCCCTTCGCTTGGAGTTGATCGAGACGAACAGGTCCAGGTCGCCGTCGTTGTCGAGGTCCACGAAGACCGCGCCGCTGGTGCGGGCCCGGACGGCCAGCGCGTCCTGTTGCGAAGGTCGAAACACGCCGCCGTCGTTGATCAGCAGCACGCTGGGCACTGGGCCCGCCGCCGGCTTGTACCGCTCCGCCGGCCGATCGCAATAGGTGCCCACGTACAGGTCGAGGTCGCCGTCGCCGTCGATGTCGCCGCAGGCCGCGGCGTGGGCCATGATGCCCGCCAGCGGCTTCGAAAGGCCCGCTGCGGCGGCCGCGTCCTCGAACGCAAACGGCCCTTCCGCCGCAGGGGCGGCGGCCGCGCAGGCGAGGGCGGCCGGAACGGCGAGAACGCCGAGCAGCATCTCCATCTTTCTCCGCTAGGGGCTTCGCTCCGATTCGGGGATGTGGACAACCGTCAGGGCGCAGGCGTCCCACGAGGGCCTGCGCTTCCACGTGGCGGCGCAACAGCCCTGCCACGTGATGTAGAGCTTATCGCCCGCCGGCGAGACGGCCGTGCTGAACGTGCCGATCGGCGTGTAGCCGTACTTTTCCTTCAGAAACGGATGCAAGAAGGCGAGGACCTTCTTCTTGCGAGTCTTGACGTCGAACTGCACGACGGCTGCGCCGTCGCTGTGGCTGCCGCCGTGGGCGCCCGGGACGTAGTAGAGGTACCTGCCCGTCGGGTCGGCGTCGATGGTGGTGATGTACGCCTGACTGCCCACGGCGGCCGGGCCGAGCTTCTGGACCTTCTCCGTCCGCGTGTCGAAGCGGTAGATCGCCGCCTCGCCCCTGGTCGACACGGTGTAGACGTGTCCCTGCGGCGTCTCCTGCGTGGCGGCCCGCAGGCCGATCTCCGCGCTAAGCTCGACGGGCGCACCGCCCTTGGCGGGATCGTAGCGATAGAGCCTGCCGGCAAGGTCGGGAGTGAAGTAGACCCGCCCGGTGGACCTCGCGAAAATCATGTACCGCCCGGGCCCGCCGTGGCCGCGGTAGAGCAACTTCCGGGCCTTAGTGTCGTAGGCGAAGAACGTGTGCCGCTTGTCGCGGGTGTCCCCGGGCTGCGTGCTGCCGTAGAAGATCAAGCGCTTCGGGTCCAGCACGCTGCACGGGATGCACTGCTTGCCCACCGGGCCGTGCGAGACGATCTCCGTCTTCCCGCTGGGCGGGTGGTGCCGGATGATCCAGTCGCCCTTGTAGTGGTACTCATCCGTGGTCACCCGCGTGGAGCCGCGATGCGTGGCGAAGTACAGCCAGCCGTCGTCGCCCATGTCGATGCGGCTGTGGATCTTGCCCGGCGTGTAGTGGCCCTCGGGCATCTGGAGGACCTTGCGGAGGTCCACCAGCCGGCGGAGCTTCTTCGTGGCCGCGTCGTACTCGTAGACGAACGCGTTGCCCGCCGGGCCGATGTGGTCGCCGATGGCCGAGTAGTACTTCTCGCCGACGGCACAGCCGTCGCCCCAGTTCGACCACGGCTTGCCCCTGTACGTCTGGGCGGGGTAGTACAGGAAATCGACCGTCGGGGCCGCCTTGGCGACGGCGACGGGCTTCATCGACTCCGGCGGCCTCAGAAAGGCCTCCGTCGTGTCCGTGGCGACCTGCCTGCCACCCGGCAGCCGCGGGGGGTACTTCATCTGCCCGAGCGCCGCCGGCAGAGGGGCCAGCACGATGCACAGCAGGGCGAGACCGGTCTTCCTTGGGCGCGTCATTTACGGCCCTCATCGTCTCCGGCCGGCCGGCGTGCCGGGGACCGCAATCTTGCCCTCCTTGGGTATGACGACGCTGTCGGTCTCGAAGTCCTCGGCCGTCGGCTTGAGCGTCTCGTTGTAGATGCCTGGCTTGGCCTTGGGGGCCTCCATCATGTCTCGCCAGGTGACCAACTGGCCCGTGTAGGTGCTGATGCGCCCCAGGACCGCGGCCGCGCTCGATTCGGCAACGGCCCTGGCCTGTTCCAGCGGCTTGCCCTTCAGGACGTAGTAGAGCACGTTGACCTGCTCCTGGAGGTGGCCGCTCTTGGCCACGGGCAGATCGTCGGGCCAGGGCGACTTTTTCGGCGCGGGCCCGTCGCTGCCGTTGGTGTGGCCCTTCTCGTAGACGAGGTCGTGCCCGACCCAGTTCCAGCAGCCGCTGACCTGGCGGCACATGCTGTGGATGTGGACGCCGTCGCCGTAGTCGTAATCGATGCTGAAGAAGTCGTACATGTCTCCGGCCGGCCGGCGTGCCCGTCCGCCGAAGCCGGCGGCGCTGACGGGCGGGTGGCCGGCAAACCAGTTGGCGATGTCGATGTTGTGCACGTGCTGCTCGACGAGGTGGTCGCCCGAAAGCGCCAGCCAGTTCTGCCACGAGCCGATGAGGTCCGCCGGCGCCTTGGGCTGGATGGGCCCGCGGTGAAAGAAATGGCCCGCGCAAAAGGCGATCCGACCGGCATACAGCTTGCCCAGGGCCTTCTCGACGGCGACGGACTGGTGCGTGTCCACGAACCTCTTCTGGTGCCGCATCTCCGTGCCGGAGACGATCACCAGGCCCTTCTTCTTGGCCAGCTCGCCGGCGGCGATGACCCTCCGGCAGCCGGGCGGGTCGACGGCCACGGGCTTCTCGATGAAGACGTGCCGACCCGCCTTGACGCACGCCTCCAGGTGCAGCGGGCGGAACAGCGGGGCCGTCGCCTCCAGCACCAGCTCGACGCCCGTCTCAAGGAGCTTCTTGTAGGAGTCGATGCCTCCGAAGCAGCGGTCCTTCGGCACGCCGTACCTCTGCCCGGCCCGCTCGGCCCGGTCCTTGAAGTAATCGGCCATCGCCACGACCTTGACGTCCACGCCGAGGACCTTGCCGGCCTCGACGTTGGACCTCAAGGCGCCCCCGCCGCGCCCGCCGCAGCCGATCAGGCCGACCTTGACGGTCCTGTTCTTCGCCCTGGCCGATACGCCGAGGACGGGCAGCGCGCCGATCGCCGCGCCCGCAGCGACGGCACCCTTCACAAACTTCCGTCTGGAAACCTTCGCGTGATTGCTCATCGGTCTTCTCCTTTCCGCGCAGGACCAATGCTGACGTCTACAGGCTACGCCGACGGGATCGCGCCGGGCAAGAGTGTTCGGTCTACTTCTCGGCGGGTTTCTCGATCAGCAGGACCGGGCGGATGATGCCGCCGAGGAACAGCTCCGTGATGCTGGAGTGATCGACGCGGACGGCGATGACGTTTCGGCCGGGCCTCGCCGCCGCGGTGATGTCCGCCTCGAAGGGCCTTCGCTTTCTCTCGCTGCGGTGCACCTCGCTGCCGTTGACGTAGACCGTGGCGTCCCCGTCCACCTCGGTGAAGAACAGGACCGGTTTGCCCGCAGGCTTGGGCATTTGCAGCGTGCGCCGGTACCACAGGATCGTCTTGCGGTCGGGCAGGTGCTGGGCGTGGAGCGTGTCGCTGAAGGTCCTCACCTTGCGCCATTTCGAGTCGTCGAAGTCGGGTTTCGCGTAGCCCCCGGCCAGGCCCGCGTCGGCCGGGTCGTAGGCCAGACGCCACTCATCCGGCAGGCGCTTAAGCAGCCGGTTCGGCGTCGAGGTCGCGGCGAGCCCGGCGGCGATCGGTCGGCCGAGGAAACGTTTGAGGTACGTCACCGTGTAACGGGTGCCGAGCCCCTTCTTGTCCTCGGCCTCGCACCGGGCGAGCAGGCGGCGGTAGACGGCGGCGGCCTTGGCGAAGTCGCCGGCGTTCATCGCATCGCGAAGCCGGCAATACTGGACCGCATTCTGGAAGCCCTCGGCCGTCATTGCGACGCGGGCGGCATACGAGGCGTCGCCCTTCGCCGCGTCGGACGCCTTCTTCAGCAGCCCGTCGAGCTTCGCCAGCATCGCCGGCGTGTACACCAGGTGCACCGAGAAGAAGCTGCCGGACTCGCACTTCAGGTCGGCGAAGGCCCGGTCGATGCTCATCCAGTACTGCTTCATCAGCGGCCCGGCCGCGGGGCCGTAGAACTTCAGGAAGTAGTCGTCCATGATCGCGGCGGCGTCCGCGTCGGGGCTGTAGGCCAGGCGAATGCTCAGGTAGATGTGCGGGCCGTAGATCTCCCAGTTGGCCAGCGTCTCGTTGTTGATCCCCAGGCAGCCTTTGCGCTTCAGGTACGGGATGTCGTGCGACCAGATGGAGATCTTCGAGAAGGGCACGAGGCATTCGGCGAGGTTGTAGTTGTACGTGCGGTAGCCCATCCTTTCGAGCGCGGCCGACCAGCCGTCGATCAGCCCCGCCAACTGCGTCCGCGAGGAGGAGTTCGGGCTGCCGATGCGGTGATGGCGCGAGTAGCGGATCGGGGCGATCCACGCGCAGAGGTTCTCCGAGACCTTCCGCCTGCCCGTGGGGGCCTGGGTGTAGTCGGCGTAGGCGTAGAAGTTCAGGATCGAATCGCCGCACGACTCGGCGACGCGCCGCGCGACGGCGTCGTAGAAGTCCAGGTAGCGATTGGATAAGGACACGTGGCCGCTCGACGGCTCGATGACTTTGGGGTCGTCCTGCCTGCGGCAGGCGGCGCACTGGCAGTAGCCCCTGCCGTCGGGCGGCGAGATGGACGGGTTCGCGTTGCCCTTGCGGATTGCGGCGATGACGCCGTCGGCGAAGAGCTTGCGGAGACCGGCGTTGGACGTGCAGTACCACGAGCCTTTCCGGCGCCGGCCGTCGCGGAGCGCGAAGTACTCCGGGTGCTTCTCGAAGACGTCCGGCGAGACGTACTTGGCCCATGCGTGGCGCATTTCGAACCTCTGGCCGCCCTGGCCGTTCCAGATCTTCCACACCGACCGGCCGGTCCACCCCGAGCCCCCGATGCTCCGGAGCCGCAGGCCGGGGGCGCCGCTGATGGCAAGCTCGCCGACCCGCAGCGTCCTGGTGCGCGGGTAGACCTCCCCCAGCGGGTGGTCCATGAAGTACCGGCAGCCCAGCTTTTCCAAAAAGTGGCAGGCCGCCTTGACGGTGGCCGAGGGGCACTGGCCGCCCAGCAGCACGCGGCGGCCGTCGCAGACGATCCTCAGCCCCTCGTTCGTGTCGCCGGGGATGTCGTCGAGCTTCAGGCCGGCCTGCACGGCCGCGGCGCCGACGTAGATGGCCGGTGCGCCTTTCGGCGCGGCATGAACGATCGGCAGCTCGACGTCCGTGATCTTCCGGATCCACTGCACAAGGGTCTCTGCCGCGAGGTGATCATCCGCAGCGGGCCTTCGCCCACTTCTGCGCCCCTTTCGCGGAGCGTCATCGTCTCCGGCCCGCACGACGACGCTCGCGACGGCCTGGCCGTCCCGCACGAGGTCCATCGGCTCCGCCGCAGCCTGCACGGCGAGGACCGTCCCGGCCAGGAACGCCGCGAGCGATTTGACAGGGCGCATGATGTGACTCTCCCTTCCCTCACGATCCGCAAGAAAAGGACTCAGGAACCGGCCGTGCCGCCGCTCAGGTCGTAGACGAAGTACGGGCGCATGCCGGCCTTGAAGAACTTGCCGTCCTTGGTCTCTCCCTTCCGGCCGGGAAGCGCGATGAGCGTCGGGTACCTCTTCTGGAGCTCGGCGTTGAGGCCGATGAGGTACAGCGCCAGGCCCGGGCCAAGCCGGGGATGGTACAGTTGCCCCGGGACGAGGTAGCAGGGGAACCGGCCGGTCCGGCGGTTCTGTTCGATCTCACCGAGGACGGCGGGAAGGTCGTTCTGGAGGATTCGGGCAACGTCGGTTCGCAGGTTTCGCTCGGCCTGTACCTGGATCGCCCTGGCGGTCTGCGGGTCGGTCCGCCCCGCGCGGTAGTCTTCCGCGGCCTGCTGCATCTGCCGCAGGAACATCAGGTAGGACCGCGACAGCTTCTGGTAGGTCGCTTTTCGCCTCTCCTCGCTCGGGGCCTCGATGATCTGCCGGTCGATGTACCAGGCCGGCTCGGCGCGGATGACGGCGCCCTTGGCCTCGCTCTGCGTGACGATCAGGTGGTCCAGTGCCGCGTCGAACGTCAGCAGCGACTTGTCCGGAGGGATGAGTCCGTTCAGGTCTTCCCACAGTTTGATCCGGTCGGCATGCTGCCAGCGGATGGCGAAGTAGTAGTTCGTTCCCAGGTAGCACGGGATCGCCAGCACGACGACCACGACGACGACGGCGCCGGTCGCAACGTATCGGCCAAAGCGGGCAAGCAGATCCCACAGCGCCACGATGGCCATCGCGGCGGAGATGGCGATAAACGGCCCGAGGGGCCGCTCCCAGTACTGGTGCGGCCAGAGCGCGCCACGAAGGATGATCAACTGGAACACGCCCGGCATGAGGAACAACATCAGTTGGGGCGAGCCGCCGAACAGCCCGGCCGGCTCGGCGGCTTCGCGCGGCGGCTTCCGGCGGGCGTCCTTGGCCTTGGCGGCGGGTTTGCTCTTCCCGTCACGGCCGCCGTCCTGAGCGCCCGGCCGGTTCCCCGCGCGGAAACTCACAAAGCGAATCACGCGCCGGGCCACGTGCTGGGCGATGCCGATGATCGCAACGAGCAGCACCCACCAGGTGAAGTTCGTGAGGGCGAACTCCCAGAACCGCTTGAACCAGGCGATCCAGTCGAAATCCTTCATGCGCGCGGTCATCTCACCCCGGGCGGCCCGCCACGTGTACAGGTCGACGATCCGCTGGAAGTCCCAGTCGAAGCCGACCAGCATGATGAGGAGCATGACCAGCCCCCCGGCGAGCGGCACGCCGATCAGCACGGCCAGGAGTGACCACCGCGGCCACTGCCTGCGTCGAATGCAGCGGAACACGTAGTGCACGCCGATGGCCAGCGCCCAGAAGTAGCAGTTCCAGGCCAGTTGCGTCATGATGAAAAGCACGACGCCCAGGCCGACGAGATGACGCCTCTTTGGCTCCGGGCCGTCCTTGATCTCGCCGATCAGCACCAGGTAGAACCAGAAGGCCAGGAATCCCGTCAGGGAGACGCCCCCGCCGGCCCCGAAGTAGCCCGTGATGGGGAACACGATCCACAGCAGGCACGCCAGGATGGCGGTCCTGCCCCCGAAGAGGCTCCGCAGGATTCTCAGGAGAAGCAGCAGGGCGAGCAGGCCAAGAAAGAGGGACAGGGCCCGCAGCGACCACACTTCGGCGCCGAAGACCGCCATCACCAGCGCCAGAATGAGGCTGCCGAGCTGCGGGTGGTTGACGTATCGCTGGGGGTTCTCCGGCGGCGGGTCGCCCACGGCCTGGGTCTTGAGGCCCCGGGTGTACCCCAGGCCGTACCGCACGTGGCACCGTGCGAACCACGGCCCGTCGGCCTGGCCCCAACTGTGCAGGCCGTCAAACGGGCGCGCAATGTCGCGAGACATGACCACGGTGAGCAGGACCGCCAAGGCGCCTCCCATGATCCAGAAATTCCGGTTCGGCCTGTCCGTTTTCGGGATGTCCTTGCTCATGGCGGTACCCGACGGGCGGTGCGGTCACTTCCCTCGTTTTCGCCCGGCGACCACGGCGTCGAGGGCGATCGGCCAGATCGGAAGCGGGGTCGGCCTGGAATAGAACACGTCAAACCCCCGCTCGGTAAGGAACCGCCTTGACGAACGGGGCGTCCACTGGCGAACGTGGCCGTAGTCGTAGTTGGCCTCCTTGAACATCAGCATCATCCGCCATACGAACTTCCAGGTCCGGTCGTTCGGGAAGACGATAATCAACTTCCCGCCGGGCCGGAGAATCCTGTGGATCTCGGCGACGGCGGCGTGCGGCTCGTGGAGGTGCTCGATCACTTCCTGGAGCATGGCCGCATCAACACTGCCGTCGGGAATGTCCAGGTCATAGAGGTCGCCCCGGATCGCCCGCAGGCCGTGTTGCGAGCAGATCTCGATGTTCTCCGCGAGGTAGTCCACGCCGAACACGTCGGCGCCGGGGAACATTCCGGCCGCCATCTCCAGCGCGATCCCCTCGCCGCAGCCGAGGTCCACGATCGTGTGGTCATTCCCGTCGAGCAGCGAAGCGGCGACCTTGTTGCGGTAGTCCCAGTACGTGCGTCCCAGAAGGCTCTTGGCGTACTGCTCCCGCTGGTACAGCGGCCGGTCCGATTTCTCTTCCACGTTTACGGGCATTGTCGTGAGCGGTCCGACTGATCCACTATCGCCCTTCCGTCAGCGATCCATTAGACAATCCTCCCTGATACAAAACGGGGATTCAAGCGGTCTCTGAAACCGGCGCGTCGGCGAGGCGAATCCGATCCGACGAGATCGCGGACCGGCCGTGCAATTCCTGCGAGAGGTCTCCCGGCGGTTCGGCCGATAACACCACTTGACAACGCACCGGCCCAAGAGCACCGTACACTTCATGGCGGAAGGCACGAGAGAGCCCGGCGATCCGCGGCTGCTGATCATCGTTCCCGCGTATAACGAGGCGGACAGCATTCCCCGCGTCCTGGATGATCTGCGCAAGCACGTGCCGGAAGCGGACATCGTGGTGGTTGACGACGGCTCGACGGACAACACGGCCGCCGTGGCGGAATCCCTCGCCGCGGCCGTGCTGCCCCTGCCGTGCAACCTCGGCGTCGGCGGCGCCATGCGAACGGGGTACCTCTACGCACTGGAGAACGGTTACGACCTGGCCGTCCAGTTCGACGGCGACGGGCAACACCGGGCGGACCAGATCCGGCCCCTCCTGGCGAGTGTGGTGGCTGACGGCGTCGATCTGGCGATCGGCTCGCGGCGCCTGGGCGCCGGAAGCTACCGATTCTCCTTCGCCCGGTGGTTCGGTTCTCGCCTGGTCGCGGCCGTCGCGTTTCTCGTCACGCGTCTCCGGCTGACCGACCCGACCAGCGGCTTTCGGGCATCCTCGAAACGGATGATCGCCTTTTTCGCGAAGCACTACCCGCAGACGTATCTGGGCGACACGGTCGAGTCCACGGTCCTGGCGGCGCGGCACGGCATGAAGGTGCGGGAAACCGGGGCTAAAATGCGCGAGTCCGGACGCAGCAGCATCGGGAACATCATGGGCATTTTCCACACCATCTGCATTTGCCTGGCCATCCTGGTCGATTGCATCGAACGAAGGTTTCCCGATCACGCCGAGTCCGCCACGCCGGATAAGGAGAGCTCATCATGATCGCCGAGCTGGATATGCCCCTGACCCGCCGGCTGGTCCCGATGGCCCTGGCCATCATCGTCGTCGCGGCCACCATCGAGATGATCCGTCGCCGAAAGCTCCGGGAGGAGTACGCAATCCTCTGGCTGTTCGCCTCCGCGGTCCTGGTGGTGTTTGCGATCTTCCCCGGCCTGGTCGTGCTGCTCAGTCACGTCCTGCGGGTCAATTACCTGACGATCATCGTGATGGCGTGCTTCTTTTTCCTGGCGATGATCGTGATGCACTTCGCCGTTGTGATCTCACACCAGGGCGAACAGATCCGCAAACTGGCCGAGCACATCGCCCTCATGGAGAACGAGCTTCGACGGGGACGCTCCTCGGCGCCCAAGGGCGCGGAGAACGCGTCGGAAGCCCCGTCCGAGACCGCCGGTGGGCCCGAGCCCTCCGCCGCCGGGTGACGCGGGCAGCCCTGAAAGCCCACTGCCGCAACGCGCGTGCGCTGCTTCCCGAAGGCCGGGGCGACTACAGCTCGACCTTGGCCTTCCGGCCGAAGGTCTTGCGGATGTAGTACCACCGTATCAGGCAGGAGGGGACCAGCAGCAGCACGCACTCGGCGAGGAAACACACGACGTCCACGAACCTCGGACGAATCCCCAGTCGCAGCAGCCCCAGCGCCTTGGCCTGGACCGTGCCCCAGAGCATTCGCTTCAGGTGCCGCATTCGCGCCGCGCCGGCGCTGATGCGATAGTTCAGGACCACGTCGTCGATCGCATCGAGCCGGCCGAATCGGCTCAGCTCCAGCCAGAAGAAGTAGTCGTCCGCCGGACGGAAACGCCCGTGGTAGCGGATGGCATGCTCTTGCACCACCTTCCGACGGAACACCACCGTCGGGTGCAGCAGGGGGCTGTGCCGGAGAAGTGACCCGCCGACGGCGCAGCGGCGCGTCACGTTCAGGTCCCGCCCGCCCGCGTCGATGTACGTCAGCGAGCCCCCCAGCGCGACGATGTCCGGCTGGGCGTCCATCACGGCCAGTTGCTTCTCCAGCCGGTCTTCGACCGCGATATCGTCGGCGTCCATGCGGACGACGTACTCGCCCCGGCAGACCTCCAGCCCGCGGTTCAGGGACGCGAAGATCCCCATGTTTCGCTCGTTCGTGAGGACCCGGATTCGCTCGTCGCGGCGGGCGTATTCGGAGAGGGTCCGGGCCGTGTCGTCCGTCGAGCCGTCGTTGACGATGACGAACTCGAAGCCGCCGAACGTCTGGGCAAGGATGCTGTCGACGGCCTGTCTGATGAACCGCCCGTCGTTGTACGTCGGCATCAACACGGAGGCCTTTGGCGGGGCATCCGGATCGCCTGTTCCCATAGGTACCATCGCTGCGGAATCTCAGGATTCGTGAGATTCGCGTGGTTCGTGGACTGCCGGTCGGCTCGAGTCTCGTTAGAGATGATCGGAGAATCCCGCGAGATTCCTTGAGTGCCACTTCCACGCGGTCTCGATGATGCTGTCGATGTCGGTGTACCGGGGCCGCCAGCCGAGGACCCGGGCGGCCAGGCCGGCGTCGCCTACCAGTTCGGCCGGATCGCCGGGCCGGCGGGGGGCGATCTCGAAGGGGATCTCCACGCCCGTCACGCGCTGAGAGGCGGCGATGACCTCGCGGACCGAGAAGCCCGCTCCGTTGGCCAGGTTGACGGCGACCGGGTCGCCGCCGGCCAGCAGGTAATCCAAGGCCTGAAGATGCGCGCTGCCCAGGTCGAGCACGTGGACGTAGTCGCGCACACAGGTGCCGTCGCGGGTCTCGTAGTCGTCGCCGAAGATCTCCAGCGGCTCGTCGCGCCCGCCCTCGCGGGCCTCCGGGCGAGCGACCCGGAGAGCCTGACGCAGCACCAATGGGATCAAATGCGTCTCCGGGTCGTGGTCTTCGCCGATGGACCCGTCGGGCATCGCCCCGGCCGCATTGAAGTACCTCAGCGACACCCATCTGAATCCGTAGGCGAGCTCGAAGTCACCGAGGATCTGCTCGAACATCGCCTTGGTCCGGCCATACGGGCTGATGGGGCGGATGCGGCACGACTCGTCGACGGGAACACGCTCGGGATGTCCATACACCGTGCAGGACGAAGAGAACACGATGTTTCGCACGTCGGCGTCCAGCATGGCCTCCAGCAGCAACAGGCCGTTGGCCAGGTTGTTTCGGTAGTACTTCCGGGGGTCCTCGACGGACTCCCCCACGTAGGCGTTGGCGCAGAAGTGCATGACCGCCGTCACGTCGTGCGAGGCGAAAACGCTTGCCAGAACGGCCTTGTCCCCTACGGAACCGGCGATCAACTCCACGTCTTCCGGCAGCGAAGCGCGGTGGCCGGTGGACAGGTCGTCCATAACGACGGGCCTGCGCCCGGCCTCGATGAGCATCCGGACCACGTGGCTGCCGATATACCCGGCCCCGCCGCAGACGAGCACGGCCCCATTTCCCTGGCCGGCGGACCCGGTTCCCGATTGGCCGTCAGTCATTGCCGCCCACGTCCTTCGGCGCGTCGGTGGTTCTCTCAATGGGCCGGACGGGCAGGGTCCCGCCGATGATCGTCAGCGGGAAGCACTGCATTTGTGGATATGCGTCCGTGATCTTGCGCATTGCCTCGTCGCGATCGGCGGCGCCGCGGGCAACGAACTGCGCCGTTCCGTCGCCCTGGCTGCCGACGCCCTTTCCGCCGTGGACGTTTGGCCTGATGTCCCCCATCGCCAGCAGCTCGTGCAAGATGGGGCTGCCAAGCTCCACCCCGCTGCCGGGGGCGATCAGCCGATCGAAGTTCTCTTGGGCCTTCACCATGAGCCGGCCAAGCCACTCCGCGTCGCCCGCTCCCAGCGCGCGGTAAGCCTCACGGACGATCGTCTCGTTGTTCGGCCCCAGACCGCTTTGCAGGTCCCGGCTGGAAAGGTATGCCGACTGAAGATCGGAGAGGATCCTCACGGTGTTCTTCTTGCCGGCCAGGTCCACGAAGAACATGTGGACCTCGCCTCCGGCAAAAACGGGCTCGACCCGGATCTCGGCGGACTTCTGGAACGTCAGCAGCACGGGCGTCTTGCCGTAGATGCAGGCCTGGTCCATCCGGCCGCACTGGCTGCCGGTGAGCCGCTCGCCAAGGTACGCCGCCTCCATCAGCTCGTGCGGGAACATCCCCAGGCCGTACACTTCGTCGAACGCCTTGGCCATCAGAATGCACACCGCCGCCGAGCTCGACACGCCCTTTTGCAGCGGCAGGTCCATCGCCGTGATACTCAGGTGGATTCCCCCGCCCACGCCCGGGCGGCTGGACATCTCGTAGGCGACACCCGCGCAGTAGCGAAAGAACTCCTTCTCATCCCTCGCCGCTTCCAGGAGCGTCTCGGGCCTCCAGTGACAGCTCATCTGCCGCCGCCGCCCGCTCGGGCGGCCGAGCTTGTCCGGCAACTGCGACTCGACCACGAACGAATCAGCCGGACGCGCAACCGCGGAGAGGCCCTGGTCCGTGCCGATCACCAGGCAGAAGCCCTTGTGGAGCCCGTACTCGGCCGCCCAGTCGCTGTGTTCGCCGAAGAGGCACAACCGGCCGGGAACAAACAGCCTGGTCTCGTCCGTCGTCTCTTTCATGACCGTGCCTCTCGTCGCCGGCGCCTTGGCAGCTCACCTGGGCGTATTATTGCGGCGGCCGCGGGCGGCCGCAAGGTTCGTTCGGCTGCGCCCGGGCGCCGCCACGCCCGCCGAGAACCGCCTCAGTCCATCGAGAAATGCTCCGAGAAATCCCGCACCCAGCCGCCCGCAAGGGCGTCGAAGTCGCGCTGGAGCGTGCGGAACCGCTCGGTCGACCAGTCCTTCCGGGCGATCGCGTCGCCCAGGGAGTAGGTCGGGAGCTTGAACATCAGGCTTGCCGTCGTCAGCGCCGTGCTGTTGCCGCCGATCACGATATCGTCGCTGCGCATCTGCGCGAGGATTCTCTCCGCCGCCTGCCCTTCGCCCAAAACGCGGACGCGCCCGGCGGCCACTTCGCTGATGGAGTCATACTTCCCCGGTACCTCCCGGGGATGCGGCTTGACGTAGACGTCCAGCCCCTCGGCAACCAGCCTGCGGACGACGCTCTTGAGGAGATCCATGGTCTGCGGTCCCGGCAGGAAGCCGTCTTCGATCCAGGGCTGGGACAGGATCAAGGCAGCAGGCCGGTCGGACGAGCGAGGCAGCAGGACCTTCTCGCCGACGGCGGTGAGGATCGCCTGGCGGTAGTCGGCCGCCACGTCGGCGTCCAGCGTCATGGTGCCGGTCGTCTCGTCCTGCCAGAACAGCAGCCTCCGCTCGACGGGATATGCCCGGACAACGGCCCGGAACGCCCACGTCCAGAGCAGGTAGGCCAGGCAGTCCAGCCAGTCGGTCGCGAAGATGCGCCCCTCGTCGGTCCGGTCCATTTTTCGGGCGAAGTTCCAGGACTCCCTGGAGGCGTAGGTGCTGAGCCCTTCGTCGAGGATCACGAACCGCACGTCGCGGGTCCGCAGCAGCCTCCAGGTGCTGATCTGCGCGAGGGTGAACACGGCCGCCCCCGGGTGATACGGCGAGGCGACGCGGAGAATCGGCAGGTGCCGCCGCGGGCGGCCACGCGGACCCAGCAGCCACAGCCGCACAAGGAGAGCCGCCATCCTTCCCACTTCCAGGACCCGACCCGCCCCCGGGCGGTCGAGGACCTGCCGGGCCGCGAGGAAGATGATCCTGCCGTCGGCCCGGGAGAGCGGCAGGTCGGCCTGGTCTATGAGCGTCCCTCTGCCCAGGTGCGGCAGGATCAGAACGACGCCCTTTCGCCGCTCGCCGTGGCTGCGAAGGCGGCTCACCCAGGCATCGGCTCCCATGGCATGCCAGGGCGAGGTGGCCGCCGCGATGAAGCCGAGGTCTTCCGTGGCAATAAGTCGCCGGATCTCCTCGACGGCTTCGCCGAAGCCCTTCAGCTCGATGCCAACGGCCTGAGCCAACGCATTCTCCTTGCGCCCGTCGACTGTCGGGATATCGGAAGGATTCTAGTGGATTCAAGGCAGGAATTCATCTGATGCAGCGTGGCCTCCGCCGACCAACGACCCTGGCGGCATGGAGAGAACCGCCCAAGAAACGCTTGTGAACCGCCCGGACCTGCTGATATAAGCACTGTTGGCCGCGCCGGAATGGCTTTTCGTGCCCCGGGAGGAGCGCGACTTGCGGACGCAATCAGGGCCCAGCAAGCCGGAAGTGCTAGCCATCATACCCGCCCGCGGCGGGAGCAAGGGCATTCCGCGGAAGAACGTTCTTGCCCTGGCCGGAAAGCCGCTCATAGCCCGCACCATCGAGCAGGCCAAGGCAAGTGGGATCGTGACCCGAGTAGTCGTATCGACCGACGACGAAGAGATCAGCCAGGTGTCCTTGTCCTGCGGCGCCGAGGTGGTGCGGCGCCCGGCGGAGATCAGCGGTGATGAGGCTTCCTCAGAGGCGGCGCTGCTGCACGTGCTCGAACACCTCCGGGAGACCGAGGGCTATCGCCCGGATCTCCTCGTCTTCCTCCAGTGCACGAGCCCGCTGACGCTGGCCGAGGACATCGACGGGACGGTCGAGGCCCTGCGCAGGCAGGAGGCGGACACGGCGTTGGCCGTCTCGCCGTTCCACTACTTCCTGTGGAAGACCGGTCCGAACGGGCACGCCGCCGGGATCAACCACGATCCGTCCGTGCGCCTGCTGCGCCAGCAGCGCGAAGCGCAGTTCATCGAGACAGGTGCCGTCTACGTGATGAGGACGGACGGGTTCCTGCGGCACGGCCATCGTTTCTTCGGGCGGACGGTGCTGCATGAGATCCCCATCGAGCGCCGGCTGGAGATCGACGAGCCGGTCGACTTCCAGATCGCGGATCTTCTCCTGAAGCGGCGCGAGCGAGCGGAGAAGACCCGGTCCCTGCCCCAGCCCGTGAAGGCACTGGTGATGGACTTCGACGGCGTTTTCACGGACAACAAGGTGGTCGTTCTCCCGGATTCCCGGGAAGCCGTCCTGTGCAACCGCGCCGACGGGATGGGCATACGCCTTCTCCGAGAGGTCGGCCTGCCCATGCTCGTGCTGTCCACGGAACAGGACCCGGTATGCCATGCCCGCTGTCGGAAACTCCAGCTTGACTGCCTCAACGCGGTCCAGGACAAGGCCCCGGTGCTGAGGGATTGGGCCGCGGATCGGGGGATTGCCCTGGACAAGACCGTGTACCTCGGCAACGACGTGAATGACCTGGAATGCATGGCGATCGTGGGATGCCCGGCGGCGGTGTCTGACGCTCACCCGGCCGCCAGAAAGGCCGCCCGCATCGTGCTGTCGGCCCGCGGCGGACACGGCGCGGTCAGGGAGATCGCCGACCTCATCCTTTCGCAGACAGGAGACGGTCAATGATTGACGCCGTGAGGATCGGCGAGCGTCTCGTCGGCAGCGGCCAGCCGGCCTACGTCGTCGGCGAGATCGGACTGAACCACAACGGCGACGTGCAGGTCGCCAAGGACCTCATTGACGCCGCCATCGTAGCTGGATGCGACGCCGTCAAGTTCCAGAAGCGTACGCCCGAGCTTTGCGTGCCGGTCGAGCAGCGGCACCTGGTCCGCGAGACCCCTTGGGGCCTGATGACGTACATGGAGTACCGCGAGAAGGTGGAGCTCGGACAGGAGGCGTATGCCGAGATCGACCGCTATTGCACCCAGCGGGGCATTGTCTGGTACGCTTCCTGCTGGGACGAGGCATCCGTGGATTTCATGGAGCAGTTTCGTCCGCCGTGCCACAAGATCGCCTCCGCCTGCCTCACCGACGACGACCTGTTGAGGCACCATCGCCAGTATGGCCGACCGATCATCCTCTCCACCGGCATGAGCACGCTGGAGCAGATCGACCACGCGGTCGAGGTGCTCGGCAAGGACGATCTGATCATCCTGCACTGCACCAGCACGTATCCGGCCAGGAACGACGAGATCAACCTTCGCTGCGTCCGTGCCCTCAGAGATCGGTACGGCGTGCCCGTCGGCTATTCCGGCCACGAAGTGGGCCTCCAGGTCACCCTGGCCGCGGTGGCCATCGGGGCCTGCTGCGTCGAGCGGCACATCACGTTGGACCGCACGATGTGGGGCAGTGACCATGCCGCATCCGTCGAGCCACACGGGCTCATCCGCCTCGTGCGCGACATCCGCGTCATCGAGCAGGCCATGGGAGACGGGCGAAAGGTCGTCTGGGACAGCGAAAAGCCTCTGATAGAGAAGCTGCGCCGCGTCGGGGGAGCTTAAAGCGACGTTGCCGACCGGCCCGCCTTTATGTCCCCCGGCATGCCGGGCCTCCTACCGCGCTCTTTGGCTCGCTCAGCGGTTCTCTTTCGCAATCCGCCGCAAGAAGGCCACGCCTTCCGGGGCCTGCTGTCGCAGTTCCTCGGTCCTCTCGATGATCGCCCGTGAGAGCTCCTCGCGGGCCTCGAGGACCCTGCGCGCCTCCCGGACAACGTCGTCCAGGTGGATTGGCAGCGTCGCGATATCGAAGAGCCGCGTGGGGTAATCGTAGAGGTGGCACAGGGCGCGGGTCTTGTGGCTGTCGGCGCCCCACAGGAGGAAGGGCGTGCCGCCCAGCGTCGCCATGATCGAGGCGTGCCATCGACCCGAAACGAGCATGACCGAGCGCTTGAGCACCTCGATCAGCTCGGTATAGGGGCAATTGACAAGATCGAGCTTGGCCGCCTTCTTCCTCCTGGCCGCGCGGTTGACGCCCTCATGCGTCCGGGCGAACCCGTCCACGACCACCACTTGGCGGCACACCTCCCGCAGCCGGTCGATCAACTCCGAGTAGACGTCGGCCACGTTCCATTTCACCGTGCTGGCGTCGCTTCGCATCCCCGCGGAGTCCCCCAGGCAGATAAACGGGCGGCTGAAGTCGACCAGTCGCTTCAGCTCCGCCGATGGCTCCCAGTGCTCCCGGGGGCGCAGCGTGAACAGCGCATCGGGGCAGAAACGGACCTCTCCCTGGTACCCGATGCGCCGCAGTTCGTCGATGGAGAGCGGCTCGCGAACGCTGACGTAGTCCAGCATCGGGTAAACCGTGCGGATCATCTCCTCGGCGTCGGCGTTGCCGGGGTCCACCGTGTGGTTGATGATCGCGCAGTACTTGCCGAAGTGCTTCCTGGCCATGTAGGCCATGAACAGCACGTAGAGAGCCCCGGGTCGGTATCTGCCGTCGGGCATCACGCCCCGTACGATGTGCCCCTCGGAGTTGATCACGACGCAGTCACAGTCCCGCAGGCAGCGGGCCTCGTATGGGAAGATCCGGCCGCCCAGCATCTGCTCGGCCGCGTGCTCGTACATGTCCAGCCGGCAGGGGACAGGCAGCTCCCGTGACTTCCGTCGCCTGAACTTTTCGGCCAACTCCTTTGCGCCCATCGAGATGATCACAGACTTGAGGTTCTGGATCATGCGCCCGGGAGGGCGCCATTGTGGCCAGCCGTCTGGCGGCGTATGCCACCGGAAGCTCCTGTAATCGATGATTCTGATCGGCATCGGTTCCCAGGCCTGGCGGATGAGTTTCAGCAGGGCATCCGAGGTCGCGACGGAGCCGTAGTTGAAGCCCGTCCTCGTGTCACCCATGAACAACAGCTTCTTTTCCGACATGAGCGCTCTCCACAAGCAAGGAGCCCACGCGGGATCATACGATTTGCGTCCCGGTCGGCAAGCCACGGCCGGCTCGGCGCCCGGCGATGCGCCTGTGCCGCGCAGCGTCTTGATGACGGCCTCGCGGGCTCAGCACCGTCGCGGATCGGTCCCCCTTGGCCTCACGGCCCGCGGCATGCTTCGACCTCTCTGTTGAGCTTGTACCATGCCAGGCCGTTGGAGACAACCGCCTGGAGCCCCATCCCGATGGCCATGGCGACAATCAGACCGTGATCGCCGTATCGCGACGCCAGCGCGAAGCTCAGCGCTACCGTGACGGCGCCCGACAACACGGTGGAGACGGCCTGGGACCGCGTCTTCTTCAGGCCGTGGAGAATGTGGACGCCTTGCAGGTAGACCGTGTCGAGGGCACACGCCACGCCGGCTGCGATCAGCAGCGCAGGCGTCGGCGCGTACGACTCGGGCAGCGACAGATGCAGCACGAAAAAGGCGAAGTAGAGCCCGAGGTACATCACGAACACCAGCGCCAGGCTCGCCAGCATCGTGTTGCGGAGGATCTGCACCGCCTGTCTGGGGGCGCCGCGGCCGAAGGCCGCACCAATATCCGGGCGACGGGCCTCGAAGAGGGCGCGCGAGATCATCATGCCGGCCACCACAATCTGTGTGACGAGCGTATAGGGGGCAAGCTCCCCGAGCGACATGTATCGCGTTCCGATCCATCGCCCGCTCTGGCTTACCGCCCACAGCGCCAGCACGTGGAACGTCGTCGGCCAGGAGTACGACAGCGACTTGCCCAGCATGCTCCAGCGAAACCGGGCCCCTCGAAGGTACTTGCCCGCGTGGACCAAAACGATTGCGGCGGCCGCCCCCCTGCCAGCCGCCACTGCGATGATGCTCCGCAGGAATCCGTCCTCGACCCACGGGCCCAACGCCAGGAACGCCCCCAGGATGCCGAAGCCGCTCACCGCCGAGGCCACGAAGAACACGGCGGCATCGCCCCGGATGCGGATAAGCGTCAGCCCGAAGTCTCCGGCCACCAGAAGCACGACGACCAGCGAGACCCAGGTCTGGACGTCCAGCGACCCCAGCGAGATCGGCTCGATCACGCCGCCGAGACGAAGCACGCAGACGCACGCCACCAGCCCCAGCGTGACGAACCCCAGGGCGCCGAGGAGGGAGCTGAACAGCAGCTCCGCTTGACGGTGAGGCTGCTCGTAGTCAAAGTACAGCCGACCCGGCGCCAGGTGAGCGTTCAAGGAGAACAGCGGCGTCAGGATCGCCACGGCGCTGACCATCAGGCCGAAACGCGTGAACTCCTCCGGCGTCAGCACGGCCACCAGGAACGGCAGAAGCAGGAGGTGCGCCGCCTTCTGGAGACTGCCCCCCAACAGATACAACGAAGTCCGGGCGAAGACCTGCCACCGGGAAGTGCCTGACCTGCCTTCGGGGGGCTTCATGGAATCCGATCCGCCATTCTTGCGCCACCTGTTCCTTGCCTTGCGTCGTCCGATCCCTGTCCGGCCGGCCTGAGAGCTTTATCGGCAAATGCGCTTTCGGAGTAGAGGCCGACAGCGGCCTTACTACGGATGGACCGCGGAATGCGTTCGGCTGCAAGTTGCGATCTCATTGGCTGTCCCGCGGCCCGGCCGGGCTTTATTCCTTGATGGAGGTCCGCCCGAGAATACCATCGTCTTCATTGGATGGCCGATGACCACGCAAAGGAGACCTCTCATGAAACGGCGCGATTTCCTGAGGACTTTGGGCGCAGCAGCGTCGGCCCTCGCGGCGGGCTCGTGGCTTCGCGCCGCCGGGCCGGGCCGGCAGAAGCCCAACTTCGTCATCATCTTCACGGACGACCAGGGCTACCAGGACGTCGGGTGCTTCGGCTCGCCGCTGATCAAGACACCCCGGCTGGACCGGATGGCGGCCGAGGGAAGGAAGTTCACCAGCTTCTACACGCAGCCGATCTGCGGGCCGGCGCGGGCGGCGATCATGACCGGCTGCTACCCCATGCGGGTCGCCGAGCGGGGCAACGTCAAGAACACTCACCCCGTCCTGCACAGCAACGAGAGCACCGTCGCGGAGGTGCTGAAGACCCGCGGGTACGCCACGGCGATGATCGGCAAGTGGGACCTCGCCAGGCACGCGCAGGTGAACTTCCACCGCGACCTGATGCCCAACGCCCAGGGCTTCGACTTCTTCTTCGGCACGCCGACCAGCAACGACAGCCGCGTGAACCTGTACCGCAACGCCGAGCTCATCGAGAAAAAGGCCGACATGGCGTCGCTGACGCGCCGGTACACCGACGAAGCCGTTAAGTTCATCGCCGCCAATAAGGGCCGCCCGTTCTTCGTTTACCTGGCGCACACCATGCCCCACACGCGTCTGGCCGCGTCGGAGCAGTTCCGCGGCCGGAGCAAGCGGGGGCTGTACGGCGACGTGATCGAGGAGATCGACTGGAACGTCGGGCGAATCCTCGACGCGCTGAAGGAGCGGGGCCTGGAGAAGACCACGTACGTGATCTTCGCCAGCGACAACGGCCCGTGGCTGATCAGGAAGGCCCACGGGGGCTCGGCCAGGCCGCTGCGAAGCGGCAAGGCCTCCACGTGGGAGGGCGGCCAGCGCGTGCCGTGCATCATCTGGGCGCCCGGGCGGGTCCCCGCCGGGACGGCGTGCGACGAGATCGCCTCGACGCTGGACGTCCTGCCGACCTTCGCGAAACTCGCCGGCGCCGCCCCGCCCGCCGACCGCGTCATCGACGGCCACGATATCTCAGACCTGATCCACGGCAAGCAGGGCGCGACCAGCCCCACCGAGGCGTACTACTACTACCTCTACACGCACCTCCAGGCCGTGCGCAGCGGCAAGTGGAAGCTGCACCTGCCCCGCCCGGAATACCCTCCGTGGTGCGGGCGGCTGCACGGCCGGCACATCGACCGCAAGGACGTCTTCGAGATCAAGAAGCCCTTGCTGTACGACCTGGCGGCCGATATCGGCGAGACGACGAACGTCGCCGACAGGCACCCGGACGTCGTCAAGCGCCTGTTGAAGCTCACCGAGAAGGCCCGCGAGGACATCGGCGACTACGATCGCATCGGCAAGGGCGCCCGCTTCTTCGACGACGGGCCGAAGCGGCCCGACATGAACAGGTGGAAGGCCGCCAAGCGGCCAAGGAGGGCAAAGCGCAAGCCCGGAGCCAAGGAGCCAAAGGCGAGCGGCAGGTGATGGCCGCCCCCGGGTCGAGCCCCCCCCCGACGGTGGCAGGCACGGCGCGGGCTCACTCGTGGGGCAGATCGTCTTTCATCGCGCGGAAGAACCCGCCGGCCCTGGCGAAGACTCGTCCCCAGTAGGCGACCGATTCGAAGCGGCTGGTCTCCATGATCTGGCCGGCCGCGGAAACGCTCCGCCCGGCCGTCTCGACGAAGGCCCGGGGCGACTTCGCCGGGTCGTATCTGGCCACACCGGCCAGTTCGTCCACTGCACGCTCGATGTCCTCGGCCTTCTCCGGCACGTCGATGGCCCTTCGGGCCCGCCCGATCACCTCGGCCATGCGTCCGGCCTTTCGTTTGGCCTGGGAATCGGGCAGGACCGACTGGGCGTAGTAGAAGCACTTCTGCGCCCACGCCAGCTCCTTGCGAGCGGTTTCGAGCTTTCGCTCGTTGGAGAGCGCCGCGGCGGTGGGTTTTCCCGGCCATCTCGCCGGCCACGCACCGCGCCACCACGCGGGCTTCTCCATGACCGGCCGCGGCTTGGGACGAATGTCCAGCAGCTTATCCCATGCATCGCGATCCGGGTAGAGCCAACTACTCGGACTCTTCGTTTTCGCAGGCATCTTCGCTGCCCCCCTCCGAAATGCCCAAACGGGCGGCCGGGCGGGCCACCAAACGATGGCCCGCCCGAAATCGTGGCCCAATGACTTAACCGCCCTTACCGCAAAGCTGCTGGTATGTCAAACTATTTGCACAGATCGTGCCAGCCGGCGCCGCTGGGGGCGAATCATCGGGCGTACCCGAACGAACGGATTTCGGCCAATAGAGTTACGGCGCGACTGATCTCTGGGGATTCTCAGGGACAGGCGAGGAATCCCGCGGAACTGGGGAGCCTGTGCCCACATCCGCGCACTCGGTGGGCAACCCGCCGCACTGCTGGGGCGTCGCCCGCCGCTCGTGCGACCGAAGAGACGGATCAGTCGACGAGAAACGCTTCGATGGCCGCGGCGCAGGCCGAGACCGCGACCGCCGCACAGCCAGGCGTCGCCCGCACGCCGCCTACCCACGCTTCGGGAGTCTCGCTGAAGTAGGCCTCGCCCGGCTGGTACATCATCCGGTAACAGAACCGGCGAGCCTCGGTGATCTGCCCGGGGAGCTCCCGCGAACCGGCCGGCGTCGTTCGGCCGGATCGCTTCAACGCCTCGGCCAGGCACACGGCTGCCAGAGCGGTGTGCAGAGTGGACGGCGGGGCGCCTGCGACGGTGAAGCCGCCTGCTTCGTCCGGAAGCGCCCCGCTTGCCAACTGGGAGATTCTGCCGCTGGGGTCCGTTCGGCCGTCGGCCGTCGCAGGCAGCACCGCCCTGACGAGACCGGCGCGGCAGGCCCACAGGCGAGCGGCGAAGTCCGCCGGCCTGACTTGCGCGAAGGCCTTGCGCAAGCCCCGGACCCGCACCGCATTTTCCTGGTCTCCGGCCAGTGCCAGCAGTGCGATGTAGAGCCCTTCGGCGGCCTTCGCCGACCGGCTGGCAGCCGAAGACGGCCCGGCGCGGGCGAGCTCGGCCAGCAGGCCGCGATGGAGCTCCGCGCGGAGGCCGAGCATTGCCTCATCCGGTTCCACCTCTGCGATCGCCAGCGCCAGCAGCGCCGTGGCCGCGAGGGTCTCTTCGGGCCGGCCGGCCTCGACCAGCGCCCGGTTCCCGCTTCGCCTGGCCAAGCTGGACGCGCATTTCGCCGCCGCGGCGGCACTGCGGGCAAACTGCCGGTTCGGATGACGCCCGGCAAGACGGGCCATGGCACAGGTGGCGTAGAGATGATCCGGCATCGATGCCGGCTGGTCGTCCCGGCAGTACCGGCCGTCCTTCGCCTGGTGCAGCACAAGGTACCTGCCCACCTGTTCGGTGGCGGCTTGCAGCGTGGGCTCGTCGATCCTCTTGCGGACGGCCAGGTCCTTCCCGCGGAAGAGCTCGACAGTTCGGCCGCCGGGAAAGCCGACGTAGTGTCGGGTCGTGAAGACCGCCAGTCGCGGCGGCAGAGAGGCGTTCTGCGGCGTGAGACGGTATCGCAGCATCGCGCCCCGCCGCATCTGCTCGGCGTCCAGGCCCAGGACATACCCCCCCGAGGGGAGCACCCATGCCAAGCCGCCGATCCGGCCCGACTTGCGCGGCGCCGAGGGGGCGGTCGCCGCCGCCCCGGCCGGTTCGCCGCGAGAGTACACCAAGCCGGTCAGGCCGGGAACGATCGCCGCGGCGAGGTCGGCCCGGTCCACCGGCTGCCGGCCGGAGAGGACCTCCACTTCCACCGTCAGGGCATCGAGGACCTTCCGATCAACGCGATCGGGCAGCCTGGGGCTTCGCATCGCGGTCAACGCCGCCGCCAGCATGTTCCGGCAGACGGCCGCGCCGGTTCGCACCTGGACGGCCACCACGGCGCCGCGGCTGCGCAGCGTGACGGCCACTGGATCGCTCCGGCCTCGCAGCGCCCGCAACTCGACGGGAATGGGCATCGCCTCGGGGCCTATGCGATGCGTCAGATAGCGGTTCATGCCTTCGCGGGCCAGTTGAACAAGGGCCCGGCCTTGAGTGATCGTGAGCTTCGGCAGACTCCGAAGGCCCGTCCCGTCGGCCCGGGCCATTGGACAACAGAACCACAGCGCGACCAGTGACAGCCTCAGTTGGTTTGCCATGGTGAGGGTTATAGGGCCCCGAGGCGTCGGAGTAAAGGGCCGAATCGGCCTTCCCGGGCCCTCTGAAAGGCGATGAGCGGCATTTTCCTTTCCTGCGAGGTGATCTGGACGGATGTGTCGTTCTTAAAAGGCTTTGTGTGTGTTCTCGCCCGGAAGCGGCCCGGGAGCGGAGAGCCAGGCCGCCGAGGCGCCCTGAATGGCCATTTCGGGCGTAAGAGGCGGGATGAAAAGGTTTTATCTCTCATCACCGGCCATCGCTGCGCTGCGGAGCGCCGACCCGGCCGGCCGCGGCAGGATGGTTTTTTTGTTGCATGTCGCTTTGGGCTGCTTACACTTGTCGCGGACGGCAGTTCTGACGATCCTGAACGGCCGGAGGGCTAGAGGACGTCCGAAATGGCGAACGTCACATACGACGACCGCAGTTTAATGGTGGATGGCGAACGGATCTGGCTAGTCAGCGGCTCGATGCACTACTTCCGCCTTCCGTCGGCCTTGTGGAGAGATCGGCTGCTGAAGGCCAAGCGCGGAGGCCTGAACTGCATCTCCACGTACGTGGCCTGGAACTACCATGAGCCGGTCGAGGGCCAGTGGGAGACCTCCGGCGACAGAGACGTGGCGGCTTTCGTTCGTCTTGCGGAGGAGCTGGGTCTCTACGTGATCCTCCGTCCCGGCCCGTATATCTGCGCCGACTGGGATTTCGGGGGGCTGCCTTCCTGGTTGACGAGCAAGACCGGCGTGGTGTACCGCACCAGCAGTGCCGCATACAGCCACTATTTCGACAAGTACTTCCGACAGATGCTGCCGCAACTGGCCGACCAGCAGGTCAGCCGCGGCGGCAACATCATCCTGATTCAGAACGAAAACGGCTACTACATGACCACGATGCCGGATCGCCTGAATCACCTGGAGTTCATCAGCCAGTTGTTCAGGCGAAGCGGCTTTGAAATCCCCATCATCAACTGCAATCAGTTCTCCGATCCGCCCTTGCCGGACAGCATCGAGTGCGTTTGCGGCGGCCAGGACACGGTCCAGCGGCTCAAGCGCCTGCGTCTGCGCCAGTCGGGCGCGCCGCAGATGGCCATCGAGTTCTATACCGGCCGATTCGATGCCTGGGGCGGCGAGCATCATACCGCCGACGCCCGCGACACGGCCCGCAGGGCCATGGAGATCCTCGGCTGCGGCTCTCAGCTCAACTACTACATGTACCACGGCGGGACGAACTTCGGCTTCTGGGGCAGCCGCCTGAGCGACTCGGATGCCTCCTACGAGACCACCAGCTATGACTACGACGCCCCGCTGGCCGAAGGCGGCGGGCTCACCGAGAAGTACTACCTGACCCGCCTGGCAAATATGCTCGGGAACTACATGGGCCCGTTCCTGGCCCCCTGCATTGCGCCGATGCCGGCCGTCACCGTGCACGACTCGACGGCCGTGATGACTCTTACCGGTCCGGCGGGGTCGTGGGCGTTTGCGACCAACAACGGCCGCAGCGAGATCGATACGGCGCGGATCTGCCTGCCGCGAGGCGGGGAGCTGACGATTCCCCTGGGGACCCTCGGTGCCGCGGCAGTGCCGTTTGACCTGCAATTGGGGCCGAACAGGATGCTCGAGCGGGCCAACCTGACGCCGCTGGGTCTCTTCGGCGACAGCGTGTTGGTGTTTCACGGTCCCCCCGGCTGGAAGGCATGTATTCGGATCAACGGCCGGGAGCTTCGCGCCGCGGTGCCCGCGGGCGACGAGCCCGTGATCATCGAATTCGAGGATCTCCGGGTCGTGCTGGTAAGCAGTGATCTCGCCACGCGGACCTGGTTTGTGGAAGATACGCTCGTGTTCGGGCCGAGCTTCGTCGGCGAGACCCTGGAGGATATCAGGCACCATCGCGGCGCAAGGCAATGCGCCCTGCTGCCGCTGGGAGGCAAGCTGACGCACAGGAAGGCGGCCCCCGGCGGCAGGTCCTCCGCCCGGGCGGCGCCGAAGCTGAAGCCCTGGAAACGCGTCAGCGTATGCACCGAGCCTGTTTCCGCCGATCTCGAGTGGCAGCCGGTGGAGAGGCCTTGCGACGCCGACAAGCTCGGCGTCCACCACGGCTACATCTGGCACCGGCTGGAGTGGTCTGAGCCGAAGGCCCACAAACGCAACCTGTTCCTGCCGGACTGCGAGGACCGCGCGACGGTCTACCTCAACGGCTCCCTGCTGGGAATATGGGGCCGAAGTGAGGACGCCTCCCGCCAGCCCATGCCCGCCTCCGTCAAGCGGGACCGGAACGTCCTGATCCTGCTGGTGGACAACCTCGGCCGAGTCGCTTCCGGCTGGCGATTGGGCGGAGCGAAGGGCCTGTTCGGCCACGTGTACGACGCCAAGGGCCTGCGGATTCGCCGGCCGAAACTCAAGCAACTGGAGAAGTTCCCGCGACGGATCGTGCCGCGAGGGCTGTCCCACCTCATCGACTCGCTGGAGTCCCTGCCTGTCTGGTCGCTGGACGTGGACCTTTCGCTGTCGGAAGTCTCGCCCGTGCACCTGTCGTTCACCGACGTGCCGTATCACGTGGCGGTGCTCTGCAACGACCGGACGGTGGGCTTCTTCCCCTGCAACGGGCGGAACTTCGGCGACCTCACTCTCGCCGCCGGCCTCCGGAAGGGCAAGAACCTCCTGCGACTGCTGATATGGGGAGACGTCGAGGCGAGTGTGGCGGAGAAGATCCAGTTCCACAGCCTCCTGAGCGCGATCTCCCAGGAGGCGACCGGGAGCTATCGGACGTGGCAGATGCCCACTCCCGGCGGACCCGTCGTCGGCAAGGACCAGCCGGCCTGGTACGCCTCGCGTTTCACGTATCAGCCGCAGGATCGCCCGCTGTTCGCACACATCGCCGGCGCGAGAAAGGGGCAGTTGTTCATCAACGGCCGCAACGCCGGACGATTCTGGACCGTCGGCCCTCAGCAGTACTACTACCTTCCGGAGTGCTGGCTGGCAGAAGACAACGAGCTGCTTCTCTTCGTCGAGCAGGGCGACCTGCCGCGTCGGACGCGCCTGGAGTTTCGTCCGCTCGGCCCGTACCGCGAGTAGAGGCTCACCGAGCGACGGCAGCGGTCCGGCCGAGGGGGCGACAGAACCGCCGCGGCTTTTCGCTTGAACTTCTGCGGAATTTTTGCTTGCTTGCCGTGATTCCGTCAACTAGGATAAGTTGCGGTGGCAGGATGGTTTCCTGCATTTCTTCGTCCGGGATCGACTAACGGACCCGTTTTCATAACCGTCAAGCCGCGTCGTTGTGAAAGGGATCTTAATGGCTACCGTGACCAAGAAGGAACTGGTGGACCGCATCGCCGACCAGACCGACACCAAGCGGGTGGTCGTCAAGAAGATTGTCCAGGGCTTCCTCAATGAGATCATCAACGAGCTCGGCCGGGGCAATCGTCTTGAGTTTCGGGACTTCGGCGTCTTCGAGACGAAGGAGCGAGCCGCCCGCATCGCGCAGAACCCCAAGACGCTCCAGCGCGTCGAGGTCCCGCCGAAGAGGACGGTGAAGTTCAAGGTCGGCCGCCTTATGAAGATCAAGCTACAGGAAGGCTTGGCGAGAGATCAGGGCCTCCTGCCGTGAGGCACTGCTCATCCCGCGCCTCCCGTGGTGTGAGCCTTTAACCGGACGTCCAGACCACCCCGGATACGCTGCTTACCGGCCCCGACGACCTCGCGAGAGGAACCCTACACACCGTCGCGGCGGAAACGCCCGCGACGGCACTGATATACCAAGCGCCATGGGCAGGGCGACGATCGAACAGATTGCTGCCGCCGGTGTTGTGGGCGCCGGGGGGGCCGGGTTTCCCACGCACGTCAAGCTCTCCGCCGAGGCCGACACCGTCCTGATCAACGCGGCCGAATGCGAGCCCCTGCTGCACAAGGACAAGGAGATCCTGCGCAGCTTCCCCGACGAGGTGCTCGCCGGGCTGGCGATCGCCATCGAGCTCCTCGGCGCCGAACGGGGAATCGTGGGCGTCAAGGCCAAGTACGCCGGCGTCATCGAAACGCTTCGCGGCAAGCTCGCGGGCAACATGGACGTCGCGCCCCTCCGCGACGCCTACCCCGCCGGCGACGAGCTCATTCTCGTCTACGACGTCCTCGGGCGCGTCGTCCCGCCGGGCGGCATCCCCCTGCACGTGGGCGCGGTGGTCATGAACGTGGAGACGGCCTTGAACGTGGCCGGCGCCGCCGACGGCCCCGTCACAAGGACGTTTCTGACGGTCGCCGGGGCCGTCGCCAGCCCGGTAACGCTCCGCGTGCCGGTGGGCGCGTCGATCTCCGCGTGCGTGGCCGCCGCGGGCGGGCCCACGTGCCCGACGCCCAATTACCTCGTCGGCGGCGTGATGATGGGCTACCTCGAAGACGACCACGACGCGCCCGTGGACAAGACCACCGGGGGCATCGTCGTCCTGCCGGACGAGCACGTGGTCGTCCGCCGGCGCCGGCAGGACTGGAAGCAGATCGCCCGCATCGGCCGCAGCGCCTGCGACCAGTGCAGCTTCTGCACCGAGTTGTGCCCGCGCTGGCTGCTGGGTCACCCGATCGAGCCGCACCGGGCCATGCGGTCGCTGGGGTTCAATCTCGTCGGCGAGGCGAACGTGCGCGGCACGGCCTACTGCTGCGAGTGCAACCTGTGCAGCCTCTACTCCTGCCCGGAGGACCTCGACCCGAAGAACGTCTGCACGCAGAACAAGCGGCGGCTGGCCGCCGAGGGCGCCGCGTGGCAGGACCCGCCGTTCAACGAGCGCCGAGCCGAGCTGCACCTGAACGACCGCAAGGCCCCCATGAGGCGGCTGATGCAGAAGCTCGGCCTGACGGGCTTCGACAACGTCGGCCCGCTGGTTGACGCGGACGTCGCGGCCGAGAGGGTCGGCATCAGGCTCAAGCAGCACGTCGGCGCCCCGTGCGAGCCGGCGGTTCAGGTCGGCCGGAAGGTCGCCGAGGGCGACGTGGTCGCCCGGCCGCCCGTCATCGACGGCAAGCCCGCGCTCGGCGCGGCGGTTCACGCGTCGATCGACGGCGAAGTCGCCGCCATCGAAGACGGCATCGTGTGGATCGAGAAGAGATAGCCCCAACAGGACGGTCCGAGCAAATGGCTACACCGAGATCGATTGGCGCGATCGAGCTTTCCAGCGTGGCGGTGGGCTACCGGGTCCAGGACGCCATGCTCGACGCCGCGGCCGTGGAAATCCTCATCGCCAGGACGATCTGCTCCGGCAAGTACTTCATCGTCGTCGGCGGTTCGGTCAGCGACGTGAAGGCCGCCGTCGCCGCGGCCCTTCGGGCCGGCGACGAGGCCGTCATCGACCACCTCGTGATCCCCAACGTGCACGAGTCGGTCTTCCCCGCGCTTGGCCAGTCGGTCGTGATCGACGAGGACGAGGTCGGCGCGCTCGGCGTGGTGGAGACGTTCAGCGGCGTGAGCATCGTTGCCGCCGCCGACGCCGCCGCCAAGGCCGCCCGCGTCAAGCTGTTCCGCATCCACGTGGCCATGGCGCTGGGGGGCAAGGGCTTCTGCCTGATGACCGGCACCGTCGCCGACTGCCGCGCCGGCGTAGCCGCCGCCGCCGCCGAGGCCCGCCAGCGCGGCCTGCTCGTCGCCGAAGTCGTCATCCCCCGCCCCAACCGAGAACTGTTCAGCGAGTATATCTGAGGACGTTTCGCCGCTGCACCTGGGAATGGCCGGTCCGGGGAAATGAGGTATAATACGGGGCAGGGACCGACAATGCGCAAGCTGCACCTATACATCGAGACGTCCGTCTGGTCGCACTGGTACGCAGATGACACGCCCGAGCGGCGAGATGAGACAAGAGCCTTCCTCCGACGGTGTGCCGCTGCGCCGGATGACGTCGTCCTATACATAAGTCGCGCCGTTCTCGACGAGCTCGCGGCGACACCTGCAGAGCGAGGTGAGCAATTGCTGGGGCTTGTGACGGAGTTCGATCCTGTTGTAGTCGAAAGCAGCAGCGAGGCGGATGATCTGGCAGCAGCGTACCTATCCCACGGCGCCATGCCCCCGGGCTCGCTTGTGGACGCCATGCACGCTGCTCTTGCGACCGTCCACGGCGTGGACGTGCTGGTGAGCTGGAACTGCCGTCACCTGGCCAATCTGTCTCGCAGGCGCAAGATCAACGCGGTGAACGCGGTCATGGGATATGCCGGCAACTTGGACATACTGACACCAATGGAGATCTTCGAAGATGCCCATCAGTGAAGTACAGCGCGAGGTCTGGCGAATCCGAAAGGAGCTGGACCGGAGGCTCGCGAAGATGACTCCCGAGCAGCGAACGGCACACTTCCGCGGGGTCTTCGACCGCATCGAGGCCAAGTTCGGAATGAGGCTGAAGCTGAGACGGGCCCAGCCGGGGCAGCGGAGCCCCATCATCGCGGACCCTCCTCAGGAATAGCCGCGCAGTATCGGCGCGGCCGAGCTCTCCGACCGGCGGTCCTGTGCGGCGGGTCATCGTCTGGCAGGACAACGCGGCAAATGGATCAGCCGGACACCCAGATCGCTTGACTGACGATGAGCTACAGCAAGAGACAGATTGAGGTCTGGAAGGCCAGAGAGGAACTCGACAGGAAGCTGGCCGACATGACGCCACAGGAGATCATCGAGTACGCCGATGGGGCCCTGGAACGTGCGCGTGCCCGGACCGGGAGACAACTGAAGCTGAGGGTCGCCGATGCCTCCCCGGACACAGCAGTCGAGGCGAATCAGTAGTGGCCCCGTCGCGTGAACAAGGCTCCGAGGTCTCCGTTTGGCCGCTGCTTTACCTGCGCGCGAACTGGGCCGGCCCGATGATCGACTGCTTCGACCTGGGTGTGAAGCTGATTCGCGCAGATTCGGAAACGCTCGCCAGGATGAAGGACATCGTGGGCCCCAACGCCAGGTTCCCAGGCCACTATGTGTTCGACAGTGATGTTCAGTGGCTCCTGGCGATCCCTGTCGCGCAGGAGGTCCAGTACGCCAACAGCGCGAAGCTGGGCATCTCGACACGGGAAGAAGTTGCTCGTGCGCTGGTGGACACGTTCCTGCTCTCTCTCCGGCTGGTTCGGCAAACGGCCGCAGTCTGTCCCGTATGGTTCGGCGCCAAGGTTGATCAGAACGGGTTGCACACGCCGCTCGACTCAGACAGAACCAAGGACTACGAAGACCCGTGGTTGGACTGGGATCCGGGAAGGGAGTTCGGGGGGGAGACCTTGGAGGAAGGCGAGCTTGAGGCCACCGAGACGTTTGAAGAAGGCGACCTTGGGTCGATCGCTGACCTCTGGGACCGTCTGGTGCATTCCTTCTCACTGAAGGGCTTTCTTACCCAGGCGCACACGGAGATGTTCTGGCAAGAGATCGACAGGAGGGCAACTGGCGAGGCGGACGACTGGTTCCGGGCGCGCAGCCCAGCGATATCGGCCGACCCCGGCTTGGCCGAGCCGATGGTCTCTGTCTTGCGGCAAGACCAAGTGTGGCAACAGCGGCATTCTGAGGCATTCAGGAACACGCTCAGGGCCCGCCTCGACGAGATATTCCTCCGCGCAACGCGGATCGGTAGGGCATTGGGGCTCTTCAACGAGGCATTCGGCTCCCATCCGGTAGGCGCCTTTCTGCTCATGTGCTTCGCCCTTGAGACGCTCTTCACCGTGGAGAAACCAAGTAACAGAAGGGGCATCACGTGCAAGTTGAAGAGGAGAGCGGCAGAGCTGCTCCGTCCCGGAGGGCAGGCTGGTAAACCCAAGGAGGTGAAGGACAAGGTAGGTCGCATCCTGAAGGAACGAGGCGATCTCGTCCATGGCAGCAAGCGGATGGATTGCGTACCTGAAAAGACGCAGAGGGAGGCGGTTGACCTTACCCGCTTGAGTCTCCGGACCGTGCTGTCTCGGCCTGAGCTGCTGAAGCTTTACTGCGATCCCTCTACGTCAGCCACACCCGGAAAGAAGGAAGACGTGGGCGGGTTGAGGGAGTTCTTCCGCAAGTTGGACGGTGGTGCAGGATGTTCCGGTGAAGGAAAGTGAAGATGGATGAAGACACCGTCGGCGTGCCTGCCCGGACGCGCGTCTCATCACGGCAGCGTGGTGGGTCGCAACGCGCGGGCGCACTTGTGGGTTGAGAACATGCGACTCAAGCAATTCATTCTGACATCCTCGATGGGCAAGCGGTTGATCGGTAAGGGCGTGGCGGCGCATCCGGTGATCCGGGACGTGCTGGAGTCCGGCACGCTGGTGATCGTGGCCGGCACGACGAACGGGTACGTGGCCGAGGAGATCCTCGCCGCCACGGGGCAGCAGGAGGGCTTCACGCGCAAGGGCTTTCGCCGCGGCGTGACCGTCCCGCCGGGCAAGAAGGCGCCGCAGGCGGAGTTCACCGGCGACGTGGTCCTGGTAAAGGGCGCCTGGCAGAAGGGCAAGGAGATCTTCGACGTCGCCGACGACCTCAAGGCCGGCGACGTAGTGCTCAAGGGCGCCAACGCGCTCAGCGCCGACCTGGGCCGGGCGGCCGTGCTGATCGGCCATCCGCAGGCCGGCACCATCGGGGCGGCCCTGCCGGCCGTGCTCGGGCGGCGCGTCCGCCTGATCATCCCCGTCGGCCTCGAGAAGCGGATCTGCGACGACCTCGACCAGATCGCCGCGGAGATCAACGCCCCCGAGGCCGAGGGGCCGCGGCTGCTGCCGATGCCCGGCGAGCCGTTCACCGAGCTCGACGCGATCGAGCTGCTCTCCGACGCGGAGGCATTCCTCGTCGCCGCCGGCGGCATCTGCGGCGCCGAGGGCGCCGTCTGGGTCGCCGTCCGGGGCAGCGACCGGCAGGTGGCCGCGGCAGAAGAGATCATCGCCTCCGTCGCCGACGAGCCGCCTTGCGAGGCGTAGGCGGCGCGCCCTGCATCTCTCCGTCGATGCCCGTGTGCGAGCCGCCCTTACGGCCCTTCAGGCGGATCGGAGTCGATCCACTCCAGGTCGAGTTCGCTGAAGACGTCGCCGACCCGCAGGTCCGTGACCTTGTCCAGCACGCCGTCGCCGTTGAGGTTCGCCAGGAACCAGTCCGCCCCGCCGCCGCCGGTCAGCCTGTCCCGGGCATCGTCGTAAAAGACCGTCACCGGCCCGTTGTCGGGGTCGGCGTTGAGGAAGTACGGCCCGTTCAAGCCGCCGTCGGGCCCCGTGATGTGAGCCACTCGAGTCTCGAAGTCGTTGGCCGACGTCCACTCGGCCATGATCCCGCAGAGCGCAACGAGGTCCTCGTCGTACACGGTGGTGCCGGCCACGAGGATGTCCTCGCCGGCATTCCCGACGATCCGGTCTGCGCCCTCGCCGCCGATCAGCAGGTCGCGGCCGGCCCTGCCGACGACCATGTCGTCGCCGTCGCCGCCGACGAGCATGTCGTTGCCCGCCCCGCCGCGGAGCCAGTCGTCACCGGTGCCGCCGAACATCCAGCCCATGACCTCCAGGTCCGAGTGGATCTTGATGCTGTCGTTGCCGGCCAGCCCGTAAACGATGACCTTGCTGACGGCGTCCGCGGCGCCCCGAAACCGGAAGACGCCCAGCTCCCAGATGATCGAGCTCGTGATGATCGTGACCCTGAAGTAGTCCTCCTGGGGCCCGATCATCACGTTGATGATGTCGTTCAGGGACGAGCCCCTGACGACCAGGGCGTTGGTCCCGTCGCCGCAGGGGCTCTCGATGACGTGGACGGACCTCTCGCCCGTCCCCGTCACGGTCACCGTGACCGTGGCGCCGGCCGTGCCGCCGTCACCATCGCTGATCGTGTAGCTGAAGGTATCCGCGGCCGTCTCGCCGTCGGCCAGGCCCAGCAGCGCCCCCGACGTGGTGGCGTCGTAGCTGAAGCCGCCGTCGGCGTTCATGACCACCGTCGCGCCGAGGCTCGTGGCCAGGCTGCCCGTGCTCGTCACCACCAGCGGGTCGCTGGCGCCCGCCGGGTCGCTGTCGTTGGCCAGGACGCCGTCGCCGGGCAAGACGTTCAGCAGATCGAACATGTCGGCCGGATCGGTGGCGTAGTCGTCGTCCACCGCCGTCGGAGCGACGTTGCTCACGACCAGGTTGAACTGCACCGCGGACACGTCGTCGCCGTCGCTGGCGGTGATGGTGACGACCTGGGTCTCGCCCGGCCCGTCGGTCGTGTCGAACGACCAGCTCCAGGTCCCGTTGCCGTTATCCACCACCGTGCCGATCGAGGCCGACAGCGCCACCGTGTCGGCGCCCGGATCGCTCACCGTCCCCGTGTTGGCGGCCGTCTGGCTCTCGTCCACCGTCACCTCGGCGTTGTCCGCCGCGATGCTGGGAGCGGCGTTGGTGATCTCGACAGTGGCCGTGCCCGTATCGCTCAGGCCGGCGTCGTTGGTGACCTTCAGCGCGACGGTCTTCGAGTCGGGCCCGTCGAGGCCGGCCGCGGAGTAGATCGGGTTGATCCCCACCTCGTCGCCGCGCTCGGCGCCCGCGCCGATCTCGCCGAACTGCCCGTCGCCGTCGAGGTCCCACTCGTAGGTGAGTGGCGGCGGGGGCTGGTTGGGGTCGGTGCTGCCGGAGCCGTCCAGCGTGACGGTCGAGCCCTCGGCGACGGTGTAGGGCCCGTTTGCATTGGCGACGGGCGGCTCGTCTTCGGCCGTCTCGATCGTCAGGTCCGAGAGCACCGGGCTGGTGCCGTCGGCGGCGGCCTTGAGCGTCGCCTGCACCTCGATGAACTGCCCCGTCAGCGAGAGCGCCTCGCCGCTCGTGACGTCAACGAAGGGCTCGCCGGCCAGGCCCGCGTGCGTCTCGGCGGCCCGGGCCTGCACGATGATGCTCTCGGGGACGGAGCCTTCCTCCTCCTCGTTCCAGGTGATGCTTCCCCAGGCGGTCCCGGCCTCGCCGCCGTCCTCGACCACCGTCCAGCTTCCCTGCCGCGACGTGGCGCTCATGGCGACCACGCCGGTCATGTCGCCGAGGCCCTCCGACGCGGCTCCGGCGCCCAGGTTCACCACCAGATCGGGTGCGCCAGGCGCCGCCCGATTGATCCGGGACGCCGTGTCCGACGCGGAACTGATGGCCCAGACCTTTCCAGCCGCATCGACCGACACGCCGATGGGGTTCAGTCCGACCGCGGGCGTGGCCACCAGGACCCCCTCGCTGGTACGGCCGTAGACCCTCCCCAGGCCCCAATTGGCCACCCAGAAGCTGTTGTCGGCCGGTCTGACCGCCACCCCCTGGGGCGGGCCCGTGGCGCCCGTGTCAAAGGTCCTCACAACGGCGCCGTCGGTTGGTCTGATCTTCAGCAGGTTATTCCCTGAGGGATTGCTCACGAAAAGGTAGCCATCGGTGTCTATGCCCACACCGTGACACTGGTTTCCCGTGCCCAAGTTGATCACCTGGGGGGTGGGGGTGTTGGTGTCGTAACGGAGGATGTTGGTCGAACCGGGCTGAGTGATCGACCAGAGCACGCCGTTGGCGTCCAGCAGCCCGCCGTAGCCGCCGGCAATGGGGTTGATCTGAGAGCCGGGGATCGGCTCGCCGGTGACCCCGCTAATCTTCTCGTGGATCTTGTCGACCGTGCCGCCGACCCACAGGTCGTTGTTGGCGTCGATGGCCAGCGTGCCGACCTCCTTGGCGGTTGTCCGCGTGTAGTTGATGATGGCCTCGTCCTCGGCCGTCGAGACGCCGCCGAGCGTGTCGGCCCCGCCGGCGTTGGTCCAGGCCAGGACGTTGCCGAGGCCGCTCGAGGTCCTGATCAGCCCGTCGCCGTCGCGGTCGATGGCCGTGTTGTAGTCGAACGGGCCCTGGAGGTACTCGCCGTTGTCGTCGGGCGTGAACGATCCGTCGCCGTTTTTGTCCCCCCGGGTCCCGCCGATCACCAGGGCGATCCGCGTGACCGACCCCATGCCGCCGGTGTCCTCGGCGATGTTGGCGACCCAGACGTTGCCGAGCAGGTCCACGGCCGTGCGGGCAGGGCTCTTGTCCATTCCGTCCGGCGCCGCGGCGTACTCGCCCACGATCGCCCCGGTCTCGCTGTGGATCCGGACCAGCGTGCCTCGCCCCGTACAGGCGACGTTGACATACGGGAAGGGCTCCGCGATCGCGTTGATCTGCAACTGGTCGGCGGGACTGTCGTGATTCAGGTTGAGGGTCGCGCCCGCATCGAAGTCGTCGCTGGACGTATAGGTCCAGGCGCTGAGCAGCAGCCGCGGCTCCATGGGCTCGAACGCGGGCCGTTCGCTTCGCTCCCGTGCCTCGGTCGATCGCCGGCCGGCGGGCCACAGCAGCCCCTGCACGTACTTCCTCATCTTCGTAATCATCGGCTTCTCCTTTTCCCTCACCCCCGCGGGGAACGGATAGACGCGCACTCGGACACTGATATCTACCGATTGGGTTTCTTGGCCGCACCACTATCGGACCAGAATTGGAATTATCCCACATCTTCCGGGGTTTTTCAAGCGCAAATCAGGCCGGCGGCTCCTTTTCCGGCCTCCGTGCGGCGAGGAATCGGGGGGAGCGTAGCGTCTTCGGGGGCCGGCTTGGCGCCGCTTGCGGGGCGGGGGCGTCCTATTCCACCGTCACGCTCTTGGCGAGGTTGCGGGGCTTGTCCACGTTGCAGCCGCGCGCGACCGCCGCGTGGTAGGCCAGCAGTTGCAGGGGAACGACGGTCAGCAGCGGCTGGAGCGGCACGAGCGTGTCGGGCACGTAGAAGACGTGGTCGGCGCAGTTGCCGATGCGATCGTCGCCCTCGGTGGCCACGGCGATGATCCGGCCCCTGCGGGCGCGGACCTCCTCGATGTTGCTGACGATCTTCTCGTAGGTCGCGCAGCGCGGGGCGACGAAGACGACGGGCATGCCCTCGTGGATGAGGGCGATGGGCCCGTGCTTCATCTCGGCCGCCGGCAGGCCCTCGGCGTGGATGTAGCTGATCTCCTTGAGCTTCAGGGCCCCCTCCAGCGCGATCGGGTAGTTGTACCCGCGCCCCAGGAACAGCCAGTTGTCGCAATCCACGTACCGGCTGACCACCTGCCGGATCGTCTCGCTCTGCTGAAGGACCTGCTCGATCTTCGCGGGGATCTGCGAGAGGGCGTTCATGTACGCGGCCATGGCGCTGCGCGACATGAACCGCCGCCGCCCGAGCATGAGGGCCATCATCGCCTCGACGGCGAGCTGGCAGGTGAAGGCCTTGGTGGAGGCGACGCCGATCTCCGGCCCGGCGTGGATGTAGACGCCCGCGTCGGTCTCCCGCGCGATCGTCGAGCCGACCACGTTGACGATGCCCAGCGCCAACGCGCCCTTCTCCCTCGCCTCGCGCAGGGCCGCCAGCGTGTCGGCCGTCTCGCCCGACTGGCTGATCGCCAGGAACACCGTGCCCTCCTCGATGATCGGGTTGCGGTAGCGAAACTCGCTGGCGTACTCGACCTCCGTCGGCACGCGGGCCAGGTCCTCGAAGAGGTATTCCCCCACCAGCCCCGCGTGCCAGGCCGTGCCGCACGCCGAGAGGACCAGCTTCCGCGTCTTGACCAGCTCGCGCCTGACCGAACCGAGCCCGCCGAGCTGGATGTGGTTGTCGCGGAGGTCCAGCCGCCCCCGCAGACAGTTGCCGACCGCCTCGGGCTGCTCGAAGATCTCCTTCAGCATGAAGTGGTCGAACCCGCCGAGGGCAATCTCCTCCAGCGACCATTCGATCTGCTCGACCTGCTTGGTGATCGGCACGTTGTCGATCGTCAGCGTCCGCATGCCGTCGCCGCTGAGGACCGCCATCTCGTTGTCGTGGAGGTAGACGACGTTGGAGGTGTGGCCGATGATGGCCGAGGCGTCGGAGGCCAGGATGTACTCGTCCGTCCCGACGCCGACGATCAGGGGGCTTCCCTTTCGCGCGGCGACGATCTTGTCCGGCTCGGCGGCGCACATCACGGCGATCCCGTACGTGCCGGTCACCTCGCGCAGCGCCGCCTGGACGGCCTCCTCCAGGGGCATGCGGCCGTCGTCGTAGAACTCGCCGATCAGGTAGACCAGCACCTCGCTGTCGGTCTCCGTGCGGAACTCGCGCCCCTTGCCGACGAGGAACTGCTTGAGCGTGGCGTAGTTCTCGATGATGCCGTTGTGCACGAGGCAGATCCGCCCGGACTCGTCGATGTGCGGGTGGGCGTTGACCTGGTTCGGCTCGCCGTGCGTCGCCCATCGGGTATGGGCGATGCCGACCGTCGCGGCGGCGAACCGCTCGTCGGCCTCGGCCCGCTTCTCGATCCTAGTGACCCGGCCGGCGTCCTTGCAGACGTGCAGCTCGCCCTCGTGATGCACGCAGACGCCCGCGGAGTCGTACCCCCGGTACTCCAGGCGCTTGAGGCCCTCGATCAGGACGCCCAACGCGCCCCGGCCGCCGATGTATCCGACGATCCCGCACATGAGGCGTGCTCCCGGATGCGACGAGTCATCCCAGCCGCACCGGCCGAGCCGACGCGGCGGCCATGGGTACTACGAAGAGTCCCTCGCGAGGTCCCCTCCGGAAGTGCTCATCCGGCCCGGGCGCGGTGGATCTTCCAGAGGCTCCGCCAGGTCGCCGAGACGCGGTCCATCAGGTCCATGTTCTGGAGCGACAGGGCCAGGTCGGCCCGAATCCTGTCGCGCTCGGACTCGCCGGCCTCGGCCTCCATGCGGCGCACCTCGTTCTCGAACTTCTCGCGATTCGTGTACAGCAGTGCCAGCCGATAGTGCAGCTCCACGAGCCGCGGCTCGATGTCCAGCGCGCGGCAGAAGGCGTCGGCCGCCTCGTCCACCAGGTGCAGCTCCTGGCGGACCACGCCGAGCTTGATCCACGCCTTGGTGTAGGAAGGGCTGAGCCTGGCGGCCTCGTTGAACTGCTCCATGGCCGCGGCGTCCTGCCGCCGGGCCCTCAGCAGCACGCCGTAGCGGTACCGCAGGTCGGCGTGGCGCGGGTGGCGGTGGACCTCTTCGGCGTGGCGGTGGATCTGCAGGGGAAGCAGGTCGTCGCCGTCGAGGTCCGGGCCCCCGGCGGGCGCCTGCGTGCCGCCCGGAAAGCCGCCGGGGAAACCCCCGCTCGCCGCGGACCTCAACTGAAGCCTCGCCACCTCCGCCATCAGCATGGTGCTGTTGGGCTCGACGGCCCCGGCGAGATCGAAGCTGTTCCCGGCGGCGTCGCCCTCGCCCAGCGCCGATTGGGCCACGCCCATGCCGACGTAGCACGTCAGCAGCCGGTCGTTCAGCTCGGCGGCACGGTGGAACGCCTCGGCCGCCTCCTCCCATCGCCCGTTGACCAGGTGATGCGTGCCGAGCTTGACCGTTGCCTCCAGGTACCCCGGCTGGAGCTCCAGCGCCAGGAGGTAGTTCCTCACGGCCCCGTCGTCGTCGCGGACCCGGCTGCACAGGTCGCCCAGGCGGACGTGAAGGTCGGCAAACGGGCCCTGCTGGCTGATCAGCCAGTGCAGGCGCTCGACGGCCTCCGGGATTCGGCCTTCGGCCACCATCGCTTCGACGTCGTCATCGACCAGCGCCCAGTTGTCGGGCTCCAGGGCGATGGCGGTCTCGAACTCGTCAACCGCTTCGTCGTGCCTCCGCGAGCGGAGATACAGGTGGGCCAGCGCCGAGCGGTAGCAGATCTCCCGCGGCTCGATGTCGCGAAGCGACTGATACTGCTCGATGGCCTCGTCGAGCTCGCCGGTGAGGACGCCGATGGCGGCGAGCCTCTCCCGGGCCGTCATGAACGACCCGTCCGCCGCGACCGCCCGGCGGTAGTACGCCGCGGCCTGCTCGGGCTCCAGGAGCTTCTCGAGGCAGAACCCGATGCCGAACAGCACCGCCGCCTCGGACGGGCGGATCTCGTCGGCAACCTTCAGGTGCTCCAGCGCGCCGGCGGGATCGCCCTTCTCGTCGCACGCCGACGCCAGCGCCGCCCGCGCCGACAGGCAGTCGCCCTTCGCCCGGCAGGCGTCGTCGAGATGCCTGACGGCGTCGTCAAGCCGCCCGGCGCGGAGATGCGCCAGGCCGACCTGCAAACGCCGACCCGGACCGTCGTGCTGGGCCTTGGCGGGCGCGGCCGGCTGCTCGCCGTCGCCGGACGGCCACCAGAAGTAGCGGTCCAGCAGATCGCTCAGATCGCTGTCCACCCCCCGGCCGAGCAGCTCGAGTATGTAGCTCACGCGTCCGGTTCCCTCGGGCGCCCGGGGCCACGAAGACTTCGCCGGCCCGCCGGTCACGCCCGTCCAACGGCAACGTGGGCCGCGGAATACCCGCTCCCGCGGAATCACCATCATTCCTATCGGCAGATGGCGGGGAGGGATAAAAGAAGTTCCAGTGCTCTGCGCTCTTCCTCGCCGATGGCGGAGCCGCAGCGTGCCGCCACGGTGCGTTTGGCCCCCTTTCGCCGCGCGCGCGGTCTGCCCTGCGTCGGAAAGAGCTCAGATCTCGACGCTGACGCGCTTGATCCTGGCCAGGTCGGCCACGCCGAGCCCCAGCTCGGCCGCCCGGCCAATGTGGAGCGGGTCGTTGTGAGGCTTTTGCATGCCATTCTCGCGCCGCTTGGCCATGATGATGTCCTCGAGCGTCGCGTCCAGGGCCACCGGGTCAACCGACGCGATGACGCCGTGGTAGTCCCACCGCGCCCGGGACGAGTAGCCGGGCCCGCGGTCGTACTGGCCGTACAGCGCGTCGGCGATGCAGATGCGGGTCTTGTCCTTGATCGGGCCGAGGGTGTTCAGGTCGGCGATGGCGGCGCAGCAGTTCCGGTGAAAGGCGCCGGCGTTCCGAATGCTGCCGAGGTGGTTCTTCAGGGCGCCGGTGGCGCCGCAGCGGACGTGGCTCTTCATGATGGGGACGTTGATGAGCACGTCGGCCTTGGTCAGTATGTCGGAGACGGCCGTCCCGACGGGGCCGGCCTTGACGCTCTTGCCGTAGCCGCCCTGGGTGCCGTAGATGCGAACGCCCTTGCCCTCGCGGTTGATCGTGAAGCCCGCGGTCTTCATGTCCTTGTCGGCGCGGTCGTAGACCACGATCTTGGCGGGGTCCACGCCGGCCTTGACCAGCCCGTTCGTCACCGCGTGGACCACCTCCGGATGAGTGGTCGCGCGGAAGAACAGGCCGTTGAACTTCACCGCCACCCGGTCCTTCGGGCTTACGTAGGTCGCCCAGGCCTTGGCCACGTCGTCCTTGCCCGCCAGGGTCATCACGGCCTTGTCCACCAGGCGCTGGACGATGTCGGCATCGACCTTGAAGCCGTCGATGGACTTCTTCGTCTTGTCGCGGACGATGACGACGGCGCCCCCGGCCGGGGCGGCCTGAAGGAGCCTGCCGCCGGCCAGGACCGCCGCGGCCGCCGCGCCGCCCTGGCGCAGGAACTGACGTCGGTCAACGCGGTTCTCACCGATCATGCCCATGATCCTCTCCTTCTGTCTCCAGACGGGACGCTTCCATGTCATGTTCAACGCAGATCAGCCGCGATCGGCCCGCAGCTTTCCCGGCATTCTGCCACGGCGCGTCGGCAATCTCAAGCCAACCCGCGGGCGCGGTGGTGCTGCCCCTCCTGGCGCCCGCGCTGTGGGAACCGCTCTCCAGCTCGATGCCGCCGGCCGAGCTCTTCCGCCCCTTCGTCGTCTTCGTGGGCGGGCAAGCGGAGGCGAGCTGGTCCGCCCGATCCCCGAGGAGCCGCGGTTTCGCCTCCAGGCCCCATTGAGACCGCGAATCAGACCTGGGCAAAATCAGGGGACACCAGTTGTAATTGCTTGTTACAACAAAGCTTATATGAGATTTTGCCGCAAATGGGTTTCTTGTCAGCGGGCGGGGCGGGCAGTTTTTTTGTAATCTGCCGATTTTCGTTGTGCAAAAGGGCCTGCGAGATGTATATGCCTGCTACGGGGGGACCATAAGAAAGAGAAGGACGGTGGATTAGAAAAGAAATGCGAAACGAACCCAAACGCGGATTATTCCGATTTTGGGCATGGTTCACATGCGGGTAACATTCCGCCGCCGCTTCGCCCGCAGCCCGCGGCGCCGCCCGGGGGAGGCCCAACTCGTGCTTCGCAGCGAAGTACTGCTTCGCAGAGTAGCAAGGGCCGGAAGGACCTGCCTGCCGGCAGGCAGGTCCTTTCGGGGTCCGAACCGGGTACATAGTTTACAGAATGATCCGGGCACATGGTTTACAACT
>CAYRVX010000029.1:0-62427 GCA_964427875.1 uncultured Planctomycetaceae bacterium
TACCAAGGACGCGCTCTACCACTGAGCTACAGCAGCGCATCACACGGCCGGACCGTCATCCAACCTGAGCAGGGATACACGTGTACCGTGGCCGAAAATCAGATCTTTCAGTATATAAAAGCAAAAAGCCCTGTCAAAGAAAAATCCCGCAGAGCGATAACTTTTTTCCGGCAAAGACCTACGAGCCTTATCGTCAAGAGACCTCAAAAACACCGGAATTCCCGAACCACCCGCTCTGTCCCTGCCGGCGGCCGGGCCGATCCGCACCCGAGCGCGCACCTGCCACTGCGCCGCCCGCCGGGGACCCCGCGGCGCCGCTGGCCCCGGCGACCGGGCGGGGCCGCCCGGCAAGAGCCCGGCACCGCGTATTATAAATGACTCATCAAACCGACTTTGCACACTCGATCGCGTTCTTCAGGAGCATCGCCACCGTCACCGGGCCCACGCCGCCCGGGACGGGCGTGATCGCCGCCACCTTGTCTTGGACGCCCTGGAAGTCCACGTCGCCCACGGTCTGCATGGCCGTCTTGCCCTTCTCGTTCTTCAGCGGATTGCCCTCCTCGTCGAAGCCCTTCGGGATGCGGTTGGTCGCCACGTCAATGACGATGGCCCCTTCGGCGACCATGTCCGCCTTGATCAGCGGCGAGAGGTCCGGCAGATCGACCGCCTCGCCGGCCTTCTTGCGGCGGCTGTAGGACCGCCATCGGGCCTGCGAGACGCCCGTGGCGACGATCAGCACCTCGGCGCGGCGCGTGTGGGCCGCCAGGTCCCGCGTCGCGACGTGACAGACCGTCACCGTCGGCGACGCGTCGAGGCTTTGCAGCAGGATCATCGCGATGGGCTTGCCGACGATCTCGCTGTGGCCGACCACCACCGTCTCCTTGCCCGCCAAGAGCGGGCAGGCCCGCCGCAGCAGCTCCGTCGCCGCCAGCGGCGTGCACGGGGCCACCACGCTCCCGCCGTAAAACAGCCGTCCCATGTTCTCCGGGTGCATCCCCTCGACGTCCTTGGCCGGACTGAGGGCCGGCTGAACCTGCCGGGCGTCGATCTGCTCCGGCAGCGGCATCTGGAGGATCAGAGCCGAGGCCGTCTCGTCGTCGTTGAGCTGCCCGATCCGCTCCAGGAGCTGCTCCTGCGCCATGTCCTCGGGCAGGTTCAGCAGCTCATACTCGATGCCCACGGACTCGCAGCTCTTGGCCTGCATGTTGGTGTAGAGCTTGCTGGCGGGGTTCTCCCCCACCTGGATCGCCACGAGTCGGACCGGCTTGCCCGCCTCGCGCAGCGCCGCGGCCTCCTCGGCCACCTGCTGCTTGATCTCCTCGGCCGCCGCTTTCCCGTCGATGATCTTCGCCGCCATCTGTTACTTCCTTTTTTCTAGGCGTTTGAGTGTCATCCTCAATGCATCCCCGCTGGATTCATCGAGTGTGCCTTTTCTCTTGGCGAGTTCAATGGTGTAGTTTGCGGCCGCGGCGTACAGCCCCCGGAGTTGCTCGTCGCAGCGGCCCATGGCCGCCACGTGCCGGGCCACCGTCTGCACGTCGCCGCGGGCGACCGGGCCGGTGAGCGCGCCGGCGGGCCCGAGCCGGGCGACGTTGTCCACGGTCGCACGGACGATCGGCTCGACCGCGGCCAGCCACGTCGCGCGATCCACCCCGGCCGAGGCGGCCAGCGCCGCCGCCGCGTCCAGCAGCGCGGCCAGGTGGTTGCACGCCATCGCCGCCGCGGCGTGATACAGCGCCTTGCCCGCCGGGTCGATCCGCACCGCCCTCGAGCCGATGGCCTCGGCGAGCCGCTGGAGGACCTCCGCCGCCGGCTCGTCGCCCTCGCAGAAACAGTACGTCCCGGCGAGGTGATCCATCGCCGCTTGGGCGGTGGGAAAGGTCTGGAGCGGGTGGATCGAGCCGATCGAGCACCGGCAGCGGTCCCGCGCGGCCGCCAGCACGTCGCTGGACAGCGCGCCGCAGCAGTGGGCGACGATCGCACCTTCGGCAAAGGCCGCCGCCGCCGCGAGCCGCTCGCAGACGCCCGCGATCGCGCCGTCCGGCACGGTCAACAGCACCAGGCGGCCCAGGCCCGCCGCCTCGGTGACCGAACAGGCCGCCGCGCCGCTTCCGATGGCCGCCGCCGCCGCCTCGGCCTTCCCCGCGCCGCCGCCCGCCACGGCCACCACCGGCAGGCCCGCCCGCGCCGCCAACACGCCCAGCGCCGTGCCCACCTTCCCGGGACCGATGATCGAGATTGCCGGAAACTTCTCCATGGGCCTCGCCAGGCGAGCAGCCGCCTCCCTAGGCGGCAACAGGACAAGGTGTGAAGGTACGGCCGACGATCCGGCAAGTCAAGTCGCGCGGAGGCCGGAGCCGTCTGTCGCCACGGCCCGGCCGATCCCCGAGGCCCCGCCCGTGATCGGCGCCGAACGGCCCCCAAACCGCTTCACCGGGCCCACCTCAGAACCTGGCGCGGCATCTCAGGTCACCGGAGGTCTCGCTCCCCGATCCCTCGCCGGGCCCTTCCTCGTCGGCGTCGGACCCGGCCGCGGTCAGGCCGGGGATCCGGAGGTTGCGGGCGTCGATGTTGATGTCGGCGCAGCCGGCCGGGCCGAGGCAGATCGCCGTCGCGATCAGCGCCGCGGCCAGGCGCCGCGCCAACTTCCGGAGCAGGTTGCGTGGTTGCGGGTTCATGTTCGGTTCTCCATGGCCGCTTGGCTCCACCCATGGATACAGATCATATCGGACGCCGCCGCGGCCCGGCAACAGTCTGCTCGCATCCGTCACTCATGCAATCGGCGCCGCCGCTGCCTGTGCGCCAATTCCCTCCTCCCGCAGGCCGGAGGGGGGGAGCATAAACGTTTTGGGGAAGCAGTCGCTTCTGGAGGGCCGTAGGCCCGACTGCCGGTAGCCTCGGGCGCGAGCCCGTGGAGCTGGAGTTGCCATAATGGAGAGCCCCCGCACGGGGGCGAGTGAAGGCGTCAAACGCCCCCGTGCGGGGGCTCCGCTGATAACGGCCTGCATACCACGGGCTCGCGCCCGAGGCTACCGACATATGCCCCGTTCCGGGGCTATACCGCCCGCGCCCCCCAAAACGCTAATGTCCCCCCGGAGGGGACCAGGCTTGACAGGCCTCAAGCAGCGGCTACGATACGCACGCGGATGGGAGACAAGCCCATGGGCACCACACTGACCATTGAGGCGAGCGGCGAGCGGTTCTGCCTGAACGGGCGGGCGGCGTTCCTGCTGGGGGCCAGCTACTACGCCGGCCTGGGCGCTTCGGAGGACTTCATCGAGGACGACCTGACCGACCTGAAGCGCGCCGGCGTCAACTGGATTCGCGTCCGGGCCACGTGGGGGGCGTTCGAGCACAACGTCTCGGCCTTCGACGAGGACGGCGACGAGCGCTCGCCCTATTGGGAGAAGCTGCTGTGGCTGTGCGAGTTCGCCGAGAAGCTCACGATCGTTGTGGACGTGACGCTCAGCCGCGGCGACGGCGTGGCCGGCGAGGACGTGCTCGGCGGCGATGAGGCGCACCTCAACGCCGCCGGCATCCTGGCCGAGGGGCTCCAGGCCCGCCGGAACGTCTACCTCGACGTGGCCAACGAGCGGAACATCGCCGACGAGCGCCACGTGCCGATCGCCTTCGTGCGGCGGCTGCGGGACCGCGTCAAGCAGATCGACCCCGACCGCCTGGTGACGGCCAGCCACGCCGGCGACGTCGAGCCCGACCGCCTCTACGAGTACCTCACCGCTGGCAGGGTGGACTTCCTGACCCCCCACCGCCCGCGAAGCGCCGAATCGCCCGGCGAGACGCAGCAGAAGACCGGGACGCTCCGCAGCCGGATGGGAAGGCTCGGCAAGGTCGTGCCCATCCTGTACCAGGAGCCCTTCCGCCGCGGCTTCGGCGAGTGGCAGCCCGCCGGCGAGGACTTCCTGACCGACCTGGCCGGCGCCGTGGCCGGCGGGGCGGCCGGCTGGTGCCTCCACAACGGCCACACCTTCAACGCGCCCCAGGGCCGCCCCCGACGCAGCTTCGACATGCGGCCCACGGAAGGCCGGCTCGTCGATCAGCTCGAAGACGAGGAACGCGCCGTGCTGCGGAGAATGAAGCAGACCGCGCGAGGCGAATGAGCAGGACGCACCCGGGGCTCTCCGCCGGCCGATTTGGCATCCCCTGATCGCAGCAGCCCCGGCGATTCCCGCCTAATCACCCCTGCGGCCGACGCGTTACTCGGCCGATGCCAGCACGTCGGTGAGGAGGTACCTGTGTTTGTACTGCTCGCCGCGGCCGCAGCGCCGGCGAATGGTTTCCCGCTCCCGACCCTCGAACCACCCGCGCTCGACGAGGACGGTGCGGATGGGTCCCAGCCGCCCGCCGGCCCGCTTGGAGCGGTACTCCACGTTCAACTCGGCCAGGGCGCGGTCCATCTCCTCGGCCAGCCTCTGGGGGGCCCATCCCTCGGCCGGTTCCAGGCGAAGCTCGTAATACGGGGTCCGGGTGAAGCGCCCCTGGAGCGTGAAGCGATCGACCGACGCGCCCGCCGCGGCGGCCGCGCGGCGCATCGCCTCCACCACCTGGTGCTCGGTGATCTTCTCGCCGGTGATGTTGGCCGTGTGCGTCCCGCGGCAGAGGAACTCGAAGACCGGGCTTCGGCCGAAGCGGCCCGTCACGCGGATGCGGTCGTCGATGCTGTACCGCCACAGGCCCGCCCAGTTGCTCAGCACGAGGAAGTACTCCTGCCCGATCTCCAGCTCGTGTGCCCGCAGGGCCGGCGGGCTGTCGCGGGCGTACTCGGCGGCCGGGATGAACTCCAGGAAGTTGCCCGTGATCTCGGCCACGCCGGCGGGCGTCTCGTCTTCCAGTGGCACGGAGAAGCGCCCTTCGCTGGCCAGCAGGCCGATGTCGCGGACGGCGGAGCCGCCGAACAGCTCCCGCAGTCGAGGCAGGTAGAGCCCCAGCGTTCCGCCGGTCCAGTTGCAGAGGACCTCGACGTTCCAGAAGTGCCCCGGCAGCAGCACGCCGTCGCGGTCGATGCCGGCCTGGAGCTTCCTGGCCGCGGCGGGCTTGGGCCTGAACCGAAGCCGCCGGGCCAGCTCGGCGGGCAGCTCGCCCGGCGGATGGAACGTCCCGTCGGCCACGTCGCGGATCAGCCTCTCGGCGTGCTCCTGTCCGGTCTCGATGAGCTTGATCGTGCTGGAAGGGTTGGCGGTGGTGATCATTCCGACGTCGCGGCCGATCCCGCAGCGCAGGATCGTGTAGTACTTGGCCGGCGGGTCGCGGATCTCGGCCGACTCGCCCGGCGCGACGTACATACGTCGCACGATGCGTTTCTGGGAGGCCGCCAGCAGCCCGCTGATGGCCCCGCAGGGCACGCCCGTCGGGCCGGTCGTTTCGCGCATGGACGAGCTGATGGTGACGATCGGCCGCAGCCAGCCGGAGGGATGGTCCGTCAGCGCCTTGAGCCCGAAGATGTTCCAGCCGCGCCTCATCTCGGCCAGGAACCGCCGGGTCACGGGGATGTGCTTGGGCTCGCCGGTGGTGCCGGAGGTCTGCGAGAACATCAGCACGCCCTCTCCCGGCGGCAGCAGCGCGGCGGCCCGGCCGTGGAGAACGCTCTCCACGTAGGGCCGGATGGTCTCATAGCAGCCGACGGGCACGGCCTTGACGAAATCGTCGTAGCCGCCGATGCCGGCGAAGTGGTGTTCCCGGCCAAAGTCCGTCTCCGCGTGGGCTGCGAGCAGCTCGGCGAGCAGGCGGTCCTGGACCTCGGCGGTCCGGTCGTGGGCGGCGAGAAACTGCCGCACCTGGCGGGCGGCGTGGCGGCCGGCGACGTACGCCACCGGGCGCAGCAGTGTGCGGGCAAGGTCCATCTCTCACGCCACCTCGATGTCGCTGGGGGAGGTGATCTCGCGGTCGGTGACGTCCTCGCAGGCAAGGTGGCGGCGGAAGAAGGCGACGGTGCGGGCGGCGTACTGCCTGGGCTCGATGACGACGGACTGGTTGTGCTTGGCGCCCTGCACGACCCAGAGGTACTTCGGGCGGGGCGCCAGGTCGTAGAGCAGTTGGGTCTGCTCGGCGTTGATGTAGCGGTCCCTCTCGCCGTGGACGAAGAAGATCGGCCGGGGCTGCATCTCCTTCAGGGCCTTTCTAACCGACAGGTAGCGGCAGGACATCTTCGGCTGGGCGAAGCGCATGAGCGTCCAGAGCAGGAGTTTCCAGAACGTCTCGGTGTGATTCTCGTAGACGAGCTTGACGCGGGCGAAGATGTGGGCCCATTTCTTCATGAAGGAGATCAGCGTGGTGTCGGTGCTGAACGCCCCGTCGCAGACGATGGCCTTGACGTGGGGGTCGGTGGAGGCCGCCAGCAGGGCCGACCCGGCCCCGCGAGAGATGCCGAACAGGCCGATCTCGGCGGACTTTCCCCCGGCCGCCAGGGCCGCCTCCACGTGCGCGCAGGCGCCCAGCACGTCCTCCATCTCCTTGTCGGAGGGCCACTGGAGCGATCGGTACTTTCCCCAGTTGCTGCTTTCGCCGTGGCCGCGGAAATCGAAGGTGAACACGTCGAAGCCCGCCTCGACGAGCGGGCGGGCGTAGCGGGCGCAACTGTACATGTCCGACGCGTACTCGTGGCAGAAGACGATCGTGCCCTTGTAGGCCGAGCGGTTGGGCGCAGGCAGAATCATCCCGCGGAGGCTCGTCCCGTCGAAGCTGCGGAAGCGGACCTCCTCGCCGTGCAGCGGCTGGAAGTCCATCGGCGCCGCCGAGAACGACGGCGTCGTGTCGCAGAAGATCCTCAGGCAGATTCGGATGTACCTGCTGAGCCACAGGACCAGGAAGACCAGCAGGCTGAGGCACGTCAGCGCGATGGCGAGTGCGGCCCAGTTCCGGCCGATCCAGGACCCGGCCGCCAGACACGTCGCGGCGCTGTTGAGCCAGTGTGCCATGTCAGACGTCCGTGCCCCCTTGCCACGGCGGGGACCTTTCCCGTAGCGCAGCCGACCGCTCCCACCTACATGTGCACCGAAATCCCGATCAAGAACAACACCCAGAAGCCGAGGCTGAGCACGATACCGATGATCCCACAGATGCGACCGGCCTTTGCCATGTTAGCCGAGGACGGCGAAACGATGCGGGCTTCTATATCGCGCATGGCGCGCCCGTAGAACACCAAAGCAAGGATCCCGCACACTAAAGAGACGATGCCATAGCACATGCAGCTAGGAATGGACGCGATCCCGAGGACCAAGGAGGCAATGGCGTAACCGGACGACTTCGGCACCTGCGGCTGGGCGAACGGCTGGGGGGCGCCGTAGGCTCCCGGCGGGGGCGGCACGGGGGCCGGCGGGATGCGTCCGGGCCCCGGGGGCCCCGGCGGCGGAGGCACGGCACCGGGCGGAGGTATCGCCGGCGCCGGCGGCGAGGGTTCCGGCGGCGATACGGCCGAAGGAGGCCCGCCGGCCTCGGGGGGCGGCTGCGAGGGCATCTCGGAAGGCATCGTTTCCGGCCCGAGCGGCTCGCCGAACTCCCCCGCCGGCGTCGGCGCCTCGGGCTGCTCCGGGCCCGCGCCCGCCTCGGCGGCCTCCATCGCAACCGCAATGAACCGGTTGCTGCACTGCCCGCAGACGACCTCCTTGCCCAGGACAGTATCCGGGGCGTCCAGTTTCGTTCCACAGTGAGGACAGGCGACGATCGGCATAACGTACTCCCTGACGTAACCGCGCCCCGACGATCAAGCCGCCCCGCGGCCCGCGCAGACGCGAGAAGTTGCAAGATCATAGGGGACCGCGGGCGGCGGGGCAAGAATTGCTTTCACTTGGTCCAGGCCCCTGCCGGGTGCGTCGCCGCGGGCGGCTCAGAAGGCCGTGCTGACCACGATCGCGCCAATGTAGACGACCCAGTAGCCGATCCCGAGGAATATCCCGATCATGCCGCAGATCCGCCCCGCCTTGGCCATGCCGGCCGAGGAGGCCGACACCACGCCGGCATCGATGTCTCGCATGGCGTTCTTCTGGAAGACGATCGCCAGGATGCCGCAGATGATGGCGGGCAGGCCGAGACAGAAGCACGTGGGCATGGAGGCGATCCCCAGAACGAGGGACGCCACGGCATAGCCGGAGGACTTCAACGGCTGGGGATAGCCCGTGCCGACCGGCCGGGCGAACGCGGCGCCCGCGGCCGGCGGCGGAGGCACCGCCGGCGGCGGCGCCGGCGCTGGTGCGGCCGACGGAGGCGCCTCCCCAGGTGCGCCCTGGCCGGGCGGCGGGACCGGCGGGCCGGCCGCCGACGTGTCCTCCGGCTGGGGCTCCGAGGCGCGGGATTCGGCAACAAACGTCCTGCTGCATCTTCCGCAGACGACCTGCCGGCCAAGGACGTCGTCGGGCGCGTCCAACTCGGTGCCGCAATATGGACAGGCTATCACCGCCATGGAAGACTCCCTGCCGTATGTCTCGCCGGCCGCCCGCGCGGCGCGTCGGGTGGGCGCTACAGGCCCTCTCCGCGAACGACGATCAACGTGTTGTTCTGGCCGCCGAAGCCGAAGCTGTTGCTCATGCAGGTCTCCACGGCGGCCTTTCGCGGCTCGTTCGGAACGTAGTCCAGGTCGCAGTCCGGATCGGGATGCCGATAGTTCGTGGTCGGCGGGAGGACCTGGTCGCGGATGGCCAGCACGCAGGTGATCAGCTCGGTGGCCCCGGCGGCGGCAATGAGGTGGCCGAACATGCTCTTGACGCTCGAGACGGGGACCAGCCGGGCGCGTTCGCCGAAGACGGTCTTCATCGCCCGCGTCTCGACCTGGTCGTTCTGCTTCGTGCCGGTGCCGTGGGCCGAGACGTAGTCGATGCCGGCGGCCGAGAGCCCCGCGTCGGCCAGCGCCGCCCGCATGCTGGCGGCCGCACCTTCGCCTTCGGGGTCCTGGTCCGTGATGCGAAACGCATCCGCGCTGGACCCGTAGCCCACGATCTCCGCCAGGATCCTCGCGCCCCGAGAGACCGCGTGCCGGCGGGCCTCGATGACGAGAACGCTCGCGCCCTCGCCGAGGACGAAGCCGTCGCGGGTCATGTCGAAGGGCCGGCTGGCCGTGGCGATCTCGTCGTTCCGCGTCGACAGGGCCGTCAGGCGGATGAAGCCCGTCACGCCGTACGGATGGATCATGCTGTGCGCCCCGCCGGTGAGCATGACGTCCGCGTCGCCGCGGCGGACCTGGAGGGTGGCCTCGCCGATGGCCTGCGTGCTGGCCGCGCACGCCGTCAGGACGTTGAACGCCGGGCCGCGAACGCCGAACTGGGCCGCCAGGTGCGCCACGACCATGTTCGACTCCTGCTCCACCTCGCGGTACAGCTCCATCCGCCGAAACGCCAGTTCCGCCCAGCGGACGGTGTCCACCTTCCCGTCGCGCCAGGCGTCCACGATCGTGTCGGTGAAGTTGTCGAAGTCCAGGCTGCCCTCCCCACTGCCGAGGTAGATGCCCAGCCGCTCGCGGTCCAGACCGCCATACTCGCCCAGGCGCGACTGCCGCCAGGCCTGGACGGCCGCCCCCAGCGCGAACCGGCAGTGCTGACCGGCATGGCGGTGACGCTCGGCCTGCGGGACGTGGTCGGCCAGACGATAGCCCTTCACCTGGGCCGAGAAGCTCGATGGGAACGTGTCGGCGTCGAAAAGCTCGGTCCGGCTGAGGCCGCTTTGGCCGGCCAGGACCGCCCGCCAGGTGCTCTCCACGTCGTGGCCGAGCGGGTTGACCGTTCCCATGCCCGTGATGACCACGCGCCTGTCGCTCATGGCTGGTACCGCCTCAAGACGCACGCGCCGCTCTGGCCGCCGACGCAGAAGGCCCCGGTCACGACGTATTCGAGCTCGGCGGCCCTCGGGGAGGCGAGGAAGCTCAGCCCGCATTCGGCGGCGGGCGCCTGGTGGTTTACCGTGGGAGGGAGCGTCTGGTGGTGAAGGGCCATGGCCGCGACGGCGCACTCGACCCCGCCGGCCCCGGCGAACAGCGAGCCGATCGACCCGGTCACCGCGCAGGCGGGCACGCTCTCGGCGGCCTCGCCGAAGGCCGCCCGCCAGGCCCGCGCCTCGCAGACGTCCTCGTCCGGGACGCCCGTGCCGTGCGCGACGATCAGGCCCACGTCGCCCGGTGCGATGCCCGCGTCGTGCATGGCCCTGCGAACGGCCAGGTCGAGGCAGCCGGCGTTGGCCCGCTCGACGTCGATGCCGGCCGGATCGCACGCGCCGCCGAAACCCGCGAGCTCGGCGTAGATCCTCGCGCCGCGGTCCCGCGCCCGCTCCATGTCCTCCAGGACGAGCAGCCCGCCGCCCTCGCCGATGATCGTGCCGCAGTGGCGCTCGTCGAAGGGCCTGCACGCCTCGGAGGGATCGCCCGAGAAGCCGCCGCAGAGCCGCTTGAGCAGCGCCTGCCTCATCAGCCCCATGGGGTTGAGCTTGGTCTCGGCCCCGCCGGCGATGCCCGCGTCGGCCCCGCCGCGGGCCACGAGCCTGGCCGCCTCGCCGATCGCCAGGTGCGCCGAGGCGTCGCCGCAGGTGATCGTGTTGCTCGGCCCCCTGGCCGCGTGGATGATCGTCACGTGGCAGGCCAGCATGTTCGGGAGGTACTTCAGCAGCCACAGCGGCGTCAGGTTGGCCATGCCGCGGGCGCCCCAGGCCTCCAGCGAGAACCTCCCGTCGTCGTCCAGGGCGGTGGTCAGGGCCACGCCCAGCTCGTCCAGGTCGGTGCAGATCAGCCCCGCCCCGATGTTGCAGGCCAGCCGGCTCGAATCGATCGTCGCGTTCTCCGCGTCGAGGCCCTCCGTGACGATCCCCGAGTCGCGAAAGGCCAGGTCCGACGCGCCCACGGCGATCTCGACGTCCCGCGCCATGACCTTCACCGACTTGCGGTAGGTCTTGGGAACGTAGTTGCGGGCGGAGAAGCCGTCGACCTGGCCGCCGATCCGGCAGGGAAAGCCGCCGGGGTCGAAGGCGTCGATCACCCGGGTGCAGCTCGCGTGGCCCAGCAGCGCCTCCCACAACGCCTCTATGCCGATCCCCGCCGGGGAGACGACCCCCAGGCCGGTGATGGCGACACGGCCCTCAGCCATCGGCGCCCTCCAGCAGCGGCGCGATCAGGCGCTCGAACTGCCCGGTGAAGACGAAGTTCTCCTCGGGAAATTCGGTGCCCGCGAGGTTCCGGTCGATGTGGGAGAACATGAGGTCGATCTCGCCGATGGGCCGGCCGTTCCTCAGGACCCTTCCGCGCGTGGAGGCCGCCTCGGGCGCGATCGTGTCGATCTCGGCCTCGTAGGTGAGCTGGTCGCCCGGCGTGACGAGCTCGTTCAGCTCCGCCTTGGCGACCTTGGCGAGGATGACCTTCTCCTTGAAGCCGCGGGCCTCGCCGACCAGGATGCCCGCCGTCTGGGCCATGCCCTCGATCATCAACGTCACGGGCATGATGGGATACGCCTCCCAGTGGTCGTGGAGGTGCTCCTCGGCCAGGGAGACGTTCTTGATCGCCGCGGCCTTCTTCCCTCGCTCGAACTCGATGAATCGATCGATCCAGATCCAACGCATGGCAGTGGCACGGCCCTCCGAGCTGCGGAGAGCCGACAGGCTCCTAGCCGTTCACCTTGCTCATCACGTAGTTGACGATCGTCTGAACCGTGAAGAGGTCCATGATCTTCGCGACCTCGGGATCTCTCTCGAACTCGGTCAGGTCGGCGTGCGTCATGCGCTGCTTCAACTGCGCCAGGCCCTCCGGGGTGAGCTTGCCGTCCTGAACGTACTCGGGATTGTTGAGAAGCTGCTCCGGCACGAGTTCGCCGCGGGGAATCTTGATGTCAAAGGCCTTCTCCAGCCGAAACGTGATGTCGAGGTAATCGATGGACTCCGCGCCGAGATCCGCCGAGATCTTGGCCTCGGGCGTGACCTCCTCTTCGTCTACGCCCAAGGCCTCCATCAGGACCTCTTGCACTTTCTCGAAGGCTTCCTCTTCGGTCGTCGGCATTGCCTTGGTTCTCCTCTTGTGCGGTCCGATCCGTCTGCCGCCCCACCGCGAACCATGCGGGACTCGCTCCATGTATAGGAGCTCGCCCCGGCAAAGTCAACGGTTCATTCGTCCGGCGACGTCAAGGGCCCCCGGCTGGAGCCAGCGCCGCCGGGCCGCCGATCAGCCGGAACCGCTCCCTCAACTGCCCGACGATCGCCGTATCCGTCTGGCGGCTGCATCCGGGCCGGTCCGCCAGATTGAAGCACCGCAGCTCCAGCCGGCCGGACACCGCCTGGCGATCGCCCACGAAGCCCGCTCCCTTGAAGCGCGCCGAGGTCTCGCCGATCTCCGTCGCCGTCGCCTCGCAGCGCAGGACGCTGCCCGGCTGAACGAAGCTGGCGTACTTGACGTTCCGCGCCGCCTGAAGCATGACGATGCTGTTGGCGAAGTCCTGCTGCACGCGGACCAGCCAGGCCGCCGACTGCACCATCGCCTCGATCATCAGCACGCCCGGCAGCACCGGGAAGGCCGGAAAGTGATCCGCCAGGTACTCCTCGGCCAGCGACAGCGCCTTGATCGTCACGATCCGCCCACAAGGCGTCCCGTCGGGGCGCCTGCCCGGCTCGATCGACTCGATCCTGTCCACCAGATGGAACTTCACGGCATCGGGCTCTCTGCTGCTTCCATCGTCGCCGGGGCCGGTTCAGCTATACTCCAGCCGCCGGGGCCAGGGAACGATTGCGGCCTTTTATTCGTTCCCCTTCGGCCATGCAAGCGATTTCTGCCGACCTCGCGCTCCCGGCGGCACCTGGGAGGTCAGGGCCTGCCGCGCCGGACTTGCGGCTTGCGGGCTCGCCTTCGGCTCGGGAACCACAGTGCGTCGATCCCGCGAGGGGTCTGCGGTAACCCGGCAAGCCGCCGCCGGGAGAAGATGAAGAGCACGCGACCCGTCTGGAAGCAAGCAAGGTGTCCTCGCGTTGCACGCGATGCTACTCCACTGCCGTCCTACCGCCCACGCGGCTTGATGTCCCAGACTGCGTCGGGGGTGACAAGGAAACGCGAGAGCGCCTTGGTGTGGGCGTACTCCTCGGCGTCGGCGTAGTCCTTGCGGAGGATATGCGCTTCATATCGGTAGCCCCAGAGGGCGTCCCGCCTCATCTCCTGGCCGGGTTTGAGATAGCGTGAGAAATGGACAGCGCCCAACTCATCGATCCACAAGACGACGACCTCCTTGGGGCAGTGATTGCGCCACGTGACATAGCATTTCTCGCCGGCCCTCAACGAAGGAGTTCGTTTCATCCTCCTGATAGCCAGCTTGGGCATTGCGGTTTGGAGTTTGTCGATCGCGCCGGACGAGACGCCGGAGTCCTCGGCCACGAACAGCGCTATGGAGTCGGGCAGTTTCCTGAGCGCTACGAGGGCCTTGTCGCCGCCGGTCCAATCGCTGCCGATCATGACATTGGCAAGCCCGTCGAAGGAGAGCTCGCCCGTGAGACGGCTCGTGAAGTTCACGAGGCCGCCGAGCTGACTGATCTCGAGAGCGGCAAGCTTCTGGCGGTCGCTGATCCGGTCCGATTGCAGTGCCTCCCCCAGCCCGTAGGAAACCCGCACATCACGTTTTCCGGCAAGCTCCAGGATGTCTGCCAGACGATAGGCCGCAGGAGCGGCCCCCAATGTCCTGACGGCTTGCCAGTGCAGGGGCCTTTCGCCGGCCGGCTGCCTCAGCTCGAGCGCAATCTTCTTGCCTTGATGCGGGGCGGCGGCGGCGGCGGAAGGGCCAGGCCCAGACGGCTCAGCAGCATCTTGTGCTCCGGTTCCGGTGCTCCGGTTCCGGCGGCGTTCCGCCGGAGGCAAAAATCGGGACGAGCCGCTGTAAGTATCTATATGGAGGCACTTTATATGAGATTTTGCCGGAAATGGCTTTGTTTCGTAAAAACACTTATGCCATTCTCGCCGGGGGTCTGCATCGTGCGGCCGAGCCACACCCCCACACGCCCCTTGCCCTTCTTATAACACACCAAACGCAGCCATGGGGTTGATTATTGCAAATATTGTGAAGAAATTCTTGTTCCGACCAACAGGCCCCACGGCAACGCCTCCCCGGCCGCTCGCCCCTTGACACGCAGCAGAGAACCGAGAGCAATCGCCAGAATGGGAAGCACGCGTCTGTGGCCCTGGCCAAAGCGGAGCAAGGCATCGCTGGCGTCGCCGCGCGTGGTGATGGTGCGAGCCAAGTTCGACTCGGCCCAGACGACGACCGACATCCTCTCTGCCCGCCGGCGACGGGTGGGTCTACCCGACACAGGGGCGCCAATCAATGTCGCTTGAACAGGCCTATCTGCGAGATCGCGACCGTCCCGTCCGAGTTGAGACCAGCAGCTTGGCTGAAGGTACGGCCCGGGACGCTAGCTTGGGGGTCATGGACAATAATGTCCTTCCCCCCGAGCGCCGTCCAGAGGAGCCGGAGACCCAACCGCTCGAGCCTGTCGAGCACATCCTCTATGTCCCCCACCAGCGCAGACGGTCCGTTCTCAACAACCGACGGGTCAGTATAGACCGTGGAGCCGCGCTTTGTGCTGAAGCCGCCTTGCCCGTCCGACCAGAGATCGCCAGGCTCGAAGAGTTTCCGAGCCGGGACGTTCATATGGAAAGGCCGTGGGAGTGTCGCATCGAATGTCCATTCGACTCGCAGTTGGTTCGCGACGGGGGTCATTTCAATGGGGATCTCCCCCCTGCCTCTCCTGCCATAGTACGATTCAGGCTCGACGTTGTAAGGAGTAGCCCATGGGTACTCGCCTAGGAAACCGAACAGGCTGGTACGACCCTCAGGCATCCAGAGGCCGAAGAAGTCCTGTCCATCAAGGTATGCCATGCCCTCCCGGAACGCGTGGGCAGGGACAAGGTAGCCCCGAACCTGGAGCCATACATGGCGGTATGGCTTGCTTCGATCACCATCGGGGGGCAAGTTGGTCCAGGTTGGATAGGCTTCAAGGACAATCCACCTCGTATCCTCACGGACAATCGGACCCAGAAGCGATCCAAGAGAAGGAAGGTCGTCTATGGCTTCCACCCACGCTTGGTCGCTCTCGCCTCGATGGAGCTGGAAATCACATCCCGAGGCAATCCACCAAGCGCAACACTCCTCTTGTCTCTCGGACATAGGGCTCGGCAATGTCGGATCGAGCTGCCTCTCCTCGTCCAAGAGAAGCGGGGTCTTGAGCGGTCCCGGCTCCCAGGAGTCGAGCTCTGGAGGAACATGATCAGCAAGTCGGGCTGCCAAGCGGTACATCCCGATCCACTGGTATTTCTTCCCAATGCGTTCGGCCCATGTTCTTCTTGAGCGTCCGCCCCCGTACCTCCCGAGCATGAACTTGTCGTACTCCTCCGACCCGGACCCAGCGTACCCAATGTCCTCCGCGACATGTCGAAGGATCCACTTCGCCATGTCTGCACGGGGGAAAGCGTGGCTGTAGCGATGCAAACAACTCAGTGTATATATGTAGAAATCGTCCTCCAAGCAGCTGCGCACGAGTCTCGGAAGCGACTTCCAGGCCTCGATATCTGTGCTGTTTGGCAGGCGGAGCGGCCAGTCGCTCGTGTGCGGAGGAAGGCAGTCCTCGATCTCGATCTCCGTGGGCCGGACCCCGAGATGGTCAGCAAGCTCCACAATGCTGCGGGCAAGATCACGAACCAACGCGTTCTGAAATGCCTCGACGTGGCTGAAAACGACGCGGTAGACAACAGCGGCCGTATCGTGCGCAGCCGTGGCATCGCGGGTTAGAATAGCCACTCCGTACGCAGCAAGGAGCGCTCGCTCTGTGATGTAGTCGTCATCTACCTGTAGCATGCGTTCGAGAAGGGAGGGCCATAGGGTAGGGTGCGGCGTTGTTACCCGAACAAGGGCACGTGTAGCCTTGTCTCGCACTCGTCGGTCGGCGGCTGCGCAGAACCACAAGAGCAACATCGCCCACCGCTCAGCCATATCCGTTGGTACCTGCTCCAGACTCAACTCGAAGGCAGATTCAAGAAGACGATCTACTGGTCCGCTGTTCTCGAATCGATCGTGGAGATATCCACACCAGAATGAATCGCGATCTGCCAGTGACTGACCGCTCAGGAGTTCGTGAACCCAAAACGCATCAACGGGAGAAGGCGCCCAGGCCGTGCAGAGGATGGCATCGAAGGCATAGGCACTGAAGCCGGGCAATGCCAGCGCTTCTCGCAGAAGCTCGATGGTTCCCTGGGTCATAAGGGTTGGGTCTCGCCATCGAAGCGAGTCGACTGCGATCCGGACCACTTCTTCCTGGACAGCCCCTGCAGGCAAGAGGCTTGGTAGTTCGCGCCGTGACTGGTAGCGCTCGGGAAACTGGACCGACAGAGCGGCCACGATTCCGGCATTGCGGCGGACAGAGGGCAGATCCCCGAGATAGGGGAACAGACATCCATCCGGCTGAAGGTGCTTCTCAATTGGGTCGTCGGCCACGGCGGTCAGCAAGGCGTGTGAGACCAGGTGGTCACCAAGTCGCTCAAAGGCCAGACGGAGCGTTGTCTCCTCCGTCAGCGGGTCCGACTGACGTGGCGCATCCTCGATGAGAAGGTCCTCTCTCAACAACCAATCCAGCATCGTCCGAGCTGCGCTGTCTCCGGTTACCCCAGCAACGACGCGCCTTGCATCGGACCAAGCGATCGCGGACAAGCCTGCCTCGACGAGCTTCTGGGCAATGGCACTAAGCGAGTTGGCCACGACGTTTGCGCTAGCAGTCGTCTCGTGATCCCAAGAAAACTGCTTCTCCTTTTCCTCCAGGAAAGCAGCGATGGCCGTTACCAGGCCCCGCCAACCAGGGGGCAAGCGATTGAGGCCCTTTGCCTGCATAGCTTGGCACACAAGGCGCAGATAGAGGGGATTCGCCAGCTCCGGCTGCAGCACTGGGGTGACGGGAGGCTCTAGGCCGTAGTGATCAAAGAAGCGGCGACAGGCTTCATGCTGCATCTCCGCAAAGCCCTGATGCTCGAATCGGGGCGCGTGGAAGGAACCGGGCAGGCAATGGTCCAGGAAAGAGGATCGACAGGACGCGCAGATCCGCAGGTGTGGCCTCGTTCCAACGTATGCCACGAAGTCCGCCAATCGTTCTCGCCAGTAGCGAAGCGGCCGGGTCTCGTTGAGCGCATCGATGAAGATGATGAGCAGGTGTCCCGATTCCTCAGCCGCAGCTTCAAGGAGGTCCAGCAGTCCCTCGCGACCGATGTCCCCAGGCAAGCCTAGAGAGCCATGGACCTCCGACCACGGAGCGCCCCCTCCAGCGAACTGGGTACCGAAGAGGACTATCGATAGCCGTCCCTCGGACAGCCGATGCCTAGCGACATCGCAGATTGTATGGGTCTTCCCCACGCCAGCGCGACCGGTCAGCACAAAAGCACTCTCAAATGCAAGACCGCCTTCTGGCCCGCGAATCCACTCAGCAAAGTGCTCCGTCGCCTCGCGGAGCTCCCGCAACCCGTCGAGGTGGGCTGTAGGGAAAGAGCACATGTACTCTGCGGCGAACTGTCGGAAACCTGGCGACCGTGACGTGCCCTCCCCATGCTCCCGTTCGACTATATCAGCAAGCTCAGCATCTAGATGCTCTATTCGCCGCAGGGCTTCCTCTAGACCGGCGTTTACGGTGGCAGATGCAGCGCAAGCGCCCGGGTCAGACAGATTCCCTGCTACCCCCAAGCACGAGTCGAGCTCCTGTACACACTGGCGCCCCTGCTCCCGTAGTTCAGCAGGCCAAGCGGGCAAGCCAGCTTGATTGGCTTGCCGCTCCAGTGCCTGGGCTACTTGGCGTGAACATGCAGTGACAGCCCTGACCTCCTCGTGCAGTTGCTTCGCCCAACGAGCAGTCCGCCCGAGAGCATCGAACCAATCGCTGACCGGTGTTTCCACCGTAAGCTCCGGCGTGTAACGAGGACGTACTGCCTCTGCCGCTGCCGAAAGGTGCTGGTCAAACCACTCGGGCGTAAGTAGTGTCTCGTCAAAAAAGAACCGCCGGAACCCCCCCGAGGCGTCAAAACCCAGAATCCGCCCCTCGATATCAGAGGCCGCCCACCGCACTATCTCCAACTCGCGCCCGCTGGCCTTTGCTTCATCCTTGCGCTGTTGTGCCCATTCGTCAAACCTCTCCGTCTGACTCCGGCCTCGCCTGCCCGTTGGGCCCGTGAAGTCGAATGGGCAGCAGACGGTATAGCGCATGAGGTCCGGATGGACTTCCAGCGCGGTCGCAAGCGACCTCGACAATTGCCGGAGGAGGGCCTCAATGCTGAACACGTACTTCGCTTGCCAACCATGCTTCTGCCCCAAGTTGTCAAGGGCGTAGCACTCTACGCCACCATCGCCTCCGGCACCGCGCAGGCGCACGAAGGCCCGCGCGCCCGCGCTTTCACGGCGAGCCAACTGGCAGCATAGCCCCTCGAAGGCGCTAGCTTGGCTGCCCCCTCGTGCAGCGATGCGATGGAAGTCGATATCTGGCATGACTGTGGACTACGCACATTAGTTGATCATGCGTGAACCGAAATTCCCTGGACAGCCTCTGGCCAGCAACCGCCATAGGCGTCTCTGACGATTCTATCGCCGACCCCAACATCCGCAAGCACTTTGTCTGCTGGATGGAAGGGCGATCAGGCCCGTTTTCGCATGCCCCGTATTCCTTTGTCGCGGTCGGGCGACCCGCTGGTCCGCCCCTACCGCGACCGCTGACTTCGCCGAGACATTGGAGCACCCCAGGCTTCCGAAAGGTTCTGCCCGGCACACTTGCCATGTGTCAGACTCGTAGCGAAACCCTCTCGTGTCCCGAGGCGCCTGATCGGCAAGACGCACGCCAGAAAGGTGTTACGACGACGGGACTCAACAGGGGCGTGTCCCGCCGTATCAGAGAGGATCGGGCGAAAAGAGAGCAAAACGGGCGAGATCGGCGTTTTCCGGGCTCATCGAGTCCCGCCGCAGCAGCCCGGTGGCTTCGGGCGGGATCACGTCTGATCGAGGACCTCGATGGGCGGCATGGGCTTGCCCTCCAGGTACGTCAGGGAGGCCCCGCCGCCGGTGGATACGTGGGTCATTCGATCGGTGAGGGCCATCTGCTCGACGGCGGCGGCGGAGTCGCCCCCGCCGATCACGCTGACGGCGCCGGCATCGGTGGCCGCGGCGACGGCCGCGGCGACGGCCTTCGTCCCGGCCGCGTAGGCCGCCCGCTCGAAGACGCCCATCGGGCCGTTCCACACCACCGTCTTCGCCTCGCCGATGGCCCGGCCGAACGCCTCGATCGTCTTCGGCCCGATGTCCATGCCCATCAGGTCGTCGGGGATGTCGACGTCGGCGATGCTCCCGGCCTCGTCGGAGGCGAACTCCGCGGCGGCGACGTGGTCGCAGGGCAGGAGGACCTTCTCCCCCGCCCGGGCGAGCAGGTCCTTCATCGCGTCGAGCTGGTCTTCCTCGACGAGGCTCCTGCCGACCGCCGCGCCGCGGGCCTTCAGCAGCGTGTAGGCCATCGCCCCGCCGATCAGGATGCGGTCCACCCTCTCCAGCAGGCTCGAGATGAGCTTGATCTTGTCGGAGACCTTCACGCCGCCGAGGATGGCGACGAACGGGCGGGCCGGGTCGGCCAGCGCATCGGAGAGGTACTTGATCTCCTTCTCGACGAGGAAGCCCGCGACGGCCGGGCCGCCCGACGACTGGATCGCCTTCGCCACGCCGTACATGCTCGCGTGCTTGCGGTGGCACGTGCCGAACGCGTCGTTGACGTACACCTCGCCGAGCCCGGCCAGCGCCGCGACGAACGCCTCGTGCGTGGCCTCCTGCTCGGCCGTCAGCTTGCCGTCCGGGTTCTTCCTGGCCTTGTCGGGCATCGTCTCGCCGGCGTCGAACCGGACGTTCTCCAGCAGGACGACGTCGCCCGGCTGCATGGCGGCCGCCAACTCCTCGGTGGCCGGGGCGACGACCTCCGGCGGGCCAAGCTTCACCTCCCTGCCCAGCAGCTCGGCAAGCCGATCGGCCGCGGGCTTGAGGGAGAGCTCCGCGACGAATCCCTTGCCCTTAGGCCGGCCGAGGTGGCTCATCAGGATCAGCATCCCGCCGCCTTCGACCACCTTCCGGATCGACGGCAGGGCCGCGACGATCCGCGTGTCGTCGGCGACCTTCCCGTCGGCCAGCGGGACGTTGAAGTCCACGCGCATGAGCACCCTTCTGCCCGAAACGTCGATGTCCGCGATTGTCTTCGTAGCCATGATCCCAGATCCTTCTTCAGCCTTCCTCGTCCCTCGGAGCCGTAGAGCACGATCCCGCGCAGACGCTCGCCGAAGGCCTCCGCCAGCATGCCCTTCATTCGCTTCAGCAGCAGGTCGCGGTCCATTTCGGGGCTCGACTCCCGGCCGAGGCGTCCGTCCGCCTCTCGCGCGGGTGCATTCTCCCCCAAGCTGCCGGCCTTTGCAAGGCCCGCGCCTCCTGGGCTTGCGCCGGCACCATCCCCGAGAGCCCGACGGACCGTAACCAATTTTGCACACGATCCTTGACATCATGGGGAGATTCTGCTATACTTTTGGGCCATTCTTCGGGGCGCGATGCGTGTGGTGCCCACAAGCGAGGATTCGTTGTTCGTCACCTTGGTTCCGGGGTGAGCGTCCGCCCGGAACGTCGGATGGGAGCAAGCCATGAGATGCAGATGCCTGACGAGTGTGGCGGTGGCAGGGGTACTGGTCGGCTGTTGGGCGGGCCTCGGCGCCGCGGCCACCAGGACCTGGAACGGAAAGACGGACACGGACTGGTTCACCTCGGGGAACTGGGATCCTATCGGCTCCCCGGCGACCGGCGACGTGCTGAACGTATGGTCCGCGCCCTCCGGCAACCTGCCCGTTGCTTCCGGGCTCGGCGCAGCCGTACATACCGGCGGGGGCACGGGGCGGATCAGCGTCAAGAACCCCACCATCTCGGCGACTTTCCTGGAAGGCCTGTACGTTGGCTGGGACGGCCAGGGCGAACTGCTCATTGAGGACGGGGGGACCGTCACGGCCAGCACCTTCCTCGCAGGCAACTCCAGCGGCCACGTGGGAGGCGGGCTCGTGACGGTCCGTGAGGAGAACTCGATGCTAGACTGCTTCACGAACATCCACATCGGCAACGACGGTGCGGGTGCCGCCCAGGCCGGCTCGCTCCTCGTCGAGCGCGGCGGACAGGTCAGCAGCGGCACGGGCTACATCGGCTACGGGCTGTCGTCCACGGGCAACGTGGCGACGGTCACCGGGAGCGGCTCGATCTGGGACACGAACGGCGCCCACCTGAACGTCGGCTACCGGGGCTCCGGGTCGCTGAACATCACGGCGGGCGGCACGGTGAGCAGCCAGACCGGCTACATCGGCTACTGGGCGTCGTCCACGGGCAACGTGGCGACGGTCACCGGGAGCGGCTCGACCTGGGACACCAACGGCGGCACCCTCCGCGTCGGCAGCAGCGGCTCCGGCACGCTCACGATCGAGGACGGAGGGCGGGTCTCCAGCGGGCTCGCATCCGTGGGCTGTGTCGCCGGGTCCACCGGCAACACGGTCACGGTCGCCGGGAGGGGCTCGACCTGGGAGACCAACGGCGGCAGCCTGTGCGTCGGCCAGGACGGCTCCGGGGAGATCACCATCGAGGGCGGAGGCCTTCTCAGCACGGGGATCGCTTTCATCGGCCACGGCTCCAGCTCCTCGGGGAACGTCGCGACCGTCAGTGGCAGCGGCTCGGCCTGGGACACCGACGGCAACAAGTTCCACGTCGGCTACAATGGGTCCGGCACGTTGACCGTCGAAGCAGGTGCGGCCGTCACAAGCGGAGTGGCCTACCTCGGCTACGGCCCCCTCTCCAGCGGCAACGTCGCGACCGTCACGGGCGCCGGCTCGACGTGGGACACGACCGGCCATAGCCTGTACGTCGGCTACGAGGGCTCCGGCACGCTGGACATCACCGACGGTGCCGGCGTGAGCAGCGGCACCGGCTACATCGGCCGAAAGGCCTCGTCCTCGGGCAATCGCGTCCACCTCGCCGGGGCCGGTTCGACCTGGGACACCAACGGGGACCCGTTGTACGTCGGCGGACTCCTCGGCTCCGGCGAGCTCGAGGTCCGCACCGGCGCCACGGTCAACAGCGGCACCGGCTACATCGGCATGAGCTCGGCCGGCACGGCGGAGGTCGCCACCGGCGGCACCTGGAACTGCATTCTGCTGTACGTCGGCCTCGGCTCCACGGGGGCCGGCACGCTCACCATCAGGGACAACGGCAGCGTCGTGACGTCCGCCACCCTCCACATCGGCCCCGCCAGCCAGATCAACCTCGACGGCGGCCTCCTGAGCGTCTGGGGACTCGGCAACCTCGAAGGCGCCCTGAACTTCATTTCCGGCACGCTCCAGGTCACCGGACACGACGTCACCTTCGCCGCCGGGGAGCCGCTGGGGCCGACGATGACGCTCGGCATGGGGCAGGCGCTGGTCGTGGATCGCGACGTCATCATCGACCCGGCCGGTCGGCTCACCGCCGACGGCGGGGAGGTCCGGGGGGAGACGCTTCGCAACGACGGCAGCCTCATCGTGCGGAACGGCGGGGAGGTCTCCACCAGCAGCGGGCTGACCAACACCGCCACGATGACGGTGAGCAGCGGGACGGTCGCCGGGCCGGGGAAGCTGACGAACGAGATGGGCGGCGAGCTGTCGGCCAGCGGGCTGATCGACGCGGACCTGGACAACTACGGCGACCTGACCCTCAACGGCGCCCTGCGCCTCACGGACACGACGAGCAACTTCGGGCGGATCGGGATCCTGGCCGGGCGGACGCTGCGTCTGGACGGTTGGCTGGACAACTTCGGCCTGATCGACCTCGACGGCGGGGGGATCATCGGCAGCGGCTGGATGACCAACGAGCCCGAGGGCGTGATCCGCGGCGGCAGCGGCATCGGCCCCGCCCTGACCAACGCCGGGCTGATCCACGCCGACGCGGACTCGACGCTGCTCATTACGGACCTCTCCGGCGGCAACCTGGGCAGCGGGGAATTGCGCATCGACGACGGCGCCGGCATCCACGTGATGAGCGCCTTCAGCAATGCCGGCCTGATCCGCCTGCAAGGCCCCGGCGCCTCCCTGCTGGGCGGGAGCATCGCCAACACGGGCACGATCGCGGGAGAGGGACGCATCACGAACCCGATCGCCAACAGCGGGCACCTGCGAGCGGTCGAGAACGGCCTGCTGGTGCTCTCCGACGCGGGCCTGACCAACACGCCCGGCGGCGTCCTGGAGGTCCTCAGCGGCGGGGCGCTGCTGGCCACGCAGGGGCTCGCCGACAACCAGGGCACGATCGTCCTGCGGGGTGGCACGTTCGACAACAGCACCCACCCGACGACCAACAGCGGCTACATCCTCGGCTCCGGAACGCTGCGCGCCGGCGGACTGACCAATGACGGGCACATCGGCGCCGGCGCCGGCGACATGGACGTCATCACGCCCGTCGTAAACGACGGGACGATCAGCGTCGCCGGGGGCTCGACGATCGTGTTCTACAACGACGTCAGCGGCAACGGCGTGGACGGCAACGGCAGCGTGCTGTTCCTGGCCGGCTACAGCCCGGGCAAGAGTCCCGCCGTGGTCGGCTTCGGCGGGGACGTGGCGTTCGGCCCGGCCGCGTCCCTGAACGTCGAGCTGGCGAACGAGGACAACTCCGACCTGCTCGATCCGCGCTACGACGCGCTGGACATCGACGGCGACGTGGACCTCGCCGGAACGCTGTCGGTGGACTGGCTGCCCATCGACGGCGATCCGAACAGCAAGTTCGGCGGCGCCTACAGCATCCTCGCCTTCGGCGGCTCTCGGAGCGGCGTCTTCGACGGCGTCGACTGCCAGATGGCCGCCTACCTCGATACCAGCGTGTTCGATGACGGCGTCGAGTACGACGACGCCAACGGCGAGGTGAAGATCCACCTCCACGACCTGCTCGACGGCGACGCCGACCTGGACGGCAAGGTCGCGCGGGAGGACTTCCACGCCCTCCAGGTGGGCTTCGGGTCGCCCGAGGCGGACTGGTTCGGCGGCGACTTCAACTTCGACGGCCGGGTGGACTTCCTCGACTACCTCACCTGGAAGGCCAACGTCGGCGACGCCGTCGGCGGCGGCGAGAAGATCCCCGAGCCGGCGACGCTGTCGCTGCTGGCCCTGGGCGGCCTGGGGGTGCTGAAGCGCAAGCGGAGGCCCCGTCGGTAGTTCCTGCCTTCGGCTCTGAGGCTCAGGCTCGAAGATCGCTTGCCGAAGGGAGCCCCCCGACCGGATGCGGCCGGGACGACGGAAGCGCCGAACCGGCGGGCAGGCCGCCGGCGCCCGACGAGCAGAATGACGCTTCGCGGGTTTGGATTCGCCCTGACGAATCCTTGACTTACCCGAGATCTGTAGTATACTTTGGGTTGCTCCAACCCGCTCTGGGAGCGGCGGAGTTGTCTGGATTTCAGGGCAGGAGCGAGACTCGCTCACCCGTGCCTTCCTGCCCAGGCCGCCCGGCCAAGTTCCCGATCGCAATCGGCTATCGCTGCTGCCGCTCTCGCTGGAGCCGCCCGTGGGCCCGGAGGTCGTCCGATGCCGGCCCACGCCTCGACAACGAGATCAGGCAGCGCTTGAGGAGAGGCCCGATGCACCTTCAGCGGCCTCGCCCCGGAAGAGAAACAGAGGTCTGCCAGGAACGCGCAGTCGCCACGACTGCCCCGTCTGAGCTGAGGAGGCTACGAGCAATGAAACATCTGCAAAGAGCATCGTGCGGCGCTAGTGCGGCGGCCGAAGGGCGGCGGCTACAGGCTGCGGCACGCTGGTGCGCGACGGCGGCACTGCTGGTAGCGGCCGGCATGGCCGGCGCGACCGACCTGTATTGGATCGAATCCCACGGCGGGCTGGCGTCCGACGCGGACAACTGGAACCCGACGCGGGTGCCCACCGCGTCGGACATGCTGTACTTCGATCTGGCAAGCAAGTACCGGGTGACATTCGACGAGCTGGTGACCGAATCGGGGCGCATGACCTTCCATCGGGGCGACGTCGATCTGGAGTTCACCGACGCCCACGACACGGGGATCGTATACGTGGCCCGCGACGGCGCCGACAGCGTGGAGACGTCGGTCATCGGCGGCGAGCTGACCGGCGTGAACGTCTACATCGGTCGGCGCGGCGAGGGTACGCTGACCGTCACGGGCGTTACGTCGCTCTTCAATCAGAGGACCGGCACGGACTTCTACGTCGGCTACGACGACGGCGACGGGACGCTCGTGATCGAGGACGGCGGGACCGTGTCGGTCGGCCATCACATGTCCGTTGGGCGCAGCGGCGCCCGGCCGGTCGGCGAGATCACCGTGAGCGGCACGGCGTTCGACGGGCACGGCTGGGTCCCTTCGTTGCTGAGCGTCGGGGACGCGTACGTCTTTGCCAGCTCCACGTATCTGGGCTACGGTGCCGGCGCCGGCATCCTGAACGTCTCGAACGGGGCCCGGGCCGACGTGGAGGACCTGCGCGTCAGCTACGACGACGCCTCAAGCCGTGGGCAGATCAGCGTGGGCGGCGCCGAGAACGGCCTGTACGCCACGCTGAACGTCTCCGAGGCGATGCACGTCGGGGACTCCAACGGCTCCGGGACGGTCGAGGTGGACGCGGACGGCCGCGTCGTGGTGGGCCGCACGACCTACCTGGGCGCAGCCGGCAGCGGCAGAGGCACGCTGAACCTGGACGGCGGCGAGCTCAGGACGCACAGCCTGGACGTTCGCGAGACGGGCGTGGTGAACTTCGACGGCGGGACGCTGGTGGTGGAGGGGGGCAGCCTCACCGACGCTCACACGACCATCACCGTGGCGGATGACTCGACACTCAAGCTCACGCAAGGGGCCGTGGCCAACGTGTATGCCGGCGGGTTCGCGCTCGGCGATTCCGGGGGGGCGGGAAACCTCTGCCTGGAGAGCGACTCCTCCCTGACGACCGGCACGGCCTACATCGGTGAAACCGCGGCGGTGAGTCACGCCGTGGTATCCGGGCAAAGCGCGGTTGACGCCTGCTCCTCCTGGACCATAACGGGCTTGGCCAGTGTGGGCAACAGCGGCGCGGGGACCTTGTCCGTGACGGACGGGGGTGCGGTCTCCACCGGGGCTTCGCTCATCGTGGCAGATGGCACGGATGCCAACGGGCAGCTCTACGTGCAGGGCGTCGGCTCGGGCGGGGCGGCCTCGCAGGTGGACGTGGGCCTTCTCCTGAAGATCGGGCACTACGGCGGCAGCGGGTACATGGCCATCACCGACGGCGGGAAGGTAGTCGCCGCCCGCGACGTGGAAGTGAGCTACACATCGGAGACCGGCCCGGCCACCCATGGCGAGGCGCTCGTCTCGGGCATTCACGCCGGTGGAACGCGCTCGACGCTGTCGGTCTCCCCGTCCATGGCATTCGACCTCCGCGTCGGCTACAGGAGCACGGGAAGACTGACCGTCGAGAACGGGGCGCTGGTGACGATCGCCGACGGTGCCTATATCGGGGCGATCTACGGCAACGGCTCCGTCGTCGTCCGTGGCACGGGCCACGACGGGAACGACTGGCTGCCGGCGACGCTCCGGCTGGGGACGGCCGGGCCGAGCTTCGGCTACGCCTATGTCGGCGTCGATCCGAACTCGGTCGGCACGCTCACCGTGGTCGACGGCGGGCTCGTCGAGGCGGCGGGGATGTTCGTCGCCTGGAACCGGGAGACCGGCCACGGCGAGGTGACAGTCGGCGGGATGGAGAACGGCCGGTTCTCGACGATCGACCTGGAGGGGTACCTGCACATCGGCTATCCATCCGGCGCGGGCATCTTTACCGTCGATTCGGCCGGCCGCGCGATCGTGGGAGAGACGACGTACCTGGGCGCGCCCGGCGGCAGCGGCGGCACGCTGGCGCTGAACGCGGGGGGCGCCATGCTGACTGGAAGCATGGAGATCGGCCAGACGGGCGTGGTGGACTTCGCCGGCGGCGCGCTGGTCATCGACGGCGGGGAGCTGACGGACGTCCACACCGACCTGACGATCGGAGGGGATTCGGAGCTCTGGCTCCAGGGCGGGGCGACGTGCACCGCCTACTCGTCGGGGCTTACCGTCGGCGGGGCGACGCCGGGGACCCTGAAAACGCTGGGGGGCTCGTCGCTGAGCACCGGCGACGCCACGGTCGGCCAGGCGGCGGGGCTGAGCGAGGTGCTCATCGACGGCGAGGGCCTCACCGGCGCGGGCTCCTCCTGGGACGTCGACGGCTATCTGAGGGTCGGCGAGGAGGGCTCCGGGTCGCTGACCGTCGCCGCCGGCGCGGAGCTCTCCGTCCGCGACGTGGTGGAGGTGGCCTGTCGCGGGGTCGCCGACGGCTGGCTGTACGTGCACGGCGCCCGGTCGGACGGGAGCTCCTCGAAGCTCAGCGCCGAGTCGGGGATCGTCGTCGGGGGGTTCATCGGGGGCACGGGCCACCTGGAGATCACCGACGGCGGGCTCGTCGAATGCGAGGGCGGCGTGAGCCTGGGCTACAGCGGGCTCTTCCCCGGCGACGGCACGGTGCTCGTCTCGGGGATCAACGCCGCCACGGCCGCGCGGTCCACGCTCACGCTCCGGCCGGTCGACACGACGAGCCTGGTGCTGGGGTCCGGCACGAACAGCACGGGCGAGTTGATCGTCGAACAGGGCGGACTCGTGGAATTCACCAACGAAGTGATCGTGGGCCATTACGACATGGGCGCTGATGGGACGATCACCGTGGAGGGCACGGGACACGACGGAGGTCAGTGGGTCCCGTCGGCCCTCCGGCCGGCGAGCAAGGCCCCGACGACGATGTACCTCGGGATCAATCCGAACACGCTCGGCGTGCTGAACGTCCTCGACGGCGGACTCGTCGAGGTGGGCACGATGCATGTTGGCTATATCAGCACAACGGGCGTCGGGCAGGTCACCGTCGGCGGGTGGGAGAACGGCTGCGAGGCGACGCTGACGGTGGCGGGAGACCTGCACGTCGGCGACTCGAACGGGACCGGCACGGTAACCGTCGGGGACTTCGGAAACGTCATGGTTGGCGGCATGACGCATCTCGGCCACAGCAGCGGCAGCGGGGGCACGCTGGGCCTGAACATCTGCGGCACCGTGAAGACCCACAGCATGGAGATCGGCGAGACGGGCGTGCTGAATTTCGACGGCGGCACGCTCATCGTCGACGGCGGCACCTTCGACGACGTCCACGACAGCCGGACGATCGCCGCGTCCTCGACCCTGCGCCTGGAGAACGGGGCCTGCGCGGATGTCTATCTCGACCCGTGGGCGGGCGCGCTGTTCCTCGGCGATGCGACCGGGCCGGCCTTCCTGTCCGTACTGGACGGCTCGACGTTGTCCACCAACCTGTTGTACATCGGGGGGTACAGCGTGGGGCCACACAGCGAGGTCACGGTGGCGGGCGACGCCGGGGCGGACACCCCCTCTCGGCTGGTGGTGGCCGCCAGCAGCGTCGGCGGCAACAGCAAGGGCAAGCTGTACATCCAGAACGGCGGAGAGTTCGAGGCCTCGATCGGCAACCTGCTGATAGGGGTAGGCGGTGCCGGGGAGGGGGAGGCCCACGTGACGGGCGCCCGGGCGGATGGGAACTCCTCCTCGTTGCGCGTCGCAGGATACATGAGCATCGGGAGCGGTATGGGCGGCGCCGGTCTCCTGGCCATCACGGAGGGCGGCCTCGTCGACGTAGGCGGCGAGGTGAAGCTTGGCGACGGGATGGACGCAAACGGGGACGTGCTCATCTCCGGCATCCATTCCGGCACGGCTGCCCGGTCCACTCTGCGGGGCCGCTCGAACATGACCCTGGGGGGCTTCGGCGGAGGGACCGTGACCGTGGAAGACGGCGGGCTCATGGAGGTTGACGACTGGCTCGTCATTGGCCTATTCACCTCGCACGAAACGCAGGTCACGGTGTCAGGAGTCCATGCCAACGGGACACCCGCGGAGGTGGCCGTGGGCGACAGGACGATCCTCGGTTCGCTCTGCGAGCACGGCCGTCTGTTCATCCGGGAGGGCGGCCTGTTCACCACCGACAGCCTGATGGTGGGCGGAAACGGCCCCGGCACGGCGACGGTCGACGGCGTGGCCCCCGGCGGGGAGCGATCGACGCTGGCCGTTAGCGGGGCGATGACCGTCAGCGCGTTCGGCCCGGGCACGCTGGAGGTCCGCGACGGCGCCCTGTTGACCGTGGACGGCAACACCCTCGTCGGCTTTGACGGCATCGCTGACGGCCTGCTCGAGGTGACGGGCGTGGCCGCCGACGGCACGCCGAGCGCCTTCCTCAGCCCCGGCCCGCTGGACATCGGCGACCTCGGCAGCGGCGAGGTGGGCGTCTCCGGCGGCGGTCAGGTCGAGGCAGGCGACGTGGCCGTGGCGAAATCGCCCGGCAGCTCGGGCAGGCTGAGCGTGTCCGGCCCGGGCTCATCATTCCACAGCACCGGCGACGTGTTCGTCGGCGGCGATTCGAACGGCCCCGGGGGAACCGGCAGCCTGTGGGTGAGCACCCACGCCACAATGACGGTGGACGGCAGGCTGAAGATCTGGGATACGGGTTCGGCCGAGCTGGTCGAAGGCACGCTGAGCGTCGGCGTTCTGGAGGGTGACGGCAATCCGGGAGCCCTGGCGTTCGACTACGGCACGCTTCGGATCGCCGGCGACCTGGACCTGGACCTCGCCGGTCCCTTGTACCCGGTCCTCGACCTCAAGATGGTCAGAGAGCATTCCCTGGACCACCTAACCAAGGACCTGATCGTCGGCGGGACGACCACCATCCACCCGGACGCCTCGATCACCATCGACGGCGGGGGCCTCTCGACCGGCGCCCTGGTCGTCAACGGCGGCTTCGAGTTCCTCAGCGGCTCGTTTGCGCTGACCGACAGCGGCCTGACGATCGGGACGGCGGGGCTGCTCGGCGACGACGTGTGTATGAGCCAGCTCCGGCGGCTCAGCGTCTCCGGGGATACCCACGTCGAAGGTGGCGCCAGGCTGACCGTCGATGGAACCACGTTCCCGACCGGCTCGCTTACCAACGAGGGCGAGGTCCTGCTGGCCGGCCTGGGGGCCCGGATCGAGGCGGCGACAGCCGGCAACAGCGGCCTGATCCGCGGCGACGGGCGGATCGTGGGCAGCCTGACCAACCAGGCGGGCGGGGAGGTCCGCGTCGAGAGCGGCAAGCGCCTCGTGATCGACGGGGCCAACGGAGAGAACGCCGGCCGCATCAGCCTCTACGGCGGCACGATGGAGTTCACGGAGCCGATCACCAACGCCCCCGGCGGCGACATCCTCGGCCGGGGCGTGCTGATCGCCCGCGGCGGCCTGACCAACCGCGGCGACGTCGCCCTGTCCAACGGCATCACCGACGTGTCCGGCGACACGACCAACGACACCGGCGGGCGGATCATCGTCTCCGGCCGGGCCGACGTGACCTTCTGGGACGACGTGCGCAACGCCGGGGCGATGTTCAAGGTCTCGGACGGCTCGTCGGCCACGTTCTTCGGGGCGTACTCCGGCGGCGGCATCTCGGGGGGAGGCGAGACGTACTTCGAGGCCGACGTGACGCCGGGCTTCAGCGCGGCGATGATCGACTTCGGCGGCGACGTGACGTTCGGGCCGCTGGCCAACCTCCACATCGAGCTGGCCAATGCCGACAACTCCGACCCGCTCGATCCGCGCTACGACGCGCTGGACGTCGCCCGTGACGTCGAGCTGGCCGGGACGCTCTCACTGACCTGGCTGCCCGTGCCGGGCGACCCGAACTCGAAGTTCGGCGGCGCCTACAGCATCCTTACTTGGGGCGAGACGCGGACGGGCATCTTCGACGGCATCGACTGTGCGATGGCAGCCTATCTCGACACCAGCCTGTTCGACGACGGCATCGAATACGACGACGCCAACGGCGTGGTGAGGGTCCATCTCTACGACCTGCTGGACGGCGACGCCGACCTGGACGGCAAGGTCGCCCGCAGCGACTTCCACGCGCTTCAGGTGGGCTTCGGCTCGCCCGATCCCGACTGGTTCACCGGCGACTTCAACCTCGACGGCCGAGTGAACTTCCTCGACTACCTCACCTGGAAGGCCAACGTCGGCGACGCCGTCCCCGGCGCCGAGAAGATCCCCGAGCCGGCGACGCTGTCGGTGCTGGCCTTGGGCGCCTGCCTGGCGCTGCTCCGCCGCCCGAGGAGCCGTCGGGGCCGGTGAGAGGCGACTTGGGAGAGGGCGGGCCGTCTCCTGCCGCAATGCGTTGATCGGCCCGTTCAGCCTGCAAGGGCGCGGCGATCTCAGAAAGGAGCAGAAAGATGGGGAGAACAGTCATCACCGTGCTGGGAGCCATCGTCTGTCTGGCGCTGGTCGTTGGCATGGCCGGGTCGGCCGCGGGCGCCGACAACCACTGGGCGTGGACCAGCAGCCCGCCCGACCCCGACTGGTACGACGGGAACAACTGGAGCCTCGGCCATGCACCACTCGGCGACGAGGCCGCATACGTCGACAACGCGACGACTTCGCAGATCGTCGTGGTCGGCGGCAGTGCGCTGGCCGACAACCTGTTCGTCGGGTCCTCCTCCAGCGGGGCCGTGGCACACAGCGCCGGAACGCTCACCGTGAACTGGGAACTCTCTCTGGGCAGGCTGCCCGACGGGAACGGCACATACGAGCTGAGCGGCACGGGGCAGCTTTCGGCGCGGAACGAATGCATCGGCTGGGAAGGCATCGGCAGGTTCGTCCAGACTGGCGGGGTGAACACGGTTTGGTGGCTGCGACTGGGCCGGGAGCCCAACGCCGGCGGCACATACGAATTGAGCGGAACGGGCGAGCTGCTGGCCGAGTGCGAATCCGTCGGCAACGGAGGCACGGGCTGGTTCGTTCAGACCGGCGGAACGAACACGGTCAACGGGACCCTGAGCGTGGCGTGTTGGTCCGAAGGGAACGCCGGGTACGAGTTGAGCGGGACAGGCGAGTTGTCGGCCGATGACGAGTACATAGCCAGCAACGGAGGCGGCTACCTGACGCAGGTCGGCGGGACGAACACGGTCGCCAACGACCTCCATGTCGGCTGCGGGTCCGGTTCGTGGGGCGACTACTACCTGGGCCCGGCCGGGACACTGTCGGCCGGTAACGAGTACATAGGTTGGTACGGCGGAGAGAGCAGCTTCTGGCAGGAGGGCGGGACGAACACGGTCGCCGGCGGCCTCTACGTCGGTTGTTATCCCGGTTCGGACGGCACGTATTCCATGAGCGGCGGCACGCTTTCCGCAGATAGCGAACACATCGGTTACCGCGGCGGCAGGGGCGAGCTCGGCCAGGACGGCGGGACGAACACGGTCGCGAACGTCCTTTCCATCGCGTGCGAGCCGAATTCGATCGGCACCTACGAGATGTACAGCGGCGAGCTGTGGGCCGGGGAGGTCAACGTCGGGATGGCAGGCGCGGCGGACCCGTACGGGCAGGAGGAGGGCAGCGGCCTGCTGGTCCTGCGTTCCGGGGCGACGGCGAACGTGGCCGGCACGCTGACTATTCGGAGGACCGGCACGGTCAGACTCGACGGGGGGACGTTGAACATCCCCAACGACCGCCTGGCCAACTACGGGCGCTTCGAGTACTACGGCGGCGTCTTCAACGGGCTCTACGAACACCACTACTATGAGCAGTACAGCTACCCCGAAGAAGATACGTTCTATCAAGAGGCGGACTTCACGGCCACGGGCGGCATCATCAACTATGGCGACATGTGGAACCAGCCGTGGCTGAACATCACCGCCGGCGGGACGGGCTTCCGGAACTATGGCGAGTTCGAGCTGCGCAACGGCACGCTGGACGGCAACGACGTGGTGAATGAGTACGGGGCATCCCTCGGCTGCCGCAACTACTGCACGATCGACGCGCCACTGACCAACTACGGCGAGGTCAGGGTCCGCGGCGTGTTAACGGTCACGGGCCAGATCGTCAACATGGGTTGCGGGGAGATCGACGTGGGCGGTCGTCTCCGACCCGAGGCCGGGCTGGTGAACTCCGGGCTGCTGTCGTTCTGGGGGGGAGACCAGATCGAAGCAGCCGAACCGGTCGCCAACAACCCGGGCGGCCTGATCCGAATGGTGAACGGCGGCTCGATCACGGCGCCGCTGACCAACTACGGGATCATCGAGGCGGAACTCGAAACACAATACTTCCCGCCCGGATATATTGTGACCGTGTACCTCGGGGATCTGGCCGAGAACCACGGGCTCATATCCGTCAGGGGCAAGATGCGGCTTCACATCGACAGCAACTGCGTCAACTATGGGTCGATCGCGCTGCCCTACAGCGACGATGCAATTGTCTCCGGCGGCGATATCACCAACGCGGGCACGATCCGCGGGTGCGGGCAGGTCTTCAGCCGCATCCACAACGCCGGCGTCATCCGCGCCGAAGGCCTGGACAGCAACGACGGAACGTCTGCCCTCGGCAAGGACGTCTCCGGCCAGGTTCAGCACAGACTCGTCCTCGCCGCTGCGGGCTGCACCAACACCGGTCGGATCGAGGTCTCGGCCGAGAACGAGATCGTGTTCACGCACGGCCTCGCCGTCAATGACGGCGTGATCGCGCTGATGGGAAGCAGCTTCGATAACAGCGCCTGCGGAATGACCAACAACGGCACTATCACCGGCCATGGGATATTCCGGTCCGGCGAGCTGACCAACCAGCATCACATCGGCGTCGGCATCGGCGACATGGAGGTGATGGGCCCGCTCGTGAACAACGGCACGGTCAGCGTGGAAGCCGACTCGACCGCCGTGTTCTTCAGCGACGTCAGCGGACAGGGCGACTTTCCGGGTCCCGGAACGGTGGTTTTCCTGGGCGGCTGCGGCCCCGGCGAAAGCCCGGGCGTCACCGACTTTGGCGGGGACGTGAGTTTCGGCCCGGCCGCAAGCCTGAAGATCGAGCTGGCCAATGCCGACAACTCCGACCCGCTCGATCCGCGCTACGACGCGCTGGACGTCGCCGGCGACGTGAACCTCGCCGGAACGCTGTCGGTGGACTGGCTGCCCGTGCCCGGCGATCCGAACTCGAAGTTCGGCGGCATCTACAGCATCCTGAGCTACGGGGGCAAGCGGAGCGGCCTCTTCGGCGGCGTCGACTGCGCGATGGCCGCCTATCTTGATACCAGCCTCTTCGCCGGCGGCATCGAGTACGACGACGCCAACGGCGTGGTGAAGATCCACCTCCACGACCTGCTGGACGGCGACGCCGACCTGGACGGCGAGGTCGCACGTAGCGACTTCCACGCGCTTCAGGACGGCTTCGGCTCGCCCGATCCCGACTGGCTCACCGGCGACTTCAACTTCGACGGGGGCGTTGACTTCCTCGACTACCTCGCCTGGAAGGCCAACGTCGGCGACGCCGTCCCCGGCGGCGGAAAGATCCCCGAGCCGGCGACGGCCTCGCTGCTGCTTCTCGGCGCCGGCCTGGCCGTTTGGCGGAAACGAAGACGGCCTTGTCTTCCCGAGGGTGCGGGGCGTAGAATCAACAAGGCCGAGGCGAGATGAGCACGGGTCCAAATACCAGGTACGGAGACTGAGAAAGCCTGGGGCGTCAGGACAAGGCTTTTAAAGCCGACTAATCCGGCACGCCGGAGCGCCCGTCTCCTTTGTGCCTCTCGCCTCGGTGCATTTTTCGGCGAGACCCTACCCGCTGCTCACCCACACCGGCGAGGACCAGGCGACCTGGCCGTTGCGCTGGGTGACGCGGACGCGGTAGACGTTCCGCCCGGCGGGCGGGTCGGCGTCGGTGTGGTCCATCCCGGCCGCGAAGCCCGCCTCCGGGATCGCCCGGTGCAGCTTGGCCTTGTGACCGTAGAAGTAGATCCGGTCGTTCCGCTCCAGCGTGTCGGGGTCGAGGCCGTGCTCGCGCCGCACGTAGTCGCGGACCTCGTCCATGAAGTCGACGATTCGCGATCGCCCCGCCGCCTCCGCGAGCGTCGTCTCGACGGCCTTGCCTTCCAGGTCGAGCCGCACGGTGTCCTCCGGGCGGGCCTCCAGCTCGAAGATGGTCGCCTCGGCCGGGACGTCGCCGTGAAGCGGCGCGGGGGACGTCCGGAAGCCGAACTCGCAGCGGCTGGACCCGAGCCGGCCGATCCACTGCCCGGCCTCCTTCCAACACGGCTCTGCGGCGACGACGGCGCCGTCGGGCACCTCGATGCTGCACTGCCACTCGCGCGGCGGCCGGTCGGGAATGTCCACGGGCTTCGGGCCCCAGCCCGCCTCGACGCGGAGCTTCCAGCGGATGCGCTCTCCGCGGGGGGGAATCGTCCACGTGCCGTTGTGGCAGTGCGTGGCGATCACGCGGTTGTTGCGGATCAGCTCGATGCGGTCGATGGCGTCGCAGCCGCGAACGCGCACGGCCGCCCTGACCGCACCGGCCGTCTCGAGCTCCGAGCCCATGGGGGCATCTTCCACGCGGAAGTCCAGTTCGATCCGGTCGCCCGTCACGCCGTAGACTCGCCGCTGTCGGAACGCCTCCCACAGCGACTCTCGCGTGAGCCGCTCGGCCCAGCAGCCCATCAGCCCGCTTCCGTACACGCCCGGGACGCCGTAGTGAGAGTCCGTGCTGGCGACGATGCCCACCCGCAGGCCGCGGTCGAGTGCGTCCTCGATCGTGCCGCCCGAGACGCCCGGGCCCATGTGCCAGTTCCTCCGCAGGCCGATCCATTCCTCGTCCGACTCGCTGCACCCGTGGTTGGAATAGATCTCCGCGAACGGCGAGAGCTCCTCGTCGTGGACCGACCAGTCCTTCGCGCGGACGCCCACGCGATAGGCCGTGTGATGCGGAATCGCCATCGCCCGGAGCTTGCGGCGGCGGATCTCGTCGTACAGCTCCGGCAGCGCGCAGCAGCGGAGGATCGGCGGCCGGCCGTCGAAGAAGAAGACGTTGTGGTCGCCGTGGCGGCCGTCGCCCTGCCACTCGAAGCCCGGGAAGATCACGAGCTCGCCGGCGCGCGTCTCGGCCTCGGCCAGGTCGCAGACGGCCTGCCAGCAGGCATCGACGTCGGCGTCGTCCCGCCAGCACTCGACGCGGAAGCCGTTGCGGAGCACGTAGGTGTACGGGTAGTACGCGATGGGCCAGAAGTCGAGCACCTGTTTGGCGTGGGCCGCGGCCGCCTGGAGGTCGGCCGACACCTCCGCCAGCAGGTTGCTGTGGGTCTCGCCCGCGGGGATGTGCGCTTCCTGCGCGTCCAGGCGGGCCTTGAGATGCAGGTTGGTGTGACTGTCGCCCCAGAAGAGCCGCTGCTGGCCCATGGCAGGTCCTTTCACTTCGCCGGGCGGTCGGCCGGCATGATCCGCCCGAAGTCCACGTCGGCCCACCAGGCGTTCGTGCTCCACGTTCGGATGGCGAAGCGCCCGCCGGGCAGCGGCTTGGGGTCCTTCACGTCGTGAAGCTTCCTGCCGTCGACGTAGTAGCGCAGGCGCCCGCCCTGAAGCGCCACGGCGATGCGGTACACCTTGCCCACCTCCGACCGCACGTCGGCCTCGTGCAGCAGGTTGAACCCGGGGTCTCGCCGCACGCGGCTCCAGCCCGGCCGGTGCCCGCCGACGAAGGTGACGATGTAATTGGGGATCTCGTGATACTCCTTGTACTGCCCGGAGCGCCCGAAGCGCACCGGCGCGCCGTCCAACTCGCGCGCGTGAAGGAACAGGTTCAGGTTCGCGGCGTTGCTCTCCGCGGGCTCGACGGCCGCCGCGCGGAATCGGACGATCGCGTCGGCGGGCAGCTCCGGGCGGTACCAGATCGTCGCGACGTTCGCCTGGTTCGGATCGGACTTCCGCACGCAGAGCCGGCGCCCGGCCGTCCATACGTGGCTGTCGCCCTCGACGAACCACCGATTGACCCAGTCCGGGCGGTCGAACGTCTCGCGGGCGAGCCACTGCACCTTGTACGTCTCGCCGCCCAGCTTGATGGTCTCCGCCGGCCCGGTCGGCGGCAGAACGTCGGGGTCGGTCTCCATCGCGTGCCTGCGGACTCTCGCCAGGTCCACGTTCAGATCGCCCTTGACGGCCGGGGCGAACGACACGGTCCGCGCGGCCGCGCCCGGGAACTGCACGCGTACGGCGGCCGGGCCGGGAAAGCTGATCCTCGGCGGCTTCTCGCCGTCGCGCCAGGCGAGAAGCGCGGTCGGAAACGCGAACGCCCTCGCCGGCCGGCGGCTGGTCACCCACACGTTGTGGGCCATCCACTGGTCGGACTCGAGTTTCCGGCCCCGGCTCGCCAGCCGCCCCACCGTGTCGTCGTACATGTCCTCGCCGGTGAGGAGGTTCACGAAGCCCTTGCGCCCGGGCATGTTTCGGATCTGAACCGACTCGGGCGGGTTCCCAAAGACGACGCGCGCGTGGACGTCGCCCATCCGGTAGGCCAGACCCGGGCGGCTCGCGTCGATCTCCAGTGCCACGCTCGGGTGCACGTGAAACAGCCACGAGAAGCGCGCGGGCTTTCCCTCCGGCCGAACGGCCAGGTCGTCGAAGACCGCGAACCACCGGTTGTCCACGAAGACGACGTGGCGATGCACGCGGAGCAGGTCCCCCACCGTCTGGTACGCGGCCGTCGCGTCGCCGACCCAGTGGACGAAGCCGGCCTTCGCCTGGTAGGCGATCAGGCGGCCGCAGCAGCTCCGCCGCGGGGACCAGGGGTTCCACTCCTGGCCGACGCCGTTGACGAGCACGCAGTTGTGGCTGAGCGTGCTCCGCGAGTGCACGTCGGGGTAGATCGTCCCGCCGCCGGAGGCGCTGAGCGTCTGCCCGTAGGCGTGCCATACGAAGTCGTTCTCGGAGCGGAAGGAGTGGCTGTATCCCCCTCGCGGGCGGCACTTGAAGATCATGCCGACGGCGTCGTCGAACGCCTCGCGGTCGCAAGGCGAGCGGGAGCTGACCATCACCCAGCCGGCCTCGGGGAAAAGGGCCGAGACGGTCTGCCGCGCCGCTCGCGGCCGGGGCCGAGGGACCGCGTCCTTCGGGCGCTGCGACGGAGACGGCCGGGCGGCGCACAGCAGGTCCAGCCACGGGCGGGCCGAGGGACGCTCGCCCTTCATGGCGACCAGGCCTCGCAGTCGGCGGCGGATCCAGTCCTCCTCGCTGAACCACGACAGGAAGCGGAAGATGTTTCGTTGGGACGCCAGCGCCCGGTCGGGGGTGGCGGCGTAGTCGCCGAAGCTCAGCCGATGGATGCCCAGCGGCAGGAGGTGGGCGTACCACCGCCCGAGGCGAGGGTAGTACGGGCTGCGATGGAGCTTCAGCTCCGGCAGGAGCAGCGCCGTGTAGGCCGACGCCTTCATCATCGACAGGCCCTTCCACGCGCCGTAGCACAGGCCCTCGTTCCATCCCTCGTCCGGGCCGTGGGCGCTCGTCACGCCGGTCAGGTAGTTCAGGCACAGCGGCGTCAGCTCATCGGCCAGCGGCAGGTCGCCGGCGGTGAGCAGCACGGCCGGCAGCGACCACACGAAGTTCTCGTACGGGTGGCTCTGGGCGAAGCAGGCGACGCCCTGGCGGTGGACGCGCCCTTCTCCCTGCCAGGAATACTTGTTGAGGTACACGGCCCGCAGGCGCCATTCGACGGACTTCAGCAGCGTCGCGCGTTCGTCGGCGGACAGTTGGTCGTGGAGCACGTCGTACACTACGGCGAGATACTCGGTGATCTGGGTCGGCCACTTCGTCGGCGACTGGCCGTTGTACTCGGGCGAGGATTGCCCGCCCGGCGGGAAGCGCCCCAGCGCGAGGGCCTGCTGCTTCGCCGGTGCGTAGCGCGGCTGGCCCGTCAGGCGTGCGACGAACGCGCACAGCGCCGCGTCCGCCGCCATGCGCCTAAAGGCAAGCTCGCCGTAGTGCGTTTCGCTCTTGCGGTCGGAGGGGGGCAGTTTCTTCCACCACGGCCGGCGCGCCGCTCGCTCGGCGCCCCGGATCGCCTCCCGGAGCCACTCGCCTGTTTCCTTGCCCGCCGCCAGCTCCTTCCGCCAGGCGTGCCAGTCGCCCTTCGGCGGCCCCAGACGCGGGTGACGCCGCCCGGCCAGCAGCTTCGCCGCCCTGTGGATGACGGTGCGATCCCATTCGACGGTGCCCGTATCGCACAGGAAGCTCCGCACGGCCGACCAGTGCTCGGCCTGCGCGCCCGCGTCATAGCCCACGCGCCAGAACCAGCGGCCTTCGTCCAGCACGGGCAGCGCGTTGTAGAAGTTAAGCGGCGTGCGGACCTCGATGTCCGGCTTGGTGAAGTCCGGCCTCTTGGCCAACTGGAGCGTGAACTCGCGCGGCGGGAGCTTCCAGCGACCGACGAGGACTTGGGGCACGTACGGCCAGGAGAGACGCGGGGGGTTCACCCGGCACGGCCGCCCGTTGGCCGGGCGGAACGTCAGGAAGTGCGGGTGCTGCCACCGCGTGTCGTAAGGCAGCAGGCCGTCGCCCGGCGCGGCGCCCGTAACGGGCTCGGCCATGAGAGCCGCGAGCAGGCCGGCAGCGACCTGGAATCCACGGCGGGTTCGGTCACAGGCGGTCATGGCACCCGAGAAGGTATCTCGTTCCCGCCGGCCCGTCCAGAGCGCGGGACCTTAGCCCCGCTGGAGGCTTGCAGAGCCCGGCAGCGCGAAGTATGGTGATTCGGGCATTTCCGAGACCGCGCTAAAGGAGGCGCCAGCCCCATGACCGCAAAGCGAACGACGTTTCTCGCGGCGATCCTGAGTTTGTGCATCTCGGCCTCGGCGGCCGCCGGGGGGATGGTAACGCGTCGTTGGGGGACGCCGGCGGCGGGGCCGCCCTCGCGGAAGGTCGCCCGGCCGCGGGCCAGGCCGCCGACCTGCTACGTCGTGAAGACCGGCTCGCCGCCGAAACTCGACGGCAAGCCGGATGAAGAGGCCTGGAAGGCGTCTGCGGCGTATCATCTCGCCCGGACGCTCGACGGCTCCGGCAGCGCACCGCAGCCGACCGAGGTGAGGCTCCTTCGCGACGACAAGACGCTGTACATCGCCTTCCGCTGCACCGAGCCGCTGCTGGACAAGCTCGTCGCCTCGCGCCGCGGCCGCGACGGGGCCATCTGGGAGGATGATTCCATCGAGCTGTTTCTCGGCCCCACCGGCGGGGCGTACTACCACTTCGGCGTCAACGCCGTCGGCAGCACGTACGACGCGGTCGCCAAGGACCGCTCGTGGAGCTCCGGCTTCGCGGCCGCAACCGGCCGGATGCGCGCCGCCTGGACGCTGGAGATGGCCATCCCGCTGGCGAAGATGGCGGCCAAGGGCAAGACGCCAACCGAATGGGTCGTCAACTTCAACCGCAATCGCCGGGCGACGGGCAGTTGGCAGGAGACGGCGTGGTCGCCGACGTACTCGGGCGACAGCCACATGCCGGGCCGCTTCGGCAGGATGCTCTTCCAGGCGCCACCCGCCCCGAGGCCCGGCGAGCAGCGACCGACGTCCGCGGTGAGGAAGGAACTGGTGGAGGTCCTCCCCGCCGCCGAGGGCGCGGGCGTGGTGCGCTTCGACCTCTCCGACCTTCCGCGGGGCGCGAAGATCCATCGGGCCGATCTGCTCGTGTCCCGGACGATCCGGGTGGACGGGCGGATGGACGAGGCGCGGACCGACATCGACATCCGGCCTCTGTTCTCAGAGTTCGCCTCCGGCGGCAGGCCGCAAGGCGCCGGCGACACGTTGAGGCCCCGCCCGCCGTGGTACGATCGGTTCGACGCGACGCAGGCCGTCCGGCAGTGGGCCTCGGGCAAGCCGAACGGCGGCTTCTTCGTGAAGGCCTGTCCGTTCTGGAACGCCGAGGCGACGTGCCTGGACGTGGCGTACGAGGGCAACGCCAGGGAAGTGCCCCCGCAGGTGACGGGCGTGGCCGCCTTCTGTCGCTCGGGGCAGACCTTCATCACCTGGAAAGAGATCGAGGATCCCGTCGGACGCGACGAGATCGACTGGGGCGAGCTCAAGGCGATCCTGAACGGCCTGGACGCCAAGCGCCGCGTCCGCTACTGCGTGTACCGCCACGACAAGCGCGTCACCGCGGCGAATCTCCACGAGGCGGACCTGATCGCCGCCGTCAAGCCGCTGTCGTGCTGGAACGTGACAGGGCGGAACACCGACCGCCCCGTCGATGAGTTTATCGCCTCCGGCAAGGTCCTGATGACCGGCCACTGGGACCCGTTCGGCAACGCGACGGTGGACGGTCAGTACGGGCGCGACTGCCCTATCGAGCGCCTGGTGATCCGCGGCGGCAAGGAGCCCCTGCCTCGCGGCACGGGTCTGTACGTCCACACGGCCGCGAAGAAGCAGTCCGCCTTCTACGCCGTGGTGACGAGCATCAACGGCGTGCAGAACACCGTCGAATTCTCGAAGGCGAACGCGTTGGCATCCGGCGTTGCTGAGGCGCCGGCTCAGCCGCAGCCGGTCCTCCAGCGCGAGCTGGAGAAGATGCCCTTCTTCAACTACGACCAGAGGCGGCTGCACTACGTCCGCTGGGTCGGCCCGCCGATGGCCAATGTGCCGATGCAGGTGCACAACTGGTCGGTCGGCGTGCCCAACCGCCTCGGCGGCTCCGTGCCGCTGGAGCTGAGCCTGCACCGCGACGGCCATTCCTACTGGCGAACGCAGTACCGCATCGAGCGCGACAGCATCGTGCTCTGCCCCTACGACTTCCCGGTGAAGACTTGGTGGCACGGCTACCACGAGTCGGTCGGCACGCTGAGGTCGTTCGGCCGGGGGGCGATCCATCCCTACACCGAGCGCCGGCTGCTGTCGTTCGTCGATTGGGCGTGCACGAAGTGGCCGGTCGATCGCAACCGGATGCTGGTGACCGGATGCCGCGGCGGCGCCTCGGGCAGCGGCGCGCTGCACCTGGGCATCCGTCACCCGGACGTCTTCAACCTGGTCATCGCGGGGCACCCGGTGATCGACTACGCCGACGCGTCCCGGAGGACCGACCGCCACGGCGTGGCCGCCGCCCTGAGCATGCAGGCCGTCTGGGGCAGGGCCGACTGGAACATGCCGACCCACGACGACAGGAGCTTCTGGGACGAGCACGACCTGAACAAGGTCGCCCGGTCGCTGCCGCCCGCGGCCGAGCTGCCGTACATGACCGTCACGTCCAGCCACGGCTACGCCGCGTGCCGGAAGTTCTACGAGTTGATGCTGCGCCGCCGCGCGGGGATCATGGCGGAGTTCTCCTGGGGCGGCGCGCGGTACGTGCCCGTGTCCAACAGCGGAACCTACCCGAACGCCATCCGCCTGGACATCCGGCGGGACCGGGCGCTGCTGGCCTTCGCGTCGGCGCAGGCGTGGAAGTACGCCACCCAGGGCGGCATGGGCGACTTCAACCGCCACCTCCGCTGGCGCGACGTGGTGGACGGGCCCGGGCGATTCGAGGCGACGATCTTCCAGAGCGGCCGGGGCGACGGCGTCGCCGACGTCACACCGCGGCGGCTCCGGAAGTTCAAGCTCGCCGCGGGAAGGACCTATGCATGGAAGAACGTCTCGGCCGGCGGAGGCACGGAGATCCAACACGGCGAGGCGACGGTTGGCGACGACGGCCTGCTGACGCTGAACGGCGTGAAGTTCTCGCCCGAGCCCAGCCGGCTGACCATCACGCCGAGATAGCCTGGAGGCGGAATCGCGATGCGACGCACGGGCCTTGTCATCCCGATCCTGTGGGCCGCCGCGGCGAGCTGCCCGGCGGCGCTGGTCTGCGAGCGCTGGGGCGCGGCCGAAACTCGATCCACCCACCCCGGGACGCTGAGGATCGTCAAGGGAGGGGCTCACCTGCGCCTGCTCTTCGACCTCTCGGCGATTCCGCCCGGCGCGAAGGTCCATCACGCGCGGCTGTACTGCTTCACGCAGGACGGCGCCCAGCCGACCGACCCGGCGCGGATCCACGTCGTTGACAGGCTGGACGCCGACGGCGAGCCGGTTTCCAGCGGCGGCGCCTTGAAGCTGGTCGCGCCGTGGTACCGCTGCTTCGACGCGACGGAGGCGGTGCGGCGCTGGGCCGCGGGGCCGAAGAGGAACCTCGGCCTCGCCGTCGCGCGGTTCGAGCGGCTGATCGCCCCGCGAACATACCTGGAGGTCGTCTACGAAGGAAACGCCCGCCAGGTGCCGGAACAGGTCACCGGCGTCCGCGCCGTCCACCACGACGGGCAGACGTTCATCGCCTGGAGGGAGGCAGCGCCTTTCCGCCCGAAGGGCGAGGAGATCACCTGGGTGCGCCGGTTCTCCGAGCACGGGGACGAGCTGGCCGGCGGCCCGGGCGACGGCGCCGCCGGCATGCCGAACCACCCGGCCATCACGCTGCGGGCGCTGCGGCGATTGCAGGGGCTGGGCCTCCGCATCCAGCCGAGCGGCTTTCAGGGCATTCGGCCGCTCAAGCGCATCCGCGAGGTGCCGGCGATCACGTATCGCGTCTACCGCCACGGCGAGCGGATCACGGCCGGCAACATCCACCTCGCCGAGCGGCTGGCCGAGGTGCAGCCGCTCTCGGGCCTCGACACGGAGGTCTACAAGATCCACTTCAGGGGCGAATACCTCAACCAGCGGGAAGAGCCCAACTCGATCATACCGACGTATTGTCTCGACAAAGGCAAGGCTCTTGCGCCCGGGGAAGGGCTGTACGTTCATACGGTTCGCAAGCCCGGCAGGAGCTTCTACGCCGTCACGGCCGCGCTGGCCGGCACGGAGAGCATCTCGCGGATCGGCGCCGCGTGCAGCCTCGCCGAGCCCCTGGACGAGCACCCCGCCACGCCGCAGCCGGTGCTCCAGTGGACCCAGGTGGACCGGTACAAGAAGGACGTCCCCGAGTACTGGTACCGCTACTGGGCGGCCCCGCCCTACTGCAACCTGCCCAGCCGGTCGTTCCGCGTGGCGGTGGCCGTCGGGAACAGGTTCGCCGAGCCAGGCAAGCTGGTCATCGGCTCGATCTCGGGCGCCTTCAACGTGCGCGAGTCGATCCGCGTCCCGAAGGACGACGCGATTACCATCCTGATCAAGCGCCAGCTCGACTGGCTGCCGGCCCTGTTCTACAACGCCGGCCGCGACACGCTGCGCGGAATGACCGACTGCAAGGTGGACTACTTCTGCGAGCGGTACATGGCGTTCATGATAAAGTGGATCATGGGCACCCGCCGGATCGATCGCTCGAAGATCACCGGCGGGCTGCTGCACTTCGGCCTGCGGCACCCGGAGATCTTCACGCGGATGAGCTTCGGGAGCTACACGGCCGGGTACGACCTGCGCGTCGCGCCCGGCGGGCCCAGCATGCCCCGCATCCTCGGGCCGCAGGGCATTCGCACCGCGCGAGGCGAGGACGCCTGGAACATGTACAGCGTCGCGGAGTACGTCGCCGCCAACCGCAGCCGCGACATCCCGTTCCTCGTGTGCGTATCCGGGACGGGCAAGGACCGCGGGCACACGTCCGAGTTCGGCTGGCAGGACGATCCCCGCGGCTGGCGCGGGCTGCTGGCCGCCCGGCAGCCGTTCGTCGCCTCCTGGAGCCTGGGCCCGCCGAGAGAGCTGTCGGAGGCCTTCAACCGGATGCGCTGGGACGCGAGCATACCGGCCTTCAGCAACTGCTCGCTCGACAACAACCCGGGCAACGGCTGCCCGGCCGACGGCGACTTCTACGGCTGCATCAACGGCTGGCTCCTGTGGGACGATCAACGCCAGGCCGACGAGAAGGACCGCTGGGAGATGACCGTGTGGGTGATCTCCTCATGCCCCGAGCCGGCGTGCACCGTGGACGTAACGCCGCGCCATTGCAGGAGCTTCCGCCCGAAGCCGGGCGCGACGTTCAAGTGGACCAACACGTCGCTCGCCGACGGCAAGACGCTCGCGGCGGGCACCGTCACGGCCGACAAGTGGGGCCTCGTGACGCTGAAGAACGTCCGCGTCACCAAGGGCAGGAACCGCCTTCGGATCAACGCGCCGTGAGCGATCACGCCAGAGACCGCGCCTGTAGGGCCGGACGGGGAGATGAACGAATGACACCGAATCGAATGCTCGTGTGGGCCGTCGCGGCCCTGGCGGCGGCTGGTTGGCCGGCCGCTTCGGCAACGGCCGAGGAGGTCAAGGTCCCCTGCTCGCGCGACGTGTGGGTCTCGGCCGTGGGGCCTGAGCAGGACCACAGCATGGGCAGGACGCCGCAACTGAAGCTCAAGACGATCCAGGAGATGGCCATCCTGGACTTCGACCTGACGGGCCTGAAGGGCAAGACGGTCGGCGGCGGGTGGCTCTGCTTCCACATCGCCGACAACCGCAAGGAGGTCGCCCGCATGCACCTGCCGTTCCCGCGGAAGCACCTGCTGCGGCGGATCGGCCTGTCCACCGTCGCGACGGACTGGGTCGAGGGCAAGGCCGCCGCGTCGTACGCGATCGACCGCGCCGGGCTCGGGGCGACCTTCGGCGAGGCCTCGTACTCCCGCCGCCCGTGGGCCTGGCCGGGGAGCAACCTGACGGCCGTCATCTTCGGCAGCGGCAACACGCTCCAGGGGCACGGTGAGCTGGAGGACCTGCCGGGCTCGTGGGCCCGCGCGGCCGTGCCGGCGGAGCTGATCCGCTCGCTCATCTGTCGGGACGGTTTCGGCCTGTGCATGATGGACGAGATCGGCTACGGCCTGGCCAACAACTTCATCCACTCGCGCGAGGCGGCCGGCCGCGAGCCGTACCTCGTGGTCAACCTGACCGGCACGGACGACGCCCCGCCGGCCGGGCCCAAGGTCGCCGTCCGCGCCGCGCCGAAGGACGCGCACATGTCGACCGGGGCGGCCGTCATTGAGATCGCCGGGCCCGCCGACGCGTTCTGCTACTTCGTCAGGGTGAACGGCCGGCCCGTGCCTCGCTGGCGAATCCCGCATCCGAGGAACGGCGTGTCGCGCATCCTGCTCGACGACCGCAGGCCCGGCGAGGCGCTCGCGGCCGAGGTGGTCGCGTGCGATGCGGCGGGCAACCGTTCGGCCGCGGGCGGGGCGTCGGGCGCCGCTTCGGGCTCGCTGCGGCCGCCGCCGAAGCTCCCGGCCGCCTGGCGGCCGAAGCCCGGCGAGCCGCCCGTCCGCTCCGGCCGTCTGAAGGTCTGGGCCCTGCCGGAGGTCTGCAAGGTCGATCCCGTCACCGGCGGGCTGTTCGAGGCCAAGGCGCTCGGCGCCGACCCGCTGGCATACCGACGGGCCAACAGCGCCTGGGACGGGGCAGCCAACCGCGTCCGCATCTTCGGCGCCGCCGGAGAGATCGTCGCCTTCCAGCTCTGCATCGAGCGCGTCGGCGGCGACGAGCCGCTGAAGGACATCCTCATCCGATTCGACGGCCTCACCGGGCCCGCGAAGGTCCCCGCCGACCGCGTCCGGTGCTTTCGCATCTGGTACACGCCCGTCGGCGAGTACGCCGTGCCGATCGGGCCCGGCGAGAGGCTGGCCATCCCGAACGGCCGCGACAAGGCCCCGGCCGGCCAGAGGAATCAGCTCATCTACGTGGACGTCGCCATCCCGCGGGGCGCCAGACCCGGCGACTATGCCGGCAGGATCACCCTCTCCGCCGAAGGCGTGGCGCCCTTCGACGTGCCCGTGGGGCTGAAGGTTTACGGCTTTGCAGTTCCCGACCGTATGCGCTTCAACCCGGAGCTGAACATCTACCGTGCCCCCGCGCGCCCCGGCAGCCGAGCATGGTTCGAGGCCTTCCGCGTGGCCCACTACAACCGCTGCACGCTGAGCATCACCATGGCCGGGCACAGCGACGGCCTCAACGGCGGCCTCGCCATGCCCACCGAAGGCGCCGCCGCGGAAGTCCGCGTGAAGGACTGGTCCCGCTGGGACGCCGCCTACGGGCCCCTGCTGGACGGCTCGGCCTTCAAGGACCTGCCCCGGGGAGCCGTGCCGCTGGCCACCTGCCAGGTGCCGCTGAGCCACGGCTACCCGCTGCGGCTCGACCGCCACTACCGCTACGACGGGCCGAGGAAGCACAAGCAGGTCGGCCTCGTCCATGCCCTGCTCTGCAAGCCCATCGATCGGGCCTTCGGCGAGGACTACAAGAAGGGCTTCCAGGGGTCCGCGGGCCAGATCGTCCGGCACTTCGAGCAGAAGGGCTGGAGCGAGACCTACTTCATGTTCTACCTCGACGCCAAGGTCATGTGGCGCATCCGCGGCAGCGGCACGAGCTACTGGACGCTCGACGAGCCCTACAACTACGACGACTGGGTGGCGCTGCGCTTCTGGGGACGGCTGTTCCGCGAGGCGGTCCGGCCGCTGCCGACCCGGGCGCGCTGGGGCTACCGCTGCGACATCTCCCGGCCGCGATGGACGCACGACCGGCTCCGCGGCGTGATGACCACCATGTACGTCGGCGGGCTGACGAGGAAGGTCAAGGCCGTCCAGCTCATGGCCCGCGACGATCCCGGGATGGACTTCTACTCCTACGGCGCCTGCAACGCTCCGAACGTGAGCAACTGGGACTCGGCCGCGTGGTGCCTGACGACCTTTCTTGCCGGCGGCGACGGCGTGCTGCCGTGGCAGTCGCTGGGTACGCGCGCCTCACTGGACAAGCCCGACAAGCTGGGGCTGATCATCCCCAACGTCCTCGGCCGGGGGGCGGTCGGGTCGGTCCGCATCATGGCGCTTCGCCGCGGGGCCCAGGACTGCGAATACCTGCTGACGCTGGGCGAGAAGTACGGCCTCAACCGCGAGCAGCTCCGCGCCCTGGTGGTTCGGAAGATCGCCGCCAAGGCCACGCTCAGGCAGCTCAGCGAAGACGACGCCGCGCCCGTGACCTTCGAGAGGCCCGACGGCGACCGGTTCGCCGAACTCCGCGAGGGACTCGCCCAACTGATCGAAGCGGCCCAGTGAGGAAAGTCCAAAAAGGGGACAGGCTACTTTTTGCAGCGCCTCGGTGGCGAAAAAGTAGCCTGTCCCCTTTTATTTGTTGCCCGCCACGCGCGCCGCGTCACATCGCGGCCAGGGCCTTGGCCGCCGCCTGGCGGACGTAGCTCTCCGATTCGTCCTTCCGCGTGTCGCGCAGGTGCGTGTAGATCCGCGTTGCGTCGTCCTTCCTGCCGGCGGCGAGGAGCTTCTCGGCCAGCAGCAGGGCCGACTTGGTCGCCTGGACCCTCTCCCAGCCGGGCCCGGCGCCCGTGGCCTTGATGACGACGCCGACCGAGCCGGCGTCGCCGATGTTGGCCAGGGCCCAGACGGCTGCAATGCGAACGGCCTTGTCGGAGTCCCTGGCGGCCCGCTCGAGGTCGGCGACGGAGGAGGCGTGGCGGAGGACACCGAGATCCTGCACGATGGTCAGCCGGGCCTTGCCCCTGGCCCTGCGCAGGGCCAGGCGGAACTGCTCGACGGCCCCCTCGCCGATCGCCATCAGCGCCAGCGCGGCGTCCTCGGACATCTCCTCGTCCAGGAGGAACTTGCCCAGCCGGTCGCTCGCCCGCCCGTCGCCGCAGACCTGCAACTGGCGGATGATGAACTTCTGGATCGGCTTGGCCCGGCCGTCCAACGCCGCGATCAGCCCGTGGACGAGCATGTCCTGCTGTTCGGCCTTGTCCGCCCGGCAGACGTACTGGGCGAGGGCGTGCAGGACGTATCGGGCCTTGTAGTCCGCACCGTCGTCCACTTCCCTGAGCATGTCGATCACGCCGACGATGCTGTTCCTGCCGCCCTTGAGGATGGGATCGAGGATCTGGACGGCCTCTTCCCACGTGGGCCCGGTAAACTTGCCGTCGCTGGGGCGGGTCTTAAGCAGCGGGGGCTTGTAGCCCTTGCTGTCCAGGGGGGGGACCTTGTCAACCAGGGCGACGAGTTCTGCCGATGGTGCCATGTTTCATGCTCCTTTCTCTTCGATAGTCGCTTCTACAGATGCCACGGGGCTCGCATCGGCTGGTTGATCAGCCGGTTGGCCTCCTCGTCGCCGACGGCCCGTTCCGTGACGGGGTCGAACTTGAAGGAGCGTCCCAGGCGGATCGCGACGTTGGTCAGGTGCATCAGGCAGACGATGTGATGGGCCACCTCGGCGTTGCCGCTGGCCGGCTGACGCGTCTTGACCGCCTCGCCGAAGCCGACCTCCATCTGGGGGTCGGGCATCTCCTTGAGCTTCTCCTGGTCTTCGGCGCTGAGGTCCTCGAGCTTGACGCCCTTGCTCGTCAGGCCGCTCGGCTCGCCCCACTCGCCGCTCTCGAGCACGAGCGTGAAGCCGTTGGCGTACTTCAGCTTCGACCATCCCCACATGCCGCTGAGCTCCGGGTGGGCCGGCGGCGCGTAGGCCTCGACCTCCACCGGGTGCGTCGTGTCCAGGCCGAAGACGTACGCCGGGCCCATCAGGTGGTGCTGGCCCATGTCCGCCAGCCCGCCGCCCTCGTAATCCCAGTAGTCGCGGTGCGTCCCGCCCGTGCGGCGCGGGGTGTACGGCTTAATGGGGCTCGGGCCGCAGTACATGTCCCAGTCGAGGTTCTTCGGCACGGGACGGGGCGCCTGATCCACGCGCCCGGCCCACTGCTTGACCTTGAAGCCCCCGCGGCGGACGTAGACGGCGTCGGTCTTCTTCAGCAGTCCGCTCAGCACGATCTTGCGGCTCAGCCGGTTCGTCTCGCTGCGGGCGTGGCCCTCGCGGCCGTACGTGCCCACCTGGAAGACCCGCCCGTAGCGCTTCTCGGCCTCGGCGACGGCCCGGCCTTCGGCGACGAAGCGTGTCATGGGCTTCTCGGAGACGACGTCCTTTCCGGCCTCCATCGCGGCGATGCTGATCAGCGCGTGCCAGTGCGGCGGCGTGGCGATGGCGACGACGTCGATGTCCTTTCGCTCGAGCACGCGGCGGAAGTCGGTGTAGACGGTCTTGTTGTCGGCCTTGCCGACGAACTTCACGTCGCACGAGGCGAGGCGCCTGGTCTCGAGCTTGTGCCTTCGCTTGAGGTCGCTGAACGTGCCGCCGCCGCGGCCGCCGCAGCCGATCAGTGCCGCGCCGAAGGTGTCGCTGGGAGGCACGTTGCCCGGACCGCCCAACACGTGCCGCGGGACGATCGCGATCGTGGCCGCGGCCGCCGCCGTGCCTTTCAAAAAGCCGCGGCGGCTTACTCTCGATCTGCGTTCTGCCATTCTTCGGTCTCCTTTGACTATCAGGTGAAGCCGCGAACCATTCCAGCCGTCCGGTTGACTATACACCGCAAAACCCCGCCGGACAAGAGAGGTTCCGGCTTGTACCCGCCGCGGGTCCGCCGACGGCGGGTTGTCGCCCGTGGGGCGGCGCGATATGCTCTGAGGCCCGGCCGGCGAGGGCCGGGAAGTACAGGTCCGCCTGCCAGGCCAGTTGAGAGGACGGCAGCATGAAATGTCTCAGTCGGCGCGAGTTCCTTTCCCGGGGGGCGGCGGGGCTTGCGGGCGCGGCGGCGGCGCTTCGTCCCGCGTGGGCACGGGCGGCCGCTGCGGCGGCCAAGCCCAACATCGTCGTGATCCTCGTGGACGACATGGGCTTTTCCGACCTCGGCTGCTACGGCGGAGAGATCCGCACGCCGAACCTGGACCGGCTCGCCTCGCGCGGCCTGCGCTTCGCGCAGTTCTACAACACGGCCAAGTGCGCCCCGACGCGGGCGGCGCTGCTGTCGGGCCTGTATCATCCCGAGGTCGGCGTCGGGGCGATGCGGAACTGCATGACGCTCGGCGAGGCCATGAAGCGGGCCGGGTACTTCACCATCATGTCAGGCAAATGGCACCTCTCCAGGCAGCCGACCGACCGGGGGTTCGACCGCTATTTCGGGCACCTGTCAGGCGCGACCAACTTCTTCGTCGGCAACAACACGTTCCGTCTCAACGGCGAGCCGTTCAAGGTGCCCCGGTCCGGTTTCTACACCACCGACGCGATGACGGACTACGCCATCCGCTTCCTTGAGGAGGCCGCCAAGACGGGCAAGCCCTTCCTGCTGTACCTGGCGTACAACGCCCCCCACTACCCGCTCCAGGCCCCCAAGGAGGAGGTCGAGAAGTACCGGGGCAAGTACAAGTGCGGTTGGGACGAGCTCCGCCGACAGCGGTACAAGCGACAACGCGAGATGGGCCTGTTCCGCAAGCCCTGGAGGCTCAGCCCGCGTCCAAGTGACGTGCCGGCGTGGGAGACCCTCGGCGACGAGGAGAAGGACGCCGAGGACCTGCGGATGGCGACCTTCGCGGGCATGGTCGACCGGGTCGACCAGAACATCGGCAAGCTGCTCGCGCACCTCGAGAAGCTAGGCGCAACCGACAACACGCTTATCCTGTTCCTCTCGGACAACGGCGCGTGCCCCTTCCAGCGATCCAGGAACACGCACCTGCCCCCGTGGGACCCGAACTCCTACTGGACGTACGACAAGAAGTGGGCCCACGCCTGCAACACGCCGTTCCGCTGGTACAAGCAGAACCAGCACGAGGGCGGAATCGCCACGCCGCTGATCGCCCATTGGCCGAACGGCCTGAAGACCAGGCCCGGCTCGGTCACGCACCAGCCGGGGCACCTGATCGACATCATGGCCACCTGTCTGGACGTCTCCGGCAGTGGCTACCCGAAGGCCCACGGCGGCCAGGCGCTGCGGCCGCTGCGAGGCAAAAGCCTCGTGCCGATCTTCCAAGGCCGGCACCGCGACGGGCACGAGGTGCTGTATTTCCAGTTCTCCAACAACCGGGCCGTGCGCAAGGGCAAGTGGAAGCTCGTCTCGGCCCGAGGGGGGCCGTGGGAGCTGTACGACATGGACGTCGACCGAACGGAGCTGAAGGACCTGGCCGGCGCCCAGCCGAAGCTCGCCACCGAGCTTGCCGCCCTGTGGGACAAGTGGGCCGGCGACGTCGGTGCGGCACGGAAGAGGGGCGCCGGCGCGAAGACCCGTCGCGACAGGGCGAAGCGTAAGCGGAAGGCGGACAAGGGCGAGCCGACGGCAGGAGCATAGCTGTTTCGCTGACCGCCTTGCCGCCCCCCCGGCGGGCCATGTTGGCGAGAGCCGGAGTCGGCCGGTCGCGGCAGAGCGCTCCAGCAGAGAAAGCACGAGACAATGGTTTACCGGCGCAGGACAGGCGAGGCCCGGCGGCTGGATCTGACGGCAGTTGCGACTTGTGTTCTGGCGGCCTCCGGTTCGTCGCTTGCCGAGCCCGCCGGCGGCGGCGCCGTCGGGCGACTCATCGCCTCGAAGGAGTCCGGCTGGCCACGGTAGCGCGGACCGCGGCGCGACGGCGTCAGCGACGAGAAGGGCCTGCTGCCTTCGTGGCCGGAGGGCGGCCCCAAGCTGCTCTGGAAGGCGACGGACCTCGGCCGGGGATACTGCTCGCCCATCATCGCCGGCGGCAACATCTACGTCACCGGCGACGTCGGCCAGCATCTTCGCATCTTCGCCCTGCGCCGCGACGGCAAGCTCTATCACATGAACGCCCACGGCCGGGCCGTCTGCCTCGACGCCGGTCAGGCAAGGAGCTCTGGGCTGTCGAGGTGCTGAATCGCTTCGGGGCCAGGAACGTCACCTGGCGCATCAGCGAGTGCCTGCTGGTGGACGGCCCGCGGGTGATCGTCACGCCGACGGGCGCCTCTACTGCCTCTCCGACCGCGGCGAGGCGGGGCTGCTCAAGCCCTCCTCCGAAGGGCTGGAGGTGGTCGGACGCTTCCGGCTGCCTGGTGCGAAGAAAAACGTCTTTGCGCACCCGGTCCTCTGCGACGGCCGGCTGTACCTCCGCTGCGAGCAGAACCTCTACTGCCACGATGTCCGGGGAACGGGACGGTAGGCCGGGCCGTCACCCGCGCCGACGCTTCCTGGGCTTGCGGGCCGGCTCCGGCCGGCCCGGGGGGACCTCGCGGATCCGGATGTCCTTGTACCATACCTCGCAGAGAGTCCGGCTCGGGTGAATCTGAAGACCTACCGCGCCTCCCGCCGCGGCGATGGGGCGGGTCTCGGTGTACTCGACGGTCTGGTGCCCGTTGAGCCACACTCTAATCCGCCTGCCCGTGCAGAGAATCCTGTAGTCGTTCCAGTCGTTGGCCTTCCAGATCTGCGGCAGTTTCGTTCTGTCCGCCACGGCGAGGGGCTTTCCGCTGCGTCCTTCGTCGAACAGGCCGCCCGAGGCGAGGATCCCCCCGGCCACGCCGACTTTGGCCTGGTAGCCGATGGCGCTGTTCGCGTCGGTGAACCGGCTGCGGAACACGACTCCCCCGTTCGGCCGATCGCCGACGGCCTTGACCTTCAGACAAAGCTCGAAGTCGCCGTACTGCTTCTCGCCGTACAGGAACGCCTTCCGCGAGACCCGGCGCTTGAGCGACCCGCCGACAATGGCGTCGTCCTCGACGCGGAACATGCCGCCCCCTCCCTGCCAGTCGATGGACCTCCTGCCGTCGAAGAGCACTTCCCAGCCCTCTCGGAAGGGCTTTGCGGCGACTTCGAGCTTATTCTTCAAGGCCAGGGCATCCGCATCCGAGGGGCGTATGCCCAGCGCGAGCTTCAGCTCGTCCAGGGCCTCGACGACGTCGCCCGCGGTGTCGAGGCGCCGCGCGGCATCGAGATGCGCGTGGAAGTTGGCCTCCTTCGCCGCCGCAGGCAGGAGCTTCGCGGCCTGGCGGTAGGAGGCGGTTACGGCGGCGGGATCGCTCCCCGGGTCCTTGGCCAGGCGAACGGCGGCAGTCACCTTGGCCCATGCCTTCCGGCCGTATCGCCGCAGCTTGGCCTCGTCCAGGCGGCTCAGCGCTTGACGGTACGCGGCCCGCGCGGCGGCAGCGGCGGCAGCGGCCTTCGCGTGCACCGCGGCCTTGTCGTATTCCCCCGCCGCTGTGCTCCACAGCCGCCGGGCCTCGGCAAAGTCGCCGGCGTCGAACGACGAGGCCGCCTTGTCGACAAGCCGGCCGGCGGCCTCCCGCAGCGCCTTCGCCGCGGCGGCCTCATCGGCCCGCCCGGCCCGTTCGCCCGCGGCCAGCGCTTCAGTCCTGGCCGCGACGGCTGACTTCCGTCCCTCATGGCGCTGCGCCAACAGCCGCGACCGCGCGAGAAGCTCCTCGTAGGCCTTTCTCGCGTCGGCATAGTCCTTCTTGCGGAGCAGCGCGTCGGCGCTGAGGCGGGTGGCCTGCGCCTCATCCAGAAGAACGCCGAATCCCTGCCCGCGGTCCAGGTCCTTGACTTGCCCCCACGCCGCCCCGGCGGCCGTCCGGGCGGCAGCCACCGCCGCGGGAGCCGGGGCCGCTTGAGTGGAAGGCGCCGTGGTCGCCGGGCCCCTCGTTGCTCCGCCCCGCCTCCAGGAAAGCCACAGCTCCCCCGCCCCCCACGGCCAGTGCTCCCGGCCAAGCCCCGTCACCCAGACCGCCCCGACGGCGATCCCGATCGCCAGCAGGACGCCCGCGGCCAGGATGGCCAACCGGTGCCTGTGGAGGCGCCTGCCCCACAGGTAAGCGCTCGTATGCTCCCGGGCCAGCAGCGGATCGCCCCGCAGGTAGTTGTCGATGTCGTCGGCCATCTGCCCGGCCGTGTCGTAGCGCCCGTCCGGGGCCAGCGTCATGGCCTTGAGCAGCACGGCCTCGAGCTCCCTGTCCACCGCGAAGCGGACGTCCCCGGGCAGGCGGATCTCGCCCGACAGGATGCGGTGGATCAGGTCCAGCCGCGTGCCGGAGAGGTCGAAGGGCAATTCCCCGGTCAGCAGCCTATACAGGACCACGCCGAGGCTGTAGACGTCCGTTCGGGCATCGATCATCTCCCTTCGCCCGGCCGCCTGCTCGGGGGAGAGGTACGCGGGCTCGGCGGCTTCCTCGATCGAGACGCTTGCGGCCTCGCGGTCGCTGATCGCCCCGGAGTCCGGCACGCGCGGCTCGCCGTCGGCGCTCAACAGGATGCTGGCCGGCCTCAAGTCGTGGTGGACCACGCCCTGTTCGTGGAGGACCTGGACGCAGCGGCAGATCCCGGCCATGAGCCGAAGGGTCTTCCGTCGCGACAGCCGGCGGGCGGCAACGTACTCGTCGAGTTGCACGTCGCCGCTCTGGTCGCTGTCCGCGGCGCCCGGCTCCTCCGCGACGAGCTCGATAATGCCCTCTTCGGGCCGGCCCGTCCGGCTGTCCTCGGCAACGACCGACCGGTCTTCCTCGCCGGGCCCCTCCACGATGCGGACCTCGTAGTTGCCGAACTTGACCACCTGGCCGAGGGCCACGTGAACGCTGCCGAGCTCGCCCAACTGCACGCCGCACCCCCGCCGGGCCCTCTCGTCGTCCACCCGGCGGCGCGCGATCAGCTCGCCCAGTCTCCTGACCTCAACGTACGCCATGATCGGCACGCGACATCCTGGGTACATTCACGGGCAGTGGCGCGCCTTGAGACATGGCTCAAGTCTCCTCCCGCAGGAGTTTCCGGAGAGTCGGAACCAGGGCGGGAAGGTCGTTCTGGATCGTGTCCCAGACGATCTTCCTGTCGATCCCGAAATACCGGTGAATAACCACGTTTCGGAAGTCGCGCATGAGCTGCCAAGGAATCTCAGGGCGTGCATTCCTGACGTCGGCTGAAACGTTACCGGCGGCTTCGCCAATGACCGCGATGTTATGGACAACGGCGTCCACCGTTCTCCGGTCGGCCCGGAATGCCTCGAAGTCCATCCCTGCCGTGTACTGCCGGATTGCCTCTATCGAATCGAGGATATCGCGAATCCGCAGTGTCCAGTCTCTAGGCGGCACGAATGGCCTCCTTGAGGATTTCCTCTCGCATCTCGCTCCGCAGACCTTCCGCCGTTGTCAGGTCCACCGTGCAGCCAAGAATCTCCTGGAGGCAATGCATAAGGCGGATGAAAGAGAAGAGCCCGACGGGCTGGTCCGGCTCGAACTCAACCAGGACGTCCACGTCACTGGTTTCGCTTGCCTCGTCTCTGGCGACCGACCCGAAGATGGCAAGGGACTTGACCGGGAAGTCCTTCAGCCTCTCTCGGTTCTCCGCCAGAATTCTCAATACCTCGTCCCGCTTCATCTTCCGCCTCCCAAAAGCGATCACCCTCTAGATTACACGCCGGAATCACCGAACGCCACAGTTGTTGCCGCCCGCCATTGCGGCGTATTCCCCGAACAGCCGCAGGTACAGCCGGTAGTCGTCATACGACACGCCGGGCGGGGTCTGGTGGTCGCAACTGATAATGAGCCCGCCCGCGGAGGCGGTGGGCAGGAGGCGCTCGAACTCGCCGCGCATCGCCGCCTCGCCGCGGCCCATCGCCATCTTGTCATAGCAGCCGATGAATCGCATCTGCGGATGCTTCTCGCGGATGGCGGCCACGTCCACGCCGGCCTGGTGCTCCAGAGGCAGGATGCCGTCCAGGCCGGCCTCGGCGAACCACGACGCCGGGACCGTCACGTCGCCGTCGCTGTCGATGATCGCCAGAATGCCGCGCTCCTTCAGCCGCGGGACCACCCGCCGGTAGTACGGCAGCAGGAAAGCGTCGAACAGCTCCTTCGAGAGCATCGGGCCGTGGTTGTAGCTCATGTCCTCGGCGAAGGTCATGAAGTCCGGCGTGCAGACCTCGCAGACCTCGTCGGTCACCTGGCAGATCCAGTCGGCCAGCTCGCCGTTCATGCGGTGCAGCAGCTCCGGCTGGTCGTAGAAGGCGTACAGGTGCCGCTCGATGCCCAGCAGCGTCCGGGGGAACCAGAAGAAGCCGTCCACCGTGAACCACAGCGCCGCCTCGCCTCGCCGCTGCACCTCGGCCCATTGCCGCCAGCGGCCGCGGTCGATCGGCCATCTGAAGAGGTGCTCGCGAAGGCGGTCGTAGTCGTCCATGTTCGCCAGGATCCCCGCCCCGTGGCTCGCCGGCTTGGGGCAGGTTGCGTCCCGCGGCCGCAGCCAGTCCTGGAGCCACACGTCCAGGCCGAAATGGCGGCAGATGTCGTAGCGGTCGGTGATCTCGCGGGGCAGCCCCTCGCCGTGCCAGCGCTCGATGGTCTGGTTCCACCACCCGGCCCACTCGACGATCGGCAGGCGGTCGAACGGCTGGAAGCCCATCACCGCCCCGAAGCGCTCGCGCACGGTCATCTGATCCATCTCTGCCGTCTCCAGGGGCGGATTATAGCGCAGGGATGCAGGGGATACAGGGGATAAGTCAGGTGCGCTTGCCGCGCGAGATACGCCGGGGCCTGTTCATCGACACCACTGCCTGCTAATCTGATCGCGCGACGACGTCTTGCAGGATGGGAGGCCGGGTGATGAGCGAATCAGCACGGTTGCGGGTCGGTGTGATCGGAGTCGGCTGGCACGGCGGCAGCCATCTTCAGAACTTCGCCGCCGAGCCGCGGGCCGAGGTCGCCGCGATCTGCGACATCAACGAAGAGCTGCTCCGCCGGCGGCAGGAGGAGCTGGGCGGCTGCCCAACGTTCGCGGACTACCACGACCTGCTGGCCCGCGGCGACGTGGACGCGGTCGTGATCGCCCTGCCGGACGCGCTGCATCGCGGCCCCGCCGTCGCGGCGCTGCGGGCCGGCAAGCACGTCCTGCTGGAGAAGCCGATGGCGCTGAGCGTCGCCGACGCCGAGGCCATCGCCGAGGCAGCCCGACAGGCCGGCGGCTGCTTCATGCTGAATCTCTCCAACCGCTGGATCCCCGCCTTCGCGAAGGGCAAGGAGCTGGTCGACTCCGGCTCCCTCGGCGCCGTGCGGTACGTCTTCGCCCGCCTGGCCAACCGGATCGAGGTGCCGACCGAGCGCCTGGGCTGGCTGCGCGAGAGTCACTTGGCTCATTGGATCGGCATTCATCGGCTGGACATCGCGCGGTGGTGGATCGGCCGCGAGGCCGTTCGCGTCCGGGCCGTCCAGAGGGCCGGCGTGCTGGCCGCCCGAGGCCTCGACGTGCCGGACTTCTACCAGGCCACCATCGAGTTCGACGGCGGCGCGGTGATGAGCCTGGAGGGCAACTGGATCCTCCCGCCGTCATATCCCGGCCTGGTGGACTCGAAGTTCTTCGCGCTGTGCGAGCGCGGCTGCATCGACGTGGACCGCCTTCGCAGCGAGATGTTCACCGCAGGTCCCGAGACGTTCGAGCTGGCGACGCCCACGTCGGGCGCGGTCCTGGACCAGCAGAGCGGCTTCACCTACGCGGCCTGCCGCCACTTCATCGACTGCGCGCTGACCGGCCAGCCGCCGCTGATAACCGTCGCCGACGGCCTGGCACTGACGCGCGTGCTCTGCGCGATCGTCCGGTCGGCCGAGGCCGACGGCGAAGTGATCGAGCTGTGATCGGCAAATTCCGGGGTCGGATTCCGGGGATTCCCGATTCCGATTCGGGGACGCCACACAAAGCTCTTGACAGCGTTGCGTGCGAGCGTCTCCTCGGCCGCGCCCTGCTTGCCCGCAGACGCCGACCCAAGCCCAAGAAAAAGCGGAGTTACGTATGATGTCCCCGGAACCACGCATCGCTTCCGAAATCGGCTTGCTATGGGCTTGTTTCGGCGTGCCGGTGGGCGGCGAAGTCGAGGGCTTCTTGACGGGAGGCACAACTAGGGTCCGAATGCGACGCTTCAGCAATGATTGCGGTAATGGTTGTATCTTCATTCCGGGGCCGGAGATACGAAGTTTTGGGACGCCTTGCCACACCTCCTCTTCCTGCCAGGGCAACCAGTATTCGCTCTTAAACTCCTTGTATCGAAAATCAACGAAAACGACCTTCAGGTCGTGCAGCCCCTTTCGCAACGCTACCGACCAGGTGTTCTGCGCGTGGATTGTCGGCGACGGAAACCATTCCTCACCGTCCACCCACACCCGCAGATCGAAGCTGGCATCCATTGTGACGTCGAACAAGTGCTCGGGTGCATGAAGAACGTAGACGCCGTCTGCCGGAATGTCGAGGTGACCGGTATAGCGAATCGCATAAGCCATCTCACCCTGACGGATTCGAGCGACATCTTCCGGGACCAACAGCCCGATGGCGAGCCCGCGATCTTTCACCGGTATGACGTCGCCGCCGCCGGCGTTCATGAACAAGTCGGGCCAATCACTCTCAAGGTATTCGTACCGTAAACCGGGCTCGAGCCCAGTGCGGTTCCGGGCCGCCTTGTAGCGGACCTTCTTCAGGATCGCGGACATCGTTTTGCCTGCGTCCGTTCCCGGGAAGTTCCACGGCGTGGAGGTCAATCCCTTACGGAAGGGACGGACCTTGACCATGCACGTGCGATCGACGCAAAACGGCTTGGCATACAGTGAGGATTTCAGGGTGGGGTCGCTCCCATCGAGCGTATATCGAAACTCGATGTCACGGGTGTCCTGGGTCGGAATGCTGAAGGAAACCTCGATTCGCTCTGTGAAGACGTTCCGAGCCGGTGCGATACGCACGGTATCAATCGGCCGGCGAATGGGAGTGCTGGCGAAGGCGCCCTTTGCGTCCAACACAAATTCCACATCGGACGTCGCCAACGGGCGACGCTTGGCCCGAATCGTAATCGCCTCAGCTCCCAGAACGATGCCGCTGACGGCGCCGTTCTTCTGTATCACCATCAGCGCCTCTGCGTTTGCCTGGACCGGGCCGGCCCGCAGGGCATTCTTAGGACGAGGCCCGGCCTGAAACCAGACCGGCGTCCCGTTACGGGTTATGATCGAGCACCCGAGCACGCCGCCGGCGCCTGCATTCTTCTGATATGATCGCAGGCCGCCGGAAAGGCCCTCCTTCGCCGAAGCCTCGCGCGTGACCAGCGCCATCTGGAACATCTGATGGCCTTTACCCTTCCAACGAACAGAGACCGGGCGCACAAGCTGGGACAACCAACGCTTGGCGAAGTCGCGACCACTGACCTTTCGGCTGCGGAGTTTTGCCAGGGACTCGGCCATGATCTTGAGTTGTGAGGGCAGGGAAGCATGATTTCCTTTTTTATCGATCGTATTCCCGAACGCCAATTCTTCGTTCGCAGCCAGATGGATAGAGATGTTTGGCCGACCGGTATTTGACGTGGCCAGGAATCCCAGCTCGGGATTTTCAATGACCAACGGACGGCCGGACTTGCGCAACGCCCTGATTTTGTTTTCCGCCTCTTCAATCCCCCCAGCCGGAACCCAGGAGGGCAACGCGAAGAACTGTGAGTATTCGTGCTGTGCGCCGCTGGCGTTCTCGATGCGGGTGTTGACCAGGTAAAGTCCTTCACCCTGAAGAGCGAACACCTGACGGAATACCTTCACATCGTTAACGGGGCGGTTATCCATCCCCGGGATTACGTTGTAGAGGTTGAAGATATGACTGTCCTTGCGCAGACCCCGGGGAGGGCGATAGTAGGGGTGAACCTGCACCGATTCGGCGAAATCAAAACGATCCGAACTGTGGAAACGGCGCCCCGCGATGGTCCGATCCGGTTGAGCGCAGTAGCGCGTCTTGCCTCCCGTCTTCGCCCAGCCGTGGAAGAAGTTGCCCGGTTTGCGGTCCACGGCGATGGCGTTGCCCACCACCAGGTTGCATCCATTCGTCGACAAATCAAAGCGTCCCGGCTCTCTACCGAAGATCACTGACTTAGTGTAAACGTAGCGCATGGCGAGATTGCAGCTGGACCCGCGGTAATCGGACAATTGAAAACAGGCCGCGTCCTTGTCCCAACTGTCGCGAAGAAAGACCATGGCGGCATAGGGGGCGACATCGGAGCGATGCAGCGGAGCCCCCGCCGCCTGGCCCCGCCCGACATTCTTCATCACCGTCTGCAGGCGACTGCGAACTTCGGAATCCCGATCCCAGAGCAGTTCCTTCATGGCCGAAACGGTGTCGAAAGTGGTCCACTTGGGTTCGAGCCATTCGTATTTCGGGTGTGAGCGATAGTCCGGATCGAACCGGGGATGTTGACGGGCGCGCGGTGACATCTGGACCACTACGTAGCGCATGCGATCCCGCAGCAGGTCATCGAACGCAGCACGCTCCAGGGAACCGGCCAGCGCAGGAAGCCGACAAAACGGCATGCATTCGCGAGCCCTGGGAACGGCGATGCGGCTATGGCCGCTGTCGGCGGCCTCATAGGCGGCCCCGTCGAGTGCAAAGAACTGCGTGAAGTTGATATTCCACAGCCGCCACAACTCGCGGCGGGCATAGGTCATGCTCTTGAATTCCTGGAACAGGGTGGCAAAGTGAAATGCGTTGCCGATCCCCATGATGCCCCAGTTGGCCAGTTCTGTGCGCTTGGCCCGGATCGTGTATGGGATGAAATCGCTGAGGAGATGCAACATCAGCCGGGCAAGTGTGGGCGAGTCGAACCGTTCAGCGAGTTCAGGCCGCTCATCGACCATCACCCGCATCATGCCCGGGAAATCGCGCAGGCGTTCGGACTCAAGTTCCGTTGCGCTGCGTATGTCGATGGGGAAGGCATCGATATCCCTCCGTGCGTTGAGGGTCCAGTCGTCCAGGATTTCGCAGCACCGCTTGAGGTGCTCGCGATTTCCGGTCAAGACATACGACTCCAGTAAACGGGTGGGCAACGGCATGAAATCGAGCGGAAACTTGTTCAACGCCCGGAAGAATTCGATCTCTTTTCGAACCGCGAAACCCTTGTCGGTTCTCCAGAACGGATGGTCGTTGCCTGTCCGGCCATATGTCGCGCCTGCCGGGAGTTTCAGCGCGTAAGGAACCCAGGCCATTTGTCCGGGCGGTCCTACCCTGCCTTGGAGAGAGTCGACTGTGTAAATCCCTTGCATCGCCAATTTGATGATTTTCGGATCGACCCGCTTGAGCACCCATTTCTTGCCCGCCTTCAATTGGTAGCCCGTCAGGTTTTGCCAATGCGCTCCGTACTTCTTTGGGTTCCTCAGCTTGTCGAAAAAACAGGCGCGATAGGCGTCGAGGGCTTTGGCGTAACATGCCTGCCGCACCAGTCGCCGGAAGTCGCCCAGGCCGGCTGCGTCGGGTTCGATCGCCTCGTTCAGTTTCAGGCACAAGGCCCGAATGCCTGCCGGATCATTCCGTCGCTCGAAACGCTGCTGTCGCAGCTTGGCGCCCTGTGGCGGGTGAATCTCCAACTCCACCATATTCGAGGGGATTTCCTTCGGCCATTTTGGAAGCGAGTCGAATTCACCCACCGGGTGCAGAGGCCCGTCGGCGGGAGCGGGAATAGCCCCGGCCAAGAGCGTAAATAGAACGATGGTTGGGATAACCGGGCTCTTCATTTTTCACACTACTTGCAGGCTGTCGACTAACCTGGTTCGTATCTCGAATGGAGCCTGAAGTTTTGCGAACGACCGTGCAACACCCGCCGTTCTTGAAAACGCGCTTGCGATTGCACGCATCACTGACTGATAGGAGATTTGATTCCGCGTGCAGGAGCCTTGGTTGTTCGGGAGTGAGAGGTTTGGGTAGAGGGGACGGCGACCGGCGCTGACACGCCCCTCGGCGTCAGCCCTGTTTCTCACCTGGCGCATCGGTTTAGCTCCGTTTCGCGGGTTCGTTGAGGCACAGAGACCGTCCCTGAGCCGATTACAGGCAATATGGCTGTCCGTCAACTTGGCAGATGAAATGTTCTTGAAAGGGCGGCTCAACCTCT
>CAYRVX010000030.1:0-61401 GCA_964427875.1 uncultured Planctomycetaceae bacterium
AATGACCTGACATTACTCCCTTGACAACGGTCGTTCCATATCAGCGTCCCCTATTATGGTCCCTACTATGGCGGCCGCATAAATAGGGGACGCTAACCAATGGCCCTTAGATAAGCATTCGCAGCCTGAAGGGCTGCAAGCCGAAAGCCCAGGGCAACGCCCTGGGTTGTGGGCGGTTGCATACCGACAAGCCCTGTAGGGGCGGCAGAAATCGCTCGAAAACAGCACTTGTTTCGCCCTTACAGGGCTCGTTCTAGAAACGGCAACCATGTCCCAGGGCGTCGCCCTGGGCTGACGAATTCGAGCCCTTCAGGCTCGCGGAACACCCGATCGGCCGCTTATCTTAGGGCCATTGGGGACGCTAACCGTTTTTTGCCTCTTTTGGCGCCGTTCTCGGTCAGCCGACGGGCCAAGGGTGCAGGCGACGGCCTACGAGGTGCCGCGAGCTGTCCTGGAACGTTTCCCCGGCGGCCTGGCGGCCGGGCGTCCGATGCCCGTCAAGACGGCCCGAGCCTCCGAATCACCCGTTTCGGCGTCCGCCGGGAAGACATCCTCGCGGCCATTGGCAGGTTGCGTCACCGCTGGCTTCCGAAGGCCGCGCGAGGGGAGGTGATGCGTCTCCCGGGAGACCACTACTCTCACCATTCCGGCGATGGCCACCTGCGGACCGCATCGAAGTGTCCAAGGCCAGAAAAAACGGTTAGCGTCCCCTATTTAAGCAGAGGTAAAAATGGTTAGCGTCCCCTATTATGGTCCCTACTATGGCGGCCGCGTAAATAGGGGACGCTAACCGTTTTTCGGCTTCTTTGGTCCTTTCCTCGGTCTGCCGATGGGCAGGGGACGCAGGCGGCGGCCCACCAGCCGCTCCAAGCGGTCCAGGAAGGTCTCGCTGCCCGCCGGACGGCCGGTGCGGGTGCACAGACGCAGGCGACGAAGCATCGCCTCCTCCTCTTCCTCGTCGCCGTGCAGCCACACCGCCCAACGCTTGTGAACTTCGGCGGCCGGAAGGTTCACCAGCCATTCCGGCGGGGCCATCTGCGACAGCAGCTCGCTGCTCCGCAGGCCGCAATGCACCGCCGCGCTCGACCACGGCCAGTCCTCGGGGCGAGCAACCAGCCCGGCCCGCGCCGGGTTCCGCTCGACATAGCGCACGGCCGTCCAGTAGTGATCCCCATCCAGCGGGCAGGAGTGGAACCGCCCCTGCCACAGCAGGCCGCCGACGCCCAGCCGCCGGTTGAGCTCCTGGGCGTACCGCAGGTGGACCGGCTTGAGCGTTGCAGCCAGCGCGGCGGCGTCCTCGGGCACGACGATGAGGTGCACGTGGTTGGGCATCAGGCAGTACGCCTTGACGGCCAGGCCGTGCTTCTCCGCGTACTCGCCCAGAAGGCAGAGGTACCGCGGATAGTCTGCCTGACGGCGGAAGACCTTCTCGCGTCGGTTGCCGCGTTGCGTGACGTGGTGCGGCTCGCCCGGGATGACGACCCGTGCCATGCGAGGCATGCGCGCAGGATATCCAACGCCAACCGCGCCGTCAAGACAAAAACGGTTAGCGTCCCCAGTATTCGTCAAGAGGAAAACGGTTAGCGTCCCCTATATCCAGAATTGACTTGACTGATTGTCTTTCCATGGTATAATCCCGACGGCTTCGGCTCGCTGGGGAAGCGGCGAGCCGCGCTCATCTGCATTCGGGCAGGAGCGAATCTCGCTCACTTGTCCCTTCCTGCCCAGGCCGCCCGGCCGAGTTTCCAGACCATGACCATATGCCGCCTGAGGGACGGCTGCACCGCCCCGTAGCGGCGGTTCGTGGATCACGGCTGCGCGATTGCATACCGCATCCGTGCGGCAGGAACGAAAGGGAGACCGGCCATGAAGCTGTGCGTGTTGAGAGCGACGGTGCGGGGATGTGTCGGGATCGGGAAGGCGCCTTTCCTTGCTTGCGTGCTGTTCCTTGCAGCGGTCCACGCTGAGACGGCGAGGGCCGACCTGGACCTCGGCACGTGGCAGCAGCCTACCATCATGCCGACCCCGCGGGGCCAGGCGGTGGCCGTCACCGACCCGGCTACGGGGCTGATCTACCTGGCGGGAGGCTATTCCTACTCGACCGATTTCCCGTTCGACTCGATGGACGTCTACGACCCCGTCAGTAATTCCTGGTCTTCGGGCCCTTCGATGCCCACGGCCCTCCGCGGGGCGGCCGGGGCGTACGCAGCCGGGCGGATCTTCGTCTTTGGCGGCTACGACGCGCGCGGCCATCAGCAAATCGTGCAGATCTACAACATCGCCATGGGGGCATGGACGCAGGCTCCCTTCGCGCCGGGCATGTGGGAGAGCGCGGCGACGGCAAGCAACGGGAAGATCTACGTTCTTGGGGGCGAGGAGGAGGCCCTGGCAAACACGACGGAGTTCGATCCGGAGACGCTCACGATCGCGCCCAAGGCCGACATGCTCCACGAAAGGCTGGCCCACGGGTCCGCTTCCTTCGGGAGCAGTGTCTACGCCTTCGGCGGCTACAGATCCACCCCGCGTGGTGCGCATCCCTACGTCGACAGCTATGATCCGCTGGCGGACACGTGGACGGACGCCCCGGCGGACATGCCGACCGCCCGGTTCCACTTCGCCGAGGGCGTCCTCGCCGGGCACTACCTTGCCGCCGGGGGCACGACCAACTACTACAACCATGAGAGCCCCTATCTCGACATGTTGGAGGTCTACGACCCCGTCGCGGACAGTTGGTCTTCGGGGCCGCCGCTGCCGGAGGGCCTGCGCGAGGCGGCCGGGGCCGTCTCCGGCGGGACCTTCTACGTCTTCGGCGGCTTCGATTCAGGCGTCGTCTCTCCCGAAGTCTACGCCATCCCCGAGCCCGCCACGCTGGCGCTGCTGGCCCTCGGCGGCCTGGCCCTGATCCGGCGGAAGAGAAGATAACTAAAAGTGACCGCTCCTGCATGGCTGACAGCGTGTCCGTTGATTCGTTGACTCGCTAATTCTTTAACTGGGAAGATTTTATGTGCGGCGTGGTTCTCGTTGGCTTCCCTGCGGGCACGGCGGAAAAGCCGTGCGGCCTGCCGGCTTTCCTTCAACAACGGGGCCTCCCACGGGGGCACAAGAACGGTCAGTTTGAGAAGATAAGTTAATCGCCCTTCGTGGAGGGGCGAGATCGCGGGCGGGCCGATTGGCTTGCCCGTTTCTTTTGCGCGGGGAGCTCCCGCCGGCGACGGCACCCGAGCGCCCCTCGTTTCCCCGACGAAGCTGAAGTCGCTTCGCGTGCAGCCGATATCGTATACTGGATGCAGGAGGACCTGGGATGACCATCAGCGGTGTAGGCATGTCGGACGCCTTGTCCGTCGCGGTACGGTCGGTCGGGAATCAGTACGCGCGCCTGGGCAGGGCCGTCGAACGGATCGCCAGCGGCGAGGGCGACATGGCCGAGAACGTCGTGGAGTTCAAGTCCGCCGAGCTCGCGGCAAGGTTCAGCATCGCCGTCGCCAAGACGGCCATGGACATGCAGGGCCACACCCTCGACCTGCTCGTCTAGAAAAGGGGACAGGCTACTTTTTTTCGCTCGGAAAAGGGGACAGGCTACTTTTTCTGCTGACGGGCAGACCGTTCAGTTAAACCTGAAGCCTCCGAGCGTTCCGGCAGCGCGCCAGGCGAAGCCCAAAAAGTAGCCTGTCCCCTTTTCCTACCGCAGCACCCAGGGCTTTCGGTAGTCGTAGTGCAACAGCTTGTCGGCCTCGGGGCTGTTGGTGATGACCTCTCGGCGGGCGTCCCACTCCAGGCGCAGGCGCGTGGCGAGCGAGATGTTCGCCAGCAGGGCCATCGTCGTCGAACGGTGGCCGATCTCGACGTCGGCGTTGGGCCTGCGGCGCGACTTGACGCAATCGAGGAAGTTCCGCGCGTGCAGGGAGGTCAGGTTGCGGTTGTCGCCCTTGGCCGGGACCTCCTTCGGCTCCATGCGCGGCTCGCGGGGGTGGAACTGCCCGCCCCGCTCGGGCACGATCCGGTAGCTCTTCCCGCTGGAGTAGATCGTCCCCTGCGTGCCGCGGAGCTCGATCTCGCCGCCGGCCAGCGCGGGGTTGCCGCTGGCCTCGTACTGCCCGAAGATCGCCAGCCGCCCGGAGGCGAACTCGAACGTCGCCTCCATCGTGTCGGGGACCGTCCGGTCGTCGTCGATGGCGAACTTCCCGCCCATCGCGCAGATGGACGACGGCGCCAGCTCGCCGGTGGCCCAGCGGATCGCATCGAGGTAGTGCACGCCCCAGTTGGCCATCTGCGAGGAGTACAGCCGCCACCAGCGGAACTTGTAGGGGTGGACGTTGGCCTGGTACGGGCGCTTCGGCCGCGGCCCGAGCCACAGGTCCCAGTTGAGGTGATCCGGCGGCTCGCCCGTGGCGCACTTGCCCATGCCGTTGGGGTACATGTTGCTCAGGCGGTAGCACCGCGCGACCGTGACCTTGCCGATCCCGCCGCCGCCGACGAGCTTCGCCAGGTCGGCGTAGAGCTTCGACGAGCGGCGGTGCAGTCCGACCTGTACGATCCGCCTCTTGCGCCGGGCGGCCTCGACCATGCGGCGGCCTTCCTTGACCGTGATCGACAGCGGCTTCTCGACGTAGACGTCCAGCCCCGCGTCGCAGGCGTCCACCGTCTGGATCGCGTGCCAGTGGTCCGGCGTGGCGATGACGACCGCGTCGAGGTCCTTCCGCTCGTACAGCTTTCGGAAGTCGGTGCACGTGTCGACCTTGCCGGCGACCTTCTCCTTGGCGGCCGCGAGGACCTTCCTGTCCACGTCGCACAGCGCGACGACCTCGGCGTCGCTGTGGTCCATGAACGCCTTGAGCAGTTGGCCGCCCCGATTGGCCACGCCGATGAAGGCGAGGCGAACGCGGCCGCCGGCCCCCAGCACGCGCGACGCCGAGACGGCGGTGAGCCCCACGGCTGCGGCCCCGGCCTTCGTGAACGATCGACGAGTGAGTTTCTTGGACATGATGCCTCTCCTGCTTGGGTCCGGCTCTCTTATACGCCCGCCTCCGCGCCCTGTCCAGCACGATGAAAAAAGGGGACAGGCTACTTTTTTTGGGAAAAAGTAGCCTGTCCCCTTTTTTTCTCCTGGCCAGGCGCAGAAAAAGTAGCCTGTCCCCTTTTCTTAATCGCTGCGTTTGGGCGAGAACCAGTTTTCCGGCCTGGGGTCGTAGCGGCAGTTCGGGTCGATCTGGGCCGGGGAGCCGAGTGCGTTGCCCGCGATCACGTTGCCCCGGCCGCCGGTGGCTCGCAGCGAAAGGCACTTGTTCGCGTCGGCCCGGTCGTTGCGGATCAGGCAGCCGCTGACGAGGGAATCGCTGACGTCCTCCAGCAGCACGCCGGCGTTCTGGCAGTCGAGCACCGTGCAGTTGCTGACGTTCATCCGCCGGCAGTTCCGCAGGATCAGCCCGGCGGGTGCCCGGCGGACGCCGTTTACGTGCAGGCCGGTGACCGTGCAGTCCCGGCAGTTCTCCAAGAGGATCCCCTCGCCGGCCTTGTCCTGGTGCCAGTACTGCGGGTTGCGGTCGGAGGCGTTCGGCCCGACGACCACGTTCGAGCTGTCGCGGACACGCAGGTTGTGCTGCACGCCCTTCCACATCGTGTTGCCGGTGATGCACACGCCGCGGGCCTTGGCGACGTCGATGTTGATCTGCACGTCGCTCAGGACGTTGTCGGCGATGGTGAGGTGGCCCCAGCGGCGGAGCTTCGCGTCGGCGCCGATGAAGCGGACGTTCGCCGAATCCGTCGCCCCGGCCGTGTGCTGGATCGTGCAGCCGCTGATCGCCACCTCCGCCGTGCCGGCCTCGCCTCCCCGCCCGTCAATCAGCACGTTCGCTGTCGCATATTTCGGGGACAGATACCAAAACTCCTCCATGCCGGCCCCGGAGGGCGGACGTTCGCGGGGGATCCTGCGGTGATGCGGCGGAGTTTTGGTATCTGTCCCCGAAATAGGCATGTTGCCCTCGATGTCGCAGCCGCTGACCTGGAGGTTCCGCACGTTGCCCGCCCGGACGACGATCCCCCCGGCGGCGTTGTAGCTGATGTGCGAGCCGGTGACGTTGATCTGGTGGAGGTTCACGTCGTCGAGGTACACGCCCGCCCCGCGGTTGTGGTACAGGTGGCAGTTCGAGACGATCACGTTGCGGTTGCGCTTCACCAGGTGGATCGCGTGCAGGCACTCGCGGACGACGACGCGCGTCACGAGCAGCTTCATCGTGCCGAGAGCCTGGATGCCGCCGGCCTGCTCGTGGGCGCCGACGAACTCCACGCCGTCCACCGCCGGCATTCGCTGGCGGGCGTAGACGTTCGGCCTGACCGTCTTCGGCGAGGCCGTGCCCTCGTGCGTGCCGATGAACTTCACCGCCGGACCCGCTCCCGCCATCACGACCCGCGCCACGCCGCCGCCGGATAGGCTCGTCCAGCCGACCTTGTCCAGCTCGATCACGATCGGCCTTGTGATGCGGTACGTGCCGCGCGGCAGGCGGACCTCGCCGGCCCCCGATTTCACGGCCGCCTGGATCGCGGCCGCGTCGTCCGCCTTGCCGTCGCCGACGGCGCCGAAGTCGCGGACCGTCACGCGCCGCGCCGCCGCCGTATCCGCAGCGCCCTTCGGCGGCCGGGCCGCCCCCTCGCCGATGACCAGTGCCATCGACACGCCGGCGCCAAGCAGGAACACCATCGTGAGCAAAGTGAGTTTGGCCCTCATGGCGAATCGATCTCCCTTCTCCGGCTGGATCGCGGGAACGCCGCGGCATCGCGTGCGGGTCAGACCATTCACGGCTTGCGTTGGGCGTCTTTCAGCTCGCGGACGTAGACGTTGGCGAGGTCGATCGGCCCCGCCGGGGCGATGCGGATCGGCCCGCGGGCCGGGACGCCCGCTGCGGGGCGGTCCTTGAACAGCTCGTGGCCGTTCAGGCTGAGCGTGAGCTTCTCGCCGCGCAGCGTGCCCTCGAAGCGGTTCCACCCGCGGCCCTTGGCGAGGTGCTTGCCCATCAGCGGGTCCTCCGGGTCGATGACGATCGCCGCCTTGTCCGAGCCGCGCAGGAGGACGCGGGCGGTGCCCGATTCCTTCCGCCGGCGGACGTCGAAGAGGAAGCCGAGGTCGCCGAAGGACCGCTCGGTCGCGATCGACTTGTCCTTCGCGGGCGACTTGCCGTCGTAGCTGAGCACCCAGTTGCTCGGCCTCCAGTGGCCCTGGTTCTCCTTGGCCGTGACCCAGCCGGAGAGGTCAACGCCCGTGTAGAGGCAGCGATAGCCGCGGTCGGCGATGGCGACGTGCTTCGCGTCGATCGGCGTCGTCGGCAGCTCCTTGATGCGGAGGTCGCGGTAGTGGACGAGCCCGCCCTCGGACTCCAGGCAGACGTAGCCCTTGCGGGGGATGCAGTCCTTGCCGCGCGTCACGACCTTGCCGTTGACGGCCAGCGAGATGGCCCCGTCCACGCAGGTGATGCGGTAGTGGTTCCACTGCGGGCAGGGCTTGGAGCGTTCCTCGGTGGGGAACGCCCGGCTGCCGCCGCGCCCGTTGATCGGCGTCATCCTCGCGCCGTGGATGGGGAAGATGTCGCCGTGCGTGGTGTGGCTCCTCGTGTTGCCGTAGGCGTTCTCCAGGACCTGCACCTCGATGCCGCGGTGGAACGGCACGCCGCGGGCGGTGATGTCGTCGGCCCAGACGAACACGCCGGCGTTGCCCTTCGGCCGCATGTGCCGCCACTGGAGCTCGAGGATGAAGTTCTGGTACATGCGGTCGGTGCGGAGCTCGCCGGTCGGCTTGCCCGAGCAGACGATCATGCCGTCCTTCACCGTCCAGGTCGACGGGGCGGTATTGACCGGCACCCACCCCGAGAGGTCCTTGCCGTTGAACAGCGGCCGGAAGCCCTCTTCGGCCTGCTCGCCTCCCTGGGCCACCGAAGCCGGCGCCGAGAGGATCGCCAGGACACAGCACGTCCTGAGGGCCGCCCCGCCGTCCGTCCACAGCCGGAACCGCAGGACAGATGCGGCCATGCCCAGCCCGTTGGCGATGCGTGCAATCAATGTTCTCATGTCCGCTCCTCGTCTTTCTGCTTGGGAATCGCCCGACAGCCGTACCGTCACAAAACTCCTTCTCACATCAGCAGACCACCTGCGGCAGGCCCAGTCAAGGCCCGCTGTGGTGCCGGGCGGAGACGGCCTCCCCCCAGGTGGCCCGGAGGAGCTTCGGTGGCATCAAGCATCGCTTGGACAGGCCGGGGGGGATGCGGTAGAGTTGGCGGCGATGGCAAGGTCAGGGCTTCTCAAGCATCACAGGCTGTCGCTGGTTCTCGTTGCGGGCATACTGGTCGGCTCGGCGCTCGGGTGCGTCCTCAAGGCCGATGCCGCGGCGCTCAAGCCGCTCGGTGACCTGCTGCTCAACGCCCTGTTCGTGACGGTCGTTCCGCTGGTGTTCTTCTCCATCTCCTCCTCCGTGGCGGCGATGATGAGCACGAGGAGGCTCCTGAAGATCCTCGGCTGGATGATGGTGGTCTTCGTGGTCACGGGGATCATCTCGTCGGTCCTGATGGTGGCGGCGGTGCAGTTGCTCCCGCCGGGGGAGGGCGTGGAGATGGCCGCCTCGGGCGAGGTGGAGCTGCGGCAGATCAACACGGCCGACGGGATCGTCCGCGCGCTGAGCGTGCCGGACTTCGTCGAGCTGCTGAGCAAGAGGAACCTGCTGGCGCTGATCGTCTTTTCGATCCTGGTGGGCCTGGCGGCTTCGGCGACGGGCGAGAAGGGCAGGGCGTTCACGGCGCTGCTGGTCTCGGCCAACGCGGTGTTCATGAGGGTCATCTCGTACATCATGTACTACGCGCCGATCGGCCTGGCGGGATACTTCGCGTACCTGGTGGGCGTGCTCGGACCGCAGCTTCTGGGCTCGTACCTGCGGGCGATGCTGCTGTACTACCCCGTCTGCATCCTGTATTTCCTGGTGGCCTTCACGGTCTACGCCTACCTGGCGGGGCGCGCGGCGGCGGTGAGGAGGTTCTGGTCGAACATCGCCCCGGCCTCGCTGACGGCGCTCGCCACGGGCAGCAGCTTCGCGACGATCCCGCTGAACCTCCGGGCCGCCGAGAGGATCGGCGTTCCCAGGGACATCCGCGAGGTCGTCCTTCCCATCGGGGCGACGATTCACATGGACGGCTCGTGCCTTGCGGCCGTGCTCAAGATCGCCTTTCTGTTCGGCCTCTACAACATGGACTTCACGCGCCTGGACACCATCGCGACGGCCGTCGGCATCGCGATCCTGAGCGGGACGGTGATGAGCGGCATACCGGGAGGCGGCTTCGCCGGGGAGATCCTGATCGTGACGATGTACGGCTTCCCGCCGGAGGCACTGCCGATCATCTCCATGATCGGCACGCTGGTGGACCCGCCGGCGACCATGGTCAACGCCGCGGGCGACAGCGTGGCCGGCATGATGATCGCCAGGATCCTCGGCGGCAGAGCGTGGACAAAAAGGGGACAGGCTACTTTTTCGGCCCCTGCCGGGACCGCTGCGCCGAATCTGCGGGCGAAAAAGTAGCCTGTCCCCTTTTTTCTCCGGGCAAAAAAGTAGCCTGTCCCCTTTTTCGCGGGGCAAAAAAGTAGCCTGTCCCCTTTTTTATACCGACCAGCCTTTGCGGTGGGGGGGGCGCAGGGCGCGGTCGGCCTTGTCGTTGTTCGTGATCTTGCAGGCGGCCGGGTCGAACTCCAGCGGCTCGCCGATCAGCGTGGCGACGTTGCCCAGCAGGAGCAGCTCGATCGCCGGCCCGGAGTGAGCGAAGTTGCTCAGCGGCGCCGGTCCGCCCTTGCAGGCCGCGAGCCACTCCTGCTGGTGGCCGGCCACGTGCGGCAGCGACTTGGGCGGCCCGGCGTCCTTGGGGAAGTCGCTCTCCGGCAGCAGGGCGCACATCGAGTTGTGGGCGTTGGTGTGCACGACGCCCTTGCTGCCCACGAGCAGGGAGCCCGAGCGGGGCGTCCAGCCGCTCTTCCACTCGAGCGACCGGCCGGCGATCTTCTCCAGCCGCTGCCAGACGCCGAGGCGCCGGAGCTGCGGCTCGGGCGCGTTGTACCAGTTGATGCGGACCGGCGGCAGCGAGCCGCGCCGCGGGAAGTCAAAGCGGAGCGTCTGCCAGCGGGGATAGTTCTCGCCGCAGGGCTCGGGGACCTTGGCCTCGACGCGGATCCTCGCCTTGGCGTCGCCGCGGCCTCGCCACAGATCGCCCAGCTTGAGGGCCTTGAAGGCCATGTTGATCGAGTGCGACCCGCCGCCGCCGAGGCAGCCCGTGCCGAAGTCCCGCCAGGCCCCCCAGCCGCTGACGTAGCTCGGGTGGTATGGGCGCAAACGCGCCGGGCCGAGCCAGAGGTCCCAATCGAAGTGCTCCGGCACCGCCGGGCGATCCTTCGGCCGCTCGCGCGGCCCGGAGCCGCCGAACACGTACCACACGTGCGCCTCGCGGATCTCGCCGACGGCCCCCTCGTGGATCAGCTCCAGCGTGCGGCGGAACGAATCGCTGGCCATCCCCTGGTTGCCCATCTGGGTGGCCACCCTGCGCAGCCGGGCGATCCTGGGCAGGGCGCGGGCCTCGGCGACGTCGTGGGCGATGGGCTTCTCGACGTAGACGTTCTTGCCGCGGTTCATGGCCGCCGCGGCGATGACGGCGTGGGTGTGGTCCGGCGTGGCCACCACGACCGCGTCGATCCGGCGGCCCATCTCATCGAGCATCTTGCGGAAGTCGGTGTACTTCGCCGCCTTGGGCAGTTTCTTGAGCGACTCGGCCACGCGCTGCCGGTTCGCGTCGCACAGGGCCACCAGGTTCTCACCGAGCCTGGGGATGATGTAGACGAAGAACCTCCCGCGCTTGCCGACGCCGACCAGCGCGACGTTCAGCCTGGTGTTCGCCTGGTAGCCGCGGGCGGAGCGGCTGTCCTGGAGGATCAGCCAGCCCGTCGTCCCCAGTGCGGCGGTCTTGAGGAACCCGCGTCGATTCGTGCGGCAGCTCATGTTCATCCTCCGGTCCGTGGTGTCTCTTGCCGGCGACGGCCCCGGCTGCGCTGCCGCGGCCTGCCGGTCTCATTGTCGTGACCGAATGCCGGCCCGGCAAGTCCTTCGGACGTGATGGACTCGCCCTGCGAGAGGCCCGGGCCTTCAGGCCCGCCGCCGCGGGCGGCGGCCGGCGCAGAGAATCACCACGACCGGGCGGGGCCAGCCCCCCGGCCGCGGGATTACATGTCCTTGTGCGCGGCGTCGTTCGGAGAGAACTGGCCGGTTTTGGTGTTGTAGAACCAGGCCGCGATGCCGACGCCCGGAGTCCCCCCGGCCGCCGACCTGACGGTGCTGGTGTCCGTGAACGGATTGGTCGGGAAAATGCGCATGTACGGGCCATAGGCGCCGTCGGCCGCGATGTCCCCGTTGACATCCGTTTTCCCGGTGAACTGCGCGGCCACGTCTCTGCCGTTCTGCCCGGGCAGGACCCCTCCGTGCTGGAGCTTGAACAGGGTGATCTGATCGCGAACCATCCGGAGGTCCTTGGCCAGGGCCGACTCCCGGGCCTCGTCCGAGGCGTCCGAGAACTGGGGCAGCGCGATCAGCGCTATGACGGCGAGCATGACCAGAACGAGCAGGAGCTCTATGAGGGTGAAGCCGTTGCGCGGCGCCGGGGCATCCCTCTTGTCCGTCGGTTTGACCGCGAACTTCCGTGCTTTGCCGATGGCCATGGTCGCACGTCCTTCGGCTGCCGCCCGAACGGGCACGGAAGGTCTTCCTCATGGCGGCGCACGTGAGGGCCCCACAGCCCATGGGCTGTCGAGCCGTTCCCGCGCTGCCGCGGCCGCATCCCCCTTAACGTCCGGCTATTGATTTATCGGTTTTTCGGACTCGCAGCTTGAGGTGCTCACAAGGCAGAAGAGCCGACGTCTTGCCGGTCCCCGACGGGCAGAGGCCGTCAGGCAGAGCGCCGTTCCGGAAGAGAAGGCAGGCCTCGGCGGCCTAACCACCGGGCCGTCTCGCGTGTCCGGATGGGTGCCGCCGCCGTGCATCGTCATTTCGGCCGGGCCGCGTGCGGCCCCAGCGGCGGCATGTGCCCGGCGTTCGAGCACCTTTCACAAAGGAGACTTCACCATGCAGAGCAGACCCGCCCGTTGGATCGCAGTCGGCGCCGCGTCGGCGCTGGTGGTTTGCATCTCGTCGGCGGTGCGCGTTGCGGCGCAGGCAAGCCGCCAGGCGGCCGCCGGCCCCGAGCCCCAGGCCGTCGCGCTGACGCTCGACGAGTTCCTCCGCACCGTCCTGAGCAATCACCCGGACCTCGAGGCGGCATCGTCGGCCACCACCCGAGGCACGAACGCCAGGCCCCCCCGGCGGGCGCTGGTGGCCGTCGGCTACTCCGGCACGGGCACCGGCGCTACCGAGGCAGGGCTCCGGGAGCTGGTCAACAGCCTGCTCTTCGAGGCGATCCGGGCCTACTGGAACCAGGTCCGCAACCTCGAGGAGGTGGAGATCCGCGAGCGGGCCGTCTCGGCGACCGAGGCGATGGCCCGCGGCGCCCGCAGAGGCGCCGACGCGGGCGAGGCCGAACTGCTGGCGGCGACCGCCCAGACGTTCCTGGCGGAAACGCGAATCGCACTCCACCAGGCCCGGCAGCGGGCCGCCGCCGGCGAGGACCGCCTCAAGCTGCTCATGAACGATGAGATGCTCAGCGTCGCGTCGGACACGAGGCTCGTCCTTCTCACCGAGGCGCAGGAGCCGCCGCCGATGGACGACCTCGACGTGGAGGAGGGGATCGACACGGCCGTCTTCAACGGGCTGGCCTCGGAGGCCGACCGGCGCGACAAGGCCGCCCGAAGGCGGTACGAGGCGCTGGCGGCGGGGCTGAAGGCCACGCGCCGCCAGGCGCTGGCGGCCCGGACGATGTTCCTGCTGGCCGGCCGCCGCCAGATGGCCGCTCAGAAGGCCCTCGACGCCGCCGACGAGATGCGGCGCGATCGCCAGACGTCGCCCGGCGCGGTCCTGCTGGCCACGATCCGCGCCGAGCAGGCGCTCTGCGACGCCGAGCGCCAGCTCATCGCGGCCTGCGTGGACTACGAGATTGCCCTGGCCGCCTGGGACCGCGCCACCGGCGAGCTGCACGAACGCTGGAACATCCGGCTCGAAGCGGAGGACTGAGGGAGGAGGGTTCGGGGGGAAACGGAATGACGAATGCTCAATGCCTGATGCTCGGGGCTCGATGACGGGCTTGGTCGGGAGGGCGGAGAGCCGCGGCCTGAAAAAGGGGACAGGCTACTTTTTTCTGTTCCCTCTCGCGTTCACCGGCCCCCGCGGCCGGCTCGGTTGCCACATCGTCGTTTGGCCACTCGGCGCGCAAAAAGTAGCCTGTCCCCTTTTTCTTCACGTATTCACGGGACGATCTGGAAGGTTGCTTTCGCGGGGAGGGCTTCCATGTATCGCTCGGCGGGCCTTCCTGCGGGCGCTGTGGCCTTGCCTGCCCCGGGCGCCGTCGAGGGGGTCCTCGCGGCGAGGGCGAGCCTCATGGTCAGCTCCATCCGGTACTTGCCCTTCATGGCGAAGGGCAGGGGGGTCAGCTCGGCGCGGGGGCCCATGAGGAAGCGGCGGTCGGATACGCCGGCTGTGAAGCGGAGCTGGAAGAGCCGGTGCGGCTTGCCCGGCCGGAGCGTCTTCGGCAGGCGGATGCCCTTGACGGGCAGACGGTCGCCGCCGGCCTGGAGGACCACTTTGAGCATTCTCAGGCCGGTGAGGTCGAGGTCGCCGCCGAGGATGTTCTCGACCGAGCCGGTCAGGATGATGGGCTCGCCGACCTTGTAGGTGGGCTTGTCGCAGGTCAGCGAGAGCCGCAGCTCCCTCTTGCGGACGTCGAAGCGCCTCACGAAGGAGCCCTTGACGGCCTTGCCCGAAGGCAGGACGGCGCGGATGGTCAGCGTGTGCCTTCCGGCGGCGAGGCACTTCGGCGCGCCGGGCAGGGACTTGAGGTCGCCGGACCATTGCACCGGGGACTTCCACGGCTGCCGGAGGACGACCGGGCGGGCTTCCCGGGCCTTGATCGTGTACTCGTAGACATACGTGCCGGGGAGGAAGCGCATCCGGTCCTTGTGGCGGCGGGACCAGCAGTCGAAATCGGCGCGGACGTTGAGCGGCTGGTCCTCGTAGCACCATGCGGCCGGCATGACGTCGAGCGCGTAGGCGGCGTCGGCCGGATCGTGCGCTCTGGGCTTGGCGGAGCAGCCGGCCGCGTGGGTGAGGGCGAGCAGGGCGCAGCACGCGGCGGTGCGCGTCCGCCGGCGCCGGCCTGTTCGGATCGCAGGCAGCATGGCGGCAGGGTCCTTTCTCATCGGGCCTCGTCACGTTAGACGCGGCTAAAGGGCAGGAGGTTCCACGGACGCCGTGAGACCGTTCGGGCCGCCGGCAGCGGTTTGCACGCCCTTGTCGCCCGCGGGCGGCACTGGTAGACTACGTAGCTTCATCTTCAACCGCCGGGGCGCGGGTGCCGTGGAAGAAGGCGGACATCGCTTCCGGCGGCTTGCAGCCGGCGTTGAGTGCAGCAGGAAGGGCGTCGAGCATGAGAATTGCGGTGATTGGCGGCGACGGGACCGGCCCGGAGGTGGTGGCCGAGGGGCTCAAGGTCCTGGCGGCCGTGGCCGAGAAGGTCCACCTGGCCTGCGAGACGAAGGACTTCGACGTCAGCGGCGATCGGTACCTGGCCGCCGGCGGCGACCCGAGCGCGCCGTCGATTCCGGTGATCCACGCCGAGGAGATGGACGAGCTGCGCAGCTTCGACGCGATCTACCTCGGCGCGGTGGGGCACCCGCAGGTCGCGCCCGGCATCCTCGAGAAGGGTCTGCTGCTGAAGCTGCGGTTCGAGCTGGACCAGTACGTCAACCTTCGCCCCGTGACGCTTTACCCGAACGTCTACACGCCGCTGAAGGACAAGAAGCCGGAGGACATCGACTTCGTGGTGGTCCGGGAGAACACCGAGGGGCTCTACACGGGCATGGGAGGGGTGCAGTACAAGGGCACCCCCAACGAGGTGGCGACGCAGATCATGTGCAACACGCGCACGGGCGTCGAGCGGGCGATCCGCTACGCCTTTGAGCTCTGCCGCCGCCGCAACAGCCCGGAGAAGATGCTCACCCTCGTGGGCAAGACCAACGTGCTGACCTACGCCCACGACCTCTGGTGGCGGGCGTTCCAGGAGGTCGGCGAGGAGTACGAGGACATCCGGAAGGACTACAATCACGTGGACGCCTGCTGCATGTGGTTCGTCAAGAACCCGGAGTACTACGACGTGATCGTGGTCTGCAACATGTTCGGCGACATCATCACGGACCTCGGCGCGATGATCCAGGGCGGCATGGGCGTGGCGGCCGGCGGCAACATCAACCCCGGCGGCGTGAGCATGTTCGAGCCGATCGGCGGCTCGGCCCCCAAGTACACCGGCAAGAACGTCATCAACCCGATCGCCGCGGTCGCCGCGATGGCCATGCTGCTTCGCGAGACGGGCACGAACACCGGCGACGCCACGCTCATCGAGGCCGGCGACCGCGTGGAAGACGCCATCATGGCCACCACGCCGAAGATGAAGTCGATGGCCGCCGGGCGGATGGGCTACTCGACGAGCGAGGTCGGCGACCTGCTGGCCGAGGCCGTGACCGAGGCCGAATAGCCGGGCGGCCGCGACGCGCCCGCCCGCGAGCACGAGACATGCGCGAATCGGAGCAAGAGAAAGACCAGCCCGCCGCCGCCGGACCCGCGGCGGACGAGGCGGCCGATCGACCGAAGCGCGGCCCCGCCGGCGGTCGTGCGGCCATCGAGCACCTCGACGTGGACGACGCCGGCCGCCTCGTCGTGCACCTTGCCGGAAGCGACGAGCCGATCGTCGACGCCAAGGTCATGCGGTGCTTCCCGTGGTCGCGCCCGCAGCGGTACGTGTCGATCGTGGATCCCGACGGCGAGGAGATCGTGCTGCTGGAGACGTTGGACGAGCTCAGCGAAGAGAGCCGGCGGGTCGTGGAGCGCCAGCTCGCCACGAGGATCTTCAACCCCGTCATCCGCCGGGTGATCGAGCACAAGCGGGAGTTCGGCATTGCGTCCATCATCGCCGAGACCGACCGCGGGACGGTGACCTTCCAGGTTCGCACCCGCGACGACATACGAATGCTCTCGGCCACCCGCGCCCTCTTCCGCGACGCCGACGGAAACATCTACGAGCTGCCCGACGTCACCCAACTGGACCCCGCCAGCCGCAAACGCCTGGAGCACTACTTCTGACCGGCACCGACAGGCGCGCGGGGAGGCAGCCGTCTCCGGGGGCGGCCCGGCAATGCGCGATCAGCAGCAGCTGAGGCACACGCGGCAAACGGTCGGCTCGCCCGACACGGTACAGGCTTCGAGAACTCCTCAAGCACCTTCGCCGTAGGCCTTGAGTGTGCGCTTGCCCTTGCGGATGTGGGCGAGCTTGCGGGCGGCCTCGTCGCGCTGCTGCGCGAGGCGCAGGGCGAGTTGATCGTGGAGTCGTCGGATGCGGCGGGCGCGGTCGAGGCACGCTGCGGCCGATTCCGCCGGCATCCGGGCGACGGTGCGGGACAGCTCGTCCAACTGGCGCGCGAGCTGGGTGACGGCCTGCGGCGGCGGGTCGGCGTCGGCGCCCAGGTGGCGCCGCAGCGCCACCTCGATGGCCTCGAGCCGTTCCTCGGCGGCTGCCGGCGGGCCGGCGGCTGCATCGCTGTTCGGCTTTTGCGGACCGGTCGTCATGCGCTCAGCGCGTCCTGTGGCTTCCTTTCGGCGAGCTGTTTGCGGACCTCGCGGAGGAGCTGCTTGGCCTCCGGCTTGCCCGGCTCCAGCGCCAGGACGGAGAGAATGGACTCGCGGGCGTTTTCGAGTTGGCCTTCGCGGGCGTAGAGCGTGGCCAGGCAGAACAGCACGGAGGTGTCGCCCGGGTGTCTGTCGAGGTAGATCTCCAGGTAATGGATGACCTTCGCGAAGGTGCCCATCTGGCAGGACGTCTGGAAGAGTCCCAGCAGGGCGACGAGGTTGTCCGTATCGAGCTGGAGGCACTTGAGGTGCATGTCGAACGCGCCGGGATAGTCCTGGCGGCGTTGTTTGACCATGGCGAGGCCGCCGTAGGCCTCGGCGCAGTCCGGCTCGCGCCGCGCGGCGGCCTCGAAGGCGATCTGGGCCTCGTCGAGCCGGTCGAGCTGAATGGCCGCGACGCCCAGTCCCACGTACGGGGCGGCCCTGTTGGGCTCCAGGTCGGCTGCTTGTGCATAGCAGCGCTTCGCGCCGTCCAGGTCGCCCAGTGCCGCGTAGCAGTCGCCGAGCTCGTTGAGGACCTCGAAGCGCTGGCTGCCGGCGGAGTCGGCGTCGTCAAGGGCCCGGATTTGCTGGACGCTTAACACGGTTGTCCTTTCCTGTCCGCTGTCCAGTCGAGGATGTCTCTGGCCCGTTCGAGCAGGCCGCAGGCACGGTCGATCTGGTGGTTCCTTCTGAGAAGTCTGGCCTCCAGCAGGAGCGAGGAGACGGTGGGCCTGTGCTGGTTGACCCGGCGGCACGCTGCGAGGGCCTGATCGTCGCGCTTGCCGTGACGATACAGCGCGCGGGCGACGGCTTCGGCCATCCACAAGGCGTTGCCGTGCTTGCGGCCGGTTGACTCGTAGATGCGGGCTGCCTGGAGGAAGCTGCCCTCCGTCTCGGCGGCCCGTGCCTGCTGGAGGCGCAGGTCAAAGGCCAGCGGCAGCTCGTCGCCGGCGGCGGGCCGCAGGACGATGCCCTCGGCCTCGACGGACCGCCGGATGGACAGCGCGGGGCGGTTCTGCCTGGCGCGAAGGATCTGCCGCCTCCTGAACACCGCGCCGAAGGCGCCGTTGCTTGCCGAGCCCAGGCGGACGGCCTCCTCCCGGCCGGCGTGGTGGGCCAGGACGTGGCACGCCGCCTCGATCGCCTCGGCGGCCGGTGAGGCCGCTTCCGGAAGGATCGCGATGCAGTCGCCCTCACAATGTCGAATCGCCTTGTCCACGCGTGCGTCCCACGGCCAGCCCGCCTGGACCGGCACGTGCACCGCGCCGGCCGATCGGTCGCCCAGGAGCGATGCCTCGGCGTCTGTCAGGGCCAGGTACAGCCGGTAGGGCACGAAGGTCCGTCTGCGGATCTCGTCAATGGCGGCGACGGCCCGGGGGCCGGCGCCTTCGGGTGCGAAGACGATCGAGAGGTCGGGCATGTTCCGCCAGGGCTTCGGCGGGCGGGCAGAGAGGACCTCGAAAAGCCGCTTGCCGGCATCTTGCACGCCGCCGCCGGGCCAGGCCGCCTCGCCGGCGCCGGAAACCTGGGGCACGTACCTCTCGGCCGTGATGCCCGAGACGTGCAGGAAGTCGGTGAAGAAGGCCAGCCGCCGGTGCATGTCCCAGTCGGCCAGCGGGCCAAGGCGGTCGTTGAAGCCGCCGGTCTTCGTCAGCAGGTCCCGGCGGTGCATCAGGCCGGTCGGCGGGATGTAATCGTGGCCGAGCAGATGGAATCGATCGAAGTCCCGCGCCCCCCCGAGGACCTTGCCGAGCACCTCTCGCCGCCCGTCCGCCGTCGGACGGAAGATCGTGGTGTACACGTCGCTGTAGGCCGCCTGGCAGTGGTCGGCGGATTCCAGGGCGTCGGTGAGCGTTTGGACGTGATGCGCGTAGTACACGTCCTGGTCGCCGAGATAGCAGAGGTATCGGCCTCGCGCGCGGGCGACGGCCTCGTTGAGTGCGGCGGCCCTGCCGAGCCGGCGGCGCCACGGCAGCAGCCGGACCGGCGGCCGGCGGAGATGGGGAAGGTCGGCCAGGTCGCAGCGGCCGTCGCTGATCACGATGATCTCGAGATCCCGGCAGCTTTGGGCCAGCACGCTTTCCAGCGCCTGCGTCGGATCGCCGCGCCCGGCCGATGCCGTGAGGATCACGCTGACCAGCGGCCCGTCGGCTGTCTCGCGGAGGTCCATCACGTGCACTGTCCCTCCCGCCGGCGCGGCGTCTCGCCGGCCGGCTCGAGATCGTCGGTGGGTTCCCCGCACGCCGCGGGCTCGACGCCCGCCTCCTTCGCGGACGCCCAGACTGCCTCCAGTTGGGCGAGCAGCTCGTTGGTGCGGCCCAGGAACTTCCCGACGGCGAAGTTCTCTTCGATGAATGCCCGGTATGCCGGCGGGTCGTACGGCTCGTCGAGGATTCGCCGGCAGAACTCCTCGTCCGTGGAGAACAAGGCCGACTCGGGGTAGAAGTCAGCGGCGCCGCAGAAGCGGTGCAGGACGGGCTTGAGGCCCATGGCCATGGCCTCGGCGGCCCGGGGGGCGTCTTCGGCGCCGATACCGGCCGATACCACGTAGTGCTTGTCGGCGAGCCATTTGGGCATGTCCTCCTGCCAGCCGTCGAAGAACACCGCGCCGGCGATGTGCAGCTCCTCCAGAAGGTGCCTGAGGTATGCCTCGAGCATGTCATCCTGGAAGTAGCCGGCAAAGAACAGGCGGAACTGCGGGTCCGCCTCGTGCAGCTTTCTGAAGCACTGCAACAGGAACATGGGGTTTCGCCGGAGGCTCAGGTCGCCCGCGCAGGCGAGGCTCTTTCCCCGGCGGCGGTGCGTGAAGGGCAGCTTGTCGGCGGCCATGCTGCAGGGCAGCTGCGCGATCCGCCCGCTGCGCGCCAGGCCCGGCAGGCGGCGGGCGAGGAAGTCCCTCGCTTCGCTGCCGCCGGACGTGACGAGCAGGTCCACGTTGGGCCAGTTGATCCGCTCGAGGCGCGGGCTGTAGGTCTCGTGTGCGTGGACGTGCACCAGTGCCGTGCAGGCCTTCGGCATCCGGCTTGCCAGGACCGCCTCGATGCTGCAGCTTTCGAACCAGGCCATGTCGCACCACTTCAGGAATTCGCCCAGCGCGCCGTCGCCTGTGTCCCGGAAGATGCCTGTTTCAAACCGTCGTCGGACGAAGTGGTGCAGGCCGTCGGGCAGTTGTCCGCGGCCGGGTGCGGGAAACAGGCCGACCTTCGGGCGGAGCCTGTGGATCTCCGTCATGATCGCCGCCAGGTGCTCGTCCTGCGGCGCCAGCTTCATCGAGCGGATCACGGTCTCGATAGCGTTGGGGAAGTCGTTGTTCTCCAGCAGCACGGCGGCGGTGCGATTGGCCAGATCGGCCGTCAGGACCCCCGCGCCGGCCAGCTCGTCGAGCATCGCCGCCGCTTCGGCCCCCCGTCCGGCGGCGAGGTACACCTCCAGGAGGTTCTCCAGCACCTGGGAGGCATCTCCGGTCACCTGGCCCAGGGCGGTCTTGAGGTGTCGGGCCGCCTCGTCCAGACGCTCGAGCTTGTAGAGCAGCGCACCGGCGTCGTTCAGCGCCTCGGCGTCGAGGGGATGGCGCAGGAGGTGCTCCCGGATGGCCTCGAGGGCCTCCTCGTGCCGGCCCGCCTCGGCCAGCTTCAGTGCCTCGGCGTGTTTGCTGCCTTGCGCGTGGCCTTGCGTCACCTGCCGGGTCCTCACCGTGGCGGCGCTGCGGTGCCGGTCGTCCGGGACGGCCGGCGCGCATACACACAACGCCGAATGCAGTGCAAACCCCGTGCCGGGCTTGCAGCCGCGTGGTTTTCCGCCCGGATGGCGGCGGATTCGATGCGATTCCAGGCAGCGCGGCCTCGGCGGAGACCGCGCCGCGGCTGTAGACGTATGAATATCGTGCGCCCGCGGCGCTCAAATGCTTGGCGGGGGCCGACGGCTGCTTGTGCGAAGGGGGGGGTGCGAGGGCTTCCCGGCCTTTCGCTCCCGCTTCGCGGGTCGCTCAAGACCGGGCTTTTGCCGTTGCGGTCTCACGGTCCCCCGGTCTGACGGTCCCACCGTGTCCGGTCTCAGAGGTAATCCAGCAGGGAGAGGCCCATCAGCCTGGCGGTGCTGGCGAGGGTCATCTCGTAGAGAGTCTGGGTGCGGGCCAGGTCGGTCGCGACCTCGGCGATGTCGGCGTTTTCCAGCGCGCCGGCCTGGTTGTCGGCGCTGGCCTTGATGTTCTCCAGGCTCGTGTTCAACGTGCCGACGGCCTCCAGGCGCGCGCCCAGCGAGGTCATTCCCTGCGTGACGCGGGCGACGACCTCCCGCATGGCCGCACTGGAATCCCGCAGGAGCTCCCTCTGCTGGCCCTCGGACAGGCGGCGGTCGTTGCGCAGGACCTGGCCGGCCTGGATCAGCGTGTCGAACATGTCGCTCGTGCCCGGCACGCGGATCGGCTCCAGGCCGGTTCGCTCGATCCCCGTGGCATTCACGTACAGCACGCGCCCGTCCGAATCCAGCACGGCGACGTTGTCGTCGGTGAAGTCCGTCAGCTCCACCGTGGGCGCGTCGTCGTCGATCGAGAGGTACCCGTCGGCCTGGATCGTAACGGTGGCCGGGCCGGGCAGCGCGTTCAGGTTGCTGACGTCCACGTACACCACGTCCTGCTCGCTGTTGTGGACGGCCAGGCCGGTCTCGGTCCCCGTGAAGGTCGTCACCGGGCCGCCCGCGAACCGGATGGTGTTCTGCGTGGTGTCCACGATGAGGTCGTGGCGCCCCAGGATGGTGTCCGCCAACTGGGGATTGGCGCTCATCTGGAGGTTCACGCCGTCGGGATCGCTGACGACGTTGGTCTCCTTGTGCGTCAGTTCCAGGTAGAGGTTGCCTCGAACGCTGCTGGTGCCGGCGCCGGTCTGGGCGCCGGTGTTGCCGAGGAACTCGGGCGCCCTGCGTTCGTCGGCGCGGAAGAGCTTCTCCCCGACCACGGTCGCGGGCACGTCCACCTGCGGGGCGACGGGGGCAAGGAGGTTGTCCATGCTGCCCTGGTATCGCAAGGAGGTGATGTACTGCCCGTCGGTCTCGGTGACGTAGGATTGCGTCTCCGTCTTGGCGCCGCTGAACAGGAACCGCCCCAGGCTGCTCGTGTTGACCAGGGAGGTGACCTGCTCGACGATGGCGTTGACGTTCTCCCCGAGGATGGTGCGGCTGTTCTGGTTGTAGGTCCCGCTGACCGACTGCTCGATGTTCTCGAGCACGGACCGCAGCTCGTTCGAGATCTCCTGCACGACCGTGTAGGTGAGCTCCAGCGTGCGGGTGACGTCCTGGAGGTTGCGCCCGTACAGCAAGAGCGATTCCGACTGCGCGCGAAGCCGCAGGATCTGGTGGGCGTCGGCGGGGTCCTGCGAGACGCGGTTGATCCGGGCGCCGCTGGCCACCTGCTCCTGCAACCGGGTCAGCCGCAACGCGTGCGTCCTCAGCGCGACTCGCGTGTTGTTGTATATGTTTCCCCAGACGCCCATGGTATTCTCCGAAACCGGTTACAGGAGGTCGATCAGCGTTTGCAGGGCCTCATTCTGCACGCCCAGGTACTTGGCCAGGCCCTGGAACATCTTCTCGAACAAGAGCAGCTTGGCCGCCTCCTCGTTCAGATCGACGCCGCTGATCTCCTCCCTCTGGTTCTCCAACTGCTGCATCACGTTCGCCAGGGAGTCGACCTTGGCCTGGCGGATGGAGATCTTCTGCCCGACGCCCGTGACGAGGATACGATAGGCGTCGGTGATCGAGACGTCGCCGAGGTCGGCGAGCTTGGCTTCGCCGAGGTCGGCCATTTTGCGGATGGCCGAGTTGTCGGACATCTCGGCTCCTTCGGCCGTCGCCAGGCGCCGCGGATCGTCCAGGAGCTCCTGGCGCACGGTCATGTCGGCGGCCCCTTCGCCCTCGAAGAACGTGGCGATCCCCGCGGCGGCCAGGAAGCCCGTCGGATCCGATTCCGTCAGGACGTCAACGAGGAACCGCTCGCCGTCCGCCGCCGTCCCCATGTCGAAGGCCACGTAGATGCCGTCGTCGACTTCCAGGCGGTCGCCGGCGGCATAGCCCCTGCCGATGTCCAGCGTCGTGACGAGCTCGCCGGCGGCGTTGCGGACCTCCACGGCGATGTCCGCGTCCACGCCGATCTCCCCGCCGCCCTGAACGGTGAAGGTGAACGTGTCGTTGGCCGCGCCGGTGTATATCCCCGAGGCCTCCGGCGCGGAGGTGCCGTTCCACGGGTTGGACATCTCGAAAGCCGGGCCGGCGGGGGGAGCGACGGCCTCAACGGCGAACTGCTCCGCGGCCGCGATCGTCCCGGCGCCGAAGGCCACGCTCAGCCCCTCCTCCACGGCGATCGGCGTTCCGGGGACGTAGGTGTCGCCCACGTCCAGCGTGGCCACGAGGGCGCCGGCGCGGTTCCGGACCTCGACGGCGAGTCCCGCGTCCACGCCGACCGTGCCGCTGCCCGCGGCGGTGAACGTATAGGTCTCGTCGGCCGTGCCCGTGTACGTGCCCGACTCCGTCGGCGTCGACGTGCCCGTCCAGGGCGAGCCCAGCTCCAGACCCGGCGCCGGGAGAAAGTCGAACCGGTACCCCGCCTTGCCTTCCAGGCGGAGCGCCCCGTTGATGACCGAGGCCGAAAAGCTCGCCGGATCCAGGGCGTTGAGCCTGGCCGTCACGGTGTTCAGCGTGTCCGTCTCGGCGTCGACCTGAACGCGGTGGTGCGTGACCTCGCCGGTCGGGGCCACCAGACGCAGGTGCATCGTTCCCGTCGTTATGCCCCTGTTCCAGTCAACCAGCGCCACGTCGGCGTCGGCGACGGCCCGGCCGGTCAGCCGGTCGAAGGAGCCCGCCAGGCCGACTCCCTGGAGATGAATGCCGTTGATCTCGCGCATGAGCTGGGCGGCGAGGTTGTTCAGATCGCTCTGGATCTCGGCCAGCAGGTCGTTCCGCAGCGAGAAGAGCCCGCCGAGCTTTCCCCCGCGGATGTCCGTCTCGAAGTGGAACTCCCCCTCGGGCGCCAGGCCGAGCTTGCCTTCATCCACCTCGGCGACCTGCAAAGCCGTGGTGTGGGTCTTGAGCACCAGCGGCTGCCCGCAGACCCATACGTTGACGATCTCCGGCCGGTCGGCGTGGGTGGTCTTCTCGACCCCGATGAGCTCGCTCAATTCGACGATGGCCTGGTCCCTCTTGTCGGTCAGGAGGTTGGTGCTGCCGCCGCGTAAGGCGATGCTCTCGATCTGGCCGTTCAGCTCGGCGATCGTCTCGGCCAGGGCGTTCACGTCCCGGATGACGAGTTGGGCCTCGCTGAGGACCTGATCGTCCAGGGTCTCCATCACGCTGCCGAGGTGGCGGAAGCTTCCCGCCAGGCCCTCTGCCGCCCAGACGGCCTGCTGGCGGTGGGGCTCGCTGGTCGGGTTGGCGACCAGCTCGCGCAAGGCCCCGAAGAACTTGTTCAGCTCGGAGCTGAGGCTCTGTGAGTCCAGCCCGCCGAAAGCGCTCTCGACGCTCTGGAGGGCCCACAGCTCCCGGTTCATCTGGCCGAGCTCGGGGTGCTGTTGGAGGATCTGCTCTTCCAGCAGCGTGTCTATCGCCCTTCGGTAGATCTTGACCTTCGCCCCGCCGATCGGCGCGCCCAGCAGGTACCCCTGGGCGAACGGCTCGATCACGGCGTCCTGCCGGTGGTAGCCCTCGCTCGAGACGTTGGAGATGTTCGTCCCGATCAGCTCGATCATCCGCTGCGCCACCCGCAGTCCGCTCAGGGCGATGGAGAGGTTCATGTCTCACAGCTCCGCGTCGACGAGGCCGGCCTCCGGCCGCCACGGTTCGGAACCGGCCTGGCTGTACGTCGTCACGCCCTGGCTGTCGGGCAAGAGGCTCTCCAGCAGCATCCGGTTGATGCGCGAGCACTCGGTCAGAAGCATGACGGTCCGCATGTGCTCCAGTTGAAGGCGTTCGGCCAGTTCGATGATCTGCTGTCTCTGCTCGGCCAGGGCGGTGCGATGCGGCTGGGGCAGGGCGGCTATCAATGCCGAAAGCTTCACCTCATCGCCGGGGCAGTTGAGGCGCTCGCCCAGCTTCCGGCGGATGGCGTGGAGCTTCTCGTCGGCGGCCGTCTGGAGCTCCTGGGCCCGCTCGATCTGCTCGAGAAGGCGCTCGACGGCCTCCTCGTCGCGGTCGATGATCGCGCCGCAGAGCGACGCCAACTGCGAACGTCTCAGGTCCAGCAGGGACGCCTCCTCCTCAAGCAGCCTGCCGAGCGAGGCAATCTGATCCGTCTGGATCGCCGGTGGCGAGATCATGGTGACTGCTCCGTTGACGCGGCCTTCTGTCCGCCGCCGCCGGCGCCGCTCCACTGCTGGTACAGGTCCTTCCAGAGCCCCAGCCCGCCCTTGTCGGCCATGTCCTTAGCCAGGAAACTCCAGAACAGCCCGTGCATCTGCTTCGTGGCGCCGCCGCCGGCCAGGCCGGAGTCCGGGATCGTGTTCTGCATCTCCTGCAAAAGCCTGTGCAGAAGGACGGACTCGAAGTCCTTCGCCGCCTGGCGGAGGGCCTTGTCCGTCTGCTTGGCGCCGAGCCTGTAGGGGCCCTTCGGCATGCCGGCGCCGAGCGGCCCGAGCAGCCCGGCCGCCGGGAGGCCGGATATCGGCAGGTCGTTGTCGCCCACGACTCACTCCTACATGGTCTTGATGTCGGCCTGGAGGGCGCCGGCCTTCTTCAGGGCCTCGAAGATCGCGATCAGGTCCCTCGGGGTCAGGCCCATGGCGTTCAGCGCCCTGGCCAGCTCCGAGACGTTGGCCGTGTTGATCAGGTGAAGCTCGCCCTTTGCCTCGATGGTCTTCTGCGCCGTCCTGTTCGTCACCATGGTGGTGCCGGTCCGGCTGAGGACGTTCGGCTGAGAGACTCGCTCGATCTCCTCGGTGATGATCGACAGGCTGCCGTGGGAGATTGCCACCTTGGAGATTCGGACGTTCTCTCCGACGATGATCGTGCCCGTCCGCTCGTTGATGACGACCACCGCGGGCATGTCGCTGGTGATCTGCGGCTCGCCGATCTGGGCGATGAAGCCCGCGATGTTTATCCGGCTGACCGGCCCGGGGAGCTTGACGCGTATCGTGCCCGCATCGACGGCGCAACTGCTCTGCGGGTGAAGCTTGTTGATCGCCTCGGCGACCTTGTCGGCGGTGGCGTAGTCGGGGTTTCGCAGCAGGAGCGTGATCTCCCCCTGCTCGATGATCTCCGCCACTTCCTCGCGCTCCACGATCGCCCCGCCGGCGATCCGCCCGACGGTCGTGTGGTTCTTGGTGATCGAGGCGTTTTGCCCCGTGGCCGAGAAGCCGCCGATGGCGATCGAGCCCTGCGCCACGGCGTAGACCTGCCTGTCCAGCCCCTCCAACTCCGTCGCCACGAGCTTGCCGCCCTGGAGGCTCGTGGCGGACCCGGCCGACGAGACGGTCACGTCGATCCGGCTGCCGCGCCGGTTCCACGGCCCGAGCTCCGCCGTCACGAGCACCAGGGCGGCGTTCTTGCTCGCCAGGTCGTCGGGCTGAAGCACGACGCCCTTCTTGCGGAGGACGCTGGCCAGCAACTGCCCGATCGCCTTCGAGCCGTCACCCGTGCCGTTTAGGCCGATGACCGCACCGACCCCGTGGAGCGGGTTGCCCCGCACGCCTTTGATCTCCACGATGTCCTTGATCCGCTCGGCCGCCAGCGGGGCCGAAACCGCCGCGAGCGCCGCAAACGTCATCATCCAGCGGGCCATGTCTGTCACTCCGTCACGAGGCGGCTGTCCTATCCGCTATTCGGGGTTCAGCCAGTTCAGGATCCGCGCCAGCCACCCGGGCCGGGTGAAGTAGCTCTCCTGTCCCTTCGCCTCGTAGATCATCCTGAAGTCCGCCACTTTCTTGCTGCTGACCTCGTTGTTGAAGCCGATGTCGCTCGGTCGAACGATGCCGCTGACCTGCACGGTCTGCTTGTCGCCCGAGATGCCCCGCTCCCGCTTGCCGATGACCACCAGGTTGCCGTTCGGCAGGACGTCCTCGACCGTCACGGTGATCTTGTCGGTGATCTTCTTCTCGTCGTCGAACTCCGCCTTGCCGTCGAACTTGTTGGCCGCCGTGGAGCTGAGATCCACGTTGGGGAGCTTCCAGATCCTGCCCTCGAGCCAGTTGATCATGTTTCCCAGATCGACCGTGCCCGACGCCTTGCCGCTGCGGGCGGAGCTCTTGTCCATCTTGCGGGTCGTCTCGTTCTCGATCTTGACCTCTTCCTCGATGACGATGGTCAGCGAGTCGCCGACGTTCCTGGCCGTGTCGTCCGAGTAGAGGCGGCGCGTCCGTTCAAGCCCCTTGGCCCAGATCGAGCCGGCCTCCGCGGCCGGCGCCGCCGCCAGCAGTGCCATCGCAACACCCACCGTGATTCGGCTCTGGCCGTTCATCCGCTCACCTCTTGAAGACCGGCTCCACCGAGCCGTCGAAGGCGACCAGCCCGGTGATGGTCCGTTTGGAGTCCACGTTGCGCACCTTGATGTACTCGCCGGGCCGGCCCTCCTGGAGCGCCTGCCCCAGACCCGTTATCAGGAAGCCCGCTCCCCGCACCCGCAGCCGGACCATCTGGTTGCGGCGGATCAACAGGTCCGGCTTCTTCTGGGCCGTCATCGACGGGCGGATCACCGTGCCCGGCAGCAGCCTTCGCCTGGCCAGCAGGCCGTACGGCGCCTTCCAGTCCGCCCGGGCGGGCCCCTTGTCGTACGACTTCCGGACCTCGACGTTCTCCTTCGTCAGCGTGGTTCCGGCCGGGATGGCCTTGGCCGCCACCGCCCTGCGAACGGCGTACATCCGCCTGTAGAGCATCTCGCGGAATCCCAGTTGCTTGCCGTTGCGGCTGACGGTCACGACGACCTTGACCTGGCCGCCGGGGGCGCGCTGGCCCAGTCGACAGGAGTAATCCAGGTCGCGGCTGCCCGGGACGGTCAGTTCCTCCGGCTCGCGCACCACCTGATAGATGCAATCCTTCTCCCCGGCGGGTCGCTGCTGCTGGAGGAACTCCTCCGCGACGGCCAGGAGCTTGTCGGCGGAAATGGTCTTCTCATCCCGGGCGACGGTGACCTGCTGGGCTCCGGCGATCCGGACGCGGTCCTTTCCGATGCCGCGCCCGGCCAGGCAGGAGAAGATGGTCCTGCGGTCGATGGCGATCTCTTCGCCCGGCCAGGGGGCGCGTCCCAGGGGCGTGGCGCGGGCCCTGGCCTCCAGCTTCCCGTCGGCGCAGAGGATGACGCCGATCCTGCCGAGCTGGAGGTCCTCGCCGTTGACCCTCACGGTCCGGGGCAGGTAGATCCGCAAGGCGCCGTCTTGGGCGGCGGCGGGCGCCGCGACGAGGCCCGAAAGAGACGCGATGAGGACGATTGCCGTTGCTCTCACGATGGCTCCTTAACTGATCAGGCGGTTGGCGGTGCTGAGCATCTCGTCGCCCGCACGGATCGCGCGGGAGTTGATCTCGTAGGCCCGCTGGGCCTTGATCAGGTTGACCAGCTCGGTCACCATCTGCACGTTCGACTTCTCCAGGAAGCCCTGCTGGAGGGTCCCGAAGCCTTTGTCTCCCGGCGTGCCGGAAACGGGCGTGCCGCTGGCGGGCGTCTCGGAAAGCAGGTTGTCCCCCTCGCTGCTCAGGCCGGAGGGGTTGACGAACCTCGCAAGTGCAAGCGTCCCGACGTTCGTGGGCACGCCTTGGGAATCGAAGGAGGTTATCGTGCCGTCGTCGCCGATACTGACGCGGACGGACGCCGCGGGAATGGTCAGCCCGCCGCCGATCGTGTAGCCGTTGGCCGTCACGAGCAGGCCGTTGGCGTCGAGCTTGATCGAGCCGTCCCGCGTATAGAGGGTCGAGCCGTCCGGCATGGTGACCTCGAAGAACCCGTCGCCGGAGATGGCGATGTCCAGGTTGCGCCCGGTGTTCTCCAGCTCCCCGGGCGTGAAGACCTTCGTGGTGGCGGCCATCCGCACGCCGGCGCCGATCTCCAGGCCGGTGGGGGTCAGCACGCCGGAGGCGGTCTCCCCGCCGGCCTGGGCGAGCTTCAGGTACATCAGGTCCTGGAAGTCCACCTGGCTGCGCTTGAAGCCGGACGTGTTGATGTTGGCCAGGTTGTTGGCGATGACGTCCACGATCATCTGCTGGGCCGTCATGCCCGTCGCCGCCGTCGAAAACGCTCGTAACATGCTTGGCTCCCTGTCGGATCAGGACATCGCGACCTCGAGGAGGTTCTTCATCTGCTCGTCCTGGACGCTGATGCTCTTGATGTTCGCCTCGTAGAGTCTCGTTACCATGATGAGCCCGACGAGTTCCTCCACGACCGAGACGTTGGAGCTTTCCAGGTATCCCTGGCGCACCGCCGGGGCCTCGGCGTCGCTTCTGCCGGCCCCTGCCAGCGCTTCGAAGCAGTCGCTGCCCTTCGGCGCCAGCTTCGAGCGGTCGGCGAAGTCGACGATTTCCAGCCGGCCGATGCTCCTGCCGCCGGCGCGGACGTCGCCCTCTCGGGTTACCCGGATGTCCATGGTGCTGGCCGTGGGAGGCACGACGATGGGCGCGCCCCCGGGGCCGCCGACGATCCTCCCCGCGGCGTCGACCAGTTGCCTCTGGTCGTTGACGTGGAACTTCCCGCACCGCGTGTACAGCTCCCCGTCAACCGTCTTCAACGTGAAGAAGCCCGCGCTTCCCAGCGCCAGGTCCAGCGCCCTGCCCGTTTGCGTCAGGGTGCCCTGGGAGAAATCGATCGCGCTGTTGGCCAGGACCTGCCCCGTGCCCGCAGCCGGCTCCTGCGAGCCCGCCGACCCGGCCAGCGCCTCCGCCAGAGTCTGCGCGAACGAGATCCGCACGCGCTTGAAACCCGGCGTGTTCGCGTTGGCCAGGTTGTCCGTGATCGAGCGATACTGCTCGTTCAGGGCTTCCAGGCTGCTCGAAACGGCGTCGATGGCATCTGACATGGTCAGCCTTCCTGCCGGGCCTGCTGCTCAACGGCATTCGTCGAATCGCGCCACTGCGGCGGCTCGGGCTTCGTTTCCTGCCGCCGGGCGTTCTCCCGGGCCGCTGCGTTTGTCTCGCGCGTCAGCTTGGCGATCTCCTCGTCGGTCAGTCCCAGCAGCTCGACCACCAGGACGCAATCCGCGCCCTCGGCCTTGACGGCCCGGCCGACCTTGCCCACCGCCTCCACGATGTCATCGTCGGCGAACTCCAACCTCAGCAGCACCCGCTCGCCGCGGCGGATGTCCAGCGGGGCCTTCAGCCGCAGACCCGTGCCGGCGATCTCGGTAAGCTCTCCCGAGACGAACGTCTTCGGCGCCGCCTCCGTATCCGACGGCTCGAAGGGAAGCTTCATCAGTTGGACCGGCTTGCTCGTCGCCGCCCGCGCGAACCCCCGACGGTTGATGAACCGCGGCTCGCCGGAACGGGCCAGGCGAATCCTTCCCTGGCGGGCCTCCAGGATCGAGGCGTCGAACTCCAGGAGCATGCCTGCCTTCGAGTAGCGCGCCCGCCAGGTCTCGCCCGGCTCGCAGTCGAGCGGAACGTCGGCCTGCACGATCAGCTCGTCCGGGGCGACTTCGGTGACGCGGACGTCGAAGGGGGCCTGCCCCTCGCCGCGGGCAACCGTTAACTTCTCGCCACTGGCAATGTCCTCGGTGTCTTCCCCGGGCCGGACGTCTTCGCTCCCCAGCCACTCCAGGGGCTTCTGGAAATCCAGCTTCAACCGGAGCGAGTCGATCAGGCTGTTGATGTCCCGTCTTCTCTCCTGGCTCATGGACTTGATCCGCGGGCTGCGGTTGAGTTTCGCTACCCCTCCTTCGAAGACTTCGCCCGCGGAGAAGAGCACCTCGGGGCGCCGCAGTCTCACGGCCTTGGCGATGGCCCTCATCACGTACCGCTCCCGTTTGGCAAGCCCGGCCTGTTCGCACCTGCGGTTGAACACCTGCTTCTGGTGTCTCTCCAGTCGCCATCTTCGATAGAGCATCACGCCCAGGGTCGCGACGGCCACGAGAAGCACCGCCAGGAGAAGGAGCGTCCCCAGCCAGGTTCCGCTGGAGGCCGAGGTCCAGCCCCGGGCCGCCTCGAACTTCTCCAGCGGGTTCAGCGCCTTTGCGCCGAAGAAGCTCGCCTCAAGCAGCACGTGGTAGCCGTTCATGGGTCTTCTCCGGTGGGGTTATCGAATCAGGCCCGTCAGCTCCCGGAGCATCTCGTCGCTCACCTTGATGGTCCGGGCGTTGGCCTGGAAGCCGTTCTGCGCCTGGATCAGGCTGATGAACTCGTTGGCCACGTCCACGTTGGATTTCTCCAGCGACCCGCCGTGAACCGACCCGGCCCCGCCCGTGAGGGCACGGACCAGCACCGGGTCGCCGGAGTTGGACGACGGCTCGTAGTAGTTCCCCCCCAACGCCATCAGCGCGGCGGGGTTCTGGAACGTCGCCAGCTTCAGCGCCGCGAGGGGCCTGCGTTCGCCGTTGCTGAAGAGGCCCACCAGCACCCCGTCCAGCGAGACCGAGATGCTCGACAGCCACCCGGCCGCGCACCCGTTCTGCTCGCTCGGCACGGCCGTCGACGCCCCGCCGACCTGGCTGAGCCCGTCCAGCTCGCCCAGCGAGCCCAGCTTCGTTGCCACGTTCACCGTCGCCGTCGGGTCGTGGGCGAACCTCATCCCGAAGTAGCCGCTCGTCGGGTCGTCCAGGGCGCCGTACGACCCGTCGGCGAGGAAGTTGATCCCCGGGACCCGCCGCTTGATCACGTCCACGTCCCCCGTGATCGACAGCAGCACGAGTTCCCACTTGTTGACATCGGTCGTCTTGACGAACGAGGCCGCGAAGGAGTGTGCAATGCCCTGGGAATCGTAGATCTCGATGTTGGCTTGCCGCGCGGCCTGGCCGCCGGCCTCGTCCATCCGGAAGTACTTCGGGAACTCCAGCGCACCGACGGAGGTGCCTTCCATGGAAAGGTCCAGGTCGGTCTGGCTGTAGCCGCTCTCAACGTCCGTCAGGAAAACCTCGCCGTTGGAGATGGAGGCCACCGACCACAAATCCGTCGGGTCGGCCGGGTTGGCGTACGTCGCGTTGATGAAGTCCAGGAGGTCCTCGACGCTGTTGGAGACGCCGCCGGTGAAGACGTCGAACTGCACGTCCGTCACCGTGCTGCCGTCGCGGCGCGTGCCGTTGAGGAGGATGGCGTCTCCGTCCATCAGCGTGTCGCCGCCCTGCACGATGTCCGTCAGGAGCGTGTCCCGCGAAGCGCCCGCACCCGTGGCGATCGTGTAGCCCGTGCCCGCCCGCAGCCGGTTCGTCGTGGGATCGATCTCGTCCGCGCTCAGGTTCCCGGTGAACGTGATGAGCTCGGTCGGCTTGGCCGGAAGGGCCTGGTCGTAGGGGATGCGAATCGAGTTGTTGCCGTGGTCCTGGAAGTTGTCCTCCAGGCCCTCCGAGCCGATCCGCTGCACCCGGTAGCCCGTGGCCGGGTCGACCAGGTAGAACTTCGAGTCCACCGCCATCGCGCCCACCCGGGTGAATATGTCGCCCTCCCCGTCGCTCAGGACGAAGTACCCGTCGCCCTCGATGGCCATGTCCAGCGGCTGCCCCGTCGTCATCAGGCTGCCCTGCGTCATGTCCCTGTCCACGCTGGCCAACTGCGTCCCGTTGCCGATCTGCTGGGGGTTCATGCCGCCGACGGTAGTGCTTGGCTGCGCTGCGTCCTTCAACGTCTCGCTCAGAAGGTCGGAAAACCTCACCCGGCTGGACTTGAAGGCCGACGTGTTGACGTTGGCCAGGTTGTTGCCCGCCACGTCGATCATACTCTGATGGGCCTTCATGCCGGACACGGCCGCGAGCATTGCGTCTGCCATCTTTCAATCCTCTCTAGCGTCTCTGTCGTGCAAGTCCGTTGCTGAAGGAAGCCCGATCAGTCCCGAATGGACTGAACCGCATCAAGGTCGATCACGTGCCCCCCGACCGTAAGCCGGACGCCCGCGTCGTAGACGTTCACTTCGTCCACCCGGCCGGCAAGCGTCTCGTCCGCGCCCTCGGGGAGGAACTCGATCTCCTTGCCGATCAGCGCCATTGCCTGGAGGCGTTCCTGGCCGGCCAGCACCTCCCGGAAGGTGCGGTTCATGTTCTCCAACTGCTCGAGGCTCGAGAGCTGCGCCAGTTGGGAGGCCATCTCGTTGTTGTCCAGCGGCTCCATCGGGTTCTGGTTTCGCAACTGGACGACCAGGAGGTTCATGAAGTCCGTTCGAATCTCGCCGGCAGTGGGTGTCGTGCCCGAGACGTCCATGTTCGTTCTCCTACATCCAGATGTTGATGGATTGGTCGGCGATCTGCTGGTCGGGGAGCTCTTCCGGCTCCAGGTCGCCGGCGCCGAGGACGGCTGGGCCTGGCTGGTCGCCGTTCCCGCGCTCCGCGGCGTCGCGCTGCGGCGGGCCCTCTCCGCCGCCGGCGCCCTGCTGCGGCGCCGAGTTCGTCGAGTCGCTCCTGCCCTGGTCGCTCAACTGGACGTCCAGCCGCCTCAGCTCCACGCCTCCCTCGGCCAGGCGGTCGGCAAGGGCCGGCGCCTCGCGCTGCAACTCCGTCAGCGTTCTGGGATTGTCCACCTCCAGCAGGCCCCGGAGCTCCTGGCCGTCGGCGTGCAGGGTCAGGCGGACTCGCCCCAACTGCGGCGGATCGAGCCGGACGATGATCTGCTCGCCCGTCCGCACGCCCCGCAGGCGAACGGTCTCCACGATCTGGTCTGCCGCCGGCGTCTGGTTGCGCATCTCGTCCGGGCCATACAGGGCCTCCACGCCCGCCCGGATGGTCGTTGCCTGCTCCGGGCGGATCAGCTCGGCGCTTTGGACCTCCAGACCTTCGCCTTGCAGGGCCTGAAAGGCCTCCGCCTGCCTCCCGACAACGGAGCCGGCCTCGCCGGAAGGAGCCGCCGCCACCGGTGTGATCGGCGCCGCCCCGGCCGAAGCTGACGGCTGAGGGATCGCTTTCGGCTCCTCCCCGGCCGGATCGGGCGCCGTCGCCCGGGGCCTGGGCGCGACGTTCTCTGAAGCCGGGTGCGCCCGGACCCCCGACTGGCTCGCCGAGTGGGCCGGCGCTTCGCTCGAAACGACGTCCTTTCCCGCTGCCGAGGCCTCTTCCGTGGGCAGATCGGCCGCCGCGGGCACGACCGACGCGGCCTTCGCCACTTCGCGGGTCGCCGGCGCAGCCCCGGCGGCCGTCGCCGGGGACGTCGGCTGGTCTGCTTTCTGCTGCCCGGTGCCGGTTGGCGGCGAAGGGATCGGCTGCGAGGACGGGCCCGTGGGCGTTCGCGCGGTCGAGGCCGCCGGATGCTCCGGCTTGGCGGCTTCTTCGGTAGGCTCGGCCGCCTGCACGGCGGCCGCGGCCGTGACCTTTGCAGCCGCCTGCGCTGTCGCCGCCGAAGACGTCCCTGTCGGGCTGTCGGCCTTGGCGTACGAGGCCTTCGGCGGGACAACCTGTCGGACGACGGCGGCCTTCAAACCGGTCAGCGAATCAGACAGGCTCGCGCCAGCGACCTTGATCGTCGCGGCGGCGTCCTGCTTGACGAGCCGTGCGTGCGGCTTTGTGGTCCCGTGTGCTGCGGCTTGAGCGATCTCGTTGACCAGGCCTTCGACGATGGCCTCGAAAGAGATTCTCCCTTCCTGCCCTTGGTCGCTTTGGGCGAGGTGAGCGAGGACATTCACCGATACAGTTGGATTGAGATGCGGTTTCGTCGGCCTCCGCCGGGCCGGCTTGGCGTTCGTGCCCTTGGCGGCGCGCGGATGCGATTTTCGATCGGCCCGGCGGCCGCCCGCGTCGCGGCGGACAGGTCCTCTGCCCGTCTCGCGATGGCCCGCGCTGCGGGCCTCTTCTCGCGCCGTCGAGGCCTGCTTGAGGCGATCGCCGCGGGCGGCGCCGACTGGCGGCCCGGAGCGTTCCGGCGAGCGGGCGGGCTGGTCGGCTTCGCCGGGCCGGCCCTTCGTTGGGGTGTGCTCTTGGCCCCCCGCCGGACCGGCGGGAAGCAGGAGATTCGTCAGGCTTAACTGCACGTTGGTCATGGCGGAATCCTTGCGCCGCTTCCTCGCAGGCACCGCAAACCGCGTGCCAATCCCGGCAATCGGGTCGATCAGATACGCTAAGCCATTGAGAACAAAAGGCTAAGAGGCAGCAGTCTCATCAGCGGCCCCCGGCGTGGCGCGCCGACGACGGACCGCCGGGACGGAAGGATCTTCCGGGTGCCGGAGAGAAGCTCCGCTTGACGCCGGCAACGGGAGTCCGGGCGCTGACAGCCCGGATGGGGGGTTCTGGCCGCGTTTGGAGACGTCCGCCCGCCGACGTGCCGCGGACCCGGCGGAGCGTCGCCGGCCGGGGATCTGCCGGCGCGATGGGCAGGCGTGGCGAACGGCGAGCAGTGGGTAAGCAGCGGGCCTGTCCGCGCTTTGAGAAAGAACCTGCAGAAATCGCGGGGATTACGCCGACAGTCTCTATACTGGCGCGCCAATGGTCAGGACGCTCGGAACGGAGTCCGGAGTGTAGGATGGCAGTTAGTACCGACGGCGGCAGGCAGGATGCCTTGCGGACAGTGCTCCTGGTAGGTGAGCTGCGCGCGGAGCATTCGGCGCTTCGTCGCGCCCTGCTGGACCGTGTGGAAAGCGTGCGAGTCGCCGAGACGATCCCCGCCGCACTGCGAGAGGCCCGGCGAGACGGCGCCGAGCTCGTAATCGTTCTTGAGGATGTTGCTGCCCCGGAGGCCCTGAGCTTTGTGCGAGAGATGCGCTCGGTGGCTCCAGAGGCCCGTGTGGTCGTGGTCGCGCGGCGGGCCACCGTCGAGGCCGCCGTTGAGGCCGTACGCGCGGGGGCTCGAGATTACGTCCACGGTCCACTGGGGCAGGACTCGCTGCGGCGCCTCCTCGAGGACGTCCGGCAGGAGATCTCCCAGGCGGCTGACGGCCGGGAGCGGTTCTTCTGCCAGGAATGCCCCCGCGGCGTGCCGATCGCCGGGCGGAGCCCCGGCATGGTCAGGGCCCTCGAGACGATCCGGCTGGTCTCCGAAAGCTGCTGCAATCCGATCCTGCTGATGGGCGAAACCGGGACCGGCAAGGAGCTCGCGGCCAAGGCGGTTCATGCCTGGCGATGCGGCGAGCAGGAGAAGTTCGTGGCCGTCAACTGCGCCGCCCTGACCGCCAGCCTGCTGGAAAGCGAGCTGTTCGGCCACGTCAAGGGCGCGTTCACGGGGTCTGATCGGGACAAGACGGGCCTGTTCGAGCTGGCCGGCTCCGGCACGATCTTCCTTGATGAGATCAGCGAGATGCCGCTGGACCTCCAGGCGAAGCTCCTCCGCGTCCTCCAGGACCGGACGTTTCGCAAAGTCGGCGATACCAGGGACTTGACGTGCAACGCGACGATCGTCGCATCCAGCAACCGACAACTGCTGGCCGAGGTGGAGGCCGGCAGGTTCCGAAAGGACCTGTATTACCGCCTGGCCGTCTTCCCCATCACACTGCCTCCGCTGCGATCGGAGAACCGCCACGGCGACATCGGCCTGCTGGCGGAGTATTTCATCGAGACCTCGGCAATCCGCTCGCGCAGCCAGGTAAAGGGACTTACCCCGGCCGCCGGGCAAATGCTGCTGAACCATGACTGGCCGGGGAACGTCCGCGAGCTGCGCAACGTGATCGATCGGGCACTGATCCTGGAACGATCCGAGCGAATCACCCCTGCGAGCCTCATCCTGGCCGATACCGAACGGGCTGCGGCCGCTCCTTCGCCCGCGGATAAGCCCAAGGAGGAGAAGGATTTTTCTCTTGAGACGGCCGAGCGGGAGTTCATTCTTCGAGCGCTGAAGGAGACCGGCTGGCAGCGGACCCGGGCGGCGAACCTTCTGGGCATCACCCGGGCGACGCTGCACGCCAAGCTGAAGCGGTACGAGATTCACGCGCCCAACTCCCGCAGTGTCCGCAAGGCCCCCTCGGGTGCCGCCGGGCCACCGGAAGTCCTGGCGCCAACCACGGCATGAAGCCCGGCGCCGCAGTGTTCGGAAATCTGGCGCCCCCCGGCTAAAAACCTGACGCTCGCTCTGCGGAATCGTTCGCCGCCGCCGGCCTCCCCCGTTTGTCGAATGGGCCGGATTGCGGTGGGCGCTGCGCCCGCCTCGCCGGCAAGATGCTGTCTTATGCGCCTTTCAAATAACGCCTTATGAATGATCTCCTCCCGTTCGGCCGGGCGCGCCCCCAGCCCGTGCCGCCCGGGAGGAGCAAGCCGGCCGGCGGCGCAGACGTTCGGCAACCGGGCGGCTGAGGGGTCCCTGGCACGTCCGTTGCACCGCTGGAGTGCGTCGTGCAGTGCGCCGACGGTCGGCCCGCTTCCCGCGTGTCGCCGGAGCAGCCCGACCGCAAGAGGAAACCGCGCGAAGCGGCGGACGGATACGACGGATCGGATCCGAGATGGCCAAGGACGAAGGCACAGAACCCAGCGACGCCGCGGGGCAGGCCCCCGAGGAGGGGCTGACGCTTCAGGAGCGCATCAATCGTGCCCGTGCGCTTCGGCGGGCGGGGGGCGCGGCGAAGCGCGGTCCCGAGGAGGGCGCCAAGGAGCAGGACGGCCCGGCGGCCGAGGGGGCTGATCCCCAGGAGGCGCCGGACTCTTCCGCCGATCCGCCAGGGATTGAAGTCGTCGAGGATGCCCTCGAAAAGCGGCGCGCCGAGCTGCGGGCCAAGCTCCGAAAGGACGTCGCCGGCGACTCCGCCGCGGACCAGCCCGCCGAGCCCTCTGACGGCCCTGTCCCGGGGGACGAGGATGTCTCTCTCCAGGACATCATCAACCGGCAGGGCGAGAAGGTGCCGCAGGAGGCGGCCGACGGGTCGCAGCAAGGCGCCAAAGAGACCGCGGGGGAGCAGGACGGAGCGTCCACGGGCGGGGGCCGGCCGCAGAAAGCGGGCGCGGCTAAAGACAGGCCGCCCGGCACCGGCCGCCACAGATTCACCGAGATCGTCGTGGTGGTCAACGCGTTTCTGCTGGCCGTCATCGGCGGCGTCCTGATCTATGCGATCTCGAGCCGGTCGAGCGGGCCGAGCTCGGTGGAGGCGGCCATGACCGCCGTCAAGGCGGTTGACGACCAGAAGCGCACGCAGCAAGAGGCTCCAAGCACGCCCCAGGATGCCAACAAGCCCCCCGAGGCGGCGGAAGCGGCGGCGGGGACTGCATCGTGGGCGGCCGCGGAGGCCGCGTTCGGCAAGAAGGACTACGACCAGGCCCTGGATCAGTACCGGCGGCTCCTGCTGGCCAGCCGCTGGGTTCCCACCCAGGCGCTTTGCGCGGATTTCTTCCGGTATCGGATCGCGCGAATCATGTGGTATCTGGGGCGCGGCAGGCAAGCCCGGCCGATCCTGGAGAGGCTCACGCACAGCGACTCGCCCATCATCCGCGCGGTCTCCAGCGCCGATCTGGCCCGCATGGATGAAACCGCGGGACAGCATCTCCAGGCCAGGGTCCTGGCGTATCGGGCCCTGGCCGACTTGAAGGCGATCGAGGAGTCGCTGGCCCTGGAGGCCGACTGCGACTACCTCATCGCGCGCGCGCTGACGGAGAAGGTCGCCTCCTTTCATACTGCCGATCAGCTCGTGCCCTGGTCGCGGCTGAGGACATCGGATGTATTCGCCGGCCGGGGCGAGGCGGGGATCCGTCGGCTGCTTGAAGCCGGGGCGAGCGGCTCGAGCGGCTCGAAGCCGACCCCGAACGTGCGAATCGCCAGGACCACGCGGGCATGGACGCTGAGCAGCTCGAAGGCCGCCCTGGAGGACGTGCTGCACCAGTTCGCCGCGAAGATCGGCAAGGACGTTGAATGGAAGGCCGTTGCCCTCCCCGTGCGGCGCAGGAGCGTCAGCTTCACGCTCCGCGAGGTCAGCGAGATGCGGGCGTGCGAGTTGGCCTGCGGCATGGCGGGGCTGCTGAGCCGTTTCACCTGGGACAAGATCATCGTGCACGACGCGGAGTCGATCACGACGCTCCTGGAGCAAAGGGAGCTGCTCAGCGCCGAGGCGCTGTCCGCCTGGCGGCGATTCGCGCTGCGATCTTCCGACGACGAGCGGACGCCTGAGGGCCAGTTCGCCCGGGCGGCGCTGTACGAGCTTGCCGGGGATACGGTGGGGGCGATCAGGCAGTATCAGTTGATCGGCCGGCAGTACCAGCAGGAAGAGGAACTGGCCCCGAGGGCGCTGATGCACTCGGCTGAGCTGCGGATGAGCCTGCGCGACTACGCCGGGGCCAGGGTGGACCTCCAGGACGTGCTGGACCTGTACCCGCGCTACCCGCGAACGGACCGGGTGTATCTCTCGCTCGGCCTGGTCAGCATGCGGGCGGCGGAGAGCGAGAAAGGCCCTGCCGACCGGGACAGGTACCTCAAGATGGCGACGGAGGCCCTCATGAAGGCCCACGACCTCAACGCCTCTGCGGAATCGCGGGCAGAGGCGGCCCTCGAGGCCGGGGACTGCTACTACCGCCGGGGGCAGTACAAGGAGGCGTCGAAGTGGCTCAGCCGACACATCGCCCTTGCCCGCAGCGCCTCCAGGGAGCACCTGGTGAGAGCGTATCTGCTTCTCGGGCGGTCCGAGCTGGCCCAGGGGAATCGCAGTGTAGCGGCCGAGGCCCTCCGCCGCGTGCTGGCGGCCAAGCCGCTGCGAAACGAATACGTCGAGACCGTCCTCACGCTGGCGAAAGTCCACGCGGAGATGGGAGATTTCGTCGAAGCCATGGCGACGATTGGCCGCATCGAAGAGGAGCAGCTCACCGGGGAGCAGAGGTGCCGCCACGCGATCGCTGTCTCGCAGTTGTATCGGTCGATGGGCCTGCCCGATCGGGCCCGCGCGTTTCTCCGCAAGGTTGGCCCGTCGATATCGGAGGGGAGGTTCAAGGCGCTGATTGACGTCGAGCGGGGCAGATGCCTGCGGGACGCCGGCGACCTTCAGGGCGCCCGGCAGTGCATGTCCGAGGCGCTGGGTCGCCTTCCCGCGGGCCCGGCCGCACACGCGGTGTCACTGGAGCTCGGCTCGATCTGTATGGAGATGGACGAGCCCCAGCAGGCGATCGTCTTCGCCCGTGAGGTGCTGCGGGGCAAGTGCCCCGAGGACATTCGGCGCCGGGCGCTGGAGATGCTCGGCCACGCTTACCTGCAGTGCAAGGAGTACAAGAAGGCGGTCCAGGCGCTGGCGTTGCTCGGAGGCTCTCCGCCCGCCCAGGCCGGGACCGGGGGAGGCAGCAAATGAACCCGCTTGTGGGCAGACACGTTGGTCTGTGCCTGGCGGCCGTGGCGGCCGCGACCGCCGCGCCGCGCGCAGCGGCGAGCACAACACAGCCTGTGACGAGGCGTCCAACGACCCGGCCGGCGACGAAGCCCGACCCGACTGACCTGAAGGCGAACCTGCGGCGCCTGCGAATGGAGAGCCGCACCCCGCCGGAAGGCGCGACGTCGGCCGAGCTTCAACGGATGATACGAGAGCTGAAGTCCATAAGCGTTTCTCCTCGGCGCCGCGGCAGGGCGCCGATGGCGGTCTTGAGCATTCCGGGCTCGACGAGCCGGCCCGCGGCGACGACCCGGCCGGCGGGACAGACCGGTACGGGTCCCTGGACCGCGGCGACCCGGGACGCCTCCACCGGCCGAATGCTGCCAAGGGAGGTCATGGAGCAGTTGAAGGCCCTCCCGGCAGCCAGCTTAAGCCGTCCGGTCGAGCTGGCGGACGAGCTGTACCGCAACGGGTACTTCGGCGCGGCCTTCGCGCTGTACGAACGGGCCCTGAAGGGCGCCTCCGACGAAGACACGCGAGGCTGGTCGCTGTACCAGATGGCCGGCTGCCGCAGGCACACCGACCCCGCCGCGGCGGAACAGCTCTACCAGCGCGTCCTGGGCGAGTGCCCCAAGACGCTCTGGGCCCAAGCGGCGGCGACCGAGCAGAAGCTCATCCAGTGGAATCGCGTGAACAGGCCGATGGAGATGCTGAAGACCATTGAGCCGATCGGTCGCGAACGGCAGTCGCTTGCGACGACGCAGCCCGCGGCGACTCAGCCGGCGGCGACGCGGCCGGCGACGACCCAACCGGCAACGACCCAACCGGCGACGACGCAGCCGGCGGCGACGCGGCCGGCGGCGACCCAACCGGCGGCGGCAGGCATGCGGCGGCGTCGAGCCGGGCCGTAAGGCCGCACGCGACGCCCGTCGGTGGTGCCGGCACCCGTCGGGAACAGATGGAATGGCTGAGAAGATATACCAGAACGTTCTGCTGGCAAACACCGACTCCCGGACAACACGGGTGGCGCTGGAGGTGCTGGCTCGCCGGGGCATTCGCCCCACGGTCGTGGGCGAATGGAAATCGGCCATGGAGAAGGTCGCTTTCGGTGGCTGGGACATGGTTCTGGGCGACGCCGGGCTGGACGACGAGGCCCTGGAGTTTCTCTGGGCCGTCAAGGCGGAGATGCCGGAGCTGCCCGTGGTCATGCTCGGCTCCGGCGGGTCGGTGAGGCAGGCCGTGCGAGCCGTCCGCGCCGGGTGCGAGGACTTCCTCGTCAAGCCCGTCTCCGCGGGGACACTGGCGACGCTGTTTGAATCGCTGCTTCCGAACCACGACGTTCCGCTGGCCGCGGCGGCGGAAGAGGGCGGTCGCTGCCTTTACCAGATCGTCGGCCGAAGCCCCGAGCTTCTTAAGGTGATGAGCGTGGCCCGGAAGGTCGCGCCGACGTCGATGCCGGTCTTGGTCACGGGCGAGAGCGGCACGGGAAAGGAGTTGATTTCCTACTACTTGCACGTCAATTCCAGGCGCGCGCGCGGCCCGTATGTACGGGTGAACTGCGCGGCGCTGAGCGAATCGCTTTTGGAGAGCGAGCTGTTCGGGCACGAGCGCGGCGCGTTCACCGGCGCGTATTCTCAGCGCAAGGGCCGGTTCGAGCGTGCCCACGGCGGCACGCTGCTGCTGGACGAGGTCTCCGAGACCACGCCGCGGCTTCAGGCCAAGCTGCTTCGTGTCCTGGAGCAGCAGGACTTCGAGCGTGTCGGCGGCAGCGATCTGGTTCGGGTAAACGTGCGGGTGATCTGCACGTCGAACCGCGACCTGGCCTCGGCCGTGCGGCAGAGGCGGTTCCGCGAGGACCTGTACTATCGAATCAGCGGGACCTGTCTGACCGTTCCGCCGCTTCGGCGGCGAGCCGAGGACATCCAAGCGCTGGTCTGGCACTTTGTGAACCTCTACGCCCGGGAGGTCCGCCGGCGGATCGAGCGGTTGGATGCGAACATGCTGGGAGCCTTTTCGCAGTATTCCTGGCCGGGCAACGTGCGGGAGCTCCGCAACGTGGTCCGGACGGCGTTGATCCTGGGCGCCGGGGCGACGCTTTCGCTGGCGGAGCAGCAGCGCCTCGGCGTGGGCGAACGAGCGATGAGGGATTCCTCGAGCCTGAGCCTCCAGGAGCTGGAGCGGCGGGCGATATTCGAGGCCCTCCGCCGGACGAAGTCGCATCAGGTCAAGGCGGCCCGGCTGCTGGGGATTACGGATCGCACCCTCCGCGAGAAGCTCCGCAGGTACCGGCGGGATGGGAAACTCGAGCCCACAGGAGAAGTACGATGGCTGGTGGAATCGACATAGGCGACCACATCGCCGCGGGACTCAAGGCGGTCGGCCTTCACTCGCGCGTCATCAGCAACAACATCGCCAATATGACCCGTCCGGGCTTCCGGCGGTCCGACGTGCGCTTTGAAAAGCTGCTGGCCAAGGCCCTCGAGGGAGCCCGGAATTCCGAGCTCGCCGAAGAGGTCTACCAGCCGCGGCTGGGGCCCATCAACGAGCGGGGCAACGACGTCGACCTCGATGCCGAGATCGGCGCGATGATAAGGAACTCCACGAAGGCCCGGGTCTACCTGCGCGCGCTGGCCAAGGTCTACGACCGGATGGAGCTGGCGATGCGCGACCGGATATGAGCTCAAGGAGCATGAGCGATGGGTGTCTCAGGAGTCGCCACACCGATTGACATCGCGATCTCGGGGCTGCGCCTCGAATCGACGCGAATGAAGGTGATCGCGGAGAACATCGCCAACGCGCGGACCTCTCGCACGCCAACGGGCGAGCCGTACCGGCGCAAGCACGTGGTGCTGGAGACGACGCGGGGGCGGACCGTCCCCAGGATCGTCCCGGACACGAGCACCGCCTTCAAGATCGTCCACGACCCTGGCAACCCCGACGCGGACGACGCCGGCCTGGTCCGGATGCCCAACGTGGATCTCCCGGTGGAACTGATAGACATGGTGGTTGCCAGCCGGGCCTATCAGGCCAACGCGGCGATCCTGAAACGCTACCAGGACATGGTCACCGCGACCCTGGAGCTTCTGCGATAGCAAGAGGAAGACTCATGGCAGGAATCAGTCCAACAGGCCCAATTCGTCCCGGGATGGCGCTCAGCGGCGCCTTCGCCCCCCCGCGGCAGCAGGCGCCGGCGGGGAAGGCGGACTTCGGCGAGATGCTGAAGGCCTACCTCGGCGAAGTGGACGCCAAGCAGCACACCTCCGACGCGGCCATCCGCGACCTGATCTCCGGCAAGACGCAGGACGTCGTGCCCGTGGTGAACGCCGTGGCGAAGGCCGATCTGAGCTTCAAGATGCTCATGAGCGTCCGCAACAAGGTCATCGAGGCCTACAAGCAGACGATGAACATGCAGGTGTAGTGAAGGGAATCGAAAGTGGCACTTGAGAACATCGGCGAGGTCTGGCGCCGGGCGAGTCTGATTCAACGCCTGATGCTGCTGGTGATCGTCCTGGGGTGTCTGGGCGGCGCGGCGCTGCTGGTGAACTGGGCCCGCAAGCCCAGCCTGGCGCTGCTGTACAGCGGCCTGTCGCCCGAGGAGGCCGCGGGAGTCGTCGAGAAGGTCCGCGACGCGGGAGTCGCCTACGAGCTGAAGCAGGGCGGCACGGCCATCTATGTGCCGGAGGAAAAAGTCTATTCACTCCGACTGACGATGGCGTCGGCCGGGCTCGCCGTCGGCGACAACCGCGGGTATCGGATCCTCGATGAGCAGGACTTCGGCAAGCCCCCGTTTATCGAACGCGTCAACTACAAGCGTGCGATCGAGGGCGAGCTGGCCAAGAGCATCCAGACGCTGGACGCGGTGGTCTCGGCCCGGGTGCACGTCGCCAAGCCCGAGTCGCCGTTGTTCCGGAAGGGAGACAACGCCGCCACCGCCAGCGTGATCGTGAGGCTCAAAGGCGGATACCAGCTCTCCGGCGCCAACGTCGCGGCCATTCGCTATCTCGTCTCCGGCGGCGTCGAGGGCCTCGCGCCGGACAAGGTCCGCGTCGTGGACACCCACGGCACGCCCCTTTCCGGAGAGCCCGACGAGGACGGGATCAACGCCAAGATGGCCTCCGTCCTGGAGCAGAAGCGGCAGGTGGAGGAGTACCTGGCCAGGAAGGCCGAACGCCAGCTCCTGCTCGTGCTCGGGCCCAACCGGGCAACCGTACAGGTGAGCGTCGAGATGGACACGACCACGACCGAGTCGCAGATGACCCAGTACGGCCCGGAGAAGGGCATGCCGTCCAAGGAGATGGTCAAGACCAGCCGCACCAGCGAGCCCGCCCGGGAGAAAGGGGGCGAGGCCGGCGAGACGAGCGACGAGACGATTGAGACCGAGTACAAGCTGACGGAGAAGACCCAGCGGACGGTCACGCTGGCCGGGGCGGTCACGAAGAAGTCCGTCGCGGTCGTCGTGGACCTCAGCCCGGCCGGCACCGGGGGCGAGGAAGCTCCGGCCGGGGAGAAGCTCATGCAGGTCGAGGACGTCTGGAGGATCGTGAAGATGGCCCTGGGCCTGGACGTCCCGGATGCCCCTCCCGCCGCGGGCGGCGGCGCGGGCGGCGCCGGCGCCGCCACGGGGACCGACAGCCTGACGGTGAAGGAGGCGAGCTTCTACCACGACCCGCAGATCGCCGCCCTCGGCGCCGAGGACGAGGGCCTGTTCACCAAGGACTTCATCCTGGAGATCGCCAAGCGTTCCTCGCTCGGGCTGCTGGTGCTCGGCGCGCTGCTGACGCTGAAGATGTTCAGCAGCAGGAAGAGCGCCCCGGCCGTCGAGGGCTCGCCCCTGGCGGCCCTGACCGGCCAGGCGGGCGAGGCCGCCGGCGGGCTGCTGCCCGCCTCGGCGGGCGAGGGCGGCTCGCGAATACTGAAAGCGCAGATCACCAGGGCCTTGCAGAACAACCCCGAGGAGGTCAAACGGCTCTTCCTCAGTTGGGTTGAGAGCGAGAAGGGAGAGGGATAAGTGGCCACGGCGGACATTCGAAAAGCCGCGCTGCTGCTGATGGGCCTCGAGCCGACCACGGCGGCCGAACTGCTCAAGGCCGCCGAACCGGAAATCGTCACCCGCATCGCGGCGGAACTGGCTTATCTCCAGGCCAGCGGAGAGGTGGGGAAGGACGCCAGCCGCGAGCCCGTTCGGGAGTTCCTCACGCAGTTGGGCCAAGGGGGCAGCGACCGCGGCGGGAAGTTCGTCCGAACCATGCTGGAGGGCGTTTTCGGGTCGGACAGGACCCGCGAGATCATGGGACGGATCTCGGACCTGGTCGACCAGCGGGACCCGTTCCTGCCGATCCGCTCGGCCGAGCCGGCGGACATCGCCGAGGCCCTGGAGGGCGAATCGGCCCACGTGGCGGGATTGGTGCTGGCCGAGCTGCCCCCGAAGGTCAGCGCCAAGTTGCTGCCCCTGCTGAGCGAGGAGATCCGAGCGGAGGCGATCCGAGGCATGACCAGCGAAGAGGGCCCGGCCCTGGAGGCCCGGATGCGCGTCGCGACGGTGGTCCGCCAGAGGCTCATGGACAAGCGGGCCGCCGGCTCCGGCAAGCAGCAGGCGCGGAGGGACGATCAGTTGCGAAAGGTGGCCCTTCTTCTTCGCGGCCTGGGCAGCGACCTGAGAGGCGCGCTGCTGGACGCCATCGCGGAGGCGGATGAAGAGAGCAGCCGGCGGGTCCAGGAACTGATGGTCGTGTGGGAGGACATCCCCTCTGTCTCGGACCGGTCTCTCCAGGACGCCCTGCGGTCGATCGATTCGCGCAAACTGGCGGTGGCGCTGTTCGACGCGGAGGAGGCCACGCTTCAGAAGCTCCGCGGCAACATGTCTCAGCGACAGATCGCGCTGCTGGAAGAAGAAGCTTCGCTGCTTTCCCAGCCCAGCGAGACGGAGATCGACGAGGCTCGCGGCGAGCTGCTGGCGGCGCTCCGCGAGCTGGCGGCGAACAACTTCCTGACTTTCGATGGCGATTGACGACGATGGCAGAGCACGTGTCGGTACAACTTCGCGGCCGTTTGCAGTCCGTGGCGGTCCGGGCGGCCGCACCGGGGCCGGCCTCGGCAGGATCGGCGCCCGCCGTGCAGGCACCGCTGGCGGCGGGGCTCGAGGAGCAGCTCGAGAGCGCCCGCGAACGAGTCGAGATCGAGCGCCGGCGGCTACAGCAGGCGTGCAAGGCGCTCGACGACGCCGCCGGAAAGCTGCAACGGCTCCACGAGGACCTGCTCGTCAAGGCCGAGGAGCAACTGCTGGGGCTCTCCCTGGACATCGCCCGCAAGGTTCTCGTGCAGGAGATCCAGGCCGGTCGCTACGAGATCGATCCCATCGTGGCCGAAGCGATGAAGCAGCTTCCGGCCCGCTGCGACGTGACGGTTCATCTGCACCCGGACGACCACGCCCGGTGCAAGACGGCTCAGGAGCTCTCCGGCGACTCACAGAGCATACGCTTCGTGGCCGACGCCGACGTCGTGCCCGGCGAGTGCTTTCTCGAAACGCCGGAAGGGACCGTGGAGACGAGCGTGGAAACGCAACTGGCCCAGATCGCCGAGGTACTGAAACAGCCGGAGTAACCGACCCATGACGCTGGTGGACCTGGGGAAATACCACAGGAAGCTTCAGCGGATGAAGCCGCTCGTCTGCAAGGGGTCGGTCCTCCGGGTTGCGGGGCTCACGGTGGAATCGAAGGGCCCGCCGGTCGGCATCGGGCAGCTCTGCGAGATACATCTGGCCAACGGGCGGCGCGTGCCGGCAGAGGTGGTGGGCTTCCACGACACCAACCGTGTCCTGTTTCCCCTGGAGGGGATCGAGGGCATCGCGCCGAACGACGCGGTGACGGTGAGACCCACCCCGAGGTACATCCAGCTCGGCGAGTCGATACTGGGGCGGGTGGTGGACGGCCTGGGGCGACCGATCGACGGCAAGGGCCCGCTGACGGGGCAGGAGTTCCGCGCTTTGGACGGCGCGGCGATCGAGCCGCTGAGGCGCGAGCGGATCACGGAGGCGCTGTCGTTCGGCCTGCGGTCGTTCGACGGGCTGCTGACCTGCGGCAAGGGGCAGCGCTTGGGAATCTTCGCCGGCAGCGGGGTGGGCAAGAGCCTGCTGCTGGGCGAGATCGCCCGTGCCAGCGAGGCCGACGTGAACGTCCTGGCGCTTGTCGGCGAGCGGGGCAGGGAGGTCCGGGAGTTCCTGGAAGAGGCCCTCGGCCCGCAGGGCCTGGCGCGGTCCGTCGTGACGGTGGCCACGTCCGACACCTCACCGATCCAGCGCATCAAGGTGGCCTTCCTTGCCATCACCGTCGCGGAGTACTTCCGGGACAAGGGCAGACACGTCCTGCTGATGATGGACTCGCTGACGCGTTTTGCCCAGGCCCAGCGGGAGATCGGCCTGGCCGCCGGCGAGCCCCCGACCACCAAGGGCTACTGCCCGAGCGTCTTCAGCCTGCTTCCGAGGCTTACCGAACGGCTGGGCTGCGCCGAACAAGGCTCCATCACGGGCATGTTCACCATCCTGGTCGAGGCCGACGACCTGACCGACCCCGTCGCCGACGCCGCCCGTTCGCTGCTGGACGGGCACGTGGTCCTGTCGCGCAAGCTGGCGGAGATGGGGCATTACCCCGCGGTGGACATCCTCCAGTCGGTCAGCCGGCTGATGCCCGCCGTGACCAGCGAGGCCCACCAGGCGGCGGCACAGAAGCTCCGGACGATCTACGCCACGTACCAGGGCGCCGAAGACCTGATCAACATCGGCGCGCTGGCGCCCGGCAGCAATCATCGGATCGACAGGGCGGTCTCCTTGATCGACCAGGTGCGGGATTTCCTGATCCAGCCCCTCGGGCAGCGGAGCTGTCTGGCCGAAACCCTCCGTCGGATGCAGAAGATCACGGACAAGTGGGACTTCCTGCTGCCGGATGAGACCTCTCAGGGCGGCGAGGTGCAGACGTGAAGCGATTCCACTGGCCACTACAGCGACTTCTGAACGTCACGACCCAGCGGGAGAAGTCCCAGCGGGCGGAGATGCTGGCCGTCTCACGCCGGATCGCACAGCTCAGGCAGGAGGCCCTGGTGCATCGGGCCAGCGTGCGGGCGATGATCGCGGAGATGTCCGCCCTGGACTTCCAGGAGCGAATCCGGAGGCACCGGGACTTCGTGAACTGCTCGAAGGCCCACGAGCGGCAGATCGAGCGGTTGGAAGCGAGACTCGCCGAGCTCGCCAGGCTTCGGGCCGAAAAGACACAACTGCTGCTGAAGACCCGCAAACGCCGGGAAACGCTGGAGCGGCTGCGAGCCGAGGCCAGGGCCGAACACCTGAGGGAGCAACTGAAAATCGAACAGGGACAGTTCGATGAAAGCGCGCACCTGAGCAAGGCGCGAGAACTAATCGAGGCACGTCTGGACGCCGAATAGAGAAAAGGAACGTCCACTGGGAGTCGAAGAAGATGTTCGAGAAGAAATTCCTGATGATTCTGGGCATCCTGGCGTTGGTGGGCTTCGGTGTTGCCATGGGCATCTCCATATGGTTCGGCGGGCGGGACGAGCCGACGGCAGGTGGCCCGACGAAGCAGCCGGCGGGCGGGCCCCAGACCCTGCTGGCCCAGATGGGCGCCGTCCAGACGCCCAAGACAACCCTTCTCAGACGCCAGCAGTTGGAGGAGCTGATCAAGGACCTCGAGCTCCGCATGAACGAGTACAAGCGCAAGGCCGACCGGCTCGCACAGCGCGAGCAGCGCGTGGTCATTGCGGAAGGCAACCTCCAACGCCGCGCGGAGGAACTGGAGAAGCTGCGGACAGAGTTGATCGTGCCGCTGACCCGTCTGAAAGACGCGATGGCCGAACTGCAAAGCCTGCAGGACACGGTGGACAAGGACCAGAAGGCCGCCCTCATGCGTATCGCGGCCTCCTACGGGATGATGGAGCCGGCGAAGGGCGGCGGCATCCTCGCCGAGATGTACCGAAACGGCCAGGAGAAGGACGTGGCGAGGATCCTCTACTACATGTCCGAGCGGACCTCTGCGAAACTCCTTGCCGAACTGGGCAATGAGCACGTCGACCCAAACGACCCTGAAAGCGGGACCCTGGCACCCGACCTGACCCAGATGATGAAGAAGATCAAGGAGCAGGGGTGATGTCATGGATGTAGCGACGATGATCGGACTGCTGGCGGGCTTTGCATGCATCGCCGTGCCCGTCTGCTTCGGCGCGGACCCCCGTGTGTTCGTTCACGTGCCGTCGATGGCGATCGTGGGCGGGGGCACGATCTGCGCGACGCTGATCCATTTCTCGCTCGGGCAGGTGCTGCGGATCATGGCTGTGGTCAAGAAGACGCTGTTCTGCAAGCTCGCGGAAGAGAACGACCTCATCCAGAAGATGGTGAACTACTCGGCGATCAATCGCCGCGACGGGGCACTGGCCCTGGAGAGGCAGATCCCCGACGCGGGCGATGAGTTCCTCGTGAAGGGCCTCCAGATGGTGATCGACGGCCAGAGCGAGGATTCGATCGAGAAACAGCTTTTCATGGAGATCGAGTACCTTCGGGAGCGCCACGTCGACGGCAAGAAGATCCTGGAGTTCATGGGCGCCAGCGCCCCGGCATTCGGCATGATCGGGACGCTGATCGGGCTGGTGAAGATGCTGGGGAGCCTGGAGGACCCCAGCCAGATCGGCAGCGGCATGGCCGTCGCGCTGATCACCACCTTCTACGGCGCGTTTGTGGCCAACCTGGTGTTCCTGCCGATGGCCGGCAAGCTCGGAATCCGCAGCAAGAGGGAAACGCTGCTGAGGGAGATGGTCGTCGAGGGGCTGCTCGGCATCGTGCGCGGCGAGAGCCCCACCGGTGTGCGGGAGAAGATGCAGGCCTTTGTTTCCGAACGGAACCGCGAGGAGTTCAAGCCCAACATCTGAAACATGGCCAGACGGAAGAAAAAGCGCCAAGAGGACGCCGGCGGGCCCGGTGAGTGGCTCGTCACGTTCAGCGACTGCATGACGCTGCTGCTGTGCTTCTTCGTGCTGCTGCTGACGTTCTCCTCCTTCGACGAGGTCGATCTTCAGAGACTCGCCGGGGGGTTCCCCGGCGCCGTATCCCACGAGTCGATCTTCCCGATCCCCCGAGAGGTCAGGGACTCCTCCGTCCAGCCCCCCGACCGGGTGGTGGACGTCACCCGAAAAGGCAGCGAAACGCCCACCGAGGCCGAGAGAAAACGCATAGAGTCTCCCAAGCGACTCCCGACCATCCTCGACGACGAGGCCCTCAAAGATCGAAAGGTCTTCTATATCCCTTCCGAGTGGCTGTTCTTCGGCAAGGGGAGCCTGCTGACCGTCGAGGGGCGGGCGTACCTGACGACGATCGGCCGGTTCATGAGGATGATCCCCAGCCGCGTTGTGATCGCCGAGAGCGGCCCGCCGGCCGAGGGGCACCCGGAAGGGGAGGCCCGACTGGACCGGGCCTGGGCCGTCATGCGGCACTTCACCGACCACGTGCACCTGCCGAAGGGCCTGTTCAACATCACCGCCAGCGTCCCATCCGTGCCGGCACGGCTCAGGGGACACCGGGTGGTGGCCGTTACGCTGATCGTGGGGGACGTGTACTGATGGCGCGAAGGAAAAGGCGGCAAGATGAGGGGCGGAGCGTTCCGGCGTGGATCGTGTCGTTCAGCGACATGGTGACGCTGCTGCTGGCCTTCTTCGTGCTGCTCCAGAGCTTCGCCCACGTTCAGGACCCGGAGCTCTTCTTCGTGGGACAGGGCTCGTTCAAGAGCGCCATCGCCGGGATGGGCCTGCCCAGTTGGCTCCTCGGCCGGGAGGACAAGCCTGAACGGGAGCATACCAACGTCAAGCACCCGATGGACGAAGGCACGCCCGGCGAGCCCGGAGCACGGAACATCGACCCCGACGGGGAGAAGATCCGAAAGATGTTCGCCGATCTCAAGAAAGAGCTCGACACGAGCGCCTCGGACCTGGTGCAGGAGACGATACGCGTGGAGCCCACGCCGATCAGGTTCGGCGGACCCGAATGCCGGCTGGATGATTCCGCCAGGGAGTATCTCCAGCGGTTTGCTTCCGACGTTGCCGGGACGGTGCGGCTGGAGTCGGTGAGGTACTACGTGGTCGGTCTGGCCGCCGATGAATCGCAGGTCGCCCGGCAGTGGTCGGTGTCGGCCCGTCGGGCCCGGTCGGTGGAAACGTACCTTGCCGGTCTGCTGCTCGCCGGGGGCAGCCGGCGGGACTGGCACATCTACTCCTGGGGTGCCGGCCCCGGCGGCGAGTGGTGTCAGCAGCGCGGCTTCATCCCCGAAAGAACGCACATCGTGATCGCCGTTGTGAGGGAGAACAGCGAGAATGGCTAGAGATACCGACAACCCGTTCGAAGAGGAGAACGCCGACAGCTCGAGCGCATCTGGCCCTGGCCTGAAGCTGGCGGTGCGCGTTGGCACGATGGTGGCCGTGCTGTGCATCGGCTCGGCGGCCGGGTATGGCCTGGGAGGGCTGTTCCGCGGCTCGGCGCCCGCCGATCCCAACAGCCAACCGCTCGAAGAGCACCCCTTCCAGGAGGAATACCCGTCCTCGCCTGACGTCCCGGCGGAGGACTTCGAGTACATCCACTTCGAGCCGATCATCGCCAACCTCGACGAGCCGCGGCTGGTGCGCTATGTCCGGGCGACGATCGTTCTGGCCGTTCGTGCCGCCGACGCGGAGGCGGCCGGCCTGAGAGCCGAAAAGAGGAAACCGGAACTGCGAAACCGGTTGGATGCCTATCTTTCCGGCCAGACGCTCGAGGACGTCCGCGGCGAGAAAAACAAGAACAGGATTCGCCGGGACATGCTGAAGATCTGCAACGAACTGCTCTGGCCGAAGCGCCGACCGCTCATCGATCACGTGCTCTTCAAGGAATTCACCATCCAATGACGTCGCAGCGGGATTCCGACCTCGAGGTGTTGCGGAGCCTGGTCCGGGCCGCGGGCGGATCGGATCAGCGGGTCCACAGCGACGTGGAGACCGTCGATTACGACTGGCGCGTGCCTGCCCACTTCAGCCAGGACCAACTGGCGAAGCTCAACGAGCTGGCCGCCTCGCTCGCCGAGGGCATCTCCGGGGCACTCGGCGGACATCTTGGCAAGCAGGTGGCGTTCGAGGCCGAGCCGGCCGCCCAGTACTTCCGCCTCGGGCTCGACGAGGTGCTCAGCGGCACGTCCGACTTCCGAACCGTCCTCGGGGCCGGCGAGGAACCTTCCGGGGTGATGCTGCTGGACGCCAAGGCCGCCGTCGGCTGGGTCACCAGGCTCCTGGGGGCCGAGGCCAAAGACGACAGGGAGCTCTCGGGCCTCGAGGCCGATCTGCTGGCCGATACCGCCGCGGTACTCATCGAGGCGACTTCCGAAGCCCTCCGGGAGGCCGGCGGGGAGGGCATCGGCCTGATCGGCTCGCCCTCCAAGGACCCCATCGAGCTGCCCGGCGGCGATGACGCCGAGTACTGCACGTTCTTCTTCAAGACGGATGCCTCGTCGGAGCAAGCCGAGGTCAGGCTGGCAATCTTCTGCGGGCTGCTCGATCCGATCGCGGGTGCCGACGCGAATGACCCGTCGGACTCTCCCCAGGCCGCCGACAGCCGTTCGATCATGCTCGAGCACTTCGCTCGCGTCCCGCTGACGGCTGCCGCCATGGTGGGACGCGCCGAACTGACCGTGCGGGAGCTGATGAGCCTGGAACCGGGCGACGTGATCCTCCTGCCAAAGCGTCTGAATGACCCGATCGAGCTGTGCGTGGGAGGGACCGTGATTTCATCCGGCCGGGCGGTCGTGTCCTCCGGGCGATCCGCCGTGGAGATCTCCGGAGTTCTCGCGGCTCCGCGGTCCGGCACGGGCGGTGGGGACGGCGAGGATCATGGACAAGAGAAAGGCACCGAAGGATGACGGAAGCAACGGCCACTGATGAACAACAGGCCCCATCGCAGGATGCGGCAGAGGACGTCGAGGTCCGCGAGGCCCAACTGCCGGAGGTCGAGCCCAACACCGTCCAGGTTGCCGGCGGGCAACTCGGCATCCTGCTGGACTCGACGATGCAGGTCACCGTTCGCCTCGGGCAGGCGGAGATGCCCGCGCGGGAGCTGGTCCAGCTTGGCCCCGGCTCGGTGGTCACGTTGGACCGGCGAGCCGGACAGCCCGTGGAACTGCTGCTGAGAGGCATCCCCTTCGCGCTGGGCAAGCTGGTCGTCGTGGGCGAGCAGTTGGGCGTGAAGATCGAGCAGATCCTCTCTCCCGAAGTCGGCGAGGGCCCTTGACGTCCGGCCGAGAGTGCCCGCGCCCCTGCGGGTCGAGGCGGGCACGCGCGAAGGGGGGGCTGTGCCGACCCGCGCTGCCACCGGCTGCGGGCGCAAGCGGCCAGTTGGCTTTGGCGCGGCGCAGGCGAAAGCCCTCATTCGATCGAACGCGCTCGCCGTCACGCGAGCCGCGGAAGCCCACGGCAGACATGGCGCTCACGGCCCCCGCCCTGTCACCGGCCCGGGCGGGCCTCGTGCGGCTCGGCCTTTACCGCCGGCCGCCGTTGGGTGATAATCGCATTAGCGCAGAGGCCGACCGGCCTGGAAGGAAAGGCAATGATCATCATCGAACCGCACATCCACATGTACTCCCGGACCACCGACGACTACGAGGCGATGTACCGCGCCGGCATCCGGGCGTGCGTCGAGCCGTCTTTCTGGCTGGGGACCGACCGCCGCTACGCGGGGACCTTCTTCGACTACTTCCGGTTGATTCTGGAGTTCGAGACGCTGCGGGCCCGGCGATTCGGCATCGACCATTTCTGCGCGATCAGCTACAACCCCAAGGAGGCCGAGAACACGCCCCTCGTCAAGGAGGTCCTGGCCGGCATGGGCGAGTACCTCGACCACGAGCGGTGCGTCGCCCTGGGAGAGATCGGCTTCAACAACATCACCGACAACGAGGAGTACGCCTTCCGCAGGCAACTGGAGATGGCCGGCGATCGCGGCATGCAGGTGGTCGTCCACCTGCCGCACTTCAACAAGCCCGAGGGCATCCGGCGGAGCATGAAGGTCATCCGCGAGGTGGGCTTTCCCGAAGAGCGGGTCTATCTCGACCACAACACGGAGGACACGATGGCCCAGGCCCGCCAGACCGGCTGCTGGCTGGGCCTTACCGTCTATCCGATCTCCAAGCTCACCCCGCAGCGCGTCAGCGCCATCGTCCGCAAGTTCGGCGCGGAGAAGATGATCGTGGCCGGCTCGGCCGACTGGGGCGTCTCCGACCCGCTCGCCCTGGTGAAGGTCGTCGAGTTCCTCCAGTCCGACGGACACGACGACGAGACGATCGAGCGCCTCGTGCGGGCGAACGCCATGGAGTTCTACGGCCGCAGCGGCAACTGGAAGCCGCAACTGGACCTCGAGCCCGTCGATCCGCACAAGTTCCAGCGATGAGGCCGCTGCGCGATGAGGGACAGGGAGCCAGCCAGCCCGGAGGACAACGCGGCCCGGGCGCATCGCCGCTCGGCCGCCTGGGCCTGGCTGCAACTGCTCCGCATCCCGAACCTGCTCACCGTTCCGGGCGATCCGCTGGCGGGCTTCCTGCTCGCCCAGGCCGCGGGGCTCGCGGTGGCCCGGCCGGGGCTGCGAATGGCGCTGGCCGCGAGCGTGAGCCTGCTGATGTACTCGGCCGGGCTGCTGTGGAACGACTGGTTCGACCTCGCTGAGGATCGGCGCGAGCGTCCGGACCGCCCGCTGCCGAGCGGTCTCGTCCGCCCGGGGATCGTCGCCCTCGTTGCGAACGTCCTGATCGCGCTGGCCGTCGCCGTCGCCGCCGTCGCCGGGCAGACGACGCTCTACGTCACCCTGGCGCTCGGGGCGGCCGTGATGGCCTACAACGCCCTCGCGAAACGCCTGCCCGTAGTCGGCCCGCTGGTGATGGGCCTCTGCCGCGGGCTGAGCGTCCTGGTCGGCGCGGCGGCCTTCGCCGGCGCCGGGCTCGCGCAGGACGCCGTGCTCGCCTGTGCGGGCGGGGTGACGTTCTACATCGCCGCGGTGAGCATGCTGGCCGCCGGAGAGACCCGCCCGGACGCCATCAAGGCCAAGTGCCTGCTGGTGGTCGTCGCCGTGGCGGCGTGGTGCGTCGGGCTGATCCTCACCGTCCCCCCGGCTGCCCCGCTTGCGCGCTGGGCCACGACCGCCGCCTGCGCCGTCGCCGCGATCTGGCTCGCCAGCCGGCTGGCCAGGCTCGGCGATGAGCCCGCCCCAGCCGACGTGCAGCGGACCGTCGGAAGCCTGCTCCGCGCTCTTCTGCTGATCCAGGCCGCCGCCGTGATCTCGACGGGCTGGCCCGGCGCAGCCGTCGCCGCCGCCCTCGCCGCGTGCCTCGTCCTCAGCGCCCTCCTCGGCCGGCGTTTCTACGCGAGTTGAGGCCCGATCTCTTTTGGTTTGGCGGACACAACACGCGGCTCGTCGCGCACGGCCGCGGGTTTAATGTCCTGGGCATCACCATGGCGAGAAAACTGCTCATCATCGACGCGGCGGCGCTGGGGTATGACCTGCTGGAGCGCCACGGCGCCACCGAGATCGCCGGGCTGACGTTTCAGCCGGCCGAAACGGTCTTCCCGGCGGTGACGTGCACGGTGCAGGCGAGCTTCCGCACGGCCGCGCTGCCCGAGAAACACGGCATGGTCGGCAACGGGCTGTTCTTTCGCGACCTCCGCCGGCCGATGTTCTGGGAGCAGTCGTCGCGCCTGGTGGCCGGCGAGCGGATCTGGTCGGGCCTTCGCGGCCGTGGGGGCAAGGTCGGCATGCTCTTCTGGCAGCAGTCCCTGGGAGAGGACGTGGACGTGCTGCTGTCTCCCGCGCCCATCCACAAGCACCACGGCGGGATGATCCAGGACTGCTACTCGCGGCCGGACTGGCTGTACCGCCGTCTGTGCGACGACCTCGGCTCGCCGTTCAAGCTCCAGCACTACTGGGGCCCGCTGGCGTCGTACAAGGCCGGCGACTGGATCGCCCAGGCCGCAAGGTGCGTGCTGGCCAATCCCGACCTGGGCCTCGACGTCTGCCTGCTCTACCTGCCGACGCTGGACTACGACCTCCAGCGGGCAGGCCCGGGCGGGCCGAAAGCGGCCAAGGCGCTGGACGGCCTGAAGGGCCAACTGAGCTGGCTCCTGGAGACGGCCGGGGAGTTCGGCTGCGACGTGATCGTCTTCGGCGACTATGCCATGGCGGAAGTGACCGCCCGGTGCGTGCTGCCGAACCTCGCGCTGCGAGAGGCGGGGCTGTTGCGAACTCGGTTGGTCCGCGGCATGCTCTACCCGGACTTCCACGGCAGCCGGGCGCTGGCGGTCGTGGATCACGAGATCGCCCACGTCTACGTGCCGGACCCCGCCGACGTCGAGCCCGTGCGCAAGACACTGGCCGCCCTTCCGGGCGTCGCAGAGGTGCTGGATGCGGCCGCTCTGGCGCGGCGGGGGGTGGGGCACGGCAACGCCGGGGAACTGGTGATCGTCGCCGAAGAAGGTACCTGGCTGGCCTACCCGTGGTGGACGGAGGGGAAGGAGGCCCCCGATTACGCCACGCACGTGGACATCCACAACAAGCCCGGGTACGATCCGTGCGAGCTGTTCTTCGGCTGGCCGCCGATGAGCATCAGCCGGGACCCGGGCAAGGTGCGCGGCACGCACGGGCGTGCCGGCCCGGATCGCCGGGTCGCCTGGGCGTCGACCGTCGATCTGCCCGGCCCGCCGGCGACGCTGCTGGAGCTGGCCGCGGCCGTCAAAGCAATACTGGACGAGCAAGCATGAGTCACGCGGAGGAGCCCACCCACCGCGCCGGCGCGGACGGCCTCGCCGGTGTCTACCACCAGCGGATCTCCGTGCCGTTCGATTACCCCGTGTACTTCACGCGCCACCTGCTGTCGCCGGACAATCCCATCCTGGCCGGGGCGCTGGACCGCCTGAACGAGAACCGCCGCCATCGGGCCATCGTGTACGTGGACGAGGGCCTCGCCAGGGCCCGGCCGGACGTGATCGAGGAGATCAAGGAGTACTTCCACGACCGCCCGAAGCAGATGGAGCTTGCCGCCCCTCCGCAGACCGTGCCGGGCGGCGAGGTGGCCAAGAACGGCTGGGAGGTCGTGCGCGACCTGATGTGGACGGCCGGAAACCTCCACCTCGACCGGCAGAGCTTCGCCATCGCCTTCGGCGGGGGGGCCGTGCTCGACATGGTCGGGTTTGCCACGTCCCTGGTTCATCGCGGCCTGCGGATGGTGCGCGTGCCCACCACCACGATCTCGCAGAACGACGCCGGGGTCGGCGTGAAGAACGGCATGGACGAGCACGGGCAGAAGAACTTCGTGGGGACCTTCGCTCCGCCGTTCGCCGTCCTGAACGACTATGAGTTCCTCAGGACGCTCGCCGATCGCGACTGGATCGGCGGGGCCGCCGAGGCGTTCAAGGTGGCCATCATCAAGGACGCCGACTTCTTCGAGTTCCTCTGTCAACACGCCGAGGACCTGCAAGGCCGCGACCAGGCGGCCATGGAGCGGTGCGTCCACCGCTGCGCGACGCTTCATCTGGAGCACATCCGCACGGGCGGCGATCCGTTCGAGATGGGCTCGGCCAGGCCGCTGGACTTCGGGCACTGGGTCGGGCACAAGCTCGAAACGATGAGCGAGTACCGCCTGGGCCACGGGCAGTGCGTCGCCATCGGCATCGCGGTGGACTCCTTCTACGCGATGCGGCAGCGGCTGATCGGCGAGGCGGACTTCCAGCGGATCGTCGCGGCAATGACCGCCTGCGGGCTCCCCGTCTGGGTGGAGCAGCTCTCGCGGCGGAGCGGCGATGGGACGCTGGTCGTTCTCGAGGGCCTGCGCGAGTTTCGCGAGCATCTCGGCGGCAGTCTGAACGTCACCCTGCCGGACGGGATCGGAAGCAAGCGCGAGGTGCATCAGATCAATCCGCAGATCGTCGAGGAGGCCGTGGGGTACCTTGCCGAACGGGGCCCTCAGCACGAGGTCAACGGAGAATGATCCTCTCGTCGAGCCCTCCGCTGCATCTGACGTATTGCCTGAACATCCACCCCGGCCAGACGTGGGCGGAGAACTTCGCCGCCGTTCGCGACAAGGCGATGCGGGTCCGCCGGGCCGTCGCGCCCGCCCGGAGTTTCGGGCTTGGCCTTCGGCTGAGCAACGAAGCGGCCGTGGAGCTTTCCCAACAGGCCAGGCTGGCTGAGTTCCGCGAGTTCCTGGCCGCGAATGACCTGTACGTCTTCACGATCAACGGCTTCCCGTACGGGCGTTTTCACGGCACGGCGGTGAAGGAAGACGTCTATCGCCCGGACTGGCGCACGCCGGAGCGCCGTGATTACACGATCCGCCTGATCGACATCCTCGCGGCCCTGTTGCCGGAGGGCGTCACCGGGAGCATCAGCACGGTTCCCGGCTCGTACAAGCCGTGGGTCCGAACGCCCGATGACGTGGAGCGGATGTGCCGCATGCTCGCCGAGGCGGCCGCTCACGCCCAGGCGATTCGCGACGATGCCGGCAGAGACGTCTCCATCGCCCTGGAGCCGGAGCCGGACTGCTTCATCGAGAACACCAACGAGGCGGTCGCATTCTTCACCGAGACGCTGCCTGCGGCCACGCCCGCGCTGGCCGAGCACCTCGGCATTCCGTCCGATCGGGTCGCCCGGATGCTCTCGCGCCACGTCGGCCTGTGCTTCGACACGGCCCACGCGGCGGTGCAGTTCGAGGACCCGGCCGAATCGCTGTGCCGGATCGCTTCGGCGGGCGTGCGAGTGGGCAAGGTTCAGCTTTCGGCGGCGCTTCGGCTGCGCCCCACGAGGGCGGCGCTTCGGCGGCTGGGCGGCTTTGCCGATCCGGTCTACCTTCACCAGGTCAGGGCCCGCCGGCCGGACGGCGGGACCGACAGCTTCCCGGACCTCCCCGAGGCGATCGCGTCGGTGCGGGCGGCGGAAGCGGCCGAGGCCGAGCTGCGCGTGCACTTCCACGTGCCGTTGTTCTTCGCCGAAGCCGGCGGGCTCGCGTCGACGGGTCCGCTGCTGGGGGAAGAGTTCTGGGAGTTGCTGGCCCCTTCAGCAGGCGCCCACACCGGCCCCACCTCGCACCTGGAGATCGAGACGTACACGTTCGACGTCCTGCCGGAGGACCTTCGGGCGGCCGACGTGACGGAGAGCATTCAGAAGGAGTTCGAATGGGTCCTGGCACGGCTGCCGTTCACCTCGCGGGGCTGAGACGCCGGACCGGCGCGTCTCGGCTGGCGCCCTGCCTGCACTTGCGCGGGCTCAGTCCCTGTGCCACGCGGTGGGGGGGCCGAGCTGCTGGCTTATCGTCAAGAGCAGCCTGTATCGTCTCGACTGGTTCCACGAGGCCGTAACGACCAGGCCAAGCGTCAGCACTCCCACGGTGATCGCCCCCAGGTCGGCGTACAGGGCGTAACGCGCTGCTGCGACCATCAGCCCCGGGCCGATGGCGGACATCATCCGGGAAATGGCGAAGGCCAGCAGGATGCTGGCGGCCAGCAGCGTCAGCCACCACAGCCCCACCACGGGCAGACGAAACCGTCTCGGCCTGCCGTAGGTCCGGGGGTCGCTTCCCTGCCAGACGTCGCCCATGACCGCGCAGGGCAGATACAGGTTGGCAATGGGCACCAGCCAGCATGCCAGGACGGCGACGGGGCGGGTGCAGAAGGCCGGCGCGTCGAGCGCGGCGAGATTCCGGCTGGCGAAGACCGACCACACGATCACCGACGCCACGGCCATCGCGAATACCATCGCCACGGGCAGCCGGCTGGTGAGCAGTTCGGCCGTCTCGAACTGAAGCTCGTCGTGGTCCTTCAGCGGCGGAGGCGGCGCCCAGTCCTCGGTAATCTCGATGTCGTCGGCGGGCTCCGGGGGACGGCTGCCGACGTCGACCCTCACGAAGCCCCTGGGCCCGGTCCGGCCGGCCTCGGGGGTGAAGACAATCACGCCTCGATCGGTACTCTTGTCCATCCACGCGGCGTAGCCTTTCAGGCGGGCCATGCCGCTGCTGGTGTCCTTGGCCAGGTTCCGGACGAGGATGTTCCGGGAGTAGTTGTACTCGTGGATGGATTCGTTGTTTCTTTCCAGGCCGCGGAGAGCGGAGACCTTTCGCAGATCGTCCCGCACGGCATGGCCGGCGGCCACAGCCAAGGCCATCAACGTCACCAGGGACACGGTCGCCGGCCCCTTCAATGACAAGAAGGCCTGGTTTGCAGGATTCCATCGGCTGGCGGTCGCCGGCGGGTCGATCGCCGTGCCGGGCGCGTCCAATGAGGAAACGACGGACGCCAGCGGCCCTTTCCCCGCACGAAACGCCCGCAAGGCCGCGAGGTCCGGCGATGCGCCCGCCTTGCTCTTGGCGGCCCCCCCCGCACTGCCCGCCGCGTCCTGGGCGCGCGTCCCCAGCCAGAGACCGAAGCTGTCCTTGGCCCTCGATGATGCCGGGCCGCGATCTGGATGTGCCGACTCACTCATGGTGTTCGGACGGCCACTCCGGCCGCTTGGGCACACCGGCTTCCCGGACCCTGCCTCATCTGGGAACGTAGGATATGTTTGCGGATCAGACTACCGAAAAACGCGATTCGCGCTTATCGGGGCCTCGTCCTTGCCGGGAGCGTCCCTGCCCGTCGTCGTCGGCGCGCCCGCAGCCGGCTGCTGCCAATGGGAATCCGGACCCGTCAGTCGGGATTCGCCGTTCGCTGTCGGCGCATCAATACATGTCCTCCATGCCGCCGCCCGGGGCGGGGGGCTGCTTCTTCTCGGGAATCTCGCTGACGACGGCGTCGGTGGTCAGCAGCAGCCCGGCCACCGAGGCGGCGTTCTGAAGCGCGCATCGCTCGACCTTCGTCGGCACGATCACGCCGGCCTTGACCAGGTCGCAGTACTTTCCGGCCAGGGCGTCGTAGCCGAGATTCGTCTCCTTGGCTTCCATGACCTTCGCCGCGACGATGCTGCCGTCCAGGCCGGAGTTCTCGGCGATCTGCTTGATCGGCGAGACCAGCGCCCGGCGGACGATGTCCACGCCGGTTTTCTCGTCATCGGAGCCGCACTTGATCCTGTCCAGGGCCTCCATCGCCCGCAAGGGGGCGACGCCCCCGCCGGGTAGGATGCCTTCTTCCACGGCGGCTCGGCAGGCGTGCAGGGCGTCCTCGACACGGGCTTTCTTCTCCTTCATCTCCGCCTCGGTCGCGGCGCCGACGTTGATCTGCGCCACGCCGCCGGCCAGCTTCGCCAGCCGCTCCTCCAGCTTCTCGCGGTCGTAGT
>CAYRVX010000031.1:0-60723 GCA_964427875.1 uncultured Planctomycetaceae bacterium
CGCTAGTACAAAAGAATGCAGGAAACCGTTGACACGTGCTTCGCGGAAACGTATACTATTTGGACGGGCGAACTTTATACGCGGTGCCAAAATCGACGCGGCTGGATGACTTATAAGGAGTTACGGTGACGCCGGCGCTCAGTGAGAGCCTGGAAGATTACTTGGAGGCGATCTTTCACATCGTCTCGGCCAAGCAGGCGGCGCGGGCGACGGACATCAGCGACCGCATGGGCGTCAACCGTTCGTCGGTGACCGGTGCGCTGCGGGCGCTGGCCGCGAGGGGACTGGTCAATTACGCCCCCTACGACATCGTCACGCTCACGCCCGCCGGCCAGGCCGCGGCGGAAAACGTCGCCCACCGCCACCAGGTGTTGCGGGATTTCCTCGTGAAGGTCCTGGCCGTGGACGAGCAGATCGCCGACGAGGCGGCCTGCGGAATGGAGCACCATGTCGGGAAGGTCGTCCTGCGGAGGCTGGGGTATCTCGCGCAGTACATCGCGAGTTGTCCCCACGCCGGCGGCGACCAATGGCTGGCGCGTTTTCGGGCCTTCTGCGAAGGGCGCGAGGAAGCGCTTCCCAAAGCGACGGAGGCGGCCGAGAAGTGAGTCTCATCGACAAGCCCGGGAAACGGAACGGCACGACGGATCGTTCGCCGCGCCAGCCTCTCAGCGGCGTTCGCCCGGGCGGAAGAGCGACCATCGTGGCCCTGGCGGGCGGGGGCGGGCTTCAAAGCCGGCTGATCAGCATGGGCCTCAAGGTGGGCGCCGACGTGCGGGTGATCCGCGGCGGCACCGGCACCTGGGGCCCGATCCTGATCGCGTTGGGCCAGGCCCGCCTGGCCATCGGACGCGGCATGGCGGACAGGATCATGGTCTGCCCCAACCGGGGCCAGGGGCTCCCGTAGTCTGCGGATTCCATGATCAAGAAGCTGACCATCGCCTTGGCGGGCAACCCGAACTCGGGCAAGACGACCATCTTCAACCGCCTGACCGGCACCCGCCAGCACGTGGGGAACTACCCCGGCGTCACCGTCGAGAAGAAGCAGGGCCGCTGCCGGCACGGCGGCGTGGACATCGAGGTGGTGGACCTGCCGGGCACGTACAGCCTGACGGCCTATTCCGTCGAGGAGCTGCTCGCCCGGGAGTTCATCGTTGACGAGAAGCCCGACGTGCTGGTGGACATCATCGACGCGGCCAACCTGGAGCGGAACCTCTACCTGGCGGTCCAGTTCCTGGAGCTGGGCGTCCCGCTGGTGCTGGCGTTCAACATGTCGGACGTGGCCAAGGCGCGGGGCATCGAGTTCGACCTGGCGCAACTGGCCCGCCTGCTGGGCGCGCCGATCGTCCCGACCGTCGGCACGAAGGGGCAGGGCGTGAAGGAGCTGCTGGACGAGGTCCTGCGCGCGGCCGACCGGTTGGGGCCGGTCGAGCCGCGGGAGGTCCATTACGGCCCGGAGATCGAGGAGGAGATCGGCCGGATCCGGGGGCTCCTGGAGGCCGGCGACGGCCCGTGGGGCGGCTACCCCGCCCGCTGGCTGGCCGTCAAACTGCTGGAGAACGACGAGAACGTGCGGGAAACCGTCGGCGCAGGGCCCGTCCTTCGCCAGGCGGACCAGAGCGCCAGGCACCTGGAGATGATCTTCGGCGACCGCCCGGAGATCGTCATCGCCGGCCGGCGGTACGGCTTCATCTCCGGCGCCTGCCAGGAGACGGTCCGCCTGACGATCGAGACGCGCCACACCCTCTCCGACAAGATCGACACCGTTCTTACCAGTCACGTCATCGGGCTGCCGATCTTCCTGGCGCTGATGTACGTGGTCTTCCACCTGACCTTTACGCTGGGCGACTACCCGATGGCCTGGCTGGAGGGCTTCTTCGGCTGGCTGGGCCGGACGATTACGCAGCTCTGGCCGCAGGGCTCCGAGAGCATTCTCAAGAGCCTGCTGGTGGACGGCGTCATCGGCGGCGTCGGGGGGGTGGTCAGCTTCCTGCCGAACATCCTGCTGCTGTTCCTGGCCATCGCGTTCCTGGAGGACAGCGGCTACATGGCCAGGGCGGCGTTTCTCATGGACCGCCTGATGCACAAGATCGGGCTGCACGGCAAGAGCTTCATCCCGATGCTGATCGGCTTCGGATGCAGCATTCCGGCCATCATGGCCACCCGCACGCTGGAGGGCCGCCGCGACCGGCTGACGACCATGCTCGTCCTGCCCCTGATGAGCTGCGGGGCGAGGCTGACGATCTACGCGCTGATCATCCCGGCCTTCTTCGCCGAGCGGTGGCGGGCGCCCATGCTGTGGCTGATCTACCTGATCGGCATCGTGCTGGCCATCGCGTCGGCCAAGCTGCTGCGCCTGACCGTCCTGCGAGGCGAGGCGCCGCCGTTCGTCATGGAGCTGCCGCTCTACCGCCTGCCGACGCTCCGCGGCCTGTTCATCCACATGTGGGACCGCGGCTGGATGTACCTCAAGAAGGCCGGCACGATCATCCTCGGCATCTCCATCATCCTCTGGGCGCTGACGAGCTTCCCCAAGAAGGCCAACTTCGACCGCGACTACGACGGCGAAGCGGCCGAGGCCCGGGCGGCGTATCTGACGGCCGGCGGTTCGCTCTCTGAGGCCAAGGCGACCTGCGAGGCGAAGCTCGTGGAACTGGCCCACGCCAGGCGTGCCGAGGAGCTGGCCTACACGGCAGCCGGGCGGATCGGACATGGGCTGGAGCCGGTGGTTCGGCCGCTGGGCTTCGACTGGCGGATCGGCACGGCGCTGATCGGGGCATTCGCGGCCAAGGAGGTCTTCGTGGCGCAGATGGGCATCGTCTTCGCCGTGGGCGAAGGAGATGAAGGCTCCGAGGCCCTCCGCGAGCGGCTCCAGGCCGCCTACACGCCGCTCCAGGCATTCTGCATCATGCTGTTCTGCCTCATCAGCGCGCCGTGCGTGGCCACCATTGTCGTTACGAAGAAGGAAAGCGGCTCGTGGAAGTGGGCGGCGCTCCAGCTCGGCGGGCTGACCATGCTGGCCTACGTGGTCACGCTCATCGTCTACCAGGTTGGTCGGCTGATGGTGTGACTCAATCCCTTGCGGCGCGGCCGAGCCCGGCGGCCTACCTGTGCCGATCGAAGTACTCCGTCAGCGGATACGCCGCGGCGTTGAGCTGCCTCATCGCCTCCAGCAGCGGGGAGTACGGCTCGTACGTGACCGTCAGCATGCCCTTGTTCGAGTCCCGGTTGGACGGGTCGGTCCGCGTGTCGGTCGGGTCGTTGTCCATGTACTTGAACCAGTGCCATCCCACGCACACGCGCGATTCCAGCAAAGCGAGCGTGAAGTTCTGGTAGAAGTATCCCCGCTCGCGCTGCGTGGGCACGGTCCAGCCCGCGCCGGTGAGGTTCGCCAGGCCGCTGTCGGCGCCCTTGGCGTACCACTCGGTGATCAGCAGCGGCCGGGCCGACCACTTGGCCCAGAGATCGAGCATCTCCTTCTGCGGCGTCCAGACGCCGTAAACGTTGACCGCCACCACGTCGAGGTGCCTGCCCGCCGCGGCCAGGACGGCCCGGCTGCGCTTCTCCGAGCCGTAGAACCGCGAGCCGAGGTACAGGTGGTTCGGGTCGTGCTTCCTGATGGCCCGTGCGCAGATGCCGAAGTACCTGTCCGCCACGTGGCCGCGCCAGGCCTCGCGGTCGGCGCCGGTGAGCTTCGCCGCGTCGGCCTCGGCGCCTTTGCGCTTCGCCAGCCACGCCGCCGCCGCCCGGCGCGTCGGATCTGTCTTCGGCAGCTTCAGCGCCTTGGCCAGTATGTCTCGTTTGAACGGCAGCTCGTTGTCGGAGAAATGCCCGAGCAGGTAGGGGTCGTCTCTCGTGGCCGCGAGCTGCCTGGCGTGCTCGTCGGCGAACTTCTCGAACTGCGGGTCGAACGCGAAGATGCAGTCGTTGGGATAGGCCTTGTGCCCCGCCACCTGCCGGACGCCGCCGCGTTTCCGGCCGTAGGAGCTCATGAAGTTCCAGTTCGGCGTATAGACCGGGCGCTGCGAGGCCGCGGCGTTCAACTCGTCGGTGGACCACGAACCCGTCCCGTTGAAGCCGTGGGTCCTCAAGAGCCTCATCGTTTCGTCGGCCCACCTGGCCTGCGTGCCGAACTTCTCCGGGAAGGCCTTTCTCATCTGGGGCGAGCGCCCGGGGCGTACGCCGTTGACGGCCACGTGCAGGAAGCGGTGGCCGGCCGGATCGATCAGCCACCACCGGCCGGCGATCCTGCGGGGGTGGAAGAAGCCCGTGGCTTGGTACTTCCTTCCGGCCCAGCCGCCGAAGCTGTCACGGCGGACCGGACCGGTCGGCTGGAAGTCCTTCAGGTGATCGAGGATTCGCGTCTCTCGCGCCCCGGGCCTGCCCGTCTTGATCCACGCCCTGACCGTCAGCGGCCCGGCGCTTGGCGAGCGGCCCTGGCAGCGACCGCTTTGCGCAAGCGGGAAGCCCGTTGCGGACAGAACCGCGGTGACAACCGTCCATTTCGACATGACGGACCGCTCCTTGGGGGAGTACTCCTGTATCGCTGAAGCGAACAGGCCGTTCGGCGGTTCCCGTTCACTTCCTCGCGCATCGCTTCAGCGTCATCATCGCGAAGGCCGTGCCCCACGCCTGGTGGTAGTCGTACATCGGGTAGTCCCACCACGAGCCGTCGGTCTCCTGGAGGTCCAGCAGGATGCGCCCCAGGTGATCCTGGAAGTGGGGCCGTTCCTCCGGCGGCAGCTCCTCGATGCACCCGGCGGCGTAGAAATGGCCGTAGTAGTAGAAGTACCCTGCCACCGCGCACCACGACTCGTGCGGGACGGGCTTCTTTCTGCCCATGCTGAGCCAGCCGTTGCGGGCGAAGAGCCGGTCCAGCCAGGTCTTCAGGACGGCGTCGGTGATTCGCCCGTCGCCCCACAGCCGCAGCGCCAGGTTGCACGCCTGCGAACGCCCGAGGCTGCCCGGGGACCGGCAGATGAGCCGGGCCGGATAGAAGCGGAAGGACTCGCAGTACTGATAGGTGAAATCCGGGTTCTGCTGAAGCAGGAGGCTCCTGACGGCCCGGTCCGTCAGCTCCCTCGGCGCCTTGACGCCGGCGCGGGCGGCCTCGTGCAGGGCGATCAGGACGGTGGCCGTTACGAACGACGTGCTGATCGAGGTCGGGCGCTTCGTCTTGCAGCGGAAGTCGTAGTACCCCCATCCGCCGTTGATCGATTCGTATCGCTTGAGGAAGTCGATCTGTTGAGCGATCAGTCGGCGGATGTCGTCGCGGCGCCGCCGTTCGCCCGGGCGGCGGCGGTACATCCGCACCAGCGCCCGGATGCCGTAGGCATGGGCCCAGACGTTATAGAGCGCCCGCGGCACGGCGCGGCGGACGTTGGGCAGTTCCTTGATCAGGTACGTCTCGCCGCGCTCGACCGCGCGGGCGACCCGCTGGTCCTCCCCGCCGGTCTCGATGAGGGCCGAGACGCACAGGCTCGTCACGGCCGCCCGAAACGCATGATGCGCGCCGGGAACCGGGGCGTAGATGTTCAGGTTCTTCGTCCTGCGGGCCGAGCCCCAGGAACCGTCGGTGTTCTGCCTCTCCAGCAGAAACCCCGTTCCCCGCTTCAGGGCCGTGTCGAGCTCCGCCGCCGAAGGGGCCTTGATCGGATGCGGCTTCGGGCCGGCGGGCCGCGACGTGGCCTCCCCGGGACAAGTTGATACCGGCGCCGCCAGCACGATGAGAGCAAGGAAGAGCGCGGACGGACGCCGGCCCCGACAGGCCGTGAGAGAGCGTCTGCGCTCCTCTGCGTTCATCATTCCGGACTGCCTTCTCTTCTTGTGGAGCTGGTGCGGCCGTGCTACTTCGGCGCCTTCAGCAGGACGATCTCGCCTTCGGTGAGGCCCTCGATGATCTCCGTCTTGCCGGCGTGTGTTCGGCCGACCTTCACGATTCGCTTCTGCGGCTTGCCGGGCGTCTTCAGGTAGACGAACCGCTCCTTTGGGTTGGCCGGGTCGGCATGCACGGCCGAGGCGGGCACGGCGATGGCGTCCTTCTTCTCGTACGCCGCCAGCGTCACGCTGCACGTCATGCCGGGCTGGATGGGGCCCGGCTCGCCGGTGACGGAGAGCTTCGCGTCGAACCGCCCCGGCGAGACGGGAACGGTCAGGACGGACTCGATCTGCACGCCGAGCTTGCGGTCCGGGTAGCCGGCGGGCGCGGCCTTGCCCTTCAGGCCCTTGCGGAGCAGGTGGAGCTGTTTCTCCGCCGCGGCGGCCCGCACGCGGAGCGCCTTGGGCTCCACGACCGTCATGAAGACGAGCTCCCCCGTCAGCGCGCCCCCGCGGACGAGCTTGGGCGCCACCTTGTCGGGCGTCGTCCACTTGCCGCGGGCGCACTGCCCGTAGTACACCCGTCCGGCCATCGGGGCCTTGACGACCATGGCGGCGCGGTCCTTCTTGAGCCTATCGAGGTGCCTGGCCGCCTCGGCCGCGTCGCGCCGGGCCTTGGCCGTCTCCAGGCGCTTCTTCCGGAGGCCCAGCGGCAGGGTCGTCTCGGCGTTCTTCCGCGCCTCGTCCTTGGCCTTCCTGGCGGCGGCGATATCTTCGGCCTGTCGCGGCAGGACGACCTTCATCTGCTTCTCGTGGTCGACCTTGGCCTTTTCCAGGGCGAACTCGGCCCGGCGGACCGCGTCGCGCTGACGCTTGAGGACGATCTCCTCGGTCTCTTCGGTCAGGTCGTCGGCCTTGTACATCTTCTCGAGCTGGCGCAGCTCCTCCCGCACGTATTCCAGCATGTTCTCGCGGTACTTCAGCGTGTTGGCGGAGACCTTCTCCGCCAGGGGGCGGTCGATCTTCGTGAAGCGCTCGAGGTCCTGCGCGGCCCGCTGCTGGTCGCGGGCGGCCTGGGCGAGCTTCTCGGGCGTGGTCTTCTCGAGCAGCCGAAGCTCCTCTTCCGCCTGCTTGACGGACACGTCCCAGACGGCCAGGCCGTCCGTGCGCGTCTTGATGTCCTTGTCGATCTTCTCCACGTCCAGCCAGAGCAGTTGCTGGCCCTTCTTGACGGCCGTACCGTGCTCGACGGCCTTCAGCACGCGAAGCTGCGTCCAGGCCTCCGGCGAGATCGAGACCTCCGCCGTCTTCGTCGACTCGAAGACGCCGGTCAGCTTCACTTCGACGCGGAAAGCGCCCCGGGTGACCTTGTGGGTGGTCGGCCGGGCCGGCTTGGTCGGCTTCTCGGCCTTCTCAGCGGGCGCGGCCGCCGCAGTCGATGGCCCCGCCAGGACGACCACACCAAGCACGCCTGCCGCAAAACGCCCGGCAAACGACATTCTGATCGGCCAGCTATGTTTCATCTTGCTGCTCCAGAGCAAACGTTCATGCCAGGCAACTCGAGTCGGTTCTCCGAGAATATACCGCGCTGCAACCGGCAAAGGACAGACGATTGAAGGGGCGCATCGGCCTGGCGTAACACATGGGCTTGTCGCTCGCGCGAGCGGCGCCGCCTCTCCGTGGCCGCCGCCTCACGTTTCCTTCTCGCAGCGCAGCCATCTGCCGCTGTAAGCGGGCAGGGCGATGGGCTCGCCGATGGGCAGGTCCTCCTGAAGTAGTGGTCTCCCGCCGGGGCGGCCAGGCGGTACGCGATCGCCCCGTCACAGGCGTAGGGCGATTCGTGCGGCCCAAGCGCCCAGGAGACCAGTCGCCGCTCGGCCTCGGCGTCGCGGCTGATCCTCGCCGGCGGGGGCGGATCATGAATCACCCGGGCGGGCCGGCCGGCTCGCCCGTCTCGTTGATCGACCGCCGCGCAATAAAACTCGGGCGCTCCGTTGGTGCGCCCGAGCTTGTCCGCGCGACCCGTTTGAAAGCGCCAGGTCTAGTTTTCCAATCTGGCCGGCGGAGCCTGTCATGTCATTCTAGGCGCGCCGAAAGGCGGTTTCGCGCGTGGGAGCCGCGAGCGGAAGCGAGCGGGAACTCGGTGAAACACAACAACGTTACCGCTGGTAGATCGGCAGTTGGCGGTACGAGACGCTCATGGCGAGCACGCCCATGGCCGTCGAGAAGCACGTGCCGGCCGTCGCCTCGGAGCTGACCCCCTGCGGCCAGGAGCCGTCCTTTCGCTGATACTTCAGCATCATGTCGTACATGGTCGCGGCCCAGCGCTCCCAGTACTTCTCGCCGAGCTGGAACATCCCCTGGGCGCAGTAGTACAGGCCGTAGTAGAAGTACCCGCCGCCGAATCGCGAGGGGAGGTGGCTGAGGACCCAGTCTCCGGCCCCGAGGGCGGCCTTATCGCCGTGCCGGCCGCACAGCTCCAGGCACAACAGCGCCGTGCCCGTCCTGGCCAGTCCGGGCGAGGCCGGGCCGCTGTAGCCGAAGCCGCCGTCCGGGCAGCGGCAGTTCATCACGAACTGCACCGCCTGGTCGATGGACTCCTTCGGCACGGCGGCGCCGTTGTTCCGCGCCGAGCGCAGCGACATCAGCGCCCAGCCCGTGCAGGAGATGTCGCTGTCGGCGCTGGTGTGCTGGTACCGCCAGCCGCCCTGGTGGATGCGGTTCTTCCGGATCTTCTGGGCCGCCAGGATCAGCCTCAACGCCTTGCCGAGGGCCTTGTCCACCTTCGCCTGGCGGACCGGGTCCAGCATGCCCGAGACCTCCGAGAGCATCAGCGTGGAGATGGTATGGCTGTACATGGGCCCGTGAGAGGCCGTCGCGCCGATGAGCATGCCGTTGGGCTGCTGGCCGGCCAGCACGAAGTCGATGCCCCGGTTGATGGTCGCCCCGTACGGCCCCGTTCCGGGCGTATATCCCTTGGCCAGGAAGGCCATCACGCACAGGCTGGTCACGGCCGTATTCCGCGGCATGCCGGACTTGAACGAACCATTGCCCTCCTGCGACCTGGCCAGGTACGCAAGCGCCCTGTTGAGCGAGCCGTCGAGCTTTTGCCTGTACTTCGTCAGTGTGGGGGAGGCCTCATCGGCGGTCGCCATCCGGGGCGGAACCGACAGGCACGTTGCCGCACACAGCGCCGCCACGAGCCACCGGCGCGATCTCGGCGAGCGATCCGATCTGTATGGGCTCTTTGGGCTCATTCCTTCTTGGGCTCCCCGGTGCCCTTCGCCGCCCCGCCCGGCGCGCCGCGACGGGCGATCTCCCGGAAGTACCGCCGGATCAGGCCGCGGTACTCCTCGGGGCTACGCGTGCCGGCTGCCTGGAGGACCTGGTCGCGAAGCTTGCCCGGCAGCCGCGCCCAATCGCTCAGGGAGATGCCGAGCTTCTCGAGCCTGGCCGCCGTCAGGTCGGTCAACTGGATGCCCGTGCCGAACCTGGAGTCCAGCGTCCACCTGGGCCTGGAGAGCATCCGGGCCAGCGACGTGGGGCTCATCTGGCCGATGGGGATGCCCATGGCCCGCGCCTGGGCCATCGCGGACTGGGCCAGGGCGTTGAGCTGTTCTGCCGCCAAGGCGGCGTCGGAGAGCTGCTGGGACTCGGCCGCCTCATCGGCCATGTCGTAGGCATCGGCCATGTCCTGGCTTTCCTCGGCCGGCTCGGGCGAGCGGTTCTTGGCGGCGGCCTGCGCGAGCTTGCTGCCCAGGCGCGCCAGCGCGGAAGCCGCGGCCGTAAGGGCCTGGCCGCTCTGCTCCTCCGGACTCAGCGCCTGGCTGGGCTTGCCCGCCTCCAGGGCCTCGGTCGCCTTGCCCTGGGCCCCCATGGCCCGGCCCAACTGCTTGTTGGCCTCCGCGGCCTCCTGGCGGGCCGACTCTTCCGGAATCAGCTCCTCGGCGTGCTCCTGGATGCGCCCGACGTCCTCGGCGAGCTCACCGGTCCGCTCGGCGATGCCGGCCTGCTTGGCCGCCGCCATCGCCGTCGGATCGCCCTCGGCCAATGCTCGGATCTGGCCGGCGAGCTGCTTCTGGCGCCCGCCGAGGTCCTCGGCCGTGTCGGCCAGCTCCGCCTTCCTCGCCATCTGCCGGGCGGAGCTGTCGCCGACCTGGTCGGGCTCCTGGGCCGTGGAGCCCCGCGCCGCAACCTGCTCGCCGGAGGGCTCACCCGACGGCTCACCCGACGGCTCGCCCGATGGCTCACCCGACGGCTCACCCGACGGCTCGCCCGACGGCTCGCCCGACGGCTCGCCCGACGGCTCACCCGAGGGCTCACCCGACGGCTCACCCGACGGCTCGCCCGACGGCTCGCCGGATGGCTCTTTGCTTCTGTCCGTGGCCTGCCGGCCGATCTCCCGGTTCAGCCGATCGCCCATTTCGCTGAGTTTCTCTCCGGCCTCGGTGGCGCTTTCGGCCGCCTTGGCGACGTCGCGGTCGGCCAGTTCGTCGGCGGCGTCCTTCGCCGCCTGGGCAGCCTGCGTGTCGATGCGATCGTTCTGCGGGGCGTCCTTCTTCACCTGGTCCGACAGCTCGCCGGCCTCCTTTGCGATCTGCGCCTGCTCGCGCTGGAGCCGGGCTAGCTCCCTGCCGGTCGCGGTCTGCTGGAGGCTCTTCCGCTGGGCCATGAGCTTCTCGGTCTCCTTGCGGATCTCGGCCTGCTTTCGGGACATGTCGGCAAGCCGCGGGGCCTGGTCCTTCGCGCCCTTGGGCGCGTTGCCGGCCGCGTCGCGCAGGGCCTGGGCGAGCTGCCTGGCCTTCTTGGCGGCCTCGGTTGCCTTCTGCGCCGCCTCCGGGGGCTGGGAGGCCTGCATCGCCTTGGCGGCCTGCTTCATCTCGCCCGTCGGATTGTGCTGCTGGGCGGCCTGCTTGGCCTTCTCGCCGGCGCGGGCGGCCTCCCTGACGAGCTCGGAGGCCCGCTGGGCGACGTTCTGCTGCTGTCCGGTGAGCTGGTGGGCCTGGCGCTTGGCCGTGGCGGCCTGCTGTTGGGCGGCCTTCTGCTGCCCGGCGGCCTTCTGGGCGGCCTGCTGGGTCCGGCTCTGCTCGCTGCGGGTCTTCTGCGCCGCCTGGGCGAACTGGTCGGCAAGGCCCTTCTGCTTCTGTGCGATCTGTGAGGCCTTCTGGGCGGCCTGGGCGGCGGCCTGGGCCTGTTTCTGCTTTGCGGCCTGCTGCGGCTTCGGTGCCGCCGCGGCGGACTTCGCGGCGTTCTGGGCAGCCTTGCTCACGGCCTGGGCGAGCCGGTCGGCCTCCAGGGCGGCGATGGCGGCCTGCGAGGCCGCCTGGGCCGGGTTGGGCCTGGCGGCTTCCCTTGCCGCCTGTTCCATCCTCCGGGCGGGCTGATTGCGGTTGGCCTCGTTGGCCGTGGCCGGATTGGCCGCCGCCTCCTTGTGCAGTTCCTTCGCCTGCTGGGCGACGGCCATCTGCTTCTGCTGGAGCTCGCCGAAGGCCTGCTTCGTTCGATCGGCGGCCTGGGCGGCCTGCGTCTTGGCCGCGTCGGCCTGCTTGCCGGCAGTCGCGGCGTTTGCCTCGGCCGTGTCGAGATTCTCCTTGGCCGCGCCGGCCTGCTTGGCGATCTGCTCCTGCTGTTTGGCGATCCGGTCGGCCTTGTCGGCGAGGCTCTCGGCGGCCTTGGCTTCGGCGCCGAGGTCGGCCCGCTGGTCGAGCTCCTTCTCGGCCTGCTGCTGTTTGCCCACGGCATCCTGGAGCTGGTCGGCCTTGATGTCCTGTGCGGCCTCGGTCATGGGCTTCGCCTGATCGGCGGCGGCCTCGGTCGCGGCGGCCTCCTTTGCCAGTTGCTCCTGCTTCTCCGCGAGCTTGGCCAGGGCGTCGTCGATCTTCTCGGTCTTGACCGCCTGCTCGGTTTCCGACTTGAGCTTCTTCTGCTCCTTGGCGAGCTTGCGGGCCTCGGCGAGCAGGTCCTTGGTTCTCTGCGTGTCCTTCTGGAGCTGGGCCTCGAGCGCGCCGGGGGTCTGGCGGGTCATTTCCGCCAGCTCGCCGGCGAGCTGCTCCTGGGCCTTCTGCCACTCCTCGGGGCTCATCATCTCCGTCGGGGGCAGCTCGCCCTCGGGGAGGACCTGGTCGTTGGCGTCCCGGAGCATCTCCTCGAGCGCCTCGGCGAGCTCATCCTCGCGGACGGCCAGGTCCTGAAGCTCCATCGCCCGCGTCAACTGCTCGGTCAGAGCGCCCAGCTCCTTCAGCAGCTCCTCGACGAGGGCGATGGACCGATCGACCTGGAAGTCGGCCTCGTCGGCGAGGGCGGAACGTTCCTTTCGCTTGTCGGTCAGCTTGACCTGCCCGGCCAGGTCGAGCGCCTTGGCGACGTGGTCGTCGGCGAGCGTGGTGAGCTTCTCGGTGAAGGCGGCGTAGATGCCCTCGGCGGTCTCATCGATGACCTCGCGGAGCATGGCATCGGCCGAGGCGAGGTGCTTTCTCATGCGGTCCACGCGCTCGATGATGGCCTGCGTGACGGTGCTGGCCTTGGGGACCATGTGCCGCAGCGGGGCGGAGTCCTTCTTGGTCTCCTTCAGCTTCTCCAGGACTTGCTTGAGGACCTCTCGCAGGCGGAGCTCCTCGGCCAGCACGATCTGCTCGGTGAAGCTGGGCGCCTCGACGTCGAGCTGAATGGTGAACAGCTCGGAGAAGCCCTCCTGCGGCCCGGCCAGCTCGGGCGGGAGAATGTCGGTTGCCCTGAGGCGGAAGGTGATCTGCCTCGCGCCCTCCACCGGCAGGGCCGAGAGGTCCAGCACCGTCTGTCCCTCGACCTTTCGGCTGGGCTTGCCGCCGGCAGGAACGGGGAGGGTCTTCGGCGCCTGGGCCTGGCCGTCGACCTCCACGAGCATGGCCGCGGCGGTGAGGCCGAAGTCGTCCCGGAGCCGGTACGCAACGGGGAGGTTGTCCGTGGGCTTGAGTTTCAGCCGGGTCGTGTTCGGCACGAGGACGTCCACGCCCGGCCGCTTGTCGCGCACGGCCTTGACGGAGTAATCGGTCGGCTCGTTGACGAAGCCATACTCGTCTTCCAGCCTCGCCGACCAGCGGGTCCTCATGTTCTTCGTGATGCGCACCTGGAACGTGCAGACCGTCGCGCCGTCGGGGGCCGTGGACATCCGGCCGGGGCGGCCCGCGCCGTCGAGCAGGAACTCCGCCGACAGCACCGGCTTGTTCGTCCGGGCGGTGATGGTGGCCACGGTTCCGGGCACGGCCGCGACGTCGCCGGCGGCCGCCGGGCGCAGCTCCACCTCCCGGCACGTGTAGGCGGGGTAGGCATAGCGCAGGTCGATCCGGCTGACCGCCGGCTGCCGGACGACCTTCACGCCGTAGTACCTCGTCAGCGCGTCGCCGGCGTGGAGGCGGAACCGGAAGCTCCTGGCGGTGGGCGGGCAGGTGATGGCGAAGCGCCGGCTCCCGTCGGCGGCGTCCGGCATGCGGGTCATCGCCAGGGGGCTCTCCTCGCCGCCGGCGAGCGGGCCGAGGCGAAGCTGCGCGGCGGTAACGGCCGGGTCGCTGACGAGCAGCTCAACGTGGAGCCGCCGGCCGGCCATCATCACGTACTCAAAGCCCTCCCCTTCCCATTCCTTCAGGTCCGGGGCCGAGATCCGTCCGATCTTCAGTGCCGTGTGGGAGACGCGAGAGACGTTGGCCAGCAGTGCCCGCTGGAACAGCCGCTGTGCCTGGGCCGGCCAGATCGCGATCACGCCGGCGAGCACGGCGACGACGGCCCCGGCCGCGATCAGGTACGGCACGGCCGCCTGGAAGTTGATCTCCTTGCTCGGCCGGACCGTTCCGGCGTCCACGACCGCCTCGGCGGCCAGCGCGGCGATCAGGGCGTCGGAGCCGCGAAGCTCCGGGCCGTCCTCCGTGGTCAGCAGCTCGACCGTGGAGCTGATCCGCTCGTGCAGCTCGGGGTGGCGCGACTCGATCAGCCTCGCGACGCCCGTCAGGGTGAACGACCTCGCCAGCGGACGGGCGATGAACCACAGCGCCACCAGGACCGTCAGGCCCAGTCCGCTCATCGACAGCGCCCACCGGGCCCAGTCCGAGAAGATCACCACCCACAGGTCGATGGCCATGATGGCCAACACCGAGACGACGGCCATCGCCACCGTCGCCATCGCGCCGCGCAGGACCACCACCAGCCGGGCCCGCCAGATCAGATCATTCAGCTTCTTGACGATCGCTTCCGGTATCGTGCTGCTCTGTATCGCGGTAGTCATGGCCGTCTCCTGTTTAGCCGCCGCCGGAACGGCGGCGTCAAAGGCGGTCGTAGCGACCGCCGTCAAACCGCCAATCAAAGCGCCCGGCCGTTCGCGCCGCCGCGCGTCACGCCAGGCCGATCCTCTTTCTCATCGCCCATTCCACCGTCGCGATGGCGACGATCAGCACCAGCAGCGGCCAGGAATCCCAAAGCCTCAACTCGCGCCGCTGACGGCGCCGCAGGCTCGCCGGCCCGAGCGCCTCGATGACCTGGTCGGCCTGGTGCGGATCGAGCACGACGCCGTTGGAGCGGTTGGCCAGCCGGCGCAGCAGCCCCCGGTTAGCCGAAAGCTCCACCTCCTCGGCGCTGCCGACGGGGTCCACGGAGAATTCGGTGGAGACCTTCTTGACCTTCTCCGCCGCGAGGATGGGTCGGACCTCGGGCGCGTCGAGCTCGACGCGGTACGTCCCGCTCTCCAGCTCGTCGATTCTCGCCTCGTACATGCCGGGTGAGTCCGGCATGTATTCGAGTTTCTTCCGCAGCCGGAGCCTGTCGCCCGCGAAGATCTTCACGGCCACGTTCTCGCTGACGACGGGCGCCAGGTCCGGCTGGACGATCTTGGCCCGAATGCGGATCTGCTTGCGGGGCCCGTATCGCGTCTTGTCGGTGCCGAGCTTGACGAAGTCGGTCCCGGCGCGGAGCTTGTCGGCGGTGGCCCACCGCATGACCTGCCCCCAGAACCTGTGGTGGTAGGTGTCGCCGATGCGATACCTCAGCCGCCACGTGCGGTCGAAGCTCAGCATCATGACCCGCCCGGCGGCCACGTTGTGCACGGTGATCAGCGGGTTCTCCCGCTGGAACTTGCGGCGCCGGGCCTGGCTCTGGCGGATCGCCTCCTCGTCGGAGGCCTTTTCCGGCGGCAGCGGGCGGAGGAATTCCGGCGGGGAAGGCGGCATGGCGTAGGCCAGCACGCGAGCGGCCTCCTTGGCCACCGTCGAGGGGTGCCGCCAGTACACCGCCGGAACGGAATTCCACACGGCGAGGTTCTGCTCGGGCTCGACGTTCTGGAACATGATCGTGCTGTCCCGCCCCGCGGCGGTCAGCGCGATGCGGTATCCGGTTTTCAGCGCCCCGACGGTGGGCTCGTCGGACGGCTCGAACGCCACCGGCAGGATCTCCTCCAGGGGCGTTTCCCCGAAGGCGTGCGGCATGTGATTCGGCCCGGCGATCACGATCAGCGTGCCGCCCCGCTCCGTGACGAACTTGCGGATCGTCTCGATCTGCCCGTCCGTGAACACGCTGGGGGCCATGTCGCCGAGGACGATCACGTCGAACTTCATCCACTCCTGCGGGCTGGCCGGCAGGAGCGTCGCCTCGACCTGCCCCATCGGGCGAGAGGCCGATGCGGCGACTCTCAGGTGGGCCCTCTGCCTCTCGATCCGATCGGGGTTGGTGATCACGTATTGGAGCTTCACGTTCCGGTCCCGGTCGGCGAAGATGTTCTTGATGTACCGGAACTCCCACCGCGGGCGGTCCTCCAGCAGGAGCAGCCGGACGCGATCCTCCGTCACGCTGATCGTCAGCGGGTACTCGTTGTTGCCCGAGAAGACCTCGTTGTCGAACTTCCGGATGCGCACGCTGTAGGAGTGCAGCCCGGCGCCCTTCGGCTCGTCGCTGAACTGCACTCGCGGCCGGTAGCTGTGGAGGTCCTTGGGCACGCGGACGGTCGTGACGGCCACCTGGCGCTTGGCGTCGTAGAGCGCGACCGGCACGTTCCGGCCGGCCAGGCCGTCGAGCTTCAGTTCGGCGTGCACGAGGAACTTGTCCCTCTCCGTGACGGTCTGGGGCGCCCGGACGCTGATGACGGCCGCGTCACGCGGCGGCTCGGCCGGGGCCATCACCACCGAGCAGATCGGCACGCCCTGGAGGCCCAGTTGATCGGCCAGCGGCTCGACGCGGCGGGGGCCGTTGTGCCGGCCGTCGGTCAGCACGACAATGCCCGCCAACTGCTTGCCGGACATCTCCGTGGTGATCTTCTCGATCGCCCGCGCCAGGTCGGTTCGCTGCGGGCCCACGGGGCGGGTGGTGGCCTGGACCGGTCGCGTGGCCGGGGCGCTCGCCGGGGCGCTGGCGGGCGCCGTCATCGCCGGCCCGCCGGCTGCGGCACGAAGGGCGCCCAGGTCGCCTTCCAGGCAGTCCTCGGCGAACTCGTAGAGCTTCACCTTGTAGCCGTCGGCCAGCCGGTCCAGCAGCGCCGGCGTGGTCCGGTCGTTCTCGAAGTCCACCCGCTTCTTGGTCAGCACGTCGCGGGCGAGCTCCAGCCGGCTCCTGTCGGTGGCGGCCGTGATCCGGCCACGCTGCTCGGCTGACAGCGAAGCGTAGTACTTCTCGTCGTACTCCCGCCCGAGGGGCTCGATCCCGGCCGAAAGCTTCGCCAAGGCGGCCGTCGCCCCGCGGAGCAGTTCCAGGAGAGGCTTGTAGTCCTCGCCCAGGCGCGACTCGTTGTCGCGGTCCACGAGGCGGGTGGCCTTCTCCAGGCGGTCGCTGACGCGGGCCAGTTCGGCCTTGGCCTGGCCGAGGTCTCTTCGCGCGGGCTCGCCCAGGCTCGCCTGCTGCTTCTCGGCCAGGGCGAAGACCTCCAACTGACGGTCGACGAGCTCCCGCCCGCCGGCCAGGGCCTTGTGCAGCTCGGCGCGGCGGGTCTTCATCTGCTCCCGGCGTGCCTGGGCGTCGGCGCCGGCCAACAGGACCAGGTCCTCCCCCACGGCGACCAGTTCGCCTCCCAGCGCCTGGAGCCGGCGGCTGACCTGCTCCAGGCGCACCGGCCGGCGGGCCTGGCGAACACTCAGCATCTCCGCCAGGCGGAGCTTCTCCGAGGCGCTTCGCTGCTCGTCCGTCACGTCCATCGAGGCCGAGCCGTCGATCAGGACGCCCACGTACCGCTGAATCTCGTGGAGAAGCTCCCAGCTCAGCACCGGCTGGGCGAGCATGGCGATCACCAGCAGCACCAGCGCCGCCCGCAGGGACACGAGCGTCAGCCCGGCGCGGCGGGAGACGGTGCGCCGCTCCAGCGCGTAGAGTCCCAGCAGGACCTCGACCGCGACCGAGCCCGCCAGGGCGATCGGCCAGAGCCGCCAACTGGTCGTCAGCAGCAGGCAGCGGATGGCCAGTTGGGCCGCCGCCATGAGGGCGGCGAACCCCGCCGCGACGCGCAGCACCAGCAGCACCGCGCGCAGCTTCGGCAAGGCGACCTTGCCCTTCAGCAGGTTCAGGGCGACCCAGAGCGCCACGGCGGCGGCGAAGATGGCCGCGATGGCCGCAGTGGGCACGCTTTCCGGCAGGACGTAATGCCGTTGGACTGCGAGGATCATTGCGTCGGCCTTGCCTTACTCGCTGCTTCTTCCGGTTGCCGGGCGTCTACGGCGAGCAGCTCCTCCGCCCGATCCCGGAAGGACTGGATGTCTACCGTGTCCGAGCCGAACGCCACCGGGCGAATCGCGTGGGTCTTTCGCTGCTGGGCGATCCACCGCGTCAGGGCCACCTCCGCCAGCAGGGCGCCCACCAGGACGATCGCGATGAACTGCCACAGCTCCCGCCCCGGGATGCCGCCGGCCACGGCGGCCGTCAGCTCGTTGGTGGCCTCGACGCGAACCAGCGTCTTGGCCGGGTCCGCGTCCGCCAGCGATGCCAGCAGGTGCCCCCGCGCCGTCTGGAGGTCCGCGTCGGTGATCGCCGCCAGGGAGCTCTCGTTGCCCGAATCGACCACGACGAACGGCACGCCCTGGGCGTCGGGTGACATCGCGGCGTATTGATTGGCCACGCCCTGCGGGAGGATCAGCCGGTACAGGCCCGGTTCGTGGGTCTGGTCAAAGCTCACCCGCAGCGGCCCGCCGGCGCGGGCCACCGTCGCCGTCAGACGGGCGCCCGAGGGCGCCACGACGTCCACCTTGTCGCCGGCCACGAGCTTCCCCGCCGGGATGATGGCGTCGTTGTACAGCCGCCTCCTCGGGACGATCTGCCTCTCGCCGATCGGGCCGGACCAGCTCAGCTTCGCTGCGGCTCCCGCGGAGCTGTCGAAGTACTCCAGCCTGATGTCCACCTTTCGCCCGGCCGTCAGCCTGGCCTGCCCCTGGCGCTCCTGCCGGCCGTAACCGTTCCAGTTGTTGACGACGCTCTTGCCGTCGACCCACAGCCGGATGCCGTCGTCGCTGAGCGTATGGAACGTGTAGGTCCCCGAGCGGGGCGGGTCGAGCTTTCCGGTCCACCGTACGGCGAAGCCGTCGGCGCTGACGCGCGGGTGCGGCGCCCTTTCGCCCCAGTCGAAATCGATTCGCCGATCGACCCGCACGAGCACCGGTGACTGGAGGTTCATGTCGTTGAAGTACTCGCCCTTCAGTCCCGTGCCGCCTTGCGCGCCTTCGCCCTCGGCGGCGCGGAGCTCGAGCGTCACGTCCGAGCCGGACTCCACGTTGCACCGGGCCATCGTCGGGCTCGCCAGGTAGTAGATCAGCTCGTGCATCATCGGCACGAAGCATTTCAGGGCCGGCAGGTTGGTGTTCCGGGGGTGGAAGGCCCCCGCCGCGAGGAGCACGTATCCCTTGCCGAGCTTCCGTTCGACGAGGAACGGCTCGGCGGTGTCCAGGCTTCCGCCGACGGCCACGCCGCGGTCGCTGGCCGGCGGCTCGATGAGCCAGTACGAGGTGATCGTCGCCAGCCGCGCGTCGGACTGGTCCTCATCGGCGACCTTGCCGAGCGCCGAATGGCTGAACGTGTTCAGCGACAGTCGCACGGGCTTTTCCGCGGCGTTGCGGAGCCTGACGAGCTTTCCCGGCAGGACGGGCTGGCCGGCCCGGTCCGCCCAGGCGTTGTAGAACTTCGGCTGGGCCTCGTCGCCCGGGGCGATCAGCAGCCCGCCGCCGTCGCGGAGGAAGCCGGCGAGCTTCTGGGCGAAGGCCTTCGGCAGCAGCGGCACGTCCGCCAGGATGACGACGGCGTACTTGCCCAGGTCTTCCACCTTGGCGATGTCCGGCGCCCGGACCACCTCCGTGGCGACCAGGCATCCGGAGTAGCCGCCTTGCCCGCCGGGCTTGGGGCGCGATCGCCCGCCGGGCTCCTCGTCGGCGGGAGGCGGCGCAAGGGCGATGTCGATGAAGTCGCCGGCGCCCTCCAGCGGGCGGACCGACGGCGTCCCGTCGATGATCAGGACGGGCAGGGCGCTCAGCACGTCCACGACGTGATCGGCCGCGTCGTCGCCGGCCAGGTCGTCCTTGCCGTCCAGCCTCGCCGAAACGATGTGCCGCCCGGGCGCTTCGAAGCGGTACTTGAAGCTCACGGTCTCGGCCGCGTTGGGGAGGACCTCGCCGATCTCCTCGGAGCCGGCCTCCTGGCCGTCGATGAAGAGCTTGACGGTCCGCGAGCGAATGGGCTCGGTCCCGGTTCCCTCGACCTTCACCTGGACGCGGACCTCCCGATCGGTGCCGACGACCTTGCGGTCGAGCGTGACGGCCGTGACGGCGGCGTTGGTGAACCTCGTCGGCAGCTCCAGCGTGCGGACGACGATGTGCGGCGGCGTCGGATGGCGCCCGAGGGCCGCGGCGAGAAACTTCCACCTTGCCTCGGTCCGCACGTCCCAGCCGATCCTCTGCCCGTCCGTGATCAGGATGATCTTCTTGGCGGGGTTCGCCCCGTCCGCCAGCGACCGGCAGGCCGTCTGGAGGGCCTGGACGACGCGCATCGATCCGCCGATCGGCCGCAGCGCCTTCAACGCGGTGTCGATGTCCTTTCGGTTCGACGTGGGCGAGCCGATCACCGCTCGCGGGGCCGATCCGGCCAGGGTCAGGCTCACGCCGTCCGCCGGGCCGCAACTGCCCACCACGGCGCGCGCCTCTTCGATCGCCCGCGAGAAGTTCGTCCTGCCGTCGCGGGCGAGCGTCATCGACATCGAGCCGTCGATCACGACGGCGACGTCCTTCTCCCCGCCGCCGAAGGACCACCGCCGGCCCTGAAAGGCCTGCTCCACGCCGCCGGCGGCCGCGGGCAGAACCAGCAGCACCACCGTGGCAACCAGGAAGATCCGACGCAGCCGCCTGTCCGCCCACATCGCGGCGGCCAGCGCCGCGCAGATCGCCCCGGCCACCACCGACGGCAGGAACAGGATTACCAGCAGCGTCGGGCGGGTGGGCAGGAACGGACGCGCCAACGCGAAGACCGCCAGCGCGATGATCAGGCAGCGAAGGACCAGCAGGATGATCTCCTCGATCAGGATCCGCCGGCTTCGGGAGGCCAGCGACGCCTCGAGGAAGCGCATGGCCCCCCAGTCGACGACCCTGGCCCTGCTGCGGTTCAGCAGGTGGATGAGGATCGGGATGGCGACGGCCGCCAGCCCGGTCAACATGATCCAGTTCAGGAATGTCATCGGTCCTAATGCCTAATGACGAATGCCTAATGACGAATGCCCGCCTCCTTCCCGCGTCGGGAGGGTAAGCTGAGCACGATGACCAGGCAATTCGTCATTCGTCATTGGCCATTCCTCATTCGTCATTCGTCATTCGCCGTTCGTCATTCGCCAGCTCACTTCGCTCGGCTCTTGCGCTGGGCGAGGTAGTGCGACATCGCGATGTCGAAGCTGTTCTGCGTGCTCATGGGCACGTAGTCAATGCTCATCTGCCCGCAGCCCATCTCGATCCGCGCGATGTGGCGGCGGACCTGGTCGAGGTACTCCGCCCGAATCGCCCGCGGGTCGATCTGGACGCGGTGATCGGCGATCTCCAGGTCCCTGAACTCGCTGGACTGATCGTAGGGAAACGTCAGCTCCTCCTCGGCCATCACGTGCAGCAGGAGGACCTCGTGATTCCGGAAGCGAAAGTGGTACAGCGCCCGCAGGATCTCCTCGGGGTCGTCGAACAGGTCGGAGATGATGACCATCATCCCGCGCCGGTGAGCCCGTTCGGCAATGTGGTGCAGGATCGGCGCGAGGGCCGTCTCCTTGCCGGCGGCCGTCTCGTGCAACTCCTGGAGAACGATCCGCAGGTGGTTCGGCCGGCTGCGCGGGGGGATGTACCGCCGCACGTCGGTATCGAACGTCACCAGGCCGACCGCGTCCTGCTGGTGGATCATCAGGTGCGCCAGCGACGCGGCCAGGTACTGGGCGTACTCGAACTTGCTCAGCACCTTGCCGTCGAACCTCGCGGCGCGTTTTCCCGTGAACTTCATCGATCCGGAGGCGTCCAGCAGGATGGTCGCGCGGAGGTTGGTCTCCTCGATGTACTGCTTGATGTAGTAGCGGTCGCTCTTGCCGTAGACCCGCCAGTCCAGGTCGCGGATGTTGTCGCCGGGGACGTACTGGCGGTGCTCGGCGAACTCGACGGAGAAGCCCTTGTAGGGGCTCTTGTGCCGCCCGGCGACGAAGCCCTCGACCACCCCGCGGGCCAGCAGCTCCAGCCGATGGATCTTCGCCAGCGCCTGCGGGTCCAGCAGACGCATGTACGCGGGTTTTCCGTCGCCGTCGATCTTCATGCCTGCGATTCCGTCTCAGGCGGTCTCCCACTGCCGGCGCAGTTCCGCCACGGCCGGGGCGATCTGCGCGGCGAAGTCGTCCCACGCGCATTCCAGGCTGATCCGGCCTTCGTAGCCGATGTCCTTCAGTGCCCGGAAGTACGCCCGCTGGTCCTCGCCGACGGCCCCGAGCGGCCCGCGGCCGTCGACCTCGGCGCAGTGAACGTGCACGACTAGGCCCTCGGCCCGGCGGATCGAATCGACCGGGTCATCGTCCACGGCCATGTGATACGTGTCGACCAGCAGGCGGATGTTCGGGTGCCCGGCCGCGCGAACCAGCCCGGCGCCCTCGTCCACCGAATTCACGAAGTTGCAGTCCCTGGCGTTCAGCGGCTCCAGTGCGATGGTCACGCCGTGGTCGGCGGCGATGGGGCCGTACCGCTTCATGTTCTCGACCAGTTGCTCGGCCGCCCGATCGCGGTCGAAGCCTTCCGGCACGGCGCGGCTGCCGCCCGAGCCGAAGACGATTGTCTGCACGCCCGCGGCCGTGGCGCGCCGACAGGCGGTCTGCACCCAGGCATCCAGCGCGGCGGCGTCGACGTCGGGGCCGGTGTTCTTCAGGCCGCCCGGGAAGAAGCAATTGACCGCCTCGGTGGGCGCCGGGGCGGCTCTGGCCCTGGCGAGCACGGCCTGGAAGGCCGCGTCGTCTTCGCCCGGACACAGCAGTTCGCCGACGGTGGGCTCGATGTACTCCAGACCGTCGAGGGGGTCCGTCAAACCGTCTATCGGGGTGCAGAGACCTATTCGCACTGGATGTCCCGCATTGGTTGACCGTTCAAAGACGCGCGGGGCAAGCCCCGCCGCTAAACGCTCCGCGTCCTACAATCCGCGATTCGCAATCCGCAATCCGCAATCGAAGAATCCGCAATCAGGCGACGGCTTCCTCGACCGCCGGGCGGATCTCGGCCAGCAGGCGCAGGACCACCTCGTCGGAGGTGATGCCCGCCGCCTCGGCGTTGAACGTGGTCAGCACGCGGTGGCGCAGGACGGGCAGCGCCATCTCGCGGACGTCTTCCGTCGTGGCGTGGTATCGCCCGTGGAGGATCGCGCGGGCCTTGGCGGCCAGCGTCATGTAGATCCCCGCCCGCGGCCCGGCGCCCCAATTGACCAGCTCGTTGATGAAATCGGGCGCCTCGTTCGACGCCGGGCGCGAGGCGCGGGCCAGGTCCCGCGCGTACTGGAACACGTGATCCGCCACCGGAACGCGGCGGACGATCTGCTGAAGCCGGATGATGTCCTCGCCCGTCAGGGTCACCTTCAGGTCCGCCTCGTAGGTGCCCGTCACCCGCTTCATGATGTCGATCTCTTCGGCGGCCGACGGGTAGTCCACGTGGATGTTGAACATGAACCGGTCGAGCTGGGCCTCCGGCAGGGGATAGGTGCCCTCCTGCTCGATGGGGTTCTGGGTGGCCAGCACGAAGAACGGCTCCCGCAGCGTGTAGGTCTGCTCGCCGACGGTGACCATGTGCTCCTGCATGGCCTCCAGCAGGGCCGCCTGCGTCTTGGGCGGCGTGCGGTTGATCTCGTCGGCCAGGATCATGTTGGCGAAGATCGGCCCGTGCACGAACCGGAAGATCCGCTTGCCCGTCGTGCGGTCCTCCTCCAGCACGTCCGTGCCGGTGATGTCCGAGGGCATCAGGTCCGGCGTGAACTGGATCCGCTTGAAGCTCAGGTGCAGCACCTCGGAGATCGTGCGGACCAGCAGCGTCTTGGCCAGGCCCGGCACGCCGACCAGCAGCGCGTGGCCCTGGCAGAACATCGCCACCAGCACCTGCTCGATGACCTCGTGCTGGCCGACGATCACCGTGGCGAGCTGGTCGCACATGCTCTTGTAGGCGGTGTTGAGGGCCTCGACGGCCTCGATGTCGTCCGCCGAGGCGCTGATGCGGGCCTGCGGCTCGGCCTCCACGGGCTCCCGGACCTCGATTTCTTCCTGTCCCTGGTCAGCCGGCTCCTCGTCGGCCGGCTTCTTTGCGGCACGTTTTGCCATGTATGGGTCTCCCGCTTCGTGGTTACGGCACACCAGCACCGTCTCGGGCGCGGCGCCTGCCGGACTGCTTACACACACACCGCCCACGGCAAACAAAGCCGCCTTCCGAGCAGCTACAATAGCTACAACCCCACCGCGGCGAAGAGTACCTTGCCAATTGCCGAATTTTCCCGAGTGCGGCTCCGAAACTCAGTCACGTCAAGGTGTTTTGCCTTTCCGGGCGTCGAGAAGCGCCCCGCCGCCGGCGGTTCGGCGCTTGCGACGGCCCGGTGGAAGCGTATCCTCGCATGGCGTCGCCCGGCCGGCTTGCCATGCGAGATCCCAGCGGCCGGCCCGCTGCGTGGAGGATGCAGACATGACCGAAGGGCTGAGCCCGCTGCGATCACGTTCGCTGCCGCTACGTTGGATCGCAGGGGCGATTCTGCTTGCGGCGCCCGGCCTTGGGGGGGAGGACCTCCTGCCGGACGGCTCGTTCGAGGACCCCAAGCCGCGGGACCGGTGGGGCCTGGTGTTCAAGGAATGGGGCGGGTGGATCTACGCGCAGCCGGCTTCGTTCGAGGTCGGACGCGTCGCGCGGAGCGGCAAGTCCTCGTGCGAGCTTCTCGGCGGACTCGCCGCAAAGATCCGCGTCTACTCGAAGGAGATCCCCCTGGCGCCCGGGCGATACCGCGTCAAGGCGCACCTTCGCGGGCTGGACATCGGCAAGGGCAACTGGGGCCGGCCGCTCGACTTCACCGTCCAGGTGGACGGCAAGTGGCACGCCTTCCGGAAGGGCGGCACCTTCGGCTGGACGCCGCTGACGTACGTCTTCGACGTGCCCGCCGGGGCCGATGCCAAAAAGCCCTTCCGCGTTTTCTTCGGCCTGTGGGGCGTCGGGCGGCTCTGGGTGGACGACGTGTCGCTGGAGAAGGTGGACCGGACGGCCAGGCTCACGCCCGAGCCCCTCTGGGGCCGCCAAGAGGCGCCCATCGCTCCGCCGGGGGAGATCAGGAAGGTTCGGCGCTGCCGCGCGTGCCGCTACCGCAACGACGCCTCCTGGAAGCGGTGCTACGCCTGCGGGCACGAGCTGATCGGCGCCGCCGGCAGGCAGTTCACCACCCCGCCGATCGTGGTCTTCGCCGACTTCGAAGACGGCAAGCGCTCGCCCTTCCAGGCGGGCACGGCCGTCGCCGAGCACGCCACCAGCGGCAAGCACGCCCTGCGGGTCGACCGCAAGTGGGCCGACATCACCCAGCCGATGGACTTCTCGCAGCACGACTATTTCCACTTCGACGTCCACAACCCCCAGCGCGAGCCGGTTCGCCTCTACGTAGAGCTGCGCGACGCCGAGACGAAGGGCTACTGGACGCGCGCGAACCTATCGACCCTCGCCCCGCCGGGGGCGAGCACGATCACGTTCCCGACGCAGTTGTTCGTCGGCGAGAAGTCCCGCCCGGGCCGGCCCCTGCTGCGCGACCGGATCACGCGCTTCGTCGTTAGCGTCGGGCAGAGCGGGCCGGTGTTCTTCGACCGTTTCCGTCTCGAGCGGCTGGACACGGCCTCCGTGCGGTTCGAGGACCTCGTGGCGCTGGACTTCGGCCGGCCGGGCTCGCCCGTCATGGAGGGCTTCCAGGCGGCCGACAGCTCGCTGACCTACACGCCCGGGCGGGGGCTCGGCTGGTACGCCGCGCGGATCTGGCGGAGCTTCGACGCCCGCCAGCCCGAGGCGCTCACGCAGGACTTCCTCTGCCCCGAGAGCGGCTCGTTCCGCATCGACCTGCCCGACGGACGCTACCGCGTGCTCATGAACGTCCAGTCCCCCGGGGCCTACTGGGGCGAGCAGCAGAACTACCGCAAGCGGACGATCCGCATCAACGGCCGGACCGTCCACGTCGGCCGCCTGGACGTCGAGGCGTTCAAGAAACGGTACTTCCGAAACGCCCGCACCGAGGACACGCCCGGCGTCGATCCCTTCGACAGGTACCTCCTGCCGATGGACCAATGGCTGTCGTTCGACGCGGAGGCGGCTGGGGGCAGGCTCGAGATCGGCTTCGAGGGCGCCAACTGGGCGTTCTGCCTCTCGACGCTGATCGTCTACCCGCAGGCCAAGAAGAAGCAGGGCCGGCGATTCGTCGATTGGGTCGCAAAGCGTCGACGAATCCAGTTCAACAACAACTTCAAGCAGGCGGCCCCCGCGCCGACGGGCGCGAAGCCACCGGCCGGCGGATATCGGCTCTTCGCGCGCCACTTCATGGACCCGCCCGGCGCGAAGGACGGGCCGCGGGAAGGCGAGCAGATCGACGCCGACGCGGGATTGAGCGTCGCGGCCGCCCGGGGCCAGGAGGCGCCGATCGTGTTGAGCCTCCAGCCGGGAGGCGACGTCGGCAGGATCGACCTGGAGATCTCCCCGCTGGTAAACGCCAAGGGCGCGAAGCTGGCGGCCGATACAGTGCGGCCCGGCTGGCTCGATTACCGCATCTCGCGCGTGACGATGGACGGCAGCGTGTACACGGTCCGCCCGCGGTACTGGCACCCGACGCCCGCGCCGCCGGCCGGCGGCGTCACGCGGACGTTCTGGATCCGCGCGAGGATCCCCCCGGCCGCCGCGCCCGGGCGATACGCCGGAGGCGTGACCGTTCGCCCGCAGCGCGGCCGGGCGCGAACCGTGCCGCTTACCGTCACCGTCCTGCCGTTCGCGCTGCATGAGATCGCCGACCTGGCCGTCGGGCCGTGGGGATGCACCATCCCCCTGCCGTGGTACCGCGACGATCCACAGACTCAGGCGTGGGACCGACGGATGCTCGAACGCTCGCTGCGCGCCCTCCGCCGGGCCGGGTGCACCAGCTTCTCCGGCATGCCCGCACTCCACGCCGCGGTGCGGGACGGCAAGGTCGAGCTGGACACGAGCGTGGCCGACCGCCAGATGGCCCTCGCTCGCCGGCTGGGCTTTGAGCACACGATCAGCAACTACGGCGTGGGCAATCGACTCGGCTACCGGCCGTACGGCGACGCCGCCGGCCCGGACGTCGCGGCCGCCCGGCGCGCGGGCTTTGCGGACATGCACTCGTTCCTGGCCGCCCTATACGGGGCCATCGACCGCCACGCGGTCGCCAACAACTGGCTGCCGGTGGCGTGGAACCTCTGCGACGAGCCGATCGGCGCGGCCATCGACGCGGCCGTGAAGAACGCCCTCGCCCACCGCGCGGTCGCCGAGGGGCTGAAGCGCACCACGTTCATGGGCGCCACGTCGATGACGGGCAGCGACCCGAAGGACCCGCACTACCCGCTCGTCCGGGCGCTGCCCATGCCGTCGGTCAACCTGCACGACCTCGGTTCGATCGGCGTGATCCGCCAGGCCGGCAACGCCTTCAGCTTCTACAACGGGGCCGACCGCTGGACGTACGGGCGGTACATGAAGATGCTCGTCGTCAAACACGCGCTGGCCCTGCGGCTGGTGTGGCACTTCCACGTCGCCGTCGGCGACCCCTACTACGCGCTGGACTGCCGGGAGGACGACTACTGCTGGTTCAACGCCGACGCCGACGGGAGGATGGTCCCCTCGCTGAGGTTCCTCTGCGAGATCCAGCCGGGCCTGAACGACTACCGCTACCTGACCACGCTGGAGCGTCTGATATTGGAGAATCCCAAACACGCGGGGATCGGCCGGGCCAGAAAGACGTTCAACGAGATGATGGATCTGGAGGCCGGCAAGGACCGGCCGGTAGACGCCCGGCGCCGCAAGGAGGGGCGGTTGGAAGAGTACGACGCGGATCGCAAGAAGGTCATGGCCGCGATCCGGATGTTGCTGGATTGACCCGGCCGATGCGTCGGGCCCCGCGGCGAGGTGCTCTGGTGCGGCGATGCGAATCCGGCGCCGGCGTTTTGGCTTGATCTGGAGCCGCGGAGATGTTACTTGTACGTGGGATGCGGCCGGCGGTGCTGTACCGTCTTGGTGCGGTTCACCGGCTATGCGAGAAACCAACCGTTTGAGGGAGCTGAGCGATGGCAGGCAAACAGGCATTTGATCGAGAAGTCACTCGTCGCGGTTTTCTGGGAATGGGCGTTGCGGCCGGGGGAGCGGTCGTCCTGGGCGATAGGCTGGCCCTGGCCGCCGGGGAGAAGACCGACGTCTGGGTCCTCCACGGCACGGACAAGAAGAAGCTGATGGACGCGGCCCTGAAGGTGATCGCCGACAACGGCGGCTTCGGCAAGAGCGTCAAGAAGCTCACGTTGAAGATCAACGCCGCCTGGTGGAGCACGCCCGAGCAGGGGGGCAACACGAACCCCGAGCTGGCGGACACGTTCCTGAAGGGCTGCAGGGGCCAGGGCATCAAGCAGCTCGTGATGCCGGAGAACCCCGTCCAGCCGGCCGAGAAGACCTTCCCCCAGAGCGGGCTGCTGGCGGTGGCCAAGAGCAACGGCGTGCCGATGATCGACCTGAAGTCCGACGAGAAGCTCTTCAAGGAAGTGGAGATCCCCAAGGGCAAGCGGCTCAAGAAGGTGGTGGTCGCCAAGGACTTCCTGGAGACCGACGCCCTGGTGAACATGCCCGTGGCGAAGCACCACGGCGGGGCCGGGCTGACGATCTGCATGAAGAACTGGATGGGCGCCGTCGCCACCGACGTCCGCCGCTTCTTCCACCGCAACGACCTGCACCAGTGCATCGCCGATTTCAGCACGTTCATCCACCCGACCTGGGCCATCGTGGACGCCACGCGGATCATGCTCGACCGCGGGCCGAGGGGGCCCAGCAAGAACATGAAGAAGCTCGACCTGCTGATCGTCTCGAAGGACCAGGTCGCCGCCGACATCTACACGGCCACCCTGTTCCCCGAGCAGACGGCCGGGAGGGCCAAGCACCTCAAGATCGCCACTGAGATGAAGCTTGGCACGACCGACCTCTCGCAGATGGCGATCCACAAGATCGAGGTCAGTTGACCGGCGCCGGGAAGAGCATCAAGAAGGTCGCCCGGTGGACGGTCCGGGTGATGTTCCTACTGGCCGCGCTGCTGCTGGCGGTCGGCGGCCCGGTGCCGGGCGTGCTCGTTCGCCTCTTCCCGCAGCTCAGCCCGCTGGTGGCGCTGACCTCGTCGATCGCCCAGCGGCGCTGGTATCTCGGCCTGTACTGGTTCGCCCCGCCGGTGGTCGTGCTGCTGATGGCCCTGTGGAAGGGGCGGTGGTTCTGCCGCTGGGCCTGTCCCGCGGGGACGGTGTACACCCTCGGGTCGAACCTGAGCCTCAAGAAACGCATCCTGAAGGTCCGCCTGAACGGGTATCTCTTCTGGATCGTCCTTTCGGGCTCGCTGGTGGGCGTGCCGCTGCTGTCGTTCCTGGACCCGCTGTCGACGTTCAACCGCCTCACGCCCCTGCTGGCGGGCACGTACACGATCGCGTCGCTCGTGCCGGGCGTGCTGGTGCCGCTCATGCTGCTGCTCGGGGCCCTCCAGCCGATGATCTGGTGCACGCACCTCTGCCCGCTGGGCTATCTCTTCGAGTTCTCCCGGTCTGTTCGCAGCAGGCCCAGAAAGGCGTTCGTCCACTCGCGCCGGCAGATCCTCACGGGCCTGGTGGTCGGCGTGCCGCTCGGCGTGCTCACGAGGATGTTCCTGCTCCGTAAGGAGCGCTACGAGCACGCCCCCGTCCTGCCGCCGGGCGCGAAGGACATGGAGACGTTCGCCGCCACGTGCACCCGCTGCTACGCCTGCGTGGACGCCTGCCCCTACGGCCTGATCCGTGTCGGCTTCGACCTGGACCGCGCGGCCTGGCAGCTTTTCCAGCCGGAGCTCCACTACGTCGACAGCGACGGGGGCGTCGAGTGCGGCTACTGCGCGGAGTGGTGCAACGAGTGCAGCCGGGTGTGCCCGGCCGGCGCACTGACCCCGCTGACGCTCGAGCAGAAGCAGCACCGGCAGATCGGCGTGGCGAAGGTCATCCAGGAGGCGTGCCTCGCGTGGGAGGACAAGGAGGATTGCAGCGTCTGCCAGGAGGTCTGCCCCTACCAGGCCGTCACGCTGGAGATCGAGAAGGACGGCCGGGCCCGTCCGACCGTCAACGAGGACATCTGCCGCGGCTGCGGCGCCTGCTACAGCAATTGCCCGGCCGTGCGCATGGGGAAGGCGATCGTCGTCCGCGGCGTCAAGGAGCAGAAACCCGCCAGGGACGAAGCCTGACGGGCAGGACGCGCCGGGGCGGCACTGCTCAGATGATGGGCCTTCTGAGCAGGTCCTTGACGGAGACGAAGCCGACCTGCTTCCCGCCCTCGGTGATGATCAGGTGCCGGATCCGGCGGTCCGCCATGGTGCGGTAGATCCTGTACACGGGCGTCTTGATGTCCACGGAGATCAAGGGGGTGCTCATGATCTCCCGTACGCTCACGGCGGCCGGGTCTCCCCCGGCGGCCACCACCTTGCGGACGACGTCCGCCTCGCTGACGATCCCCACGGCCCGGCCGCGCTCGCCGACGAGGACGCTGCCGAAACCGCGCTGCTTCATGGCCTCAACGGCCTTGGCAACAGACGTCTCGGCGGCGACGGTGGCCGGCCCGGCGGTCATGAGGCGGCGAATGGGCTCGGCCGCGGTGCGCCTGAGGTAGACGAACCAATACACGGCCCCGACGAACAGGCCCCCTCCGATGACGTTCCCGACGGTGACCGGCAGGAGGTTGTGCAGCAGGAAGCCCGACGCCGTCAACCGGGACAGGTCGGGCGCCTTGCCGAGCAGCACCTGCGCCGCGGAGAGCACCTCCGGGCTCTGCTTGACCAGCAGGCCCGCCGGAATGAAGTACATGTTGGCGATCGAGTGCTCGAATCCCAGCGCCACGAAGGCCGTGATCGGGAAGAGGATGGCGAGGACCTTGTCGGCGACCGACCGCCCGCTGAAGCAGAGCCACACGGCCAGGCAGACCAGCGTGTTGCAGAGAATGCCCCGCGAAAGCGCCTCCCACACGGTCAGGTTGACCTTCGCGTTGGCGATCACGAGGGCCTTGGCCCCGACGGCCGCCGCCCGGGCAGTCCACTGCCCGCTCAGGGAGACCAGGAGCACGATGATCAGGGAGCCGACGAGGTTGCCCCCGAAGACGATCGCCCAGTTCCGCAGGAGCTGCCGCAGGGTGATCTTCCGGCTGACGTAGGCCATCACGAGGAGGTTGTTCCCCGTGAACAGCTCCGCCCCCGCGATGATCACCAGGATCAGGCCGAGGCAGAAGACGACCCCGCCGATGAGTTTCGTCAGCCCCGCGCTGAGGGGGGAGTCGTGGATCACGTACGTGAAGAAGACCGCTCCCAGGGCGATGAAGGCCCCTGCCAGCACGGCCAGGGTGAACGTCGAGAGCAGGTCCAGGCTGCCCTTGGTGATCCCCGCCTTCTCGACGCGTGCGGCCATCTGTGCGGGGGCATAAGCATCGATATCCACCTGTGCCATTTTGCTCATCCTTTTCTTACCGGTTTTCGTCGGCGTCTCGGGACGCTGGGCCGTCCGGGGTTCCCGGAAGGCCCCCCGGCCGGGCTTCGCGCGGGCCGTCCTGTATCATTCTAGCACCGCGGCGGCCGGCTCGATGCACACGCAGGCAGTCAAGGCCTTGCCATTGCGGTGCCCGTGGGTATAACGGGGATTGTATAGCATCGAGCACGGGTCCATCCACGGAAGGAGAACGTCAAGATGAGACGCGCCGCGACCGTCCTGCTGCTGGCTTCCTGCTGTGTCCTCCTCGCGGGCTGCCCGAAGAAGCCCCCCCAGCCCATGTCGCCCGTGGAGGACTTCGACCGCCCGCTGCCGCCGGGTGAGCTGGCACTGCGGAAGATCACCGACCCGGCCGACCTGCCCGACATCTCTCTGGCGTGCCAGTTCACGTACGACCTGAGGGAGGCCATCGCGCACAGCCTGAATTACCTCTCCAAGCCGTCGAGCCGGCGGTACTTTCCCTACGGGCAGATCACCCACCGCCGCGCCGTGGAGAGCCTGAAGGCCTTCGGCGCCATCCTTGCCGGCGGGATGGCGGCCTCGCAGACGCGAGACGAGATCCTTCGCAGGTTCGACATCTACACGTCGGTCGGCTGGGACGGCAGCGGCACGGTGCTGTTCACGAGCTATTACACGCCGATCTTCCAGGCCTCTCAGGCGCGCACGGCCGCGTTCCGCCACCCGCTCTACAAGCCCCCGGACGGGCTGCTGAAGGACATCGACGGCAACGTCCTGGGCGTTCGGGGCGCGGACGGTGCGATCCGGAGGCTGCCCGAGCGCCGCGTGCTGGAGACCTCCGGCATGCTGGCGGGCGGGGAGCTTGTCTGGCTGGCCGATCCGTTCGAGGCATACATCGCGCACGTGCAGGGCTCGGCCAAGCTGCGCATGCCCGACGGCAGGATCGTCACGGTCGGCTATGCGGCCCACAACGGGCACGAGTACAACTCCATCGCCAAGGAGATGATCCGGGACGGCAAGATGGCCCGGAGGGACGTGAGCCTGGCCCGCATGATCGCGTATTTCAAGGCGAACCCGCACGAGGTGAACGAGTACGTCTACCGCAATCCGCGTTACGTGTTCTTCGAGATGTCGCAGGGCCCGCCTCGCGGCTGCCTCAACGAGCCGGTGACGCGGATGCGGACCATCGCCACCGACAAGGCGGTCTACCCGCGGGCGTGCCTGGCGATGATCGACGCCCCGCTGCCCCTGCGCCACAGCGGCGGGATCGACGTCCTGCCTTACCGGGGCTTCGCCCTCGACCAGGACGCCGGCGGGGCCATCCGCGCGCCCGGGCGGTGCGACATCTACGTCGGCGTGGGCGACAAGGCCGGCGAGATCGCCGGGCAAACCTACAACAAGGGCCGGCTGTACTACTTCTTCCTCAAGCCGACCCTGCTTCCCCCGCCCGTCCTCCAGCCGACCACGGCGCCGGCCAGGACGAGCGGAACGTGACCGCGCCTCCACCGGCCACGAGCGCCTGGGAAAAGCCGGAATCCGCCACCCGAGGGCCGGCCGATTCATCGGCCGGTCGGTCCCCGTTCCCGAAAGGACTTCCCCAATGAACTGCGTCGTCATCTGCTGCGACACGTTTCGTTACAACATGATCGACCATCCAGTCGTGAAGGTGCCGAGCCTCGACCGCCTGCGCCGCGACGGCGTCACGTTCGCCAACGCCTTCGCCGAGGGCCTGCCGACCATCCAGGCCAGGCGGACGTGCTTTACGGGCAAGCGGTCGTTCCCGTGGCGCTTCGAGATGCCCTCGCGGGGCCTGACGCCCGCGATCCCCGGCTGGCATCGCATTCCCGACGAGCAGACGACGCTCTCGGAGCTGCTGTTCGACAGCGGCGTGATCACCGGGTTCGTGGGCGACACGTACCACATGTTCAAGCCCACGCAGAACTTCACGAGGGGCTTCTGCTCGTGGGCCTTCATCCGCGGGCAGGAGGGCGACCCGGTCCGCAGCGGGCCGCTGTCGGCCGTGGACGTCTCGCCCTATCACCCCGAGGGAATCAACGACCACAAGCGCTGGCCGACCCTCACGCAGTACCTCCTGAACATGCTCGACCGCCACTGCGAGGAAGACTACCTCACCCCGCGGGTCTTTCGCCGCGCGTGCACCTGGCTGGAGGAGAACCGCGACAACGCCCCGTGGTTCCTCTGGATCGACTCCTTCGCCCCCCACGAGCGGTGGGACCCGCCGATGGAGTTCGCCGACGCCTACTACACCACCGACGAAAGCCGCAACTACATCCAGCCGCAGCTCATCAACGACGCCGACCCCACCCAGCCGGAGATCGAGCGGACGAAGGCACTGTACTGGGGCTACGTGACCTTCGTGGACAAATGGATCGGCGTGTTCCTGGACAAGCTCGAGCAGATGGGGCTCTACGACGAGACGATGGTGATCTTCACCAGCGACCACGGCACGGAGCTGTGGGACAAGGGGCGCTTCGGCAAGGGCGGCGATCGGCTGTACGCCTACAACACGCGCATCCCGCTGATCGTCCGCCGGCCGGGCGGCGACGGCGGGCCCGCGACGCGCGGCGACTTCGTCCAGCACCAGGACTTCTTCCCGACGATCGCCGTGCAGATGGGCGTCGAGCGGGACGGGCTGGACGAGCTCGATCTCGACGGCCGCGACTTCCTCGATCCGGACTCGACGCCCCCCGAGAAGGTCATCACCGCCTGGGGCCAGAACGTCAGCGTCCGCGATGAGCGATGGAACATGGTGATCGACTCGACGCGGAAGGGCGATCGCCGCGAGCTGTACGACCTGTCCGCCGACCCGGCCGAGTCGGAGAATGTCTACAAGGAGCATCCCGACGTCGTCGCGGAGCTGACCGGCTGCCTGGAGGCCACCTGCGGCCGGCTGCCCTATGCGATCCGGCACACCGGCGACACCCGCCAGGCCCCGCCGCTGGGGTTCGTGCGGCGATAGACGGGCATGAGGGCTGTCCTCGTCCTGACAGAAAAGGCGCCCCGCCCTAGACCTTTCGGGCGGCTCGTGCGTCTATACAACCGATGTCGGGTCGCCGCCGAACCACGAGCGAGGAAGGAGATCACCATGACAGCCGCCGTCTCAGCGGTCGTACTGACTGTCCTGCCTGCGCTGGCCGGGGCGGGCGGAGAGCCGCAGAAGACCTGCCGCCTCGACCACGCCGTCGTCACCTACTCGGGCATCGATGAGAAGCACGCCAAGGCCGTCGCCGAGGTGGTCCAGGCCGCACGGGCCGCCGCCGTCGATCAATACGGCTTCGACATGCCCAAGACGGTGTCCGTCTCCGTAACGGCCGGCGCCAAGCGTGCGCGGCTGTTCAATGACGGACACGACCGCATGTACCTGAGCATCCGGTCGTCGCGGGACCTCCGCCGGCCGCGGTACAGCGGCATCTACAACATCTACGGATTCTGCCACGAGGTCGGTCACCTGGCGATGTACCGCGTCATCCGCGATCACTCCTGGATGACGACGGCCGCGGCGGAAGGCTGGGCGCACTACGTGGGCTCCAGGCTGGTGGACGCGGTGTACGAGAAGATCGGTCAGGATGTCTGGCCGGACCGGTACGACTACCGCGGCGACGGCATGGCGCGCCTCAAGAGGCAGCTCGCCGCCAGGCCCTCGCCGATCGCCAAGGGGGCCGGGCAGTGGATGAAGCTGGCGGAGATCGTCGGTGAGAAGGGCCTGGCGCCGCTGCTCAAGGCGTGGGGGCAGGCCAAGGTCGATCCGCACGACCCCGCCGCCGCGCTGCGAAAGGTCCTGCTGGCCACCGGCAAGGACGAGCGACTGGGCGACTGGTGGAACGGCGTCGAGGCGCTCTTCGTCCTCCGGCGGCCGAAGAGCGGCTTCGCCGCCCGCACGTGCAAGCTGGGCGACCTGGCGGGCGATGCGGTCGAGCTGGTCTGCGACGACGACAAGCCGGCCGGCAAGAAGAGCATCGCCGGCAGCGGACACGGCGTCCGCTTCGACGTGCGCGGCGGCGACTGGTACCTGACGACGGTGCGCATCCACGGCTCGCGGTACGGCCAACCCCGTCCGCCGAGGGAGGACTTCCACGTGTACCTCTGCGACAAGCAGTTCAGGCAGGTCGCCGACTTCCCCGTGCCCTACGGGAAGTTCGCCTGGGGCCGGGCCCAGTGGCTCACCATTCCCGTGACGCCCACGCAGGTGCCCGGGGAGTTCATCGTGTGCGTGAGCTTCACCCCCACGGCCACGAAGGGCGTCTTCGTCAGCCGCGACGCCGCCGGCGGCGGGACGTCGCTGACGGGCCTGCCCGGTCAGCCGGGCCGGGCCTGCTCGGAGGGCGACTGGCTCATCCGGGCGAAGGTGGATCGGCTGCGGGCGGGCAACTCCCTCCAGCCGCAGCGGTGATCAGCCCCGCGGCCTGCGGCGCGGCCGGAGGCGGCCCAGCAGGGACCGCGCGGCCCGCCCGAGCGAGCGGGGGGACTTCGCCCCGGCCCACTTGTGGGCGACCCCCGCCGGCAGGAAGTTGACGTGTACGGGGGTGAGTCCGAGGCCCTGCAATGCCAGCCCGTACGCCACCGCCAGCGAAGCGACGTCGCCGCCAAGCTCCGGCGCCGCGACGGACGCCGACGGCGCGAGCTTGCCCGGAACGTCGATGCGGACGAGCCGGATGTCCAGGTCCTGCTCGACGAACGCCTGGAGCGCCGGCAGGGCGAACCCGCCGCCGGCGGCGATGAGCCTGGCGAACCCCGAGCCCGGGTGCTGCTTCGTGTAGTCGTCCATGCACCGCCTGATCCCGTCGGCGATCTCCCGGAAGACCGGCCCCATGGCCCGGGCGATTCGCTCGGCGTTCTCGCCCTCCGGCGCGCTGCGCTTGAGTGCCTCGGCCTCCTCGAAAGGCAGCTCGAACTCCCGGGCCAGTGCCTCGGTGAGCCGCCTGGCTCCCAGCGGCTCGGTTCGCGTCCAGATCCTCCTCCGGTCGGCCACCACGAGGTCCATCTCGTCGGCCCCCAGGTCGACCAGCAGCGCGGCCGCGTCGCCCGGCAGGGCCTCGGTGAATTTCAAGAAGTTGTACAGCGCCAGCGGGGCCGTTTGCATCGTGTCGACGTTGACGTTCGCCTCCGAGAACAGAAGCAGCATCTCACCGACGTCGCGGCGCCTGGCCGCGAAGATCCCCGCGTCCACGTCCGGGCTGTCCAGAGACTCCGGGTCGCGGAACGTCTGCCACCGCCAGATCACCTCCTCCATCGGGAAGGGGATCTGCTGGCCGGCTTCGTAGCGAATCAGCCTGGGCAGGTCCCTGCCGTCGATGGGCGCGAGGTGGACGAACCGCGAGCAGCTATCCCGGCCGGGCACGGAGACGGCCACGTGGCAGCCGGTGAGGTCCCTGTGATCCAGGAACCGCCGGATGGCGTCGCGGACGAGCTCGCGGCGCTCTTCCTGAGCCCCGGGCGGGGCCGCGGCGTACTCGATGATCTCCACCGCGCAGACCTCGACGTCCGCCTTGACGGCCCGAAGCTCGAGGGCCTTCACGGCCGACTGCCCAATGTCGATGCCCCAGACTCTCTTGCTGCTGGCCATCGCTTCACCTTGCCCGCGGCAAGCGCTGGTCGTTCTCCTGCCCGGCGCCCCTTGGGGGGTCTCGTCGGGGGCATTGTATAGGGTCCGGGCGGCCCTGTCTGCGGCGCAGAGCCGCTTCGCGAGGAGATTCTCACGGGTGTCGTTGAGGCCCGCGATGCCCCGGGTGTTGAGGCCCTACCTGCGCCTGCGTCTCAGCAGCGCCAGGCCGCCCGCCAGGACCAGCCCGATCGCGGCGGGCTCGGGAACATCGCCGCCGCCGGTCGGCGGCGGCGCGCCGCCGGAGCCCTTGCCGAAGTTTGCCGCCAGGATCAGGAAGTCGTCACGGTCCACGTCATAGTCGCGGTCGAAATCTCCGTCCTGCCAGGTGGCGTCGGAGTCCTTGCCGAGGTGGGCCTTCAGGGCAAGGTAATCGAGGGCGTCCACGTCTCCGTCGTAGTCGCTGTCTCCGGGGATACGGGGGGTGGGCACGGTGATGCTGTAGACCATCTCCAGGTACGGCTCGATGAGGCCGAACTCGACCTGATAGCCGATCAGGGGCAACTGGCCGAAGGCCGGGTGGTCGCCAAAGTAGCCCCGCGCGTCCCAGGCATAGACGTTGTCCGGATTGGGATCGAAGCCGGCCAGGCGATCGACCACGTCCATGCCGTCGCCCAGCACGTAGCCGAAGACCGTGAACCCGCCGTTCTGATGGTCCAGGTTGGCGGAGTTGTCGCCCAGGTTGAAGAAGAACTGGTTCGTCGCGCTGTCCGGGCCCTCCTCGGTCTTGGCCATGGCGATCGTGCCGCGAAGGTTCGAGCGGTTGAACTCGTTCGGAATGTTCGGGTCGGTGGGCACGGTGTAATACTGGTCATCGTTGATGTCGTAGATGAAGCCGCCGCCCTGGAGCACGAAGCCGTACGCCAACCGGTGAAAGAATGAGTTGGTGTAATCGCCGTCGTAGACGTAGTTCAGGAAGTTCTGAACCGTGCCGGGCGTCTCGTCGTCCAGAAGCTGAACGTCGAAGCTCCCCAACGCCGTGTCGAACGTAGCGACGGTGCCTGCGCGGCAGGGCGCCGCGAGAAGAGCGAGCACGGCCGCGGCGAGGCAGGGCGCGATAAGCCGCCTCCCGCGCGTTGCAGTGTGAGCCTCCATGGCCTTCTCCACTTCTACCGAGACCACAGGGACAGCCCCGGGCTGGCCAGCCCCCGCGGCGACCCTACTATCATACCCCCAAACGGGGCCCTGTCAAGGCCCAACCGCCACATCCCAAAGACGGGGGGCGTCTTACGGCGGTCACCGCTTGCTCACCAGGTCGCCGAAGCCGGCGAGCAGCTCGTACTTGCTGCGCCACGTGGTGTACAGGATGCCCACCGCGCCGGGGGTCTTGTCGAGGGCGTCCAGCCAGCCCTTCGGATTGTCCAGCGTATCGCCGTCGTAGTACGCCCCGGCGAGCGTCTTGAAGCCGAGCCGCGAGAAGTGCCCCAGGCTCTCGGCGCGCTTCCTGTAGTACCAGCAGACGATGGTCAGGTCCTTCGGCACGTGCCTCCAGGAGCCGGTGAAGTCGCCCTCGACGAGGTAGTAGTCGTCGTGGGCGTTGTGGTTGGGGTCGAGCATGTCCGACCAGACGAAGATCTCGGCGGCGGGGTCCAGGTCGCGGATGATCCTGTGCTGGCGGGTGAGGCAGTCGCCGAGGATCCGGCCCATCGTCATCTTGCGGTCCTTGCACGCCCGGCAGGAGCCGCCGGCGCGGACCTCGTCCATGCTCAGCAGGTACCGCCGGGGGGAGAGGTGCTTGTGGATCAGCTCCGCCTGCCGCCGCCAGATGTCGTACACCTTCGGCTCGGACATGCACACGCTCACCTGCCCGCGGTTGACGGCCACGCCGTGATACCAGCTCACGCGAAGGCGCGCGCCGCTCTTGATCCGCCCGCCGGCCAGCAGCCGGATCGCCGGGGCCTCGTGGTCGAAGCGGAAGTTCAGCTTCTCATCGGCGATCGGGGCGAAGTCGCGGCCTTCCCGGTAGACCGCGCCGGTCCGCTCGTCGCGCACGGTAACCGGTGTGCCCGGCCGGCGGAGCACGTTCACCAGGCCCGCCTCCTCGATTGCGATGTCGTCCACCCAGAACCGCCCGGCGCGGGCGCCCCACGCGCCGGCGTAGACGCGGACCTTCTCGTACTGGAGGCTGTTGAAGCCGAGCGTGACCTTTCGCCAGTCGGTCGTGTCCGGCACGCCCGGGTCGAACGGCGCGATCGTCCGCCGCCCGGCCAGCACCGTGAACCGGAAGCCCCCGCCCTCCAGGGCCTGCGTCTTGACCCAGCACGTCAGCCGGTAGCAGCGGTGCGGGCGGACCGTCACTTCCTGCATCACGCGCGCGTGGCCGTGAGCGTCCGTGGCCGGGCAGTCGAACCTCAGCGACGCCGCTCCGCTCCTGAAGACCTTCGTGTCCACGAAGCTGACCTGCCCCGGCCGGTCGTGGAAGCCGAAGCCGGAAACGCGATCGCCCTTGTGGGCCTCGAAGCCGCCGTTGACGATCCGCACGGGCGGATCGGCGGCCAGGCGCGCCCGGGTGCCCTTGGCGACGTACAGCGCATCGCGCACGGGGATGCCCGCGGCGAGGTTGCGGTCGCTGCCGAGGATCGCCCCGCCGTAGCCGGCGGAGAAGATGATCGGGATGATCTCCACGCTGCGCTTCCTGCAAAGGGCCTTGACCGCCTCGAGGCGGCGGAAGTACGCCGCGTCCCGCCGGTCGAGGTACGACAGCCCCGTCAGGACCATCCCGTTCAGGCCGTGATCGGCGGCCGTGTTGACGATCCCCCGAACGTCCGCCAGGTCCTGGTCCCTGGTCAGAGACCGGCTGACGTACACCCAGCGAAGGGGATAGACCTTGCCGCCCGCCGGCGCCTGGTTGGCCATGAGCGTGAGCATCCCGACGGCGAGCCACGCCTTCGCCGCCGCCGTGTTTGCGCCTCGCCCGGTCACTCTGCCGCCGCCTTCTCTCGGCCGCGCGTGTGCCGCACCTCGTTCTCCCATTCGGTCAGAAGTCGCTTGAGGCGCGCGGCGTCCGCCGGCCGTCTTGCGATCAGGTCGCTCTTCTCGCCGGGGTCGCTGTCGAGGTCGAAGAGCCATTCGGTCAGCGCCTCGCCGTCCTGGCGGGAGACGTACTTGACGGGTCCGTCGCGGACGGCCCGCCACGTCCGATCGCCGCGCCGCGCCCGCCAGAAGAGCGCCCGCTTCGGCACGGCCGAGCCCGTCTCGACGTGCCGGAGGATGTCGATGCCGTCGAACGCCCGCCCCTTCGCCGGCGCGCCGCCGGCGGCGCGGACGATCGACGCCGACAGGTCCATCGTGATGACCGGGTCGTCGACGACCTTCCCGGCAGGCAGCACGCCGGGAAAGCGGGCGATGCACGGCACGCGGATGCCGCCCTCGTAGAGGGAGCTCTTGTGGCCGTGGAAGGGCGTGTTGCGGCCGGTGCGGTTCGCCCCGTTGTCGCTCACGAAGAGCACCAGCGTGTTGTCCGCGAGGCCCTGATCGGTGAGCGTCTGAAGGACCTTGCCGATCCCCGTGTCCATGTGCTCGGTCATCTCGGCGTACTTGGCGCGTGGGCCGGTGTTCCACTGCTCTTTCGGCACGGGCCTGGGCGAGCGATCTTTGACGCCCTGGTACGGGCTGTGCGGGGCGGTGTAGGAGACGTAGAGGAAGAACGGCCGGGGCCGGCCCGCCTTGGCCGCTCGCGCCCCTTCTCGCCGCAGGAACGCAACCGACTCGTTCGTGATGATGTCGGTCATGTATTCATCGCGGTGGATCTCTTCGTCGTTCTCCCACAGCGTGTGCGTGCCGGTGATCTCGACGTGGTGGAAGTAATCGCAGTGCCCCCCGAGGATGCCCACGAAGTGCTCGAAGCCGTGCCGCAGCGGCAGGAACTTCTTCTCGTAGCCCAGGTGCCACTTGCCGTAGACGGCCATCCTGTAGCCCGCCCGCTTCAACGCGGCCGTCAGGTCGGCCTCCTCGACGGGCAGGCCCAGTTCGTGGCGTTCGGCCAGGCGGATCGCGTCGTCGTAGCGTCCCACGTTGGTCGTGCCGATCGCGCACTCCAGGCCCCCGACGCGATGCAGGTACCGGCCGGTGAACAGCGCCGTCCGCGTCGGGGAGCATTCGGGTGCGGCGGCATAGTAGCTCGTGAAGCGAACGCCCTCGCGCGCGAGGCCGTCGATGACCGGCGTGCGGACGTCGGACGCGTCGTAACAGCCCAGATCGCCATAGCCGAGGTCGTCGGAGAAGATGAAGACGATGTTCGGCCGCTGCGGCCCCCCGGCGCGGCCGGGGGGCTGCTCGAGGCTCGTCCGGCAGGACGTGACGCTCGCGGCGGCGGCCGCCGCGGTTGTGGCCTTCGCCAGGAACTCCCGTCGGGTCTGTGCTTTTCCCATGGCAGGGCCTTTCCGTGTCGATCACCTTGTGCCCGGCTCTACGTGTCGGCGGCGGGCGCGGCTGCCGCCGTCAGGTCATAGACCCGGAAGTTGTCGTACTCGCCTTCGCTGTCGTAGACCTGCCGCAGGCCGATCTTGCCGGCGCCGTACACGCCTGAGTTTATCTTCCCGTCGTCCGTCCAGTCCATGAACGTCTCGCCGTTGACGCGCAGGGTGATGTGCCCGCCGACCTTCGTCAGGACGACGCGTGCGGCCTTGCCCTTCGGCAGCAGCGCGTCGAGCTGGCTCGTCTTCACCAGGTGCTTGCCGGTGTTCTTGCGGAGGTTGCAGTCCGCGATCTGGTTCCTTCGGTAGCTGATGTGGTAGCAGTTGACCGGCCCGATGGTGTACTTCTTGAAGTCCCGCAGCTCGTGGTACTGCCTGAAGAGCGTCTCGCCGAGGATGTCCTCGCCCTTGACGCCCCTTGCGCAGAAGAAGATGAGGAAGAACCCGCTCACGGACAGCGGCGTCACGTCGTACTCCACGCGGAAGTCCGCCGGCAGGTCGCGCTTCAGCCAGAGGAACTGGCCGGTGCGCTTCGCGGGGTCCTTGGCCCAGTGCGTCCTGTAATGGAGCTTCCCGTTCCTGATTCGCACCGCGTGCGGCCCTTCCGGCGTCCAGTCGGACAGGTCCCGCTCGAACGTCTCCTCGAAGATGAGCCTGGCCTTCGACTCGACAGGTCCGGTATCTCCGCTGGTTGGCATGATGGTTCCTCTTCCGTTGCCCCGCACGGGCGTGCAGTGGACGCTGAACCAGGCGGGCGCCAGCGCGACCAGCGATACCGCCGCCAGGCCGCGGCGAATGGCCATCCCCAGCGTCGCCCGTTCTGCGCCGTCGGCAGGCGGCCCTCGCATTCCCGTTGCTCCTTTCCGAAGGTCAGTCGTCCAGGCAGCCGACAGCACAGAATCTCCGGTATTCCGTGCCCGAAGTAAAGGCCCCGTCGGCACAGAAGAGGCCGTGCCGCAACCGGGTTCGGTCCCGGGACACGTCCAGCCTGCCTCGCCGGAACACTGCTCTTGACGAATCAACGAGTCAACGACTCCACGAGTTAACGAGCATCTCCCCTGTGCACGCAAGAACGGCCGGTTTGGGTTACCTGATTCTCACTTCCTTGCCCGCCTTGGCGGAGCGGAAGATGCCGTCGATGATCTTCTGCGTCCAGACGGCCTCGCTGCCGGGGACGAGGACGGGCTTCCTGCGGGCGACGCGGTCGCAGAAGCTCGCGACCTCCAGCTCGTGGTTCGTGAGCTTCGTCGGCAGGCCGTCCAGGCCGACGGGCCTGACGTTGCACGGCGTGCAGTCCAGCAGGTGCCCGCCCTCCTCGAGCTGGACCGTCAGCGGGCCGATCCCCGCGCCGCCCTTGTCGCCGAGGATGTGGGCGGAGTGGCTGTCCTTGTCGAGGTTGGCGATGAAGCTGCACTCGATGCTCATCGTCGCGCCGCCCCTGAAGCGGACCAGCGCGCAGGCGAAGTCCTCCACGGTGTAGGTCTTCCAGTCCCACGGGCCGAACATGCCGACGTGCCCCGGCGTGTTGCCGATCGTCCGGTACGTCGCCCCGCTGACGGCCACCGGCCGGGGCTTGCCCATCATCCACCAGGTCAGGTCGATCTGGTGGACGCCGATGTCGATCAGCCCGCCGCCGCCCTGCTCCTCCAGTTGCCCGAAGACGCCCCAGCTCGGCACGCCGCGCCGGCGAATGGACTGGCAGCGGGCGTAGTAGACCTTCCCGAGCACGCCGCCGGCCACGATCCGCTGAACGTAGCTCGCATCCGCGCGGAAGCGCTGCATCAGGCCGATCTGGAGCTTCCGGCGGCAGGCCTTCGCCGTGTCCACCATCTTCTGCGCCTCGCGCGGGTTCATGGCCATCGGCTTCTCGCACAGGACGTGCTTGCCGGCCTTCAGGGCGTTGACGGTGATCTCGCAGTGCGGCTTGTTCGGCGTGCAGACGCTGACGACGTCGATCTCCTTGAGCTTCAGCAGGTCGCGATGGTCCAGGAAGCAGCGCTCCTCGGGCACGCCGTACTTCTCGGACTTCTCGGCGAGCACGTCCGGCTTGATGTCGCAGATCGCCCACAGCTCGGCGTCCGGGCTCTTGGTGTACCCGCTGTAGTGAACGCCCGAAATGCCGCCCACGCCGATGATGCCGACCTTGATCTTCTTCTTCCTTGGCATTTGTACGGGTCCTTTCCTCCCGGCGATCATGCCGTCTCGCCGCCGCCGCTGCCGCGCCGGCTGCACCAAATGCGGGGATTGCACCACAACCGTCCTTGGATGGCAAGGGCCCTGTCGGGATAGAATGTCGCCCGCGGCAGATACGCCTTTCCGGGAAACGGTCATGACGAGCGAGATGACGATGGCATGCCTCATGGGCCTGACGGCCGCACTGGGCCAGACCGACGACCCGCTCCAACGGGCGGCCGTCGGAGAGGATGGACGAATCACGATCGCCGACCACGGCTACCGCAACTGGGGGCCGGAGCTCGTTCAGTATACGCTCGACACGAAGCGGTTCCGGCCGGGGCGGCTGGTCCTGCTGGATGCAGCCGGCGAGGCGGTCCCGTTCCAGATCGACGGCGGCGTCCTGGCGTTCGTGGCCTCCGTGCCGAAGGGCGCAGCCGGGCGGTACGTGCTGGCCTCCTGCACGACAAACTACCCGGCTGGTGGTGGTCCTGCGCGGCGCGATGGCCTACAACGGAGCCAAGGTCGATGTCGTCGGCTCCTCGCGCTCGCCGACGCGCGAGGTGGGCACGATGGGCATTCGCGTGAACGTCGCCTCGCCCGGCCGGATCATGACGCCCCGCCAATTCCCCGGGACGGTCACCGAGCCCTCCAAGCGCGACGTCGTCGAGACCCAACGCGCCAAGACGCTCCTGACCGCCCAGCACGTCACGCCGCTGACGCTGTTCCTCCTGTCGGCCGCCTCCGCCGGCATGAGCAGCCAGAACGTCGTCGTCGACGGGGGGAAATTCTTCTGCTGAGGACTTGGCAGAGAACACAGGCCCTGTTAGTAGGTGTGGGGAGCTTGCAGGTCCGGGCTCCGCTGACCGAGGTCTGAGACCCAAATGGATGACCAGGAACTTCGACGCAAGCTGACCGAACTGATGGCTCTGCCAAACGAAGTCGAATGGGTAGAGTTCAAGGCCGCCAAGTCCGACTACGATTTCCGCAAGCTCGGGAGCTACTTTTCTGCGCTAAGCAATGAAGCCAACCTCAATAGTCGGAACTGCGGATGGCTGATCTTCGGGGTCTCAAATGAGCTGCCCCGCCGGGTCGTCGGCACCGGGTACCGGGAGGATCCTGCCAAGCTGGACCGGCTCAAGAAGGAAGTGGCCGACCAGACGACGTCGCGCATCACGTTCTCGGGAATCGACGAACTCATCCACGAGGAAGGCCGGGTCCTGATGTTCGAGATACCTCCGGCTCCGCGCGGAATCCCAATCGCGTGGCAGGGGCATTACTATGGGCGGGAGGGAGAATCATTGGCGCCGCTCAGCATCCACGAAATTGAGGAGATACGGGGCCAAGTGAGACAATCCGATTGGACTGAGGCGACGTGCGATGGGGCTGGCATACAGGATTTGGACCCTGAGGCCATCGCCGAGGCCCGCAGGCAATACAAGGAAAAGAACCCGAGGCTCGCGCCTGAAGTCGACGCCTGGAGCGACACTGCTTTCCTGAACACGGCCAAGGTGACAATCCAGGGGCGAATCACACGGGCAGCTTTGCTGCTTCTGGGCTGCGAGGAGGCGACCCATTTTCTCTCTCCGGCCGATCCCCGTATCACCTGGATCCTAAAGGATGCGAACGGCCTTGATCTGGATTACGAGCACCTTGGCCCGCCCTTCGTGCTCAATACCGCCCGCGCGTCAAGCAGGATTCGGAATCTGCGGTACCGCTATATGGGTAGCGGGAACCTCTTCCCCACAGAGGTGTCGCAGTATGACCCCTGGGTCATCCGGGAGGCCCTTCACAATGCCATTGCTCATCAGGACTACCGGCAGAGCGGACGAGTAGCCTTGGTCGAGGGGCCAGAGTCGGTTCTCGTGACGAATTCCGGGTCCTTCCTTCCCGGGAGCGTGGAGTACGTGATTGAATCGGAGGCCCCGCCCGGCTTCTACCGGAACCCGTACCTTGCGAACGCGATGGTAGCGCTCAATATGATAGACACCATTGGGAGCGGGATCAAGAGGATGTTCCGAACGCAACGAGAGCGCTTCTTCCCGCTTCCAGACTACGACCTGAACGACCCCGAGAAAGTGGCGGTCAGGATCTACGGCAAGATCCTCGACGAGCGGTACACGCAATTGCTCATCGCCAAGGCTGGTCTCAGCTTGCAGGAGGTAATCGCCCTCGACCATGTCCAGAAGGGCCGCACGCTTACTGAGAAGCAGTTCCGACTTGTCAAGAGCAAAGGGCTGGTTGAGGGACGCCGTCCGAATCTCTACGTGTCATCCAAGGTGGCGGCGGCAACAGGAGCCCGGGCGCAGTACATTCGGGACCGTGCCTTGGATAAGGCCCACTACAAGGGACTTGTGACCCAATACCTAAGGGAGTACGGAAAGGCGAAGCGGGAACATTTCGAGGATCTTCTGATCGACAAGCTCTCGGACGCACTCAGTCGGCAGCAGAAGAGAACTTGGGTGAAGAACCTTCTCCAGGAGATGAGACGAAGGGACAAGACGATCCGACGCATCGGGGGACGCCGGTATGGAAACTGGGTTCTCTCGGGGCAGGACTCCCCGTAGATAAAGTCAGTCTAGACAACCCTCGGCTAACCATTGCAGTCCTCGGGGGGCCTCGTATATAAGATCGTATAAACACAAAACTTATCCATGTCTAGCCCCATGCCGGAACCTGAGCATCTAGCCAAGAAGCTGGGTCGATCTCTGCCCCAGGATCGATACAAAGTGCGAACAGATCCGCGCTTCTGCTGGGCAAAGCCGAGGTCGCCGATGCGCCAGCAGGTCGCGATGGTCCAGGAAGCAGCGCTCCTCGGGCACGCCGTACTTCTCGGACTTCTCGGCGAGCACGTCCGGCTTGATGTCGCAGATCGCCCACAGCTCGGCGTCCGGGCTCTTGGTGTACCCGCTGTAGTGAACGCCCGAAATGCCGCCCACGCCGATGATGCCGACCTTGATCTTCTTCTTCCTTGGCATTTGTACGGGTCCTTTCCTCCCGGCGATCATGCCGTCTCGCCGCCGCCGCTGCCGCGCCGGCTGCACCAAATGCGGGGATTGCACCACAACCGTCCTTGGATGGCAAGGGCCCTGTCGGGATAGAATGTCGCCCGCGGCAGATACGCCTTTCCGGGAAACGGTCATGACGAGCGAGATGACGATGGCATGCCTCATGGGCCTGACGGCCGCACTGGGCCAGACCGACGACCCGCTCCAACGGGCGGCCGTCGGAGAGGATGGACGAATCACGATCGCCGACCACGGCTACCGCAACTGGGGGCCGGAGCTCGTTCAGTATACGCTCGACACGAAGCGGTTCCGGCCGGGGCGGCTGGTCCTGCTGGATGCAGCCGGCGAGGCGGTCCCGTTCCAGATCGACGGCGGCGTCCTGGCGTTCGTGGCCTCCGTGCCGAAGGGCGCGGCCGGGCGGTACGTGCTGGCCTCCTGCACGAGCGACCGCTCGGCGGAGAACACCACGCTGACGGCCGGGATGCGAGGAGGTCAGTTCGAGATCCGCAACGAGCACCTCGCGCTGCGTCTGCCCGCACCGGGCGAGAGGACGTTCGCCCGGCCCATTGACGCCTCCAAGGCCGAGCCGCCGATCCTCCGGTGGGCCTGCCGGAACGGCGCGTGGATGGGGCGCGCCCGCTTCGTCACGCCGCGCAAGGTCGCCTCGCAGGCGTTTGCCGTCGTCCGCCGTGGCCCGGCGTGCGTGGAGTACGAGGCGAGGTACCGCTTCGTTCCGGCCGGGACGTACGTCTGGCGCGTACGGCTCAGCCCGCGGATGCCCGTCGCCGTCGTGACGGAGGAGTTCGACTTCGGCCGGATCGCCGAGGGCGAGGACCTCCTGCTGCTGGACCTGCACGCCGGCTGGCGGCCGAGACACGTCGGCTGGGTCGGCGGCGCGGGCGAGCAGCGAATGCCCGCCCTGATCGCGTCGGCATTCGGCGACTACCTCGAGGCCCAGAAGCGCTCCGCCGCCGAGGCCCTGCCCGTGGGCGGCGTCGGCCGGGCGCCCGGCCCCCACGTGCCCGCCAAGGGCATGGTCCTGCTGGAGAAGATCGTGCCGGCCGGAAAGTGGGGCGGATACAAGGGCGGCGTGCAGTTGTGGGACGGGCCCCGCGACAAGCCGGGTGCGGGGCGGACGGTCGGCCTGGTGCCGCTGTTCGTCGGCGCCTGGCGGCGGGCGATGGCGATCAACGCCTGGTCCGGCAAGGCGTCCGTGACCGTCTCGCTGCCGATCAGCGTGCGGCACATGCGCTGGTCGCTGGACATCGCGGACGACTTCTCGCCGTTCTCGACGCACGAGCACGACGCCGGCCTGAAGCCCACGTACGGGCGGCGCTGCTGGGGGCTGTACGTCGGGGGCGACATCGAGGTCGCCCAGGCGCGGTTCGGGTACATCGGCCTGGACCGGTACAAGGACTGGGACCTCGACCGCCGCGAGGCGAAGGGGCGCTTTCCCGGCGCGTTCTTCTCGCCCGCGCACGTGGAGCGAATCCGCAAGACCCTCGACAGGCACCCGGACGGCGAGCTCCTCAGGAGCTGGTACCTCTTCAGCGGCAGGACGGCCGACGCCGTCCGCCACGCGAGGCTCGTCATCGAGCGGCTCAAGAAGCCTTACGGCGAGAACGACTTCTTCCTCGTCGGCCTGAGCAACTACCGCAAGAGCCAGCACCTGACCTTCGTTCACCGCGCGGAGGACGCCCTGGCCTGCCCAAAGCTGCCGGCCGACCTGCGGCGCGAGCTGCGGCTGCGGCTGACGCTCTTCGCGCACGTCCTGTCGGAGCCGGACCTCAACCCGCGCGGCTCGGGCGTGCACCTGGGCAACAACAACATGACGATCAACCGGACGCTGGCGTTGACGTACTTCGCCGGCCTGCTGCCGGACCACCCGCGATACGCCTACTGGATGGACCGCATCCGGGCCTACGCGCGGTTCAAGCTCGCCACCCAGACCGCCTGCTGCGGGGCGTGGGTCGCCTGTCCGAGCTACCAGACGTACAGCCCGCTCCGTACGCTCAACATCACGCAGAACGTCCTTCGCAACCGCGGCGTGGTGGACTTCTCGCGATACGGCTGGCACGCGGCCACGCTGCGGTACCTCGCCAACCTCACGATGCCCGACCGGCGATTCGGCGGGCGGCGGATCATCCCCGGCATGGGCAACTCCTGCAACCTTCCGGAGAACGTCTGGGGCTTCTCGATGGCGGCCGTCGCCGACCGCGACGGCAAGCTGGCCGGCTGGTTCCGCTACCTCAACCGCCTGGCGAATCCCGAATCGCAGAGCTTCGAGAAGGGCCCGAACTACCACGACAAGGACACCCCGCACGCGATGTTCTACCTGCCCGACGTCCCCGAGCACCCCGCGCCGCTGGAGACGTCCCTTTACCCCGCCTACGGCGTGATGTTCCGGGCCCACTTCGGGCGCAGCCAGGAGACGGCCGGGCTGTTCCGGGCCGGCATGGCCTGGAGCCACTGGGACAGCGACTACCTGAACGTCATCCTCTACGCTGGCGGGGCGCCGCTGTCTGGGGGGACGGGCTACCAGTACTACTCCGGCCCGGCCGCCAGGAATAACGCCGTCTACCACAACCAGGTGAAGGTCGGCCGGCGCGACCTTCAGGAAGTCTTCGGCCGGGTCGACGGCGCCGTCGCGGACTACGGCTTCGGCGCCAGCGCCGATTACGCCGTCGCCGAACGATACTACCCGCCGGAGCTCTTTAGCGACGGCAAGGGCGAGATGCGCTGGCGGCGTCACGTCCTGTTCCTCAAGAGCCGCCGCCCCGAGGGCCCGAGCTACTTCGTCCTGCGCGACACCTTCCCCGGCGAGGCGGGGCGGAGGAAGTGGTGGAACTGGATGAACCTCGGCGCCGCCGACCGCATCCTGGTGGACGGCAAGGCGTTCGACGCGAAGGCCGCTCCGTTCAACCGCGTCGTCGCCGAGCGGGACTTCCCGCGGCTCGGCGGGCAGGTCGTCGAGATGAAGACCGACTTCGGCGCCTCCACGTGGCTGCGCTTCGCCGTCCGGCGAGAGGTCCGCGCCCGCATGACGGCCGAGTACGCCGCACCCGGCGCGCCGGGCGGCAGGGAGACGAAGACGATCATCGAGGTCCCCGCGGGCCCCGGCGAGGGCTTCTTCTACGTGGTCTACCCGCGCAGGGACCAAGCGGCCGCACCGGCGTGTGAGGACCTCGCCCCGGGAGTCGTCCGCATCACCACGCCCGAAGCGACGGACACGGTCTTCCTCGGTGACGAGCCCTTCGCGTGGGACGCAGACGGCGTGGTCTTCACCGGCAAGGCCGGCGCCGTGCGCGTCTTCAAGGACCGTGTCGCGCTGTGCATGAACGCCGGGTCGGGGCGCGTCGGCTACAAGGGGTACGTCCTGGAAGGCCACGGGCCCTTCGAGCGGACGGTGAAGCTCGCCGACCTCAAGCGCGGCGTGCACGAGGTCGCCGGCGGGTACGAGAAGAAGACGGTCTCCGTCGGTCTCCCCCGCGGCGTGAAGGTCACCGGCGAAGGGCCGCTGGAGGCGTCGCTGGACGGCGAGACGATCCGCATCAAGACACGCGGCCGGGCGCGCGCGATCCACGTTACGCAACCGCCGTTCATCGTCCGCCCGCAATACCGGGTGGACGGGCAGGAATGGATGGCCTGCTGGACGGACTACCCCGCCAGCGGCTGGGGCGCGTACCGGAACACCCGGCTCATCGGCCTGTCCGTGCCGCCCGGCGAGCACAAGCTTCTCGTGAAGGACATGGTCTTCCCGCCGGCCTGGACTCGCCCGTTCGCGCCGCGGATCCGGGGCGCCGTTCGAAAGGAGAACTGACATTGCGCAAGCACCGCATGACAAACCCGCACAGCCGCCTCGCGATCGTCGCCGTGGTGGCGGTTGTCGCGTTGGGTCAGCCTGTCGCGGGCGATCCGAAGGATGCGGCGGCGCCCTTAAAGGCCGGGCCCGCCGCGACGCCGCGGAAGTATGCCCCCACGTGGGAGTCGATAGACGGCCGCCCGCTGCCGGAGTGGTTCAACGAGGCCAAGCTCGGCATCTTCGTGGTGTGGGGGCCCTACTCCGTGCCCTCGTGGGTCGACCGCGGCTACGCCGAGTGGTACTGGAAGCGGTCGCAGCGGAAGGGCTCGGCCGTTCAGAAGTTCCACGAGCGCGTGTACGGGAAGGACTTCCCCTACGAGAAGTTCGCCGAGATGATGACGGCCGAGCTGTTCGACCCGAACTCCTGGTGCGACCTGTTCGTCCGCTCCGGCGCGAAGTACGTGGTCACGACGGCGGTCTATCACGACGGCTTCTGTCTCTGGGCGTCGCCGTACTCGGCGACAAAGAACACCGACAAGTGGAACGCCGCGGTTGTCGGCCCGAAGCGCGACGTGCTGCGCGAGCTGTTCGACGCCGGAGGGAAGCGCGGGCTCAAGATGGGCATCTACTACTCACTCTACGAGTGGCACCACCCGCTGTACCTGACCGACCGCAAGCGTTACGTCGCCGAGCACCTTCACCCGCAGTTCAAGGACGTCGTCACGAAGTTCAAGCCGTGGTTCATCTTCCTCGACGGTGAGTGGGAGGCGGACTACCGCGCCTGGCGATCGCTGGAGCTGGCCGCATGGCTCTACAACGAATCGCCATGCAGGGACTACGTCGTGACGAACGACCGGTGGGGCAAGACCCGCGGCAAGCACGGCGACGTCTACTCCAGCGAGTACGGCGGGGGCAGGTTTCCGCCGACGCACCCATGGCAGGAAGACCGCGGCATCGGCCACAGCTACGGCTACAATCGCAACGAGGGCATCGACCAGTACGATTCGGGGTACGAGCTGATCACCATGCTGTCGCGCGTCTGCGGCAACGGGGGCAGCCTGCTGCTGGACGTGGGCCCGACGGCCGACGGGCGAATTCCGGTCATCATGCAGGACAGGCTCGTGCGGATCGGCAGGTGGCTGAAGGTCAACGGCGAGGCGATCTATGGATCGAGGCACAGCCCCTTCTGGCCGCGGAAGTTCCCCTGGGGCACGTGCACGGCCAGGAACGGGAAGATCTTCCTGCACATCTGGGGCAAGCACACCGGCGAGATCACGCTGACGGGCTTGCGAAACAAGGTCCGGGCCGCGTACCTCCTGGCCGATGCGGCGAAGACGCCCCTGAAGCGGCGCGTTCAGGACAACACGCCCGTCATCGAGCTGCCCGCCGGCCTGCGCGAGGAGACGGTCACGATCATCGTCGTCGAGATCGAGGGCGCCCCCGTCGTGGACAACTCCATCCGCCAGTCCGCCGACGGGACCGTCGAGCTGCCCGCCGATGCCGCAATCATCCGCGGCTCGAGCCCCAGGCTGGAGAAACGCGGCAAGGCGCCCAACATCGGCTTTTGGGGCAATCCCAAGGACTCGGTCGGTTGGGAAGTCGACGTTACCAAGCCCGGCGAGTTCGACGTGACGATCGCATACTCCTGCGCAAAGGGCGCCGGCGGCAGCGAGTTCGTGCTGCTCGTCGGCGGCGAGAAGCTCACCGGCCGGACGGAAGAGACCGGCTCGTGGGACAGCTTTGTGTCCCGGAAGCTCGGACGCGTCAGAATCGACAAGGCCGGCAAGTGCACGATCACGGTCCAGCCGAGGCCCAGGCCCAAGTGGAAGTCGATGGGCCTCCAGCGGATCGTCCTGAAGCCCGGGAAGACGTGACCGAGGGAACCCATGCGACGAAGGCAAGTGCCAACGTGGCTGCTGTCAGCGATCGCACTCGGCCTGGCGCCGAGCGCGCAGGCCGCCACACTGAGCCCGGCGAACGTAGAGAGCTCCTTCGTGACGCCGGGCGAGGCGTCGAAGCTGCGGTGGCGGGCCGAACCGGCGACGCCCGCCCGGTACGCGATCCGCGACTACTGGGGCCGGGCCGTTGCCGCAGGCCGCGGTGAAGCCGCCGACGGCGCCGTCGAGGTCACCGTGACGCTTGACCAAGGCTTCTACGACATCGAGTTTCCCGCGGCGAAGCAGCGGTTCGGCATCGTGTCAGTGCCGGCCTTTAGCGGCAAGGGCGATCCGTTCTTCTGCATCGACGGCGCGATGTCCTGGCTGGTGAAGGCCGACGACGTGCGGGAGGGGCTGGTCAAGGTCCTTCGCCGGAGCGGCGTCGGGATGTCCCGCGAGCGATTGAACTGGGGTCAGGCCAATCCGGCCGCGGGCAAGTGGGACTTCCAGACGCCCCAGCGGTACGAGCGGCTCCGCCGGGCGCACGCCAGGTGCGGCGTGGAGGTGCTGGAGATGTTCCACGACTCCGCGGGGTACCTGGGGCGCGTCGGGAAGTACCCCGCCGATCTCGTGGGCACGGTGCGGGCGTGGGATGCGATCGCCCGGCGATGGCGGGCCACCTGGGGAGCGCTGGAGGTGTGGAACGAACCGGATATCTTCTTCGGCGCGGACCTGCCGGCCGATCAGTACGTCCCCCTGGTCAAGACGATCGCCTGGACGCTCGCCAGCCGACGCATCGACACGCCGCTCGTCGCGGGCGTCTTCGCGCACTACAACCGGCCCTACCTGGACAACGCCGCCCGCAACGGCATGCTGGACTGGCTGGACGCGGCGAGCTTCCACACGTACGGCCGGGCGACGCAGATGGAGGGGCTGATCGGCAAGTATCGTTCGTGGCTGCGAGCGCACGGCCGGGAATCGATGCCGTTGTGGATCACCGAATGCGGGCGCCCGTGGAGGAAGGGACCGCCCCGCCCGCCGGCGGACCAGGACGCCGCCAGCGCGATGGACATCACGATGAAGGCCGTCGAGTCACGGGCGTGCGGGATCGCGCGATACTTCGCCTTCGTGTATCCCTACTACGAGGAGCGCTCGAACAACTTCGGCATGATGGGCCGACAGGCCACGCCGCTGCGGTCGTTCGCGGCCTACGCGAGGCTCGCCTCGCTGCTGGCCGGCAAGGAGTACCTGGGCGACCTGCGGTGCAGCGACAGGGCCGTGCAGCGGGTCCGCGTCTTCGGCGACCGGCGAGAGACGGTCGCGGCGATATACACGGGGCGAGCGGACGGGAAGGCGGCGGTGAAGCTGGGCCTTCGCGTGCGCCGGGCCGAGGGGATCGACGGGCGCCGGCTCGAGCAGACGGCCGGCGGCGACGTGCCCGTCCCGGACGGGCTTACGTACGTCTGGCTGAGCCACGCGGACATCGAGGGCCGTCTGCTGACGAACGTGCCGGCGATGCGGCTGTGGAAGCTCGGCCGGCAACGCCCGCCGCGGCGGGTTGCTCCGTCGCCGATCGTCCTCCGCTACGAGCTCGACCGCGGCGTTGTGGACGCCGGCTCGAAGGGATATCGCCTGAAGGGCAAGGCGCCGGAGAAGCTGCCCATGGCCGTCAAGGCGTTCAACCTCTCCGCCGAGCCGCGGCGCGTGGCGCTGAAGGCGAGCTTCTCCCCGCCGGGCGCGAAGCTCCTCGGCGCCGCCGAGCGCTCCTCGAAGCTTCCGGCTGAGGGCGCGGCCGTCCTCGCATGGAAAGCCGACCTCCGCGAGGCCTTCGCGAAGGGCAACCGGGTCACCTTCCGTGTCGCGGCGACCGACGAGAACGGCGGCGCCGTCGCGGCGCTGGCCGTCGATCTCCAGGGCGAGGCGACGCTGGAGCAGTCCCTCCGCGGCCACCGGCGGCGGGCGCGCCTTGCGGTCCACGACCTCTCGCGGTGGACGGCGAACATTGCCGCCCGCGGGCGCATGACCGTCGCCAGGACCGACGAAGGCCACTGGCGCCTGACCGCGAAGTTCGGCAAAGGCGATCCGTGGGTGTATCCGTTCTTCCGCCTGCCGAAGGACGCGTCGCTGGAGGGCGCGAAGGGGCTGCTGATCCGGGCGCGGTGCCACGCGCCGGCGGACGTCCGCGTCTTCCTCTGGGAGGCCGAGACGGGCGTGGGTTACCTGACGGCCTCGCCGATCATTCCGGCCGACGGCCGGTGGCACACGGCACTCGTGCGCTTTGGAGAGCTGTCGCTCAGCACGGCCAACGCCCCCGACCCGAACCACCGCCTGGACCTCCAGGCAGTCGGCAGGATATCGATCGGCCTGAACAGCAGGGCCGGCGAGAACGTGCTCGACGTAAGCGACCTCTACCTCGTCGCCGGCGACTAGCCGGCCGAACGGTGCGTCCTCCACGCGACGGCTGCCCAATGTGGGTCAGGACGATTCAGCCTCCTCGATCTTGGCCCAGAACTCGCGCTGCCACGGGGATTCGTTGGCCTTGGCGTCGAGGAACTCGAAGTACGACGAGAACTCCGCCTTTCGCGAGCGATACTCCTCTCGGAGTCTTCGCTGCGCTTCGCGTTTCATGGCGACACAGTCGAATGTCTTACTCTTCGCCTTCATCGAGGGCCTCTCTCGGGCTGAGGATCAGCATCGTTCTGTATCCGTTGCGGGTGTTGACGCTGTTGAACCCGCAGATGCGATCGAAGTTGACAATGTGCTTGAAGTTCCAACTGACAAGCAGGTCGGCTCCGGCGACGGTGGCGGCCGCCACGTGGATTGCATCGTCCCGGGACGCTTCGCCCAGCACGCCTGCCTGGACATACTGCTCGGCGAGATCACGGACGGAATCGCTCAGGGGAACTCGCTGGATCGCTTCGGGCGGCAGCTCCCGAAGGACCCGAAGCACGTCGGGGGGCGCGTTCTCCAGCTCGCCCGCCGTCAAACGGGACACCAGAACGACAAAGTCGCCTCTGCTGACACGATCAAAGAAAGGTCGGGTGGCCTCAGCAAACTCCTCGTCGCACACTCCGCCGAATACCGAGGTGTCGACATAGACACGGATCTTGCGCATATACGGGCTCCCTATCGCGCGACTCTGGTATTATACCCGATAGTCCGCGGCGTGACAGCGTGGGGAGGACCGAGGCGATGAGAGATGCATTTTGGGTCGTGCCGGGCGTGTGGGCCGTGTGCTTTCTCACGCCCGCCGAGGCCGGCGGAGAGAAGATCGGCGAGCGGCCGTATGAGATGGTCTGGGCCGGACGGACGGAGGACGACCAGCCGCCGCTGGTGGACTTCGAGGACCTGGGCGGCTGGACCGTCGGCGCCGACCGCGCGGAGGCGAGCTTCACGCGGTCGCGCGAGCAGCAGGTCTGGGGCCGGCACGTCGGCAAGCTGGTCTATCGCGGCACGGGGCGGCGCCCGGCCGTCACGGTCCGCCCGCCGAAGCCCGTCCCCGTCGGCGGGGCGTTCGACTGCGTGAGCGTCTGGGTCTACGGCAACAACTGGGCGTGGCGGCCGGATGCCGAGACGCCACGCGTGCAGATCGACGTGCTCGTCCGCCCGGCGGGCGGCAGGGAGATCGCCGTCGCCATGGGCCAGGTCCGCTGGAAGGAGTGGTGGCTGATGCACCGCAAGCTGTCGGGCCCGCAGCGGGCGGCGCTGGGCAAGGGGGCGAGCTTCTTGGGCCTGCGGATCACGCGGGGGACGAACGCGGCCGACCGCGTGCTGTACTTCGACAACCTGGCGTTCTACACGGAGCGGCTGGCGCCGCTGAAGTTCCCGCCGAGGCGGCGGCGTGGGATCGAGACTTTTCCCGGCCAGTCCGCCGGCCTGAACACCGGCCCGGGCCGCCTGCCTTTCCCCACGCGAGAGCGGACGATCCTGCCGGACAACATCGCCCGGGCGTTCAAGACCACGCTGCGGGAAGACGGCGGGGCGTACGTCTTCGAGTACGCCGGCGACGACGGGCGGCTTTGCTATCGCTACACGCCCAAGCCGGGTGGCCCGGGCGACGTGACGGCCCGCTGGAACGACCGGAAGCCCTTCGCCGTGCTCGTCGGGGGCGGCGTGCGCTTTGCGGCCGCCGGCGGCTCGGCCGAGCCGCAGCGCATCGAGCCGCTCGGCTGCCGGCGGGACGGAGAGGCCGTCGTGATGCGGGCTCGCGCGGCCCGCGGCGAGACGTCGGCGGAGGTCGCCTACACGCTTCGCCTGTGGCTCAAGTCGCTGGTGCTCGACGTGAAGTGCCTCGGCGGCGAGGTCGGGCAGTACGTCATCGGGCGGGCCGTCGGGTGCGAGGGCCCCCGCCTGGTGACCGTGCCCTACCTGGTCGGCGACGCCGCCCGCCCGGCCGTGGTCGTCATGGGGCCGCCGAGCGAGCCGCTGTTCCTGACGGCCTTCGTGGACCACACGCGATCCAACGCCTCGAAGCTGACGTTCGTCAACCGCGTCGAGACGTCCGGCGTGACGTTCAACGGGGGCTCGGCGTACCTGCCCAGGACCGACGGCCGGCGGAACGACTGCTTCGAGCGCGTCTTCCTGACGGTCTCGCCGCGTTTCGAGGAGGTCCTGCCGAACATCCCCAACCCGCGAAGCCCGTGGATGCACGTGGCGGGCGAGCGGCTGTGGCGGGCGCACGGGGCCTCCGACCGCCGGCGCGACTACGCCGCGTGGGCCGAGATCGCCCGATACGGCATGACCAAGGTCGTCATCACGGACCACGAGACCGGCTGGCGCGACGGCGGGGAGAGCTTCACCTTCCGCACGCGCGCCGCGCCCGGAAAGGGGGGCGACGAGGCCCAGGCCGACTACGCCCAAAAGCTCCACGCACTGGGCTTCCGCTACGGGATCTACAACAACTACACCGACTTCGCCCCCGTCAACGGGCACTGGCATCCGGACATGGTCTCGCGCCTGCCCGACGGGAACTGGCGGACGGCCTGGGCCCGCTGCTACAACCCCAAGCCCGCCCGCGCGGTCGAGTACGAGGCGAGGCTCGCGCCGATCATCCAGCGGAAGTTCAAGCTCTCGACGGCCTATTGCGACGTCCACACGGCCGTGCGGCCCTGGGGCTACGTCGACTGCGACGCCCGCGTGCCCGGGGCCGCAACCTTCGCCCAGACCTTCTACGCCTACGGCGAGATCATGCTCCACCAGAAGGCCACGTGGAACGGGCCGGTCTACAGCGAGGGGGCGAACCACTGGTACTACTGCGGCCTGACCGACGGCAACTACGCCCAGGACCGCGGATACGACATCCCGAAGAGCCCCTGGCTGGTCGACTTCGACCTGCGGAAGATGCACCCGCTGTGCTGCAACTTCGGGATGGGGAACCCGCAGATGTTCTACGGCCGCGGCGGGCTCGGCGCGACGCCGGAGGAGCGCGAGCGCCGCCTGGACCGCTTCCTGGCCGCGACGGCGGCCTTCGGGCACACCGGCTTCCTCGTCCGCGCCGGCGGCATCCGCAACACGGTCCGCAGCTACTTCCTGCTCCAGCAGCTCGGCAAGGCCTGCGCGCGGCAGGCCGTCGCGCGGATCCAGTACGCCGACGCCGCCGGCCGCCTGCTGGAGACCTCCGCCGCCGTCGCCACCGGCGCCTACAAGCGATCGCAGGTCAAGGTCACCTACGCCGACGGGCTGGAGGTGTGGGCCAACGGCCATTCGGCGGACACGTGGTCCACGCCGCGCGGCGAGTTGCCGCCCGGCGGCTTCTCCGCGTGTGCCCCCGGCGGCCGGCTGACGGCCTTCAGCGCGATCCGCGACGGCCGCCGGGTCGACTACGTCGATTCCCCCGCGTACGTCTACTGCGACGCCAGAGGCGGCCTCGCCCGCTTCGCCAAGGCCGTCTGCGACCAGGCCGTCATCGCGCTGAGGCGAGGCGACGCCGCCGTCGAAGTGGTCCCCGTCGCGGCGCCGAAGGTCGTGGCCGTGAGCCTGGACGGGCGCGATGCGAACGCCGTCGCCCTGGATCGCACCGCCCAGCCCGTCGGCCCGGCCGAGACACGCTTCTCTCGGGGCCTGGTCCACGTCCTGCCGGTAAACGGCGCCTTCAGCTACCTGCTGACGCCGACGGACCGGCCCGCGGCCGCCCTGCGGTGCGATCGGCTGCACGTCGTGGCCGGTGAGACGGTCATGGTCGAAGGCAAGAGCAGGCGGCGGTTTCGCGTCCCGCCGGCGGCAAGGCCGGGCGGGCTGCTCTGGCACAAGGCCGAGGAGGGATGGATTGACTTCGTGGTCCGGCCGCTGGCGGCGGCCGACCTGGCCGTCGCCGACGGGCGCCTCCGCCTGCGGCTTCGCAGCCGTCTCGCCAGGGAAACGGAGTTCTCGGTCCGCCTGCTCGGCTCGCGGCGGACGCGCATGCTCCCGCCGGAGGAGCCGATCGACGTCCACTTCGCGCCGCCGAAGCTGAAAGAACGGCAGGTCCTTCCCGTCGAGCTGCTGCTCGCCGCCGGGCAGCTCTCGATGCGGAAGAAATGGTGGCTGGAGGCGCGGCGCGGCTTTCGCCGCCTCGCGGAGCTGCCGACGCACTTCGAGGCCGGCCAGCGGTTCCGCGGCCGGGAGGAAGGGCCGCTGACGACCGGCTCCATCGCGTCGGTGCGAAAGGACATGACCTGCGGCCACGTGCGCAAGAGCGGGCTGTTCATGCACCCGCCGTGGCGGGGCGGCGTGGGATACTCCTACGCGCTGTTCGAGCCGGTCGCGCTGCCGGCCGACGCCACGGCGGCCTTTCGCTGCTCGATCGGCAAGGGCGACGGAAGCGATCCCGGCGACGGCATCCTCTTCCGCGTGGCCGTCGTCGATGGTAACCGAGACGAGAAGGTCCTCGCCGAGAGGCAATGGCTCCGCCACGCGTGGGGCGAGATGACGGCCGATCTGTCGAAGTGGGCGGGTGAGCGCGTGCGGATCAAGCTCATCGCGGACGTCGGGGAGAAGGACAACTCCAGCGGCGACTGGGCGTGCTGGGCGGACCTGCGGATCGAGTCGGCCGGGCCGGTCGTCAACATCACCGTGCAGGACAAGGCGCCCCCTTCGCGGGCAAAACAGAAAGGACGGAAACCATGATGGACAGATCACACGTCGCGGGAGCACTGGCGCTGCTGGCGGCCGCTGCACTGGGGCCGGCGGCCGACGTCAAGCCGGCCGAGTGGGCCGCGAAGGACGTCAAGGCGGGCATGGTCGGCTGCGATACCAGCCACGCCGTGGCCTTCGAGAGGGTGCTGAATACGCACCCGCAGTGGCGCGTGCGGGTGGTGGCGGCGTTCCCGGAGGCCAGCAAGGACATGCCCGGCCCGAGCGTCGGCCGCCTGGGGAAGTTCACCGAGACGCTCCGCAAGCGCGGCGTGAGGATCGTCGCGGGCATGGACGAGCTGCTCGATGCGGTGGACGCCGTGCTGATCGAGTCGGTGGACGGCCGGCCGCACCTTCGCCAGGCCCGGCCGTGCCTCAAGGCCGGCAAACCCGTCTTCATCGACAAGCCCTTCACCGCCGGCCTGGCCGACGCGCGAGAGATCGTCCGCCTGTCCAGGAAAACGGGCGTGCCCTTCTTCAGCTCCTCCTGCGTGCGGTTCCAGCCGGAGATCGCCAAGCTCCGCAGGGACGGCGGCGTGGGGAATCTCACGAAGGTGCAGGCCTCCAGCCCGCTGAGCTTCGAGCCGCATCACCCGGACCTGTTCTGGTACGGCATCCACGGCGTCGAGGCGCTCTACACCGTGATGGGCAAGGGCTGCCGGAGCGTCACGTACAAGGTCGAGAAGACCGTCGAGTGGGCGACCGGCACGTGGGCGGACGGGCGGATCGGCGTCTTCCGCGGCGTCAAGAAGGGCGACTACAAGCCGCTCGTCAAGCTCTGGGGCGACAAGGGCGAGACCCAGAGCAAGGGCGGCTACAACTACGCCGGCCTCTGCGAGGCCATCGCGAGATTCTTCCAGACCCGAAAGCCCCCCATCGACCCGGCCGAGACGCTGGAGATCATCGAGTTCATGACCGCCGCCCAGCTCTCCAAGGACCGAGCCGGCGCCAAGGTCACACTCGAGGAGGCCCGCAAGCACGCCGAGGCCACCCCGGGCGCCGCCGCGAAGCGCCGGTAGGCCGGCGCCGGGCGGGCTTGTTGTTGGATCCTGCACAGGGCAGCGGGACATGACAGGGCGATCCTTCATCGGTGCGTGGTGGGATCGGCTCCGCGGGCGGCTCAGGCCGGGGCCTTTGCCTCACGACCGCAGCGCCTGCCTGGACTCACCGCTCCGGTCGCTCTTCGCCTCGCCGCGAAGAATACTGGGCCGGTTCGAGCTCGCACCGGGCTCTCGGGTCCTCGAGATCGGCTGCGGCACGGGCTACTACACCGTGGAGGCTGTTCTCCAGCAGTAGTTGCGATGCGGGCAATGCGAGAGGAGCAAGCGCTATGGCACGGCATCTTTCCGACGAGTGCATCAATCTTGACGCGTACAACAGGGCCCCCGCGAAGATCGTCCACCTGCTGAAACATGGGGTGACGGACCAGAATCCCGATGGGTACAAGTCGCTTGTGGACATGATCAACCACGATCGCCGGAAGAACCCTGATTCCCTGCCCCGCATCTGGCGGACATGCGCACAACGCGCCTTCTGCATCTTCAACAACTTCCCCCGCTGGGCGTGCATTTCGCAGCTTGACCCCGCGACGGAGCTCTGGCCGGCGTTTGCGGAGGCCGCCGTCGTGAACCTCTGGAAACAGACAGGCGCGGCAACGACGAGGCCCGACGCACTCGCCACGGGGCTTGCCCCCGTGGGGCCATGATTGGTGAACTACCAGGGCGACTCTCC
>CAYRVX010000032.1:0-34478 GCA_964427875.1 uncultured Planctomycetaceae bacterium
GTCCGGTTCCGAGAGGGCCTCGGAGCGGCAACGTGCTGAGGCTACTCGACAATGGAAAAGGGCGAATTGAGACGCAATGCGCGGGTGTTTCCGGGCGTTCGTCATTCATCGTTCGTCATTGCAGGCCCGTTCAGGTTATTCCTGCGCGATTCCTTACAGGGAAGAGACAGCGTCGCTAGGCGAGGTTCTCGCGGTACCACTCGATGGCCTTGGCCAGGCCCTCCTGGAAGTGGATCTTCGGCTCGTAGCCGATGCTCGCGCGCGCGAGGGACACGTCGGCCAGCGAGTGCTCCACGTCGCCCGCCCGAGGCGGCCGGTACTCCGCGTCGATCTCGACGCCCATCAGCTCGCGAAGCTCCTTTAGGATCTGGTTGAGCGTCGTGCGGCGGCCGCAGGCGATGTTCATCGCCCTTCCGTCGCACACCTCCGGCGGCGCCTCTGCGGCCAGCCGGTTCGCCTCGCAGACGTTCTCGATGTAGCAGAAGTCGCGGCTCTGCTCGCCGTCGCCGAAGACGACGGGCCTCTGGCCCCGCAACAGGCGGCTGACGAAGGCGGGGATCACCGCCGCGTACGCCCCGGCCGGGTCCTGCCGCGGTCCGAACACGTTGAAGTACCGAAGGCTGATCGTCTCCATGCCGTACGCCGCGGCGTAGCCCCGCATGTAGCCCTCGCAGGAGACCTTGCCGGCGGCGTAGGGGCTGATGGGGGCCGGAACCATGCCCTCGTGCTTGGGCGATCCGGCCTGGTTGCCGTACGCGCTGGAGGAGGCGGCGAAGATCACCCGCTGCCCGCCGGCCCGGGCCGTCTCCAGGACGTTGATCGTGCCGTTGACGTTCACGTCGTGGCTGATGACGGGGTCCTCTACGCTTCTCGGCACGGAGCCGAGGGCGGCCTCGTGGAAGATCACGCCGCAGCCGTCCGCCGCGCGCCGGACCGTCTCGGAGTCGCGAATGTCCCCCTCGACCAGCTCGATCTTGGCCATCACGTCGGCGAGGTTCTCCCGCTTGCCGGTGGCGAAGTTGTCCAGGACGACCGCCTCGTTGCCCCTGTCCAGGATGAATCTGACGAGGTTCGAGCCGATGAACCCCGCGCCGCCGGTAACCAGATATCTTGCCATCCGCGATCGAGCCTTTCCTCGAGGAAGTCAGCGCTTCACGGCCGTGCCGTCCCGGGTACTACCTACTTCGGCCGTTTGCCGTTCGGACATTCGGCTTTATGGCGGCCCGGCCACGGGCCTTCCGGGGACTCCACGCGGGGGCGGGCCAGCCGAGGAACTCCTTGATCTCCCCGGCCACGTAGACGATCTGCTCGTCGGTCAGCTCGGGGTGGATCGGCAGGGCCAGTGCCTCTTCGGCGGCCTTCGGCCGCAACCGAATGCTCGATGACGAATGGCGGATGAAGCATGGCGGAGCGGCTGTATAGGAATGGTGCAGTGAGGCGTACGGAGGGGGACCCGCGGCGCTTCGACACCACGCGCGCCGGCTCACCGGCGCCGTCTCGACCGGCGGCGCAGGAGCAACAGCCCACCGGCGGCCAGCAGGCTCATGACGGACGGCTCCGGCAGCACGTCGCCCGGCGAGCCCTCGCCGACGGCGGGCCAGACCGGCGGGGTCATGACCGGATGGCCCGGGGACGTGTAGCCGAAGTTCACCAGGACGGCGTGAAAATCGTCCCGGTCGACGCGCCTGTCGTGGTTGAAGTCGCCATCCCGCCATGTGGCCCCCACCGGCCCGCCGAGGGAGGCCTTCACCCTCAGGTAGTCGTGGAAGTCCACGTCGCCGTCGAGATCGGCGTCTCCCGGCAGCAGGTCCACCTCCAGGACACGGTTCAGCCAGTCCGCATACGCCGGTATGCTCGCGGCCCATATGTCGCGGTACCAGTCCTCAGCGCCCTCCCGGTAGAGGTTGATGCCGGCCAGCCCCCACTGACCGTCGGACATCTTCACGAAGACCCCGCCGCCGGAGTCGCCCTCCCCGTAGCCGCACTCGTGCGGCGTGTCCCCGCGACGGAAGTCCATCCGGAAGCATCTCGTGTTGAGCAGGCCGGCGGGATCCTGGTGGGGCCCCGAGCCGCTGTAGCTGTTGGTCCCCCACCGCTTGGCCCGGCCGGTGTTGGCGTCCTCACTGTAGAAGAAGCTGTGATGGGGATCGCCGCTGAGCCCCGTCCCGACGATGACCATGTTGCCGTCCAGGCCCTCATCCAGGTGGCCGGTATACAACTGATAGAACCCCGGCAGAGGGCGCATGGAGTCCGTGTTGTTCCTCAACTGGAGGATGCGCAGGTCGGGCGGGAACAGCTTGCCCGGATCCAAGGGCAGAACGTTCTGGTCGATGACCTCGAACTCGTCCCCGTTGACAAGGAATTTGTGGCCGTTGTCGATCGAGTAGTGCCTGGCCGTCAGGAGCGTGAAGTAGCCGACGGCCACCGACGTCCCGGCCCCCGTCTCGTAGACGTGATCCCAGTTCATGCCGTACCAGGGGCTGTTGGGTGCATCGAACTGGCGGACGTTCTCGACGCCCGGGATGACGGCGAAGGCCGGCCGGGCCGCCACGAACGCGGCGATGCACAATACAACGAACATCCCAAGACGTTTGGCCATTCTCCGGACCGGCTTTGCATGCCGCGATTCGAGCAAATCCTATCCTCTCGCCGCGCCCTGGTTCTGCGAGTCAAGCCCGCCTGGTTCGGCACCGGCGCAAATAGACACTTGTCTATTATACGAGCTGCCTCCCAGGTGGTCAAGCCCCCTGCCTGATTGAATTCCTTTTTCGCCCGGCCGGGCGAAAAGACCTGCGGGAAGGCGAGCCGGCGCCGCCGTCTCCTGAACCGCCGGCTTCAGGTCCGGCCAAAGAAGCGGCTTGCACGAGGTCTAAAGGCCCCTACAATGCTACGGACCTCCGGAAGACGGGCGACGGGAAGTTCAGGACGCGGGAGCAGCCCGGCCGGGCAAGAGAAGCCAGGAGCGATGGGACAGCGGCAGCTCAACATCCTGTTAACCTGCGTCGACCGACGCGTGGACCTCCTCAATGCCTTCCGCGCCGCGATGGCCGAGCTCGCCCTGACCGGGAAGCTCATCGCAACGGACATCTCCATCGCCAGCGCCGTGCTGCACGCGGCCGAGTCCTCTGCCGTCGTTGGGGCTCCGGACCAGATGACCTACGTCCCCGCGCTGCTGGACCTCGTCAAGGAGCACAACGTCGGTCTGCTCGTGCCTCTCTCGGACCTCGACCTGGCGCTGCTGGCAGGCGAGCGCGGGCGCTTCTCGGACGTCGGCTGCACGGTCATGACGGGCTCGTATTCCTCCGTCGCTCTCTGCCGCGACAATGCCCGGTTCAAGAGCACCTGCGAACAGGCGGGCGTCGCAGCCGTAAGGACCCTCTCGCTTGCGGAGTTCGAATCGGAGCCGTTCTATCCCTGCTTCCTCAAGCCTACCCGCAAGTCGATCCGCACGAAGCCGCGGGTGATCCGCAACCCGAGAGAGCTGCGTGCTCACGTCGCGCTGTGCACCGAGCCGGTCCTGATCCAGGAGCACGTCTCCGGGCAGAAGTTCCGCATCGACGTCTACCGCAGCCGCGACCAGGTGGTCCGGTGCGTCGTGCCGCGCCGGGAACTGGCCACTCGCGCCAGCGCGGTCGACAAGGCCGCGATCGACATGGACGGCCGTCTCATCGACGAGACCACAAGGCTCACCGGGGCGCTGGGCGACATATGGGGCGTGTTCTGCTGCCACTGCATCCGCAGCGATCGCGGGCCCCCCAGGTTCCTCGGCGTCGATCCGCGATTCGACGACGGGGCCCCGCTTTCCATCGCGGCCGGGGCCAACTTGCCCCTCTATCTGCTGGAGGAGGTCCTGGGCCTTCCCATCACCGCCGAGCCCCGGAAGGTCACCGATGGAATGCTGATGCTGCGGCACGACGACGCCATCTTCGTCCCGGTGGACGACCCCTCCTCGCTGCCCGGTTTCGATACGCCCAGCTTCGAATAGCGGTCGTGGGCACGGCCCCCCCGGCAGGAGCGACGCGCTTGCCGGGAAGGCTCAGGGATGGACGGCCGTGCCAGTTCCCGGCTGCGGGTACGCCTGGGCCGCAACCGGCCTTCTCGAGACGACCTCGGGCGATTCGCACCACCGGGCGGCGGCGCACAGCAGATAGGGCACGACGGCCGCGGCGCTGCCCAGGCCGTGGTACAGCCAATCGCGGAGCTCCGCCGTTCGCGCCGCCGTAACGGACTGGAGCATCTCGCCCAGCCCGCCGGCCAGGGCCGCCAGAACGATGCCTGCGAGTCCCAACCACAGCTTTCCGGCCCCCAACAGCCAGGCCATCAGCATCCCCAACAGCAGCCCGGCCGCGGCGTGCAGGAGGGCGTCCGTCGCGCCGAAGACCTGCGAGGCCGACACCAGCAGGCCGGCCTTCCTCACCACACCCACGAGCACCGTGACGGCGATCATGCCCGCCAGGAGGTAAGCGCCCGACCTGGGGCGCCGCCTTCGCCCCAGCATGGCCGGCAGGAGCCCCCAGACGAACACGGCCCCCAAGGCGGCGGCCGGCACGAACAGCCCGCCCGGCGCCAACAACGCGCCGCCGACCGCCCCCGAGGCCGCCGTCCAGAGGACCGCCCGTCCCCGATCGCCCAGGTGGCCCCGGCGAGCGTGGAGGAGCAGCCAGACAACGCAGGCGGCCAGGCCGACGATCAGCCCCAGCGCGCCGACCCAGCCGACCGTGGCCGCCAGGACCACCACTCCCGGGTCGCAGGCCGACACGTCGCGGAACGCCTCTTCCCCCCGGCCGAGCCAACCCGCTCGCCCTGCGCCCCCGATCAGCGCCAGCAGCGCCTCCCGCACCCAGCGGACCACCGAGAGCACGACGAGCACGGCGACGGCCAGCGCGCCGCCGGACAGCAGCAGCACCATGCGCCCCCGATGAAAGACGAGCCCGGCCACGAAGAGCGTCATGGCGGCGATGCCGGCCATCACCAGCGCCTGGAGCGGGGCCATCAGCGTCAGTCCGACGCAGGCGCCCGCCGCCACGACCACGCAGCCGACCCTCAGCCGGCGGCGGCGATTCGGATGGGCCTCGACTTCCGCGGCGCCGGCCGGCGGCTCGATGCCCCAGAGCATCGACAGCCACACACCCACCCCGCCGAAGCCCAGCAGCGCCAGAGACGTACGGACGGCCTGCGAGTGGCCCCACGCCATCGCCGCCACCGCACCGAGCATCATCGCCGCGCCGCAGACGCCCAGTACCGCCACGTGCCGGGCGGCTTTGGGCAGCAGGCTCTGCGAGAGCATCACCCCCAGTGCCAGCAGGGCGAAGTGACAGATCATGGAGATGTTCAACGCCCCCGCCACCATCCACGCGCCGGCGCCGGCGCAGGTGCCCGCGGTCCGCGCGACGTGAACGGTCAGGACCGCCGCCGGCACCAGCAGGGCCGCGTGGATCGGGTGCCCGGGCACGGTGCGCTCACCCGAGACCATTCGCCAGAGAAGCCAGAACGCCAGGACGACCATCATCCCCGCCGACATCGCGCCCCAACTGCCATACCCCGGCGAGCACCACGTGAGCATGCCCAGGACGATCACGGCGACCAGCACCCATCGCGCCAGTGCCTCCAACTGCCTGGATGTCGTCCCGATAGCAATCGCCATGCCTTCGACGCCGCCTCACGGAGCCCGCCAGGGCCCCCTGCCTGTCATCGGACCTTTGGGGCTCGACCTTGACTCGGACGTTCCGCGTCGGGAGGCACAGGGGAGATCATCCGCGGGTGGACGCCATTGGAGGTGACGGCCGGGGTCTGACAAGCGGGCGGAAGCGGGCCAGGCAGTTGTCGCGATAGGCCCCGGCCTGCGGACAGGGGTCCGAGAGCTCCGTCTCATCGAGAAACCGCAGAGCGGCCAGGGCGGCCATCACGGCGTGCTGCGTGTTATCGCAGCGGAGCTGGTTGTCCGTCACGGTTGTCCGAAGTCCGCCTATCGAGCGCTCCGGGTGCTTCAGGTAGAAAGCGTTCTCCGGCCGGTATTGAAGCTGCATCAGGCTTCTCAGGCCGTAGCGGATGGCGTTCAGGTATGCCTCGGCGCGTGGGCGCTCGTCGGCGGCGCGTGCGAGATCGTACGCGTAGGTCAGCCCTTCGACGTAGACGGCGGTGGAGGACGCGTGCGGCGGGCCGTTCCAGGCGAACTCCTCCACGTGGAACCTGCCGACAATATCAGGCGCCGAGCCGGGGGCCAGATCCTGGATGCAGATCAGCCAGTCATTCAGCTCGAAGACAGACCGGCGATACGCTTCATCCCCGGTGAGTCTGTACATGTTCCAGTAGGCCATCGTGTGCCAGGGCACGAAGGCCGCATTGCGCCTCGTGGCGCGGTGGTAAGGCATGTAGTACTCCATGCCGCGCTTGATGCGATCGCTGATCCCGTCGTCCCATTCGGTTTCCAGGTATCGAGCAAGGGCGAGCAGCGCCTCGCCGGGGTAGAAGTTCTGGTTGTCGTTCCGCTCCGGCGGGGCCAGGAATGTGCGGAAGCTGCCGTCAGGTCGGCTCAGGTGGAGGATGAGGTCCCTGAGGTGCGAGATGGTCTCAGCGTGGCTTGCGCTGTCCGGGCCTCTCAGCAGGGCCACCAGCGCGCACGCGGCCGCACCCAGCTTGGCCTTGCCCTTGTAGAGGATGTAGCCGTACTTCTCCTCCTCCACGTAGGAATGCCGGAGGTTGCAGGAGACGTTTCTCCGCCAGGCGTCGGCGTAGTCCGCCCGGCCGGTCGCCTCGAACAGCTCCGCGAAGGCATGGGTTGCCATCCACTGCCGGATCATGTTGTTGGCCGAGCTGTAGGACCCGCGCGAGGGCATGTACTTGTATTCCAGCCGCCCGTCGCCGCGGAGGCTGTTGAGGAGCCAGCGGCCCATGCCGTCGAGGGAGGCGCCCAGCCGCTCGGGCGTGACGGCCTCAACGCCGAGCGTTCGATCCCCGCGGTACAGGCGGTCGCACGGCGCGTCGGGGGCGCGCTGCACGACATGAACGGTGTCCAGCCGGACCAGGGCGTGTTTCGGGTCCCGGTATGCCTCAGGCGGCAGGAGCAGGGATTCGCTCAGGCACTCCAGCATCTTCGCGTGGGAGTAGTTGTGGATCAGCCACTTGCTGTTGGGCAGCAGGGAGGCGCGGCCGTCGGCCTGGAGGCCGAGTCCGTGAACGCCGCGGGTGATCTCGGCCCGCAGCGAGGCCGTGTCCCGCCGCTCAAGAGGGCGGGGACCGTAAAAGAGCGTGATCTCCACGGACAACTGCTCGGCGAAGTGCGCGGGGAACGGGGGCCTGCGTTCGTCCGCTCCGGGCTCGCCGCCAAGGGCGAAGTCGCCCAGGGCGCTGGTGAGGCGGGCGTTCCGGCCGTCGAATGCACCCCGTGCGCCGACGATGGCCCGGCGGAGCTCTACCGCCCTTCCGGCGGCCTGGGAGAGGTTCTCCGGGAGGTCGCCGCCGAGGGCGATCCCCTCGCCGCCGTACGCGCCTCGGATTCGAAAGCCCACGTGAACCGCACACGCGGGCAGCTCGCCCAGGGGCCACCGCGGCTGCTGATCGGCGCAGCCGGCCGCCCGGAGCAGCAGGGCCCGGACGTATGCCATGAGCTGCCGGCACTGCTCCGGAGATACCTCGCAGGCCTCGGGGGCGATTATGGATTCGCCTCGGACGTGGTAGAGCCGGGCATATTGCGTTGTATAGGGCGCCAAGTCACGCAGCTCCGGTGCCGGCCCACTACCGCAGGGACACGAACTTCCTGCCGCGAAGGGGGACGGCGGAGTTCACGATGGCCTGGGAGACGGTCTTGTTCCAGGCGAACTGCCTGGAGTCTTCCGGGACGACGATCTCGTATCTCTTATAAAAACCGTTGTCCAGCTCCCTGACCTCGAAGTCGCTGAGGTCGGGCAGGACTTCCTTCACCGGCCAGCGGGTTATGCCGTTGTTGTAGAACCCGATACGCCCGCGCGGGAAGCGCCGCGCGAGCTGCTCGAGCTTCTCCAGCGATTCGAGCGACTCTCCGACGGCCTGCTCGTCGATGAACGCGTAATGGTCCATGATGCCGAGGTTCACCTTCCCGCCGCGCTCCGCAATCAGGCGGGTGAGCTCGAGCACGTTCCGAACGGATGTTCCCTTGCCGATGCGGTCGACGATGGACTGCGAGAACGACTCCAGGCCGATCGAGAAGTACTTGCCCTCGCATACCCCGCCGTCGAATTGCCGCACCGTCTTAAGGACAGGCGGGTCGGCCCGCAGGAAGAGCCGGAACCGCAGCCCCGCCTTCCGCTCTGTGCTCAACAGGGCACGCAGGGCCCCCGGCGGCGTCGCCGGGCTGCACAGGTGAACCGAGCACCATCGGCATCCCTCGATGCATCGAAGCCGCGCCAGCAGCCCGGCCACGTTGGGGCGCGTGCGCGACCGGCCGTCCTGATACGCCGAATCGTAGTACCGGTAATGGCAGAAGCGGCACTGGTTCCAGTAACAGCCCTTACCAATGCTGCAATTGTACAGCACGTACCTGGCGTTCTGCTTGTGGGCGAACCGCTCGAAGTAGTACGAGAAGTCGCAGCTCAGCCCGTCCTGTCCGGTGTACTCCTCGAAGGAGGTGGCCACGGCCGTGCAGGGCAGCTCCGCCCCCCTGGCCAGGAGTCCCGCAATGAGCGGCCCGCCCAGCACCCACCGGTCGTCCAGGATCCCCAGGACCGTCTTGAGATGCACCAGGAGCGAGCAGGAGCAGAAGATGCGGTCCGCGCCGGGGAGCTTCCGCAGCCACCCGGCAATGCGCGACGGCGGGCAGCCCTCCGTGAAGAACAGGTCCCCCTTGCGGGCCGCTTCGTCGCGGCCGAAGGAGAACCCGTTGTGGAAGGTCAGCTTGCTGCCCTCCCGGCGGAAGAAGGTGATGTAGACGTCCAACAGATGGGCCTCCTGCGACGTCGCGAGGCCACCGAGCGGGATCCGCTTCCGTACGGGCCTACAGCCATCTCGGCGCCGGGCGAATAACCAAATCGATCTTACCGGCCTCGCTGCATCGCGTCCAGGCGTAGTAAGCGTCGGCAATTCCGCACATTTAAACCTTGATCTGAACCGCTTTTTTTTTTACAATAAGCGATCAGTTTCTCGTTCGAAAGTCCTGTTTGCGCAAGTGAGGCCAGCGAGGCCCGGTCCATCTCCCGGATCGGCTAGTCAGTTGCCGCCCACACGTTTCTCCGCCGTTGCGATAAGGAGGCCGGACTATGCAGGGTCAGAAACCTGCGCTGGAGGCACTCGAGCCGCGCCTGCTGCTGTCCCACGAGACGTTCCCTTCGCCGAGCGCCCTTCTGCCGCAGGGCTCGCTGGTCTACAGCGAGAGCGTCAGCCGATGGCTCAGCGGCGCGCCCGATTCGTACGAGATCGATCTCGACGCGGGCCAGACCCTGACGGTGCTGCTGAGGCCGGAAACCGATCAGCTTCGCGCCGAGGTGGAGATCACCGGCCCGGGCGGGGCGTCGCTCGCGGTGGCCCAGGCCGACCAGCAGGGGGACGCCGTGCTGATCCAGACCGTGCCCGCCGACGATGCCGGCACGTACGTCATCGAGGCAAGGACACTCACCGCCGAGGGTCCGTACTCGCTGGACCTGTTCCTCAACGCCGCGTTCGGGGACCAGGCCGCGGACGGCGGGGGCGGGCCGGCCGGCCTGATCGCCTTCTACGACTTCGAGGGCGGGGCTGACGACGCCAGCGGACAGGGGCACGACGGGTTCGCCAGCGGGGCGTCGCTGATCCCGGACGGCTACGAGGGCGCGGCCTACCAGTTCAACGGCGTCGGTGACTACGTCCAGGTCCCCGTGGACATCAACGTCTGGGCGTATCCCCAACTGACGATGGGGGCGTGGGTGCGGGCCGACTCGGACGACCCGTTCCGCGTGCAGACGGTCCTGTCCCATGACCTCATGGACTTCCAGCGGTCGCTGGTGATCGACCACAGGTCGGGGCAGACCGGATGGTCGGCCTTCGGCGGGATCGAGGGTGTATTCGGGGCCGTGCCGGTCGACGTCGGTGAGTGGACGTTCGTCGCCGCCGCGTACGACCAGGACGCCGGCACGGTCGCACTCTACGTGGACGAGACCGTGATCACCGGCGATGCGGAGATGGGCCCGCCGGGCGGCCACGACTACGTCCAGGTCGGCAGGAACCCCGACTGGGGCGAGGCGTTCGCCGGCGCGGTGGACAACGTGTTCTTCTACGATGCGGCGCTGACGCCGGCGGAGATTGCCGCGATTCGCGCGGGCGGCTCGGGGGCGATCCTTGGCGAGAAGCTCGCGAAGGACCCGCTGACCGACGCCCAGGACCTGGAGGAGAGCTTCATAGAGATCGCCGCCGATGCCGAGCGCGGCGCCGTGGTAAGCATGCCCAGCCTCTTTCGGGAAGGCGGCGGGCTGGGGCCGGACGGCTTCGGCTACACCGCCGAGGCCGTCACGCCGGAGTTCGACGACATCGCCGGCATCGGCACGCCGATCGACTTCGAATGGGGGCCTGTGGCCACCCTGGGGCCGTGGGACCTGGACTCGTTCGAGTTCGAGTTCTACGGCGAGACGCACGAGGAGTTCTACATCAGCCAGTACGGGGTGATCTCTTTCGAGGAAGGCGTCTGGGACGGCTGGAACAGCCCGCTGGATGAGCCCATGTTCGGGTGCCCCATGATCGCGGTGTTCTGGGACCAGCTTTGGACCAGCGACGGCATGGGGCCGAAGGGGCCGGACGAGGTCCTCTATGATCTGCGCGGCCCGGCGGGCAGCCGCGAGCTGATCATCCAGTGGGACGAGGTGCACTTCGCCGAGGAGTGGAAAGAAGGCGGCGACGGGGACGGCGACGGGGACGGCCCCCTGGGCGATCCGATCACGTTCCAGGCGATCCTGGCCGAGAGCGACGGGGGCATCCGCTTCAACTACGCCAACCTGGACGCCGGCGTGTGGGAGCGTGACGGCGGGGCCAGCGCAACCGTCGGCATCCGCAACGACGAGGAAAACGTGCACATGGAGGGGCACATCCTCCAGGTCTCCTACAACGAGGGCCCGAACGAATACGTCGGGTCCGACCAGAGCATTCTCTTCTCGCTGGGCGGCGGGGGCGGGGAGGCGCAGGACACCTACCGCGTCAGCCTCGAAGCAGGCCAGGCCGCCTCGATGGCGATGAGCCGGATCGACGACGGCCAGGGGGGCAGCCTGAAGCTCTACGATTCCGAGGGGCGGCTGCTGACCGTCGGCGTCGGCGGCGAGGGGCCGTGGAAGAAGGACGGCGAGCTCTTCGTCCTGAGGATCGACGGGTTCATCCCCGACGAGGCCGGGACGTACTTCCTGCTCGCGGAGGCCACGGGCGATTACTCGCTGGTGGTAGCGCGGGGGGCGGGCCTGAGCCTCAGCGAGTTCTACGAGGACGGCGAGTACCCGGGCATCACCGATACGGGCATGCTCCTCGGCGGCGTGGTGGACGGCGGAGACGACGAATGCTACGTCTCCGTCAGCGCCGGCGACGAGCTGACTATCTGGACCACCACCCCCTTCGACGGACCCAACGAGTACAGCAACGTGCTCAACCCGTCCATCTACCTCTGGGACGAGAGCATCTCGCTGGTGGCCTACGACCACGACAGCGCGCCGGACGGCCGAAACGCGTACATGACGCACACGGCCGCCAGTTCCGGCGAGTACGTAGTCCGCATCAAGGGCATGGGGGGCTGGGGCGACCCGGCCAACACAGGCGACTACGTGCTGCACGTCGAGGGCGCCACCGGCGAGCCGGGGCCCTTCGAGGTGATCTCCAGCTCCCCGTCCGACGGCTCGTACGGGAACTGGTACCCGTGGCACTATTCGGTCAGCTTCAACGAGGACATCCTGCTGCCTTCCCTGGACGTGGAGGACATGACGGTCAACGGCACCGCCGCGGACGACGTGGAGGCCGACCAGAACCGGTACGTCACGTTCGGCATCGGCCCGGCCTTTGCCGGCGATGGGGTGTACAACGTGACGATCCCGGCCGGCGCGATCCGGAACCTCGCCGGGCGGCCGAACGAGGCGTTCACCGCCAGCTTCACGCTCGACGCAACGCCCCCGGTGGTGATCGCAAGTTCGGTCGAGGAGTCGGACATCATCCCGGCCGGCACGCTGACCTACCAGGTGCAGTTCAGCGAGGAGCTTCTAACCAACTACATGGGGCCGGAGTACGTCACGCTCGCCAACAACACGGTCGGCGTCGACTACGAGCCGGACAGCTACGAGTACGAGGCGGCGACGAGCACGCTGACGATCGGGTACACCGGCCTGCTGGAGGGCGATTACACGCTGACCCTGCCGTCCAACCGCTACCTGGACCTGGCCTACAACGACCTGGACGGCTGGCCCAGCTTCCCGCTGCCCTCCGGCGACGGGGCCGAAGGCGGCGACTTCGTGGTGAACTTCACCTTCGACCGAGACGTCGAGGCCCTGGGCGACATGGAAGCCGTCGAGCCCCTCGGGTCGCTGATCTACGCCTCCCGGCAGCAGGGGCGGTTTGCCTCCGACAGCGACGTCGACGCCTTCACCGCCGAGATCGAGGCCGGGCAACTGCTGACCGTCGCCCTGACTCCGCAGGACCCGACCATCCAGGCGGGCATTGAGATCCGGGACTCCGGGGGCGTGCCGATCGCCTCGGCGACGGCTGGCGGGCCGGGAGAGGCCGTCGTCCTTCAGGCCGTCGGCTTGGCGAGCACCGACACCTACCAGGTCGTCTGCACGAACCATGCCGGCTCCGGCGCGTACGATCTCCAGATTCTGCTCAACGCCGCGGCCGAGCTGGAGGACCTGGGCGGCGCGCCGAACGACGCCCTTCCGGACGCCGAGGACCTCGAGGCCTCCATGCTGCCGCTGGGCGACGGGCTGGACCGGCTGGCGGCGTACGGCCTGAACGAAGGCGCGGCCGATCACTACTCGCTTACGCTCGCGGAAGACGAGATCGCCAGCGTGGTCCTGACGCCCCAGGGCGGCGGCGACGTGGACCTGGCCCTGCTGGACGAGTCGGGCACGCTGGTGACTCTGGGCGTCGAGCCGGCGGCGAACGTCGGGGAGTCCATCGACGGCTTGGTCGTGCCCGCGTCGGGGCTGTACGTCCTGCGCGTCACGGGCGATGCGGACGAGGCCTATAGCCTGGTCGTGACGCGCGGCGGGCAGTTCGACCTGGAGCCCAACGACGCGGACGCCGACGCCCAGCCGCTGGTCCTCGTCGACGACGGCGAGGGCGGCTTCGTCGGGCGCGTCCAGGGCGCGGCGGCACATCGGCCGATCCTCGCCGAGCCGGACGACTTCCCCGTCGAGGGCACGGAGCTGACCGACGCCTTCCCGGGCGTCACGCTGACCGAGAGCGACACCTACGGCGAGCCGCGGACGGACCCCAGGACCGTCGTCTCGCTGGAGGGTGACTATGCCGCGACGGGCACGATGGTCTTCGGCAAGGAAGGCGGCTATGAGCTCTGGTCGTGGGGGACCTTCCTGCGGGCCGACTTCGCCCACCCCGTCGACAACGTGTCGATCGACGGCATACCGGCCTACAGCTCCGGCGTGCCGCGGCTGACCGCCTACGCCGCCGACGGTACGCAACTCGGCGACAGGGTCGAGGGCACAACAGGGGCGAACATCCCCCAGACTCTGACGATCCGGCGCGGGCAGCGCGACATCGCGTACGCCGTGGCCGGCGGCTACAACATGCGCCTGGACAACCTCCGCGTCGCGGGCGACGCGGGCGACGCCTACGTGCTGGAGCTGGCCGCCGGCGACGTGCTGAACCTGCGGACGGCGACGCCCGGGGGCGAGCCGGGCGAGCCGGCGAACGATCTCGACCCGTCGCTGGCGCTGCGGAACCCCGACGGCCTGATTGTCGCCGCCAATGACGACAGCCCCCCGGACGGGCGAAACGCCGTCATCACGTACACCGTGCCGGCCGGCGGCGGCGGGCAGTACACCGTGTGGGTCGACGGCGAGGGGCACGGCGAATACGCGCTCTGGGTCAACCGCTCGGGCGTGGAGCCGATGCCCGGCGCGGCCCCGGCTGTCGTCGGGGTCCACCCGGCCGAGGACGAGCCCGCCTCGACCCCGCCGCAGACCGTCGACGTGACCTTCTCCGAAGGCCTGCTGGCCGACAGCCTGGACACGGGCGATCTGGTGTTCGCCGATCCGGGCGTCACGGTGGACGGCGTCGAGCTGGCGGCCGGGAACGTCGCGCGGTTCACCGTGACCGTGCCGGCCGTCGAGGGCGAGTACCACTACAGCGTCCCCGCCGGCGCCGTCACCGACCTCCAGGGCCTCCAGCAGGTCGAGCCCTACTTGGGCACGTTCCGCGTGGACCTGACCGGGCCGAAGGTCGAGGCGACCGACCCGGCCACGCAGGTGGCCATGGGGTTCAACCGGCTCACCTTCATCTTCGACGAGCCGATCGACCCGTCCAGTGTCTCCACCGACGACGTGGTGAGCTTCACCGGCCCCGGCGGCGACCTGATGAGCCGGATCAACGACGCCACCGCCGTCGGCAGCGAGGTGACCGTCACCTTCTCCAACCAGAACACCGGCGGGACCTACACCATGGTGATCGGGCCGCAGATCCTCGACCTGGCCGGAAACGCCATGGACCAGAACGACAACCAGGTCCCCGGCGAGCCGGACGACACCTACACGGCGGCGGTGGAGCTCCAGAGCACGGACCTGAGGCCGACCGCGGTCAACGTGGACAGCCCGGCCGAGTTCGGCCAGACCATCGACGTCACCTACACCGTCCGCAACGACGGGACCGACACCGCCGTGGAAGGCTGGGTGGACGGGATCTACCTGTCCACGGACAGCACCTTCCACACGTACGACACGCTGCTCAAGACGGTGCCGCCGTCGGGCACGCTGGGCCCGCTGGGGCCGGGGGAGACCTACACCCGCTCCGAGCCGGTCACCTTGCCGCTGGAGACCTGGCGGGACGAAGGGCGGTACTACATCTTCGTGAAGGCCGACGCGCTGGACTCCCAGCCGGAAAGCGACGAGAACGACAACACGAGGTCGGACTGGATCGACCTGACCTGGCCGCCGATGCCCGACCTGGTCGTCGCCGCGATTGACGCCCCGGGCGAGGCCGCATCCGGCGAGAGCATCCCCGTCGGCTGGACCATCACCAACGAGGGCGACGGGGACTTCACCGGCACGTTCGAGGACTACCTGTACCTCTCGGATGACGACAGGCTCGGCGGCGAGGTCTTCCAGGGAGCGGTGGCCTTCACGGGCACGATCCCGGCCGGTCAGTCCGTCGCCCGCTCCTCGACCATTTCGCTGCCGATGATCGCGGATGGAGACTTCTGGGTCGTCCTGCGGACCGACGCCGGGGGCGGCGTCCTGGAGCGCAACGACAGCGGCACCGGCGAGAACAACAACATCACGATCGACGATCAGCCGATGCACGTCACGCAGACGCCCCTGCCCGACCTCGTCGTGACGGACATTCAGGCCCCGCCGGCGGCGATGTCCGGCGAGACCGTCGCCCTCACGTGGACCATCGCCAACGAAGGCGACGGCGACTTCACCGGGACGTTCACGGACAGGGTCTCCCTTTCGGACGATCCCGACGTCGGCGACGACCGTTGCGTGGCATCGGTGGTGTTCTCGGGGACGATCGCGGCCGGGCACTCCGTCATCCGGACCGAGAACGTCACGCTGCCGATCTACCTGGAGGGCCTGCGCTGGTTCGTCGTGCGGACCGACGCCAACGGCCAGGTCTTCGAGAACAACGACACGGGCGACGCCGAGGAGAACAACACGACCATCGACGACGCCGCGATGGACGTTGCCCAGACGCCGCTGCCGGACCTGATCGTGACGGACATCCAGGCGCCCCCCACGGCCATGTCCGGGGAGAGCATCAGCGTATCCTGGACCATCACCAACGCCGGCGACGGCGACTTCACCGGCACGTTCTCGGACATGGTCCGCCTCTCGGACGATGAGTTCCTCGGCGGGGATCAGGACGTTGGGGAGTTCGATTTCACCGGGAGCATCCCGGCCGGGCACTCCGTCGTCTGCACACACAGCATCCCCCTGCCGCTCTACCTGGACGAGGAGCGCTGGGTGGTCGTAGAGACCGACTTGCGCTCCCAGGTTCCCGAGCTCAACGGCACCGGCGACGCCGAGGTGAACAATCGCACGATTGACGACCAGGCGGTCGACGTGTCGCAGACCCCGCTGCCCGACCTGGTGGTGACGGACATTCAAGCCCCGGTCGAGGCCTTGTCCGGCCAGGAGATCGCCGTCACGTGGACCATCGCCAACGAAGGCGACGGCGACTTCAGCGGCACGTTCAGGGACGTGATCTACTTCTCGACCGACCCGGACATCGGCGGCGACATGATCCGTGCGGAGTTCGAGTTCACCGGCGCCATCCCGTCGGGGCAGTCCATTGACCGCACGCAGCTCATTGCCATTCCGCGTGACATGGAGGGCGATCGATGGGTCGTCGTGCAGACCGACGCGGGCGACGACGTGCCCGAGCTGAACGCCACCGGCGACGCCGAGGACAATAACCAGACCATCGACGACCAGCCGATCAGCATCTCCCCGGCGCCCTTCCCGAACCTCCAGGTCACGGACGTGACGGTGCCGCCGACGGCGTTCTCCGGCCAGGAAACCTCAATCGAGTGGACCGTCCGGAACACCGGCACCGGCTCAACCAGCGCGCCGTACTGGTACGACGCCGTCTACCTCTCGCAGGACGATGCCTACGACGGGTCCGATACGTTCCTGGGCAAGGTCCTCAACGCCAGCTACCTCGGCACGACCGACGGCGTCGACGACACCTACGTCAACGGCATGACGTTCGCGCTGCCGCGGGGCATCGAAGGCGATCGCTGGTTCTTCGTCCAGACCGACTCCGGGCACGACGTCTTCGAGCTGGACGGAGAGGACGACAACTTCGGCGGGGGCGGCCCGACCGACGTCGATCTCACCCCGCCGCCGGACCTCCAGGTGGCCTCCGTGGATGTGCCTTTGGAGGCGTTCTCCGGCCAGCCGATGAAGGTGAACTGGACCGTCCGCAACGAGGGCGACGGCGCGACGGAGGAATCGAGCTGGTACGACGCGGTCTACCTGTCCGCCGACGAGGCGCTGGACGAGGGCGACACGTTCCTCGGCCAGCGGGTGCGCACCGGAATGCTGGCAAGCCGCGACGAGTACGGCGCGTCCGTGGAGGTCACTCTGCCGGTGGGCGTTTCCGGCGAGCACTACGTCTTCGTGCTCACCGACAGCGAGAACGACGTCTACGAGCACGTGTTCGACTTCAACAACGAGGCTTGCGACCCGACGCCCGTCGATATCATCCTCACGCCGCCGCCGGACCTGGAGGTGGAGCTGGTGGACGCGCCGGAGGAGGCCCTCGCCAGCCACACGACAACCTTCAGCTATCGCGTGGCGAACAACGGCGCCACCGCGACGCCCAACAGCGAGTGGCAGGACCGCCTGTACCTGTCGGCCGACGCGACGCTCGATACGGAGACGGACCTGCGAATCGGCACGCGCACGCACCGAGGGGCGCTCGATCCCGGCCAATCGTACGACGCGGCGTTCACGGCCGCGCTGCCGGACGGCCTGAGCGGGGCGTACTACGCCTTCGTTGTCACCGACTATCGCGGGGAGGTCTTCGAGCTGGATACCGACAACAACGTCGCTCACGATCCGACGGCGGTTGTGGTCGAGTCGCGGCCGGCGAACCTCCAGGTGTCCACCTTCGAGCCCCCGCCCGAGGGGGCCGCCGGGGCGGGCATCCTGCTGAGCTGGTCGGTCATCAACCAGGGCCCCGGGGCCACAGAGACGGACGCCTGGCAGGACCGGGTCGTCCTCTCGCCGAACGACGTCCTCGGCGACGGCGACGACCGCGTCCTTGCCGACGTCGATCACGTCGGCACGCTTGAGCTCCATGAGGACTACGAGGTCAACAACCGGTACTTGCCCCTGTCGGTCTGGCTTGCTCCGGGAGACTACCATCTCTTCCTCGTCACGGACAGTCAAGACGACGTGTTTGAGGACGTCAACGAGGACGACAACGTCACGGACGCCACGATCACGGTGACGCGGGAGACGGCCGACCTCCGCATCACGTCGGTGACGGACGTTGCCCCGGCCGAGTCCGGCCAGACCGTGACCGTCAGTTGGAAGGTCGAGAACTTCGGCACGGTGGCCACGCACGCGAACTGGTGGCACGACTACGTGTATCTCTCGGCCGACGCCGTGATCGACGCGGAAGACACTCCCCTCGGCGAGGTGCAGCGGACGAACGCCCTTCCCGCCGGCGGCATGTACGACGCCAGCGGGGCCTTCACGCTCCCGGAGGACATCGAGGGCGAGTTCCACTTCATCGTCCGCACCGATCATCTTTCCCAGGTGCCCGAGGGCGCCGGCGAGGACAACAACGACCGGGCAACGGCGAACACCACCACGATGACCCTCAGCCCGTCGCCGGACCTGCGGGTGACCCTGGTCGACGCCCCGCTCGAGGCGTCCACCGGCCAGCCCTTCGCCCTGAGCTGGACCGTGGTGAACGACGGCCCCGGCGCCGCAGCGGGGGCGTGGCACGACAGCATATACCTCTCGCTCGATCAGCTCCTCGACACGGACAGCGACATCCGTCTTGGCCATGTTGGGCGCCCGCACGGCCTGACGTCGGGCCAGGACTACACGGTCGCCTATTCTCCAACCATCCCGCAGGGGCTGACCGGTCCGTTCTATGTCTTCGTGACGGCCGACGGCGGCGGCCACGTGCACGAGCGCGGCGCCGAGAACAACAACGCCGGCTACGACCCGCTGAGCATGCAGGTGAACCTCCTGCCGCCGGCTGACCTGGTCCTCGGCACCATCACCGTGCCGGAGGCCGACGGGACGCTCGGGCGGAACGCCACGATCACCTACACGGTGATCAACCAGGCGGGCACGGCGGCCCACGGGCGATGGACCGACTCGATCTATCTGTCCTCCGACGAGCAGTGGGACATCGACGACGCGCTGTTCTCGCGGGTGACGGCCGACCGGAACGTGCCGCCCGGCGGGGACTACAGCGAGACGGTCACGGCGGTGCTGCCCGGCGTCGTGCCCGGCGACTATTACGTGATCGTCCGCAGCGACATCCGCAACCAACTGCCCGAGCTGGACGAGGACAACAACCTCGGCGCATCGCTGGATTCCTTCGCCATGGACGCCGAGGAGCTGCTGCTGAGCGTGCCCGCAGCCGGGGCGCTCCAGGCGGGCCAGGCGGACTATTACCGCATCGACATGCCCGACGGCGAGTCGCTGCTCGTCAGCCTGGACAGCGACTCGACCACGGCCGCCAACGAGCTGTACATCCGCTTCGGGCAGGTCCCCACGCGCGGCATCTTCGACACGGCCGGAATCGTCCCCTTCAGGCCGGACCAGCGCCTCATCGTCTCGTCGACCGAGGCGGGCACGTATTACATCCTTGCCTACGGCGCTTCCGCCGCCGGAGAAGCCTACACGCTCACCGCTGAGACCATCGAGTTCGCCGTCCTGGACGTGGACGACAACGACGACGGGCTGGTCTATGGCCAGGGCGGCACGGCCGGAAACCGAACCATCGAGATCAACGGCAACAGGTTCGACCGCCTGACGACGGCGCGGCTGACCGACGGGACGAAGCTCGATCTGCCCGCCGCGGCGTACTGCCCGGCCGATTCCACGAAGCTGTACGCGACGTTCGACCTGACGGCGGTGGACCCGGGCGTCTACGACCTCGTCGTGGAGAGCTCCTTGGGCGAGACGGAGACGGTTGCCGCGGCCCTGGAGGTCGTCGCCGGCGGAGGCGGCACGAACCTGCCGCACCTCGAACTGCCCGAGGCGGTGGTTCGGCAGTGGCACGACCCGGCCCGGCCGTTCGACTTCTTCGTCCGCTGGGTCAACGACGGCGTCAACGACATCATCGTGCCGTACTTCAACGTCAGCAGCACGGAACCCATCTCGCTGGACCCGCACAACATCCCGATGGATCCCATCGGGACCGGGGTGAATACGCCCGAGGACGGTGCGCCGGGCACGTTCACCTACACGATCTACGCGGGCGGGTCCTTCGACATTTACGCGGCGACGCAGGGCGACAGCCCGCCGGGGGTGCTGCTGCCGGGCGAGTTCGGGCGGATCCACGTCTTCGGCGTGTACAGCGCCAGGGCCGACGACATCGAGGTTACGGCCGAGCTGATCGGCCATGAGGAATGGGACGAGCCGTTCCCGTGGGACAGCGTTCGCGAGGACGCCCGCCCGTACGGCATGAGCGACGAGGAGTTCGATCCCGTCTTCGATCAGCTCATTACGCAGGTCGGGCCGACGTGGGGCGACTACCTCACCATGCTGTCGCGCAACGCGACGCTGATCCCCGAGGAGCTGGGCGGCAGCGAGAACGTCGACGACCTGCTGGCGGTGGAGCTCGACCTGGCGGCCGCGGCAATCACGCCGTCCATCGCCGGGCGGCTCTTCGAGCTGGAGATCACCGACCTCGGCGGGCGGACCGTCTCGGCACACAATGTCGATACGCGGGAGTGGTTCCTCACCACGTCTCTGAACGACGGCTCGTTCGCCGTGGCGGGCGTCTCGGACGGCGAGTACGAGTTCTACGTCTCCCGCAGCGTGCTGGAGGGCGTCACGCCGGAGACGGTGGTGATCGCCGGGGGCGCGTCGCTCAGCGGCGTGCAGCTCGACGTGGTGACCGGCGGCGACGTCGTCGGGCGAGTGACCGACGGGATGGGGACTCCCGTTGCCGATGCGTCGGTCACGGCCCTGGACTCGGAGACCGGCGTGTTCGTGGACACGGACCTGACGGATCAGGACGGCCGCTACCGGCTCGAAGGCCTGGACTTCGTCGACCACGACGTCTTCGTGCAGGCCGACGGCATGGCGCGGGCGAGTCGGACGGGCGTCACGATCGACGTCGCCGAGGTCGAGGTCGACTTCGAGCTGCTCGGCGAGTCGAGGATCATCGGTTCGGTGGACCCCGCCGCGCCGGACGCGGACGCCGCCACGCTGTTCGTGTGGGCCCAGGACGCCGCCGACGACACACCCGTCGGGTCGTTCGTCGCGGCGCTCGACGAGTTCGGCTTCGAGGTTTCCAGCCTGCCGGCCGGCACCTACGAGCTTACCCTCTATCTCGGAGGGCACGCCGGCGCGACGGTCGCGGACGTGGTCGTCGCCCAGGAGGAGATCGTTGATCTCGGCACCATCGTCATGGAGGAGGAGGCCTGGGTATCCGGCCTGGTCACCTCGACGGATCCGGCGCTGGCGCTGGAGGACCTGCACGTCGGCGCCTACCAGGGCGACGAGGCGATCGCCCTGGACGCCGTGGCGTCGGACGGGGTGTACAAGGTCGAGCGCCTGGCGGCGGGCACGTACACGATGCGCGTGATGGGAGTCGATGCGGCGATGGCCTCATCGACGGAGGTCAGCGTTGCGGCCGGCGACGAGGTCACGGGCACCGACCTGACCGTCGGGCAGGGCGCCTCCGTACGCGGCCGGGTCGAAGCCGCATCCGATGCCACGCCGCTCGGAAGCGTCCTGATGACTCTAACCGACACCGATGGGGACACCATCGTCACCAGGACCAACGCCGCCGGGGAGTACTCCTTCGACGCCCTCGGCCGGGGGACGTATCGAGTGGCGGTGGGCATCGCCCCGGGCGGCGGATCGCAGAGCGTCGACGTCACCGAGATCGACGGGACGGTCTACACGGCCGATCTGACGGTGGCCGCCGTCGCGCAGGTTGGAGGGCGGGTGACGCGCTCCGACGGCACGCCCATGGTCAACGGGCAGGTGGTGCTGAAGGAAGGCGGCCAGGCGGCGGCCACGTCGATCACCGACGCCGACGGGCAGTACCGATTTTACCTCCTGCACGGCGGGGTGTTCGACCTGGTTGCTTCGGGCGAACAGGCCAGCTTTGCTCCCGTCACCGGCGTGGTCGTGAGCGAGGGAGAGGTCGTCGCACGAGACATCGCCGCCGGAGACGCGACGGCGACCATGACGGTGACCGGCCCGGAGGGATCCACCGACGGGGCGTTGGCCTTCCTCTATCGCCAGGGCGAGACCGAGGCGATCTCCCTGGCCGGACTGGACGACAGCGGCGAGGCGGTCTTCGACGGGCTCGTTGCGGGGGACTACCGCGTGGCCGTCTCCGGCAGCGGGGCCTATCGCGGCTCGGCCGACTTCACGGTCGCCGCCGGGGCCGCCGTGGATGTCCCGGTCACTCTCCAGGAGAAGTCCACCGTAACCGGCACGGTCACGGGCGGGGCGGGCGATCCGGTCTACCTGGCGATTGTCATGTTCGTTGCCGAGGACGGCTCCGGGCGGCGGCGGTCGGCGTTCTCGGACGAGGACGGCACGTACGCGGCCGAGGGCCTCGAGCCCGGCCTCTACACGGCCATCGTCAACGCCGACGGCCTGGAAGCGTCGGTGCAGCCGGGGGTGGCGGTCGCCGCCGGCGGCGCGAACACGCACGACGTCGCCCTTGCGGCGGTCACGGCGCGGTTCGCCGGGCGGGTCGTCGATCCCGGCGGGGGCGGCATACCAGACGCGTCGGTGGCCGCCATGAACGCCGATGGCGAGATCGTCGGCTACGGCCGGACCGACACCGACGGCTTCTACGTGGTTGAGGCGGTCGCCGGCGCGACCTTGGACGTCGTCGTCGACGCGCCGGGCTACGGCCGGGCCACGGTGACCGGCCTGGTCGCCGCACCCGGGGATACCGACCCCGGTGACATCGTGATGGCGCCCGTGGCCCTGGGCTCCAACGGCCTGGACCTGGGCGAGGAACCGCCCGTGCCGCCCAAGGCGCCAATGGCAGCCCAGGGCGCAGAAGCGGCGGCACCTTACGAGCCCACGTCGTCGAAGGCCGACGAGCACGGGAACGCCTGGTACGACTACCCCCTCTTCCAGGAGACCTACAAGGCCGAGAGACACGACGACGTCTCGGACTACGGCGACGTCATGGTCAGCACACTGACGGACGAGCAGAAGAAGCTGTACGTCGCGTGGCGGATGGCCGCGAGGAAGATGAACGGCAGCTACGGGGTCTACCACGATCGCTCCATCTATGCCGCCGGGAAAAACCGGTACTCGTATTACCTCAACTACGCCAAGAGCACCAAGATGCTGGCGGTGGCCTTCGGGGCGGCGGTTACCGCCGTGAAGGGATTTGCGGCGATAGGTTTGTGTGGCGCGGTGGCCGAGGCGGGAGTCTACTACAAGATGGCCGGCGCGGCGACCTCAGTGGTCGGCGGCGCCGTCGGCCTGTACCGGAAGTGCCAGAATAACACGGTCGCCAAGACGCCTGAAGACGCCGAGCAGGCCATGGAGGATACCCAGGCCAAGGCGGTTGACGTCTCCGACATGGTGGTAGAAACCGGGAAGTTCCTCAAGGAGGCCTGCGGCGCGTTTTCCAAGTACGGCTCGAAGGTCCTGGACGGCTTTGGAGAGGCCTTGGGCCTCTACAAGGTCGGCAAATACCTGTGGGACGAAATGGAGGAGGACGCCGAGGAAGTCAGGGAATCACTTCGAGCGGCCGCGGGAGCAAAGGCGTCGGCCGACAAGAGCCAGAACCAGTACATAGACGACTTTCTGGCCACAGAGGAGGCCAGGGAGGCCTTCTTCAAGCTCCGCGAAGACGGAGGCGATGGCGATGGCGACGGGGACGGCGACGGTGACGGCGACGGGGACGGCGACGGTGACGGCGATGGCGATGGCGATGGCGACGGCGACGGGGACGGCGACGGCGATGGCGACGGCGACGGGGACGGCGATGGCGACGGGGACGGAGACGGAGACGGCGACGACGGCGGGCCGGGCGGCGGAAACATCGGCAAAGAGGGCTCCTGCGACCCCAACGACATTCTCGGCCCGGCCGGCTTCGGCCGGAACCGCTGGGTCAAGGCCACGGCCCCGCTGAGCTACACCGTCCGCTTCGAGAACGACCCCCAGCGCGCCACGGCGCCGGCGCAGGTCGTTCGCGTCACACAGCAGCTCGACGACGACCTGGACTTCCGCACGTTCCGCCTGGGCGACTTCGGCTTCGGCGACGTGGTCGTCGACGTGCCCGAGGGCGCGGCGTTCCACCAGACGCGCGTCGACGTGACAGAATCGCTCGGCGTCTTCGTTGACTTCACCGCCGGCATCGACGTCATGACGGGCGAGGCGTTCTGGAGCTTCACCAGCATCGACCCGGCCACCGGAGACGTCCCCGCCAGCGTGCTGGTGGGCTTCCTCCCGCCGAACGTCAATGCCCCCGAGGGTGACGGCTGGCTGACGTACACCGTGCTGGCGAAGGACTCGGCGAGCACCGGCGACGTGGTCGACGCCCAGGCACGGATCGTCTTCGACATCAACGAGCCGATCGACACGCCGCCCATCTTCAACACGTTGGACGCCGGCTTGCCCGAAAGTCACGTCGAGCCCCTGCCGGCACAGAGCGAGGAAAGCACGTTCCTGGTGTCGTGGTCGGGACAGGACGACGCCGGCGGCTCGGGTCTCGCCGCATGGGACGTCTACGTATCGACGGACGGCGGCCCGGCGGAGGCGTGGATGGAAGACACCACGCTGACGCAGGCGATGTTCTATGGCGGGCCCAACCACGCCTACGGCTTCTACAGCGTGGCGAGAGACAACGCCGGCAACGTCGAGGCCGCGCCCCCGGGGCCGGACGCCGAAACGCAGACACCCGACACGATCGGCCCGACGATCGCCTCGTGGCACTCGGCGGCCACGCACGGCACGGCCGGGGTGGGGCTGCTGGAGATCCCCGACGACGGGACGTTCTCCGAGCCGCGAACGAGCGGTATCCGAAAGCTCCTGATCGTCTTCAGCGAGGCGATTGACCCGGCCGGCTTCACGCCGGCCTCGGTGGCCCTCGCTGGCCTCGACGTCGGCTGGGCCGAGCCGGAAGGCCTGGCCGGTATCACCATCCACACCGCCTTGCAGGACGGCGACACCGTGGGCGTGATCACCTTCGAGGGCCCGGCCAAGGAGGACGTGGCCCTGCCCGACTACGCCCGATACGCGGTGGGCATCAGCGGGGTCACCGACGCGGCCGGGAACGCGATGGAGGGCGACAGCGACCGCATCATGACCGCACTGGTCGGCGACGGCTTCGGCGACCTGCGGGTCAACAACACCGACGTGAGCTACGCGAGGCACCTCGACGGCACCGATCCCATCGACGTCGCCGAGGTCGGCCACCTCCGAAGGGACGTCCACGCCGACGGCGTGATCGACGCGCTGGACGCCGACACGGTTCGCGCCCATCGGCGGCGGGACGCGAGGTTCATCCCCGACCCGCAGCTCGGCTCGGACGAGCCGGCTCCCCCGGCACAGGACCTGACGATCCACGCGTGGTACAGTGCGGCCGCACACGGCCAGGTCGGCGAGGTGCTCCTGGAGATCCCCGACGACGGGACCTTCAGCGAGCCGCGAGCCGGCGGCGTCGGGCGCCTGGTGGTCGGCTTCTCCGGGCCGATCGACCCGAGCACCTTCACGGAGGCGTCGGTCGTGATCGTCGGCAGCGGCGCCGACGGCCTGCCGGTGGACCTCTCCGGGGTCGGCATTGCCACGTCCACGGCCCAGAGCCATACGGTCGGGATCATCGACTTTGCCCCGGCCCTGCCCGACGTGGCCCGATACCTCGTGCGGATCGAGGGCGTCACGGACGCGGCGGGAGACCCGCTGTCCGGCGACGGGGACCGGGTGTTCACGGCCCTGTCCGGCGACGCCAATGGCGACCTCCGCACAAACGCGATCGACCTGTCGCACGTCTGGGCGCGCAGGACGGCCGGCATGGACGACGTATCCGTGGACCAGGTGCGTTCGGACGTCAGCGGCGACGGTCGAGTGAACGCGATCGACCTGTCGTCGATCTGGCCCCGCCGCGGCGCGGACATGCAGAACGCGGCCGATCCGAAGTTGCCCGCCGCGCCGGGCGGCGTCGGGACGGCCCTCGGGGCCGCGAGCGCCGCAGCCGCGGCCGTGTGGGCGATGACCGATGACACCCCGTCCGCGGCCGGCGATGACTTCGCTGCGGAAACGGCCGCGATTGACCTCGACTCGTCGTCGCCGACGACGCAGGCGGCGCCGGCCGACGGGGCGCTGTCGGGCGTCTCGGCCTCCCCGGAGACAGTGGATGTGTTGGCAGCGGCCGGTTCGTGGGAGCAGGATGCCGCGACCGCCTCATCCGCCCCGCAGCAGGCACAGCGCCCGGCGGGCTATGACGCCTTGTCCATGAAGGCCCTCGGACCAGGAGAGAAGGCCCTTTTGCCCGACGTCCTTTGCGATGTTCTGGCTGAGAGGCATTGACACCGAGGCCCGCGCCTCGTCATTCGCAGAAGGTGACGTGATTGAAACACACGCCGCACAAACACTTAGACTTGACGATACGCGTACTTGAGCTATAATACCAGGCAAGGTTCCGTTGGTGTGTGCCTGTCGGCGCTGCCGCAGGCGGCAGCGGCGGGCCTGCCGGAAGAGAGGAGACGGCCCATGTATCGGGCGGCCCTGGCGGTTCTACTCGTGCCCGCGGTGTGCGTCCCCGCGTACGGCGACTACCTCCTCACTCCCCTTTGCGACGACGCCCATTGCCTCACGCTTGCCCCCGGCGGCGGATTTGACCTGGACATGGTGCTGACGACCGCCGACGCGAACGTCCACGACACGGCCATCTTCTTCGTCGAGTTCTCGCAGGGCGGGCTGGTGTACCAGTCCTATCAGTGGTACGGCGACTACACTGCCGGCGGCCCGGACGACGAGAGCGACCCCAACCTGGCCGACCTGTCGGCGGGGCCGATCACGCTGGACGAGAACACCCTGCCCGGCACCGGCGCGGTGGACGTGAAGCTCGAGAACCTCACCGAACAGGGCACCCTGTTCGGCGCCGGCAAGCTGGCGACGCTGAGCCTGTACGTTCCGCCCGACATGCCGGAGCAGGAGATCACCATCGAGGTGGTGATCGATCAGTTCTTCGACGGCGAGCAGTTGATAGCCACCGATCCCGGCGAGGCCTTTACGCTGACCGTCATCCCCGAGCCGACGGGCCTTGCGCTGGTCCTGCCGTGCGCCCTGCTCTTGCGCCGTCGGCGCCGCCGAACCGCGCGCTAGGGCGGCTCGCGCTTGCCTTTCCATGCTCGGCCCGGGCAACGGCTCGCGGCGGGCGGCCGCACCGGACGCGGCCGTTTTCTACCACCGGAAGAACCGGTAGGGATCGTCCCATTCCACCGGCCGGTCCAGGTAGAGGCCCGTCAGCCATCTGCCCCGCGAGGGCGCACTACACGGCGCGACACGAACATTGGAGATCCAGAGCGTGCCCGCGCCGCCATGCCAGACCTGGAAGCGCGTCCGGGACGTGGCCGTCGCCTTCGCCGGGACCAGGAAGGTGAACTCCCGCCACTGGCTGCCGGGAGAGAAGCGCTGGTACTCGATGAGAGACCGCCAGGTAGTAGTGTCCTGGACCGCCAGGTCCACGCGAGCGCCTTTGAATCCCTCTGACCTCGCCTTGAGGGAAATGCGGTACCACTGGCCCTCTGTCATGGGGACGTCATGCTGGGCGAGCATGACACTTCCCTTCTTGCCCTCGCCGAAACCCGGGCAGGTGATGCGCAGGGCTCGCCCGCCAGTCCCCGGTGCAGCCTTCTCGAGCACGCACGTCGCCTGCTTCGAGGTCGAGCTGAACTGCCAGTGATCGGGCATCCCGTCGTCGTCCTTGTCGAGGCTAAAGTCGCCGTTCCTGGCCACGGACTCCCTGGGCGCTCCACTTATCGGCGTTGCGAAACGCCGCAGCAGCGGCGTCTTGCCGGCGACCTGCATGTTCGCCAGCAGCCGCGTCACCAGGAACGAGGCCCGGCGATACGTCCGTCGAACGTTGTGCCGCTGCACTTTCCAGTTGAACCACCACGGCTTGGTGCCGGCCTCGAAGCTCGCATTGGCGAAGAGGTCCCCGCCGCCGGCAGCGGCCGCGGCGCGGGCGCCGGGCCGCCGGCGAACGTAGCCGCCCTCGCGAAGCTGGAACAGGTCGGCCCGCAAGCGGGCGCCCTCCTGGCCGCAATGGATGTAGGCCGACCAGCCCTCCGGGCAGGGCCTGGTGACCTTGAACGTGACGTGCAGCTCCGTCCAGTCGTCCGCGGGGACCTCGACGTCCTCGCCGCGCACCGCGCGGTCCCAGGGCCTGCCCGCGCGTTCCACTTCGAGCCGCACGCGGACCGGTTGGCCGACGCCCTTGACGAAGACGGCGAAGGTATAGGTCTTGCCGACCTTGCCGGCCTGCACCTTCTGCCCGAACTGCCCCCAGGGCACGCTGCCCATGGTCAACAGGGCGCTCTGCTTGCCCGCCACGGCGTCATCCGCGCTGACGGCGAGGGAAGGCACGGCCCCGCGCGCCTTGCTGACGCGGTGGGGCGCGAGCTGGCAGAAGACGACGTTCGCCTTCTCGGCCTTGGCGAGCACGCCGTTGCCGACGACCGCGGCCCCGCCCGAGACGAGCGGCAGCTCGCGCGGGTCGCGGTTGTGGACGTCCGCGGGGCCCACACCGGCCAGCAGGGAGCCGACGCCGAACGCCTGGAACCAGGCGGCGATGTGCTCTCGCTTCGTCGTGCGCAGCGGCTCGGGCAGGAACGTGCTCGCCTCGGCCCCGTCGAGCTCCAGGGCCAGCAGGTGCCCGCCCGCCTTCAGCCACCGGGCAATGTCCGGCGCATGCGGCCGGAGCGCTTTCCCGCCGCCCGGCGCGACCACGAGGACCTGCTCGCCGGACAGCTCGCCTCCCTCATACGTCCCCGGGGACACGCCGGCCGAGGCCAAGTGGGCCCTCCCGGCCGGGTCGCCGACGTACAGCGCGCGGCGACGCGGGGCGGGCTTCCAGGACGAGACGCAGCCCAGCAGCCCCCGGACCAGTCGCCCGGCCGCCGGATCGGCCTCGGTCCGCCCGGTCACGTCCATCTGGCAGAACATGACCATCCCGCGCCCTTCGCGATACTCCAGGAGCGGGCTGTATTGCAGGCTGAAACCGCCATCGACGACGGGCAGGAAGTCGCCGCAGGCGGGCTTCTCGATCAGGACGGAGGCCACGCTCCCCCGGTTGCCGCAGCGCCAGAGCCGGGGGACCTCCAGGCCGGACCGTCTCACCGTCGGCACGCTGCCGTACTTGCGGCTCTCCGTGGGCTTCAAGCGCGGCGGGAGGAGCGCCGCCTCGCCGCGCCAGTCGCGCAGGTGCTCGTCATCGAGACCGGCGAGAGAAGGATGGTCGGGCACTCGCTTGAAGACGTTCCGCAGGCCGTACTCCTGCACGCGGAACCCTAGTCGCTTCTCCAGCGCCTCGGCCGTCTGCTCGAAGACGAGCACCCTCAGTCCGTCGCGAACGCGGGCAACGTCGGGCGCCGGGCCGTCGGCGGTCAAGGCCGCCTTGCCGATAATCAGGGCGTCGAAGCCGGACAGGTCCGCCCCGGCGGCCACGGATTGGCAGCGAACCCCCATCGCCGCCAGGAGCTTGCCCGTCTGGCCCCTCGGGTCGAACAGCGCGACCTTCCCCGGGAGTGCGGGCCTGGCCGGCCGCGCCAGAACGTGGACCGTGAAGGAATCCCTCTGTGGCTCGGCCTTGTTGAATCCGGCCGTCATGTCGAGCCGGTACGCGCCGGGCGCCAGCCCGGCCGGCAGATCGAAGCGCAAGGGGACCCTCACCTGCCGCCCGGTATGCACGCGGACCTGCTTCTCCCCGCGGACGGGCTGCGGCAGGCCGAGCGACCAAGTGCAATCGCAGACTGCCGGCTCGCGAGAGTTGTTGATGACGACGATCTGCTTTTCCACCGTCTCGCCGGGCAGGAAGTTGTGGTCCTTGCTCGTGAAGCGGCCGGGCTTGCCGGCGAGGTAGGCGAGCACGGGTGCGTTGTTGCGCAGGATGGCCTGCCCGCTGGGCGTCGCGACCCAGTCCGACCGCTTGAAGGCGAGGTCCATGCGCTCGTACCGGTCGTCTTCGTAGTCGGGGCTGAGGCCCGGGCGCTGGAGCTTGGCCCAGTCCACCGGCAGTTCCCTGCGCCCCTTGTCCACGCCGTCCCGCAACTTGTAGAGGAGGCGGTGCTCCCAGGGCGAGTTGGCCGACAGGCCCCAGGTGCGAAACGCGCGCCAGTTGTCGGTGATGTACATGGCCAGCACGGGATGCCGCTCGTCGAAGAGCCTCGAGCCCAGGACGTGCGGATAGTCCCAGCGATGCCAGACGTTGCCCGCGCGGAACTGCTTTGCCTCCCACCGCAGGTTGGCCTTCTCCATCTCGCTGATCCGGAAGGCCCGGTCGCCGAGGAACTGGGCGTTCCATTCGGCCAGGCAGAACTCCCACGGGACGCGTGCGCTTCCGAACTCCCGATGGCCCTGGTACCAGCCGCGGTACATCGCCCAGTCCCAGGAGAACGGCGCGCCGTACTCGCACAGGAAGGCCGGCTTGACCCCTTGTGTGGCCCAGTGCTCGAACCAGTCCGACATCTCCTGGACCGGCACGAAGTTCGGGTAGAAGTTGCTCGCGTGCAGCGAGGCGATGTCGCCGGCGTGGTGATAGACGACCCGGCTCGGATCGAGGCCCTTGATAACGGCCTCCGCCCGCAGGGCTCGCCTCGTGTTGTTCAGCGACCAGCCCTCCCGGGGGATCTCGGCGTCGCCGAAGAAGTCCGGGTTCATGTCCTGGCCGGAAGCCGTCGCGTTGTGGCTGGTGGCGTACGCGACGACCGACGGGTGGTTCTGCGCGACGCGCACGTAGAAGGCGGCGTGCCGCGCGTAGCCGTTGGACTTCTCGGCGTCGGGCGCCTTCCAGTCATAGTGGCTGAAGTGCGGCTGGGAGAGGGACACGAGCATCCCCACGTCGTCCGCGGCTTTCAGGACCTCCGCGAAGCTCAGGTGAGAGCCCGGCTGGCAGCCGTAGTTGTGCGTGTACACCATGTTGATGCCGAAGCTCTTGAGGCGCAGCAGGCTCTCCTTCGCGCCCTCGTACGTCGCCGGCGCGGCGCCGACCTGGGCGTTGTCCAGCGGCACGGCGGAGAGGAAGATGCGGGTCCCGTTCAGGTGGAAGTCGCGCCCGTCGATCCAGAACTCCCGGAACCCGAAGCGGACCGGCAAGGCCGCGTCCAGCACCTTGCCGCCGGCATCCAGCAGGGAGAGGCCGACATCGTACGTGTTCCCAGGCGTGTGCGTGTCCCAGAGCCTGTCGGGCTTCCATTTCCCGGTGAACGCGATCCGGCCGTCCCCGAGGTCGCCCCGCTTGAACGCCTTGCTTGTGAACTCCCCGACGCCTCGGCCGCTCTCCGTGATCCGGGCGCGCAGGGCGTACCCGCCCTTCGCGGCCAGGCCCCGCGGCGCGACGTCGAACGTGATCTCCCCCTTGCGCACCGACGTGTCCACCTTCACGTCAACGATGCGGGCGGCCGAAGGCTCTGCAACCAGCCAGACGTCCCCGCACAGGCCGCGACGCCTCACCGAGCCCTTCACCTTCCTGGCCGAGGCGGTGTCGTTGTACGAGAGCATGACGCCCTTCAGCGGCATGGCCACCACGAGCATGGACAGGACGTGTTTGCGCCCCGGTCGGCAGAGAGGCGTGAGGTCCACCTCGCCCGACGGGAACCGCATCTCACCCGCCTTCCGGCCGTCCACGTACACGACGGCATAGGAGTTCAGGTATTCCGCCCGCACGGCAATGCGGCGGCCGGCCCACTCGCCGGGGATGGTGATCTCCCGCTGGTGCCAGGCCGCGGCGATGTCGCCCAGGTCCTCGTTCTTCCACCTCGGATGGGCATGGACCGTCTGGCAGTCCTTCTGCATGTAGTCGGCGATTCCCGGCCAGCACCCGGGAACCTTGAAGAATCCCCACCCGCCCGCGGGCACGCTGCCGGCCGTGTCACCCGCCGGCTGCCACCGCCACAGGCCGTTGATGCAGACGCGCTCGCGCGTGGCGGTGGACCGCCGGTACGCCTTCGCCAGGTCCCACACCGCCTTGACGGGCGCCGGGAGCGAAGCATCCCCCTGCGCTTGACACCGTCTGCCTGTCGCCGGCAGGCCCCAGCAGACGGCGGCCACGATCCAAAGCCTCTGACACGTCCTGGCAGCAGCCATCATCAAGCTCCCCATGAGTCCTCGATCCGCGGCGGGCGGGCCCTTGACCGGACGGCCTGGTATTGTATCCTGCGGTGTCCTCGATGACGACGACTTCTGGAGGCCCGCGGGCCACGGAAAGGAGCAGGCGAGCATGAACGCACCACGTATGTCCAGGCGTGATTTCATGAAGGCGACGGCCGCCACCGGGGCGGCTGCGTGCCTGCCGGCCGGCATCACGGCCGCGCTCGACACGCGCCGGAAGAGGCCGAACATCATCTTGATCATGGCCGACGACCTCGGCTACGAGTGCATCGGCGCCAACGGCGGGACGTCCTACAAGACGCCCGTGCTGGACCGCCTTGCCGGAGGGGGCGTCCGTTTCGAGCACGCCTACGCCCAGCCGCTCTGCACGCCTTCGCGCGTCAAGATAATGACGGGCATCTACAACGTGCGGAACTACGTGCGGTTCGGCCTGCTGGAGGCGAAGCAGACCACGTTCGCCCACCTGCTGAAGAAGGCCGGCTACGCGACGTGCGTCGTGGGCAAGTGGCAGTTGGGCGGCGGCCTGGAGGGGCCGAATCACTTCGGGTTCGACGAGTACTGCCTCTGGCAGCTCAATCGCCGGCCCGGCCGCTACCCCAACCCCGGACTCGAGGTCAACGGCAAGCAGGTCGACTGCACCAACGGCGAGTACGGCCCGGACGTCGTCAGCGACTTCGCCTGCGGCTTCATGCAGCGGAACAAGGACAAGCCCTTCCTCGTCTACTACCCGATGATCCTGACCCACTGCCCCTTCGAGCCCACCCCCGACTCGGCGGACTGGGACCCCAAGAGCAAGGGCTCGAAAACCTACAAGGGCCACGCGAAGTACTTCGGCGACATGGTCACCTACATGGACAAGATCGTCGGCAAGCTCGCCAGCAAGCTGGACGAGCTGAACCTGCGCGAGAACACGCTGGTCCTGTTCACGGGCGACAACGGTACCGACAAGCCGGTCGTGTCGAAGATGGGCGATCGGCTGGTCAAGGGCGGCAAGGGCTCGATGTCCGACGCGGGGACCCGCGTCGCGCTGATCGCCAGTTGGCCGGGCACGGCGCCGAAGGGAAAGGTGTCCCGGGACCTCGTGGACTTCAGCGACTTCCTGCCGACCCTCTGTGAATGTGCCGGCGTTGACGTTCCGGATAAGCCGCCCCTCGACGGAAGGAGCTTCCTGCCCCAGTTGCAGGGCAGGAAGGGCAACCCCCGCGAATGGATCTACTGCTGGTACTCGCGCGGCGGCAGTGCCGCAAACGCCAGGGAGTTCGCCCGCAACCGGCGTTACAAGCTGTACAGGACCGGCAAGTTCTTCGACATCCGCGGCGACGTGCTGGAGGCCTCTCCCCTCGGCGAATCGGGCCTCGACGAAGGGGCCAGGGCGGCTCGGGCCACGCTCCAGGGCGCCCTGGACAAGTACAAGAACGCCCGCCCCGCGTCCCTCAGCAAGCCGCCCAAGCCAAAGCGCAGCACAAAGCCCAGGCAGAGGAACAAGGCGAAATAAGGCAGCGAACCACACGCTGACGCTCACCGCATCGTGACCGGAAAAAACGGAAATAGGGGACGCTTGGAAATAGGGGACGCTAACCGTTTTTTCCTGGGAAACCTGGTCAGCGTCCCTGGTTTTCCCTTCCACCTCGAACTCCGTCGAAACGGTGGAGCCTACCGTCTGGCTCACCTCTTCACGTGGCTACTTTTCACCCGCCCCTCAGTGGGCCATTCTGCCCGCCCCTTGACACCCAAGGAGTTCAATCCTGCCCACGAAGAGCGCCACGCCCACGAAGAGCGCCACGATGACCAGGATCGTCCCGGGAACAAGATGACGCACACTTGTTCTCTGTCGCAGGTACAGCGTACGAGGTTCGCTCATTGTCTTTCATCTCCCGCTGGCTCTGCCAAGGTGATCGCCAACACGCACCCCAACTCCGGTTGCGCGAAACCCCCTCCCCAGATACCGCCTTAATCCCTTTGACCCACTCAACTGAGATTTCCCAAATGAACTCGCGCCCACGACCACCGTGGCCCTTTGCGATGATTCTACTACGGTTTCGGAGACCGTCAAGCTATTCCCGAAAAATAGGGACGCTAACCGTTTTTTCCTGAGAAACCCGGTTAGCGTCCCTGGTTTTCCCAGACCACATCAACACGGCCAACGGAACGCAATGACGCCGATCACGTCTTGGGTGAAATAGGGGACGCTAACCGTTTTTTCCTGAGAAACCTGGTTAGCGTCCCTGGTTTTCCCAGACCACATCAACACGGCGAACGGAACGGGGTGACGCCGATCACGTCTTGGGTGAAATAGGGGACGCTAACCGTTTTTTCCTGAGA
>CAYRVX010000032.1:34578-59601 GCA_964427875.1 uncultured Planctomycetaceae bacterium
AACCTGGTTAGCGTCCCTGGTTTTGGCGGCGATTGGCAGGTTGCACCATCGCTCGCTTCCGAAGCCCGGGCGAGGGGAGGTGATGCGGCTGCCGGGAGATCGCAACTCTCACCAATCGGGGGATGGCCACCTACGGACCGCAGCATAGCGTCCAAGGGCCGAAAAACGGTTACCGTCCCCTATTACGAACGGCCGAAAAACGGTTAGCGTCCCCTATTACGAACGGTCGAAAAACGGTTAGCGTCCCCTATTACGCGGGGGGTGGGCGCCGCCGGCCGACGTTGCCCCGGCCTTTCGCGCCTCGCCCGCGCCGTCCGTGTGCAACTCGCTACCTGCAAACGTGACGTGCACCCCGTTCGGCCCGAAGGGCAAGTCGAGTCTTGTTGTACGGGTTGTATGTCGTATATTCATGGGCCGAAGCCCGGGCGGCCGCGTGGTCGGGCGCTTGGGCGTTGCGGTGCTCTCGCGCCGTGCGGCCGGAGCGAGGACGCCTGGACTGGTGCGAACAAACCGGCCGCGGGAGACTGACAGCATGAGAACCATGAGATGGCTGGCGATCGTGATGGTGACGGTCCTGGCGGGAGAGGCGCTGACGGCCCGCGAGCGAGGGCGCCGCAGGGGCAGGGAGCCGGAAGAGAGCCTCTTCGACCAGCTCGTCCGGGAGTGCAAGCTCACCGCGAACCAGCAGGCCGACGCGAAGGAGAAGCTCAAGGCCCACGAGGCCGCCCTGGCGGCGTGGGACAAGGCGAACGCCCAGAAGGTTGAGGCCGCCGAGACGGCCGCCAAGGACGCCCGGGCCGGCGGCGACGCCGACGCGAGGAAGAAGACATCGGGCGAGCTGAGGGCGCTGCGGACCGCGCGGGAGGAGTCCGGCGCCGCGGCCGGCGCCGCCGTCTTCGCCGTCCTCACGCCCGAGCAGAAGGCGACGTGGAATGCCTACCAGCTCTACAAGTCCATCGCCGCGCGGTATCGCAAGGCCGAGCTGACGGAAGAGCAGTTGGCGAAGATCAAGGCCGGCTGCGCCGCCGCCTCCAAGGAGCTTGCCGAGGCCGAGGACGACGACCGCAAGGCCAAGAAGGCCAATCGCGAGATCACCAACAGGCTGCGGTGGGCCATTGACGTGTTCGTCCTGACGCCCGAGCAGCGCGAGGCGCTCGGCAGGAAGCCCACCCGCAAGGGCAGGAAGGGCTAGAGCACTTCACGGTGAAATGTAGCGGCTCTGGCCGCGCGAGGACGAGCTGGGCAAGGAAGGCGAAGCAGGCGATGCCTTCGCATCGTCGATGCAGCCTGACGCCGCCCAGCGAAGCCGCAGCCGGCCAGAGTGCTACAGAACTCCGTGAAGTGCTCTAGGGCCGGCCGCAGCGGGCCCAAGGTCCGCCCGGGCCGGCCAGGCCGGGACGTCCTGCTGCCGCCGCATGCTCGCAGCGCACCGGGGAGGCACAAGATGAGACCGCGCGTGCGATTCCTGAGCGACGAGCTGATCGAGCAGGTGCTCGGGGAGGCGTACAAGCTGCTCGAGACCCGGGGGATCCGCCTGGTTCACGACGGGCTGCTGGAGCGGCTCGGCGACCTCGGCTGCCGAATCGACAGGAGCGGCAAGCACGTCTGGATGAAGCGCGACGTCGTCGAGGCCGCCCTCCGCTCTGCGCCCGGCCGGGTCGAGTTGTGGGACCTCGCCGGCAGCGCCTCCTGCACACTGTTCGGGGACAACGTCCATTTCACGCCCGGCTCCACGGCCATCAAGGTCCTGGACCACCGGGCGAACCGCATGCGCCCGGCCAGCACGAAGGACATGCTGAGCTACTGCCGCCTCGTGGAGCAGCTCGACTCGATCGACTACTCCTCGACGGCGATCGTGCCGAGCGACGTGCCGGCGGGCGTCAGCGACAGCGTTCGGCTGTACGCGCTGCTGAAGACGACCAGCAAGGCGATCGTGACGGGCGCGTTCACGATCGAGGGCTTCGACGTGATGGCGGAGCTGCAACTGGCGGTTCGCGGCACGCGGGAGGCCCTGCGCGACAAGCCGTTCGCGGTCTTCTCGTGCTGCCCCAGCTCGCCGCTGAAGTGGAGCACGACGACGGCGGACAACGCGATGAAGTGCGCCGAGCTGGGCATCCCCGTGGAGCTGATCGCCATGCCCCTGGCGGGCCTGGTGGCCCCCATCTCGCTGGTCGGGTGCGTCATCCAGCACACCGTCGAGACGCTCAGCGGCGTCGTCATCTCCCAGATCACCCGCCCGGGCGCGCCGGTGCTGTACGGCGGCTCGCCCGGCACCTTCGACATGCGCTCCATGGCGGCCACCATCTCCTCGCCCGAGGCGCAGATGATCAACTGCGCCTGCGCCGAGGTGGGCAAGCACCTCTCCCTGCCGACACAGGCCTACATCGGCATGAGCGACAGCAAGTTCCTGGACGCCCAGGCGGGCTTCGAGTCGGGCACGGGCGTGTACCTGGCGGGCCTGGGCGGCATCAACAGCATCTCCGGGCCGGGCATGCTGTACTTCGAGAGCTGCCAGTCGCTGGAGAAGCTCGTCTTCGACGCCGAGACGTGCGCGATGACCCGGCGGCTCATTGCCGGCATGGTGCCCCGGGAGGACTTCCCCGCCGACGGGCTCTTCGATGAGCTGCTGGCCGAGCAGTCCCTCCTGACGGCCGACCACACGCTCAAGTACTTCCGGCAGGAACACTACATCCCGGGGCCCGTGATCGACCGGACCCAACTGCGGCAGGGCGTCTCGAGGCCGGCCCGTCTGCGGCAGCGAGCCCACGCGGAGGTGAAGCGCCGTCTGGAACGGTACGAGCCGCCGGAGGTCCTCTCGGCCGAGCAGCGCCGGGACGTCGAGCGCGTCATGGGCGCGGCCGCCGCGGACTTCAGGGTCTCCTTCTAAGCAGGACCGCCTGCCCAACCTACCCGCGCCGGGCGGGCAAGATTCCCGAGAAAAAAATGAAATCGATTGTGCATTTGGGCCCTTGAGATGTATATGTTGTTAAGGGAGGGGAAGGTTTTTCTCCCGACGGTGCGGGGGGGCAGTCACTGCGATATCCTTATTTCGGAAAAGTGGTTGCGCTCCCTGCTCGCCCGCGGAAAGGAGCGAATCGAAACATGGCATCGTACACGCGGAACCGCGTGAATCGTCACAACGCCCTGGCGTCCACCGGCCCGCGGACGCTCGCGGGAAAACGGAAGGTCTCCCGCAACGCGCTGAAACACGGCCTGCCGGCGAAGGACCTGGTGATCCCCGGCGGTCCCTGCCGCCTCCACGCATCGCAACCGATTTGAAACCACGAGTTAGCGAGTCAGCGGTCTCACGAGTCAACCGGGCACGGCCGACGCACCGCGGGGCGGCGCGCAAGCCTTTTTACGAAACAAAGCCATTTCGCCCGAAAAAACGCTGTAAATCCCTTTTCATCAATTGTTTACAGCGATGCCGCGGCGGGTTTTGCCCCCCCATTTCGGGGGCGGTCCGTCGGCAACCGTGCGAGCCCATCCGGCATGGCGTTGACATGCCGCCGTGAGTCGGGTATGGGGGTGTCCATGGCCAGGCTCGCACGGGTCGCGGCGCCCGCGGAAGCAGAGGCGGCAATAGCAGCCGCGCCGCCGGAAAGAGAATCCCGGGATTCCTCGCGACGAGGCCCGCCAACGTTCCAGAATACAGGACGACCCTATCGCGTCTTCGCAACGGCGCGCCGTTACCGATGGTCATCGCCGGCAGAGGAGGACATTGCCGTGTGGAAGGCAACACGTCGCGATTTGCTGCAAACGGGAGCCGCAGCGGCGGCAACCGGGCTGGCGCTCAAGGCCGTCAGCAGTCTGGCACAAGCGCCCCCCGGCCAGCGCCCCTCCCGCGACAAGAGCGTGGAAGTGCTCAACCCCCAGACGCGCGTGCCGCTGTCGTTCTTCATCGACGACTCGACCTGCCTGGTGAACATGGGCCACTTCTGCATGCCGCAGTTCGCCGAGGCCTGGTCGAGCCGGGCGAACTACAAGAAGCCCTGGAAGACCTGGCCGCGAGAGATCCCCGACGCCTTCGTGCGCGAGTTCGGGCAGTGGTGCGCCGAGCACGGGGTCAAGGGCAAGTACAGCGTGGTGCCGTACCCGGCGTGCGTGGGCTGGCTCGACCGGGAGCTGCCCGGCTGGCCGCGGCGGGAGCTGCTGGCGAGCCTCAAGCTCGTCCGCGAGCTGATGCTGCCCAACTGGGACATCCACCCGGAGATGATCACGCACACGCGCGTGATCGACCTTGGCACCGGGCGGCCGTTCGCCGAGATCAGCTCGGCCACCATGGAGAACTCCTACCCCCGGGTCAAGAAGAGCGTCGACGAGCTGGCCGCCTACCTCGCCTACGCGCTGCGGGTCCTGAAGAACTGCGAGATCCCCTGCGAGGGCATCACCACGCCGGGGGGGTTCGGCAACATGGTGAAGTCGGAGCTGTCGCAGGCCGTCGGCGAGGCCGTGCGCGACGTCTTCGCCGCCGAGCTGCCCCACTACTTCAAGTACGTCTCCGGCGGCAAGCAGAGCACTCAGCCGAAGCTGGAGCACGTCTCGGGCCTCGAGACGGGCAAGCCGCGGCTGGTCGTGAACGTCCCCGCCGGCACGGGCGACTGGTTCGGCGGCTGGGACGGCGACCGCGAGCCCGAGGGCGACCGCTACGCCAACGCCGACGCCACCAGCGGGCGGCTGGTCGAGCTGATCCGGCGCGGCGAGCCGGCGGTCATGCTGTGCCACTGGCCGGGCATGTACACCCAGGGCACGAAGAAGGGATTCGAGGCGTTCAAGAAGGTCGCCCTCGCGCTGGAGGGGCGGTTCCGCGATCAGACGATCTGGATGAAGATCAGCGAGATCGCCCGGTACTGGGCGGCGAAGGAGCTGACGCGGATCCAGCGGAAGGCCGGGCGGGTGACCTTCGTCGCGCCGTTCGCCGGCCCGCGGTTCACCGTTCGCGTCACGGCCGCCGCTGACGCGCAGCCGGCGCTGAGTCACAAGGGCAAGCCCATCCCGCTGCGCAAGGTGGCCAGGCCGAGCGACCTGAAGCCGGGGACGTGGCTGCGGGACCCGAAGGCGGCCACCGTCTGCTTCGACCTGCCCAAGGGCACGACGCAGCTCGATGTCTAAGCGGCCCCGGCCGCGGACCCACGGTGGGCCGCCCCCTACCGCAGCCGGACGGGCCGGGCGGCCCCCTCCCGATGCCTGCCGGGTTCAGTTTGGCTTTGCCCACGCCGAATCGATCAGCTTGACGGTCCGGTCGACGAGCACCTGCGCGCCCTGGGGGCCGACGAGGCTGCTGTGGACGACGGCGCTGTAGTGGCCGCCGCGGACGGCCCTTTCCGTGGGGACGTAGCCGCCCGGGCCGACCAGTTGCACGACGAACGTCTGGGCCGCCCTGCTGCGGGCCTTGATGCGGATGCCGTAGTCGGTGAACAGCTCGAAGGCGTTCGTGCACACGACGGCGTCGCCGATCCGCACCACGTGCAGCTCCATCTCGCAGGTCGGCTTCGGGTCGGCCTTCTGCCTCTCGAACCGCTGCACGGTCACCTCGTACCATTTCATTCGCCGGTGCGCACGGTCCGCCGCTTTGGGGTCCTTGGCGATCTGGGCCGCGGCCTGCTCGACGGCGGCCTTCGCTTCGGCATACTCCGCCTCCTTCACCAGCCGCATGGGCAGGCGGATCGTCTCCACCTTGTGGATCAGCGGCACGTCGGCATGCCGGTCGTCCTTCACGGCCTCGTACGCCTCGTCCACCGCGCGGACGATCCGCCGCGCGATCTCCTCCAGGCGGGTCAGCCCCCGCAGCCGACGCATGCGCTCGTCCGCCGCCTTGCGGTACATCAGGTGCGGCGACTGGTCCCCGGCTGCGCCCGTCCAGCCCAACACGCACAGCCCCGCGCCGTGCCGCTTGCGCAGGGCCTCGCGCACCGGGTGCCAGAAGTCGGCGTTGACGGCCGTCCTCGACTCGACCTCCTGCGATGGGCAGGAGACGTTCACCGCCGCGGCGATCAGCTTGCCCGCGGCGCTCCAGAAGAACAGCGTGTTGACGTCGTGGTCCTCGCAGCCCTCCAGGCCGCGGAAGCCGGGCGTGTCGGTGCGGCCGTACATGCGCGCCGAGCCGTCGGAGTACACGGCGCGGCGGTTGTACGCCACCACGGCGTGGCTGAGCGCCCAGGTCACGCTGCCCGGCCCGCGGCCCTTCCACGCCCGGGCGATGGCCTCCGCGACGCGCTCGACCAGGAACGCCCGGTACTGCTGGACCTGCATCACTCCCTTCTTGGGAATCGCGTATTTGCCGGGCAGGGTGACGGGCCCGGTGTGCGTGTGGGTCGCGGCGAGGAAGATCTTCTTCGTGTCCAGCTCCGGCAGGCGCTTCCGCACGGCCTGGCGAACGAGGCGGAGAACGTCGTCGGTGACGTACACCAGGTCACACGAGACCATGACGGCCGCGTCGAGCGACCGGCCGTTCCGGCGGGACTCCAGGGCGACCACGTTCGCCGTGATGGGCGTCTCGATCTTCCGGGCGATCCGGAGGTGGAACTGCCCCGAAACGGCCACCGGTTCCGCCGGGGTGATGTCGGCGCTCGCCGCTGCGACAAGCAGCTCGGCGGCCGGCGCCGCCGCGCAGGCGAGCAGGCCCGGCAGGACGCACAGCGTTCTCGGGATTCGTCGGCTCATGGCTATGGACCTTTCCTTGCCCCGGCCGCCAGCGGGCGTCCTGCACGCCGGACGCCCAGGGCCGGGCGCAGCCGTCATGGTGTCAGGATCCCGCGCACGAAGCAAGCCTCCCGGAGAGCGGGGCCCCGATCCGACCCGTGCCGGAAGGTTGTGGCGCCCAAACGCTTGGCGATAATGGCAGGCGCGGAACGTGGCGCCGCGCCGGTCCCGAGGCCATCCGGCATGCGGCGTCGAACCAGAACCAGTCCCCCCAACACAGGAGACCGACTCATGGTCGAAACAGCGCCAATGGGCGGCTTCTTTCGCAAAGGGATTCTCTCCGGCGCGCTGCTCGTGTCCGTGGCGGCCGTCGCCGATGCCGGCGCGCCCGGCCGCGGCGCCGAAGGCGACCTGGCCCGGCAGATTCTGAAGGCCACCGGGGTGACCGGCGGATTGATCGTCCATCTTGGCTGCGGCGACGGCAGATTGACCGCGGCGCTGCACGCGGGCGGGAGCTGCCTGATACACGGCCTGGACAGCGATGCGGGAAAGGTCCGGCGGGCACGGCAGCACATCCGTGAGCTGGGGCTTTACGGCCCCGTGTCGGCCGAGCGCTTCGACGGGAAGCGGCTGCCGTATGTGGAGAACCTGGCGAACCTGGTAGTCACCGAGGACCTCGGCGGCGTCACGATGGCCGAAGCGATGCGCGTGCTGGCCCCCGGCGGCGCGGTGTACTCAAAGGAGGACGGCCGCTGGAGGAAGACCGTCAAGCCGCGCCCCGGGAACACGGACGAGTGGACCCACTTCCTCCATGATGCAAGCGGGAACGCGGTGGCCGACGACGACGTGGTCGGCCCGCCTCGCCGCGCCCAGTGGATCGCCGAGCCGCGGCACACGCTGAGTCACGAACACACGCCAAGCATCAACGCACTGGTCTCGGCGGGCGGGCGGATCTTCTACATTGTCGACCAGGCCCCCGTCGTATCCGTCCGGCGGCCCTGCAAGTGGCACCTCGTCGCCCGCGACGCCTACAACGGAGTCCTGCTCTGGCAGCGGCCCTTCAGCCCGTGGTTTCCCCACATCGTCAACTGGGGCGCCGCGCCCACTCATCTTCAGCGGAGGCTGGTCGCCGTCGGCCCTTCGGCGGGCCCTGCCCGGTCCGGGGCGTCGGGATCGAAGACGCCGCAGGGGGCCCGAGTCTACGTCACACTCGGCCTCCACGCGCCCCTGAGCGCCGTGGACGCGGCGACGGGAAAGACCCTCAAGGTCTACGAACAGACTCGCGGCACGGAGGAAATCCTCTGCCACAAGGGGATCCTCCTGCTCGCCGTCCGAAGCGTCACCGACGAACGGGTCGCCGAGCTCCGAGAATGGGCACGCCTCGCAGTGAAGGAGAAGTCCCCTCTGTATGCCAGAGAGACCGCCGAGCCCCTGCTCAAGCGGTTCCGCGCGGTCGAGGCCAAGGCGAAGCGAACCGTTCTTGCCCTCGATGCCGACACCGGCCGGACGCTCTGGAGAAAGGACCGCGCCGACGCCGCCGGGCTGAGGCCCGCCACACTGTGCGCCACCGGGAACCGCGTGTTCTATCAGAGGGGAAGGGACGTCGTCTGCCTCGATCTGAAGACGGGACGAGAGCTGTGGTCCGCGACCTCCGCTCCGCTGCGCGTGGTGTCGGACGGCAGCGTCGTCTGCGCCGGCGGCCAGACCGTGACGGCCCTGTCGGCCGAAAACGGCAAGGCCATCTGGACCCGGCCCGCCTCGCTCTGTCAGGTCCGCGACGCCTTCGTCGTCAACGGGGCGCTCTGGCTGGGGGGATTCAAGCCCTGGCAGGGCCGCAAGAGCGGAAGGAGGGGGCCCGCCTGGGGCCCGTACTTCGCGACGCAGCGCGACCTGGCCACGGGCAGAATCCTCAAGCACATCGAGCCCGAGTGCCCGGGGCACCACCACCGATGCTGGAGGAACAAGGCCACCGGGCGATACATCCTCGGCGGCAGGAGGGGCGTCGAGTTCATCGATCTGCGAACCGGTGAGGTCCTGTGGCACAGTTGGGTGCGGGGCGTCTGCAAGTATGGCGTCATGCCGTGCAACGGCCTGCTCTACGCGCCGCCTCACGCCTGCGGATGCTACATCGCGGCGAAGCTGACCGGCTTCCATGCCCTCGCGCCCGCTTCGCCCGAAGTCCCGTCTGGCGAGCCCACGGCCCCCCTGTTGGAAAAGGGGCCCGCCTACGGGGGAATCCGCAATCCGCAATCCGCAATCCGCAATCCAGACGACTGGCCCACCTATCGTCACGACGCCGGGCGGAGCGGCTGGACGCCGCGGGCCGTGCCCGCCGACCTGCGACGCAGGTGGCAGGTGAACGTCGGTGGGAAGCTCACAAGCGTGACGGTCGCGGGGGGCAAGGTGTTCGTGGCCTCTGTTGAGGAGCACAGGGTCTCGGCGCTAGACGCGGATTCGGGTGCGCCGGCGTGGCACTTCACGGCCGGCGCCCGCGTGGACTCGCCCCCCACGCTGTACGACGGCCGGGCCGTCTTCGGGTGCCGCGACGGCTGCGTCTACAGCGTGCGGGCGTCGGACGGCGCGCTGGCCTGGCGACTGCGGGCGGCCCGCGCCGAACGGCGCATCACGGCCCGCGGCCAACTCGAATCCGCATCGCCCGTGCGTGGAAGCGTGCTGATTCAGGACGGCGCGGCGTACTTCACGGCCGGCAGATCGTCCTACCTGGACGGCGGGATCGACCTCTGCCGACTCCAGCCCGCCACCGGCAAAGTCCTCTCGAGGACGCCGATCTACAGCCCCGACCCCCAGACGGGCAGGCAGCCCAAGCAGTACGGGCCCGCCTACATGCCCGGAGCGCTGGCAGACATCCTCACGGGCGACGGCGAGTACGTCTACCTGCGGGACATGGTCTTCGACGCGCACGGCGCCAGGCAGCCGAAGGGGAAGCCTCATCTGCTGACGCTGACCGGCTTCCTCGACGGCTCGTGGCCTCACCGCTCGTATTGGATCTTCGGCACGCGATGTTCCATCTCGACCGGTTGCAGCGGGCGGGACAGGAATCTCATCTCCGGCAGACTGCTCGTCTTTGACCGGTCGATCATCTGCGGGTACGGACGCGAGAGGCTCCACTGGTCGAACCAGTTGCAGGACGGACCGTACCGGCTGTTTGCCCTCAAGCGGGGCGACGGGACCGTGCAGTGGGCCAAGCGCGTGATGATCCGCGCCCGGGCGATGGTCCTGGCGGACAAGGTGCTGTTCGTGGCCGGCCCACCCGCCGACGCGGGCGGCGCGACCGAAGGACGTGACGAAGGCCGCGGAGCGCTGCTCGTGGCCATCTCCGCCTCCGACGGGACCGAGCTGGCGCGGTGCCGACTCGACTCGCCGCCCGTCTTTGACGGCATGGCCGCCGCCGGCGGCAGGCTGTACCTCTCCCTCGAGAACGGCCGCCTCGTCTGCATGGACGGAAAGCCGATCGACTGACCCGGCGCCGGAAGGCGATATCGCGAGAGGACCGAAACGATGCGTACACTCAGCATGTTGGCGGCCGCGATGCTCGGCCTCGTGACGTCCCCACCGGCTGCGCCCGCGGGGGCTGGGAAAGGACCGGAAAGCACCCAGGCGACCTTGCGCCTCGCCAACGTCTTCAACGACAGCATGGTCCTCCAGCGGGCCAAGCCCGTTCGAGTATGGGGCTGGGCGAAGCCGGGCGCCAAGGTGACCGTGGTGCTGACCGAGGGCCGCGACGAAGCCGTCCGCCTGGCAGGCGAAGCGGCCCTGAGACGAGAGGAGCCCGAGGCGCCGAGGGCCGACGAGAACGCCTGCCGCGTCCGGTTCTCCTACGTGGAAGAGAACGCCCCGCCCTTCGCAACGGCCAAGGCTACGGCGATGGCCGACGCGACCGGTCTGTGGAAGGCGACACTCAAGCCGCTCGCCGCCAGCTTCAAGCCCAAGTTCCTCCTCGCGATCAGCGGAGACGACCGCGTGGCGTTTCAGGACGTCCTCGTGGGGGAAGTATGGTTGTGCGCCGGGCAGAGCAACATGTTCTACAGCGGCAACCGCACCGCGTGGATCGACAGCGAGGGGCTCCTGGCGCCGGGCGTTCGCTATGCCCACACCGGCAGGGCGTCGCACTACCGGCCGCAGAGCGACCTCCGCGACCGCGCCACGTGGCGGCCCTGCGTAGAGGGCAACATGAAGGGGATCTCCACGATTCCCTATCTGTTCGGCAAGTTCCTCCATCGCAGGCTCCAGGTGCCCGTCGGGGTCATCAATGCGGCCTCGGGCGGCGCGCAGGGCAACTACTGGTGCTCGGCGGAGCAGCTCCACAAGATCGACTTCTGGGCCGTGAAGGAGATGATGGCCGAGCACGACCGAGCCGTGGCTGAATGGGAGGATGAAGAAGCCCGCAAGCGAATCCTGGCGGAATACGAGCGGCAGTACGCCGGGGAGCTGGCCGAATGGCAGCGGGATGCCGCCAAGGCCAAGGCCGAACGGAAACGCCTTCCCAAGAAGCCGGCGCACAAGCCCCCCGCCCGTCCGCAGAGCCCGTTTCTCGCGTCCTACCTGTACAACGCCCGCGTCGCGCCGATCGGGCGGCTCTCGATCCGCGGGCTCCTCTACCTCCAGGGCGAACAGCAGGTGCTGACCTGGTCGTTCAGCCAGTACGAGTACGTCTTTCCCGCCGTCATCCGATCGTTGCGACAGGCCTTCGGGGACGCGAAGCTCCCGTTCGGGATCATCACGCTCCAAGGCGCCGGGCATACCAAGGGCAACCTCGGTGAAGTCGACATGACCGATCGGTACGCCATCGTCAGGGACATGCACTATCGAACGCACTTGAGCACGCCGAACACCGGGTTCATCTGCGCCCACGACGTCGGCCTGGGGCTGCACCCCAACTGGAAGCGGCCGGTGGCGGAACGCGCCGTGCACTGGGCCTTGCGCGATGTCTACAAGCTGGTGGAGAGCCGCCACGCCTCCGTCGGGAAGATCGAGTTCAAGGACGGAAGGGCCACCGTCTACGTCGAACGCGACCAGCGCGCGCGGAAGCGGAACAGGGACGGCACGTGGCGGGAGGAATACAGGAAGGTGCCCGTCGCGTTCCGGCCGTGGAGCGGCAACGATACCTGCCCCCTCAACGGCTTCATGATCGCCGGGGCCGATCGCCGGTGGTATCCGACTAAGGTTCGATGCGTCCCCGAGAAGAAGGCGCTGGAGGTCTGGAGCGACCTCGTCGCCGAGCCGGTCGCTCTTCGCTACGGATGGGGAAACTACCCGGCTGCCAATCTCGGGGACTGGGAAGACCCTCTGCCGCCGTTCCGAACGGACGACTGGCCCCTGGGCGAGGCGTTCGGCCACAAGCCCGAGCTCAAGAGCAAGTGGCGGGCCGAGTACTACAGGCGGATGGGCCTTCAGTACTCCAATCTCCTCGACCGCACCATCCGGCAGGGAAGGATCGACGCCGCCATCTGCGAGCTGAAGCTCCACGCCGGCGCACCGGCGATGCTTCGCAGCAAGGCCGACCGGATCGCCGCCGTCCTGGACGAGATGGACCCGGCCTTCTACCGGGCGGAAACGCTGCGGTGGATCGATGAAAGGGACTGGAGGTTCCGCCGCGAGGACGAGCGGCGCCTTCGTGGCTCGGCGAGCGTGCCGGACCAGATGAAGCAGTGCGCGGGTAACAGGGACGTGGCCGCCGGCATCGAAGACCTTCGCAAGGCGCTGGCGCGTTTTCGCAGGGCGGTGGACAAGCTCCCGGAAGGCGGCACGCCTGGCGGGAAGGGCGGATGATTCCCCGCCGCGCGGGACCCGGAGGCACGGCGGCTCGGCCCTGAGCCGCCCGGCGCGGGGGCAAACACCGGGTCGGAGACCTGCTGCATGTTCCCTCCACGCCTCGGCCACGCCGCCGACAGGTCGATCGCGTTCACGCGAGGGTCGCCGCTCGCGTCGGCCGGTCCGACAGCCTCTGGCCCGACACCTTTTCCGGGTCCTGTCGGCGTCGGCTGTCTATCCTGCGCTTCGGACGGCGACGGCCGTTCCCAGCCTGTCGCACCAGGGGAGAACGACCGTGCCGACGGACTGGAAGTACTCGTCGACGGCCTTCTTCACGCCGGGGTACTGCGGGCTCAAGTAGTCGTGGACGAGCAGCACGCCTCCGGGAACGAGTCTCGGCCAGAAGACCTCCAGGCCGTCCCGGATCGGCTTCTCCAGGTCCATGTCGAGGTGAACGAACCGGAATCGCTTCGGTTCGAGGCCGGAGAAGGTCTCGGGGAAGTGGCCCTTGTGCAGCTTCAGTCGGGGGTGGCCCTCCTGTCCCCCCGTGACCGCCTGCGCCACGTGCTCCAGCGAGGTGTCCGTGAACCTGGCGGCCTCCGACCGCCGGTCGAGCGATTCCTCCTGCCGGAGGTCGTCGTCGTCGAAGCCCTCGAAGGTATCGAAGCAGTGGAGGTCGCAGCCGTCGGCGAGGCGCTTCCAGATCAGGCTGGCCGTCATGCCCCGGTACGTTCCCACGTCGGCATAGTCCCCCTCCCGGCACCTAGCGACCGTGTCCAGGGCGTAGCGGAACAGGAGCACGCGGTTGGAGTCGCAGATCAGGTTCCTGGCCTCCGCGGAGCGCGCACGGTTGTATTCCAGCGCTTCCCGGCAGAGGCCCGAGACGTCGCCGGTTGTGCGAAGCTGAGAGAGGACGGCTGTCTCGTCGAGGTCCAGCAGCCGCTCTCCGAGCCTCTGCCGTGCCCTCAGGACCCCGCTTCGGATTCGCAGGAGGCCGGCCTTTGCCACGTCCTTGGCGCTTCTACGCCGCATGGTGCCCTCGCTTCCAGGTCTACGGCCGGCATTGTCGGCCGGTCCCCGCCGGCCCGCAAGGCCTTTAAGAGAATAACCGACGCTAGTGCTTCGGCGTCCTGGCGGGTCTCATGGATGTCGCCCATCCACGAGGCGGGCCGGCTTGACCCGGGACGACTCCCATGCCCGCGAGGGCCATCCGGCCGCGCCGGCCAGGCAGCACGCGAACAGGATGGCAGCCGCGAACAGGCCACCGAACCATGACTTCGGGATTGTCAGGAGCGCTCGGCTGTGTCCGCCCATGATGGGGCTCCTTGATGGACGCGCTGGGATGCGGCGACCGCGCACGGCACGGCGGCCTCTCAGGTGCCGCGACCTGGGCGGCCACACTACCGTCGTAGTGGTAACGCCCTGACCGCCTCGGCCCGCAGCGCTCTCAGCATCTCGCAGATGGGACACTTCTTCGTCCACTTCTTGCGGGCTGCCTTGTACTTCGTGTGCCAAGGGTTCCACCTGTGGATGGTCGAAAGCCCCACCGCTTTGCGAAGCCAGTATGCTTGCTGCCGGAAGCCCTTGTGAAGGACGCGATCAAACTCCTTATGCTTCGCCATGCCTGCGTCCTTGTCGGCAGCGACCATACCCCGCTGCGGTGAAAGAGCGGGCATCATAGCACGGCCACGCTGTACCGGCAAACGGTGGTTGATCGGGCCTTGTCGCGCTTGATCCGGGAGGATATAAGGGAGCCAGGCGTGGCGGCCGGCGATCTGCACCGTTCCTCGCCGGCTGCGGATCAGAAAGGAGAGATCGCGATGCAGACAGACCGTCGTGGGTTCCTCAAGTCGATGGGCGCGGGGGCGGTTCTGGCCGCGGCAAAGGGGGCGCTGGGCGGTAAGGGCTCGGCTTCCGGGAAGCCGAACGTCGTCCTGTGCATGGCCGACGACCAGGGCTGGGGTGACATGGCCTACAACGGGCACCCGGTGCTCAAGACGCCGAGCTTCGACGCCATGGCCGCCGAGGCGCTTCGGTTCGACCGGTTCTATGCAGCGGCCCCGGTCTGCTCGCCCACGCGGGGGAGCGTGATGACCGGGCGGCACCCCAACCGGTTCGGCTGCTTCAAGTGGGGGCACACGCTTCGGCCGCAGGAGATCACCATCGCCGAGGCCCTCAAGTCCGCGGGGTACGTCACCGGGCATTTCGGCAAGTGGCACCTCGGGCCGGTCCGCAAGGGCGGCGGGCTCACGCCCGGCGACAGCGGGTTCGACGAATGGTTCTCGGCGCCGAACTTCTTCGACAACGACCCCATCCTCAGCCGCGAGGGCAAGGCCGTCCAGACGCGCGGCGAGAGCTCCATGGTGACCGTGGACGCGGCCATCGAGTTCATCCGCAAGCACGCCAAGTCGTCCGGCCCGTTCCTGGCGGTGGTCTGGTTCGGCTCGCCGCACGGCCCGCACCGGGCCGCCGAGCGGGATCGCAAGCTCTACGCCGACCAGCCCGGCAGGCTGCCGGACTTCCTCGGCGAGATCACCGGGATGGACCGCGCGTTCGGCAAGCTGCGGACCGAACTGCGGACGCTCGGAATCCGCGAGAACACCATCCTCTGGTATTGCAGCGACAACGGCGGCCTGCGCACGGAATCGACCGGCGGGCGCGGGCGCAAGGGCCAGATCTACGAGGGCGGCCTGCGCGTGCCGGGAATCCTGGAGTGGCCCGCCCGCATCCGCAAACCCCGCGCCACCGACGTGCCGTGCGTCACGTCGGACATCTACCCCACCCTGCTGGAGCTGGTGGGCGTGCGCCCGGCGAAGCAGCCGCCGCTCGACGGGATCAGCCTGGTCTGGCTGCTGGCGGGCAAGATGAAGGCCCGGCCGAAGCCCATAGGCTTCTGGAACCATCCCACCGGCGGCCGCAGCACGCCCAGCAAGAGGCTGATGGCCGAGCTCCTGAAGGCACAGCAGGCCGGCACGGAGGTCAGCCCGCACACCTTCGGCCGGGACGCCGGCAAGGTCACCCGGCAATACCCCCTGGACAGCTTCCCGGGCCACGCGGCCTGGCTGGACTGGCCGTGGAAGCTCCATCGCATCGAGGGGAAGGGCCGGGCCCGGTTCGAGCTGTACGACCTCACTCGCGATCCGACCGAGAAGAACGACCTGGCGGACGCGCAGGCGGACCGGGCGCGGGCCATGAAGGCCGCCCTGGAGGCGTGGCAGAAGAGCGTGGTCCGCAGCCTCAACGGCGAGGACTATCGCTGAGCGGCCGGAGCGGCCGCGACCCGGGCCGGGCCGTCGGCGAGCCCGGCCTCGAAGTGCTCACGCCGACGCAACGGAGGCCGTGGACATCATGCCCGACACGCGGAAACCCAACATCCTGTGGATCTCCTTCGAGGACACCAATCCCTTTTACGGCTGCTACGGCGACCCGGTCGCCCGCACGCCCAACCTCGACCGCCTGGCCGCGGGAGGCTGTCGCTGGCCCGACACCTTCTCCACCGCCGGCGTGTGCGCCCCGGCACGGTCCGCCATCATCACGGGCATGTACCCGATCTCGATCGGCACCCATCACATGCGGACCACCCACACGAATCCCGCCACGCCCGAGCTGCCGACGCCCTACTCGGCCGTGGTCCCCCATTACGTGAAGTGCTTCCCCGAGTACCTTCGCGCGGCCGGGTACTACTGCACCAACAACGTCAAGACCGACTACCAGTTCGATCCGCCGCGGACCGCCTGGGACGAGCTGAGCACCGAGGCCCACTGGCGCAGCCGCGGCGATCCCGATCGGCCGTTCTTCGCCGTCTTCAACCTCGACCGGACCCACGAGAGCGGCATGTGGCCGGAGAAGTGCCCCGAGGTCGCCTTCGACCCAGGCGAGATCGAACCGCCGCCGTACTTCCCGGACACACCCAGGGTGCGCGAGGCCATGGCCCGGATGTACACCAACATCGAGCACAACGACGGCATACTGGGGCGGCTGCTCAAGGAGCTCGATGACGACGGCCTCGCCGATGACACCATCGTCTTCCACTGGAGCGACCACGGCCCGCTGCCCCGCGGCAAGCGCTGGCCGTACGATTCCGGCATCCGCGTGCCCATGATCGTGCGCTGGCCCGGCCGCATCGAGCCCGGCACGGTCAGCGATCGGCTGCTGAGCACCATCGACCTGGGGCCGACCGTGCTCTCCGTCGCCGGCGTCGAGGTCCCCCGGCACATGCAGGGGCGGGCGTTCCTCGGGGCCGCCGCGCAGCCGCCGCGCGAGTACGTCTACGCCTCCCGCGACCGCTACGACGAGGCCTACGACATGGTCCGCGCCGTCAGGGACAGGCGCTTCAAGTACATCCGCAACTGCCGCCCGGACCTGCCCTACCTGCTGTGGGTCCCCTACCGCAACCGCCACCCCATCCTCCAGGAGATGTGGCGGCTGTACATGGCCGGCGAGCTGGAGGGCCCGCAACTGCTCATGTTCCAGCACCCGCGGCCGGTGGAGGAGCTTTACGACACGCACGCCGACCCGTACGAGATCCGCAACCTCGCGGGCGAGGCCGCCTGCCGGCCGCACCTCCGGCGACTTCGCGAGGCGCTCGACGACTGGCGTGACGAGGTCGGCGACATGGGCGAGATCCCCGAGGCCGAGATGGTTCGCCGGTGGTACCCCGGCGGCGAGCAGCCGGTGACCGCCCCGCCGGTTCTCGTCCCGATCTGCCAGGAAAGCCCCGGCCGGGAGGCCGCGCCCCAAGGCGCCCGCCTCCGCGGGCCCGTCCTTCTACAACTTCACTGCGCAACGCAGGGCGCGTCCATCGCCTGCACGTTCGAAGGGGGCGACGAGGCCCGCTGGCTTCTCTACACCGAGCCGCTGCGCCTGCCCGAGGGCGCCACGACGGTGCGGGCGCGAGCCGTTCGCATCGGCTACAAGGAGAGCGCCGAGAGCGTGGCCACGTTCGAGGTCGGCGCAGGCGGATGAGCTTTGCCCGCCGGGCCGGCCCGATGCGATGAGGATCAGGCCCCTTTCACGGGCTGCTTTTCTCCTCCGGAACGCCGGCGGGCTTGGGCTGCTCGGCCAGCTTCGCGCTGGGGGTGGTGTCGATGTTCCTGATATCGCCCAGCGCGAACTGGTAGATCTCGTCCCGGACCATGAAGCCTTCGCGCCCGCGAACCTGCCGCGGTTGTGGCTCTGGTGCGAAAGGACGAGCATCTTTCGCGGCTTGGCCGGCCTGGCGGTTGCGCGTTTCGGTGCGGCCGCCTTGATCTTGGCCACCTCTTCCTCGCTGGGGTCCCCCGGCCGCCGTCTGCGCCGCGACAGCCACGATCAGAAAGAACGTGATACGTTTCATGGGATGTCTCCTGTCTCGCATGATTGCCCAACACGTGAAGCTCTCTCCCCCGACGTCATGTTCCGCCGGGAATCCGTGCTTCGAGCACGATCGAGAGCTCGGCCGACTACTCCCGCGTGACTGCCCGGCCCTGCGTGAGGAACAAGAGGGCGACGCCGGTGCCGCGATCGTCTGCGCGGGCTGCGGCAAGGGGAAGGTGGTGACCTTCAGCCCGCACCCGGAAGGCAGCCTGGAACGCCAAGCCAACCCGCAGAACCTCGGGATCCTCTAACTCCATGGCAATGCCATCGAGTTTGCGCGGGCGGACTGACGCGGCGGGCACGGCCCCCGGTCAAGCAGACGGTTCGAGCATCTTTAGGATCGTCTGCTCGTACTCCGGGAAGTAGCGGCTGATCACCGAAAGGTCGAACGTCGACAGGATGCTCGTGTTGGGCTCGCGGTCGAGAAGGAAGTCAAAGGACTTGGCCACCAGCGTCTCGGGCGGCACCCGGCCTGCGGTGAGCTTCTGGTAATACTCCGGGCGCACCGTGACCCGATGCGTGGTCGTCCTGCCGCCCTCGACGGTGACCTCGAACGTCGTCTCGTCAATCTTCTTCACCTTGGCCATTGTTCCTCTCCCGGCGGGGCCTAAGGCACGCTGACCTGGGCGTTCCGCGAGTATTGTATGGCCTTTTGCGCCCGGCGGAAAGAGAGAAACGGTTTCGCTGTGCCGGGATAATAAGAATAATTAGGGACGCTCAATAATTAGGGACGCTAACCGTTTTTAGAATTCATAACAGGTTTCAGCAACAGGAATAACAATGAAGGGTGGTTTCCATAAAATGGTTAGCGTCCCTATTTTTGGACGGGAACGGCTGCGGCTGTCCTGCTCTGCGAAGCGGCGCTTCGCTGCGCAGCAGGGGTCGGATGCGATGTGGGAAGCAAGCGAGAAAACGGTATGATGTCCCACGAAATGAGACCTGATCGCCCGCGATAAGAAAGGAGCCATCGATGAAGCCCTTCGCGATGCTGGCCGTCTGCGGGGTCGTCCTGGCGGCCTCGCGCATCCTGATGGCCGAAACGCCGCTCGAGACCGTGCTGGCCCGCACGAGGCCGCTGACTCACCCGTTGGGCAAGCGGCTGGGGCTGTACGTCTGGGCGGCGCTGGACGTGCCCGGCAGCGACGAGCAGGTCGCCCGGACGCTCAAGTCGCTGCACGCCCGGGGCATCGCCGCGTGCGCGACGTGGCGCCCGGGGAGGCACTTCGAGTCGTCGCTGGCCCGGGCCCTGCGCATCGCGGCCGCCCAGAAGCGGCTGCACCTGCGCGTCAACATCAACGCCAACGCCTGCACCTACCGCGTGTTCGACGGCTCAGCGGCCACCGCACACGTCGACGCCGACGGCAGACCGTTCTTCGACACGTCGTCGGCGGGCAAGGTCAAGCTGGGCTGCCCGTTCGCGGTTCGCCGGCGGCAGGCGGCGATGGCCGAGCAGGTCGAGCAGTTCGTCCGGGCCTACAAGGCCGCCGGCCTGCCGATCGATCTGGTCTTCGCCGACTGGGAGATCGACGGGCCGATCGAGTGGAACGAAGGCTGGGCCGCCGCCCGCCGCTGCACGCGCTGCCGCAAGCACGTGCCGGACATCGACAACTTCGCCGCCTGCCAGAAGGCCTTCCGACGGGTGCGCTGCGATCTCACCCGGGCCTGCTACGTCCAGCCCGTGCTGAAACACTTCCCCAAGGCGCTGGTCGGCAACTACGGCGTCTACCCCAACGACGGCTGGCGGTACTGGTACGACTACTTCGAGCGGGTCCCCGACCCGAAGGCCGTCGGCGCCCGCGTCGACGGGCGAGGCGTCTACCGCCCCTGGCCGCGCGACGAGCTCAAGCTCTCGGGCTACACGTTCGCCATGCCGGTGCTGTATACGCGGCACGACATCTGGACGTGGTACGACTGGCCCAGCGACGACTTCCGCTGGTTCTACGCCCTGCTGCTCCAGGCCAGCAGTGCCGGGAAGCACGCGCCGGCGGGCGTGCCGATCGTCAGCTTCGTCAACTACACCAGTTGCTGCAAGCCGCGGGGCAAGGACGACCCCGTCAAGCCGATGAGCGCGGCCGCCTGGCGCGAACTGCTCTGGCACGCCCTGCTCCGCGGGCACGACGGGTTCTTCCTCTGGTGCCCGGCCCGGGACGTCGCCGCCGAGATCGTGCCGCTGCACGCCGTCTTCGCCGAGTCGCTGGCGCACGCGGACTTCCTGGAGAAGGGCGCGCCGGTGAGCTTCGACGTACCCACCGCACCCGGGCCGGTCGTCAGCGGGCTCAAGCTCGGCAGCCGCGTCCTCGTCCGGCGGACGGACTTCACGGACACGACCGACCCGGTCGTGCTGCGGGTCGGGAAAGCCCGATTGGAAGTCCCCCGCCTGGACGGCCGGTCCCGTGTCTTCACACTGGGCGAGTGACGCCCGCCGGCCTCGGCAGGACGCGCCTCGAATTCCGCCGACCTCCCGCCTCCCCACGTGCGTTATGATGAGGTAGAGATCCCGACTTTCGCCCGGAGTGACACGACATGAAATCGATGAGAATCTGCCTCGCGGTGGCGCTGTCGTTTGCGTGGCTGGCCCTGCCCGGCGACGTGAGCACCGCCAGGACGAAGCCCAAGGGCCCCCAGCCGCCGGACAAGCCGACCAGCTATTACGAGAAGCGCGAGCTTCGCGGCTGGACGCTGCGCGTCCACAAGGACCTGCTCGCCGAAGAGCAAGCCAAGCTCCTTGCCGACGTGCTCGCCGAGCTGGACAACCACCTTTACCGGATCGAGCGCGTCGTGCCCGCCGAGGCCGTCCGGAAGCTCAAGAAGGTCGTGCTCTGGGTGGAGTACGACAACCCGAAGGGCCGGCACGCCCACTACCACCCGTCCGTCGGCTGGCTGAAGGCCAACGCCTACAACGTCGACAAGGTCAAGTGCGTGGAGTTCGGCGGCGCCCGGAACTTCCTCCGCGCCGTCCGTCACCAGCCGTGGATGGTGCTGCACGAGCTGGCCCACGCCTACCACGACCAGGTCCTCGGGTGGGAGCACCCGAAGATCAAGGCGGCCTACGAGGCGGCGAAGGAGAGCGGCAAGTACGAGAAGGTGCTGATCTGGAACGGCCGCATCGGCCGCCACTACGCCATGACCAACCACAAGGAGTACTTCGCCGAGAACACCGAGGCGTACTTCGGAACGAACGACATTTACCCGTTCGTCAAGGCCGAGCTGAAGCGCCACGACCCCAACATGTACGCCGTGGTGGCCGAGCTGTGGGGCGTGAAGCGGTGACGGGGCGGACCGGTTTGCCGGGGCTTTGACGTCAAGCGCAGGGATCCCGCAGTTGACCGCCCGACCGATCGGGCTATACTTGCCCGGCGCCTGCTGAGATGAAGGCGGCAGGCGCAGCGGGCCACTTCGCGTGCCGATGGAGGTGCATTCGATGGTGAAGCAGACAGGCGGGATGTCTCGACGGGGCTTCTTGAAGGGCGCGGCGACGGCCGCCGCGGTGACCATCGTGCCGCGGGACGTGCTGGGCGGGCCGGGCAAGACGCCGCCCAGCGACGTCCTCACCGTCGGGCTCATCGGCTGCGGCGGCCAGGGCGGGGAGGACGTCCGGTCGTACATCGACGGCGCCGGCGGCAAGTACAAGATGCTCGCCGCCTGCGACGTGGACAAGGGCCGCCTCGCCCGGGCCAAGAGGAAGTTCGGCGAGCACGTCGTGCTCTACAGCGATTGGCGGCGCCTGATTGAGCGCAAGGACCTCGACGTCGTCAGCATCGCCACCCCGCCGCACTGGCACGCCCTGATGTGCATCGGCGCCGCCCAGGCCGGAAAGGACATCCTCTGCGAAAAGCCGATGACCCGCTTCATCGCCGAGGGCCGGGCCGTCGTCCAGGCCGTCAAGCGCTACGGCCGGGTCTTCCAGATCGGCACCGGCGGGCGCTTCGGCGCCTACAGGAGCCCGCTGAGCCGCTCGATCCACAAGATCATGCGAAGCGGCCTGCTCAAGGAGTGCCCGGGCGTCTACATCAAGAAGGGCGGCTTCCCCGTCCAGCACTACTGCGGGAAAGTCAACCTCAAGCCCCAGCCCGTGCCGGATCACCTCGACTGGGACATGTACTGCGGCCCGTCGCCCCTGCGGCCGTACAACCCCCACCGCTTCGGCTGGAGCCACCGCTACTACTGGGACTACGAGGGCGGCGGCCTGGCCGACTTCGCCCAGCACCACATGGACCCCTTCCAGTGGATCTACGGCAAGGACGACACGAGCCCCGTCGAGGTCGAGGCCCTCGCGGCGCCCCAGCACCCCGATGCCTGCGGCGTATGGGCGTGGGTCGAGCTGAAGTACGCCGACGGGATGACGCTGGTGCTCGAAGGCAACAAGTGGGGGCCGCGGTACGACCGCAAACAGGCCCGCCACGTCCGGGAGACCGACTTGGACGAGGAAGGCCGCAAGAAGCTCAAGGAGCTGCCCGACCCCGAGCCGCTGATCAAGTTCCCCGAGGCGGTCAAGACACGCCAGAAATCCGGCGGCCACGTCGAGGCCGCCCACCGCGCAATCACCATCGCCCACCTGGCGAACATCGCCATTCGCATCGGGCGCAAGATCAGGTACGACCCGGTGAAGGAGGAGATCATCGGCGACGACGCGGCCAACCGGCTCGCCTACCAGCCCATGCGCGAGCCGTGGCACCTTTGATTGGCCGACCCCGAGCGATCGACCAGACAGGAAGGACGCTTCCCATGGCAGCTTCTCAAGAGATCAAGGCCCTCGTGAACCGGATACCGGACCCCAACAAGGGCGGCACGTACGCCGACATGGACGCCGGGAAGGTCGAGCGGGTCGAGGAGGTCGTGCGCGAGCTCGCCAAGGGCGGACGCAGCATCCTGCTCGGCCTGATCGACCTGCTCGTCGAGCCCGGCGAGGGCGACGACGTCAAGGCGCGCTTCGCCCTGCACGTCCTCGCGGTCCGCCTCTCGGCGCCGGGGAACGACAAGGCCCGCGCCGCATTCGCCCGCACGCTCGCCGGCCAGATCACCGGCGACCGGCCGGCGGGCGTCCGGAAATACCTCATCGAGCAGCTCCAGGTCGCCGGCGGCAGGGAGGCCGTCAAGGCCCTCGGCAAGGTGCTGCTGGAGCCGCAGCTTTGCGACGTGGCCGCCCGGGCGCTGGCGGCCATCCGCGACGGGGCGGACGAGCAGCTCCTGACCGCTCTCCCGAGGGTCAAGGGCACGAGCCGCCTGAGCGTCATCAAGAAGCTCGCCGTCCTGCGGGCCGAACAGGCCGCCGGGGTCTTCAGGAAGGCCCTGGCGGACAGCGACCGCGACGTCCGCATCGCCGCCGCGTGGGGCATCGCCCGCATCGGCGACGCATCCGCCGCCGAGGCGCTGCTCGAGGCCGCCGACGCCCACACCGGCTGGGAGCGGATAAACCAGACCGACGCGTGCATGGTCCTGGCCGAGAACCTCGCGGCCGCCGGCAACAAGAAGGCGGCGGCCGCCATCTACGCCCGCTTGCAGAAGACCTGCACTGACGCTTCCGAGAGTCACATCCGCCAGGCCGCAGCGCACGGGCTTGCGGCTGCGACATAACGACGGTAAACGATCGTGTGCGTGGTTTCCGAATCCCCTGGATATGGAGGCATGACGATGAAGCAAAGAGAGAAGGCAATCGTCCAGTTTTGCGTGGCGGCGCTGGTCGCCGGGCTGTGCGCCGTATGGGCCGGGGCGCAGGAGAGGGTGGTCATGGAGCCCGTCGCGGCGCCCAAGGCGGCCCTCGAGAGCGGCTTCGTGAGCCTCTTCAACGGCAGGGACCTCACCGGCTGGGACGGCGACCCGCGGTTCTGGTCCGTCAAGGACGGCGTCATCCGCGGCCAGACCACCCTCGAGAAGAAGACCAGCGGCAACACCTTCTGCGTCTGGCGCGGCGGGAAGCTCAAGGACTTCGTCCTCCGGATCAAGTTCCGCATCGAGAACGGCAACTCCGGCATCCAGTACCGAAGCAAGGAAGTCCAGAAGTGGCGGATCTCGGGCTACCAGGCGGAGGTCTGCAACGGTGGCAGCGTGGGCTTCCTCTACCACGAGCGAGGGCGCGGGGGGCTGGTCAACGTCGGCGACTTCGTCGAGATCAACGCCGTCGAGGGCAAGGCCAAGAAGGAGGTCATCGGCAAGGTCGCCGACCGCAAGGCACTCTCCCAGGCCGGCTATTACAAGCCGAACGACTGGAACGAGTACATCATCATCGCCCAGGGCAACTACGTGCGGCAGTACCTCAACGGCTTTCCGACGGTCGCCCTGATCGACAACGATCGGACCACCGACCCGAAGGACCCGAAGGACACCCGCGGGGCGGCGCTGGAAGGCGTCCTGGCGCTACAGATCCACGCCGGCCCGCCCATGGTCGTCGAGTTCAAGGACATCCACATCAAGCACCTCAAGAGCAACTACGGCCGGGCCGTCCGTCTCTTCAACGGCACGGACCTGACCGGCTGGACGCCCTCGAGCGACGCGCTCAAGGAGACCTTCGCCGTGCGTGGCGGCGTCATCACGGACACGGGCCGGCCGGCCGGCTACATACGCACGGAGAAGGACCACACCAACTACACCCTGCACTTGCAGATGCGGCACATCAAGAAGGGCAACAGCGGCGTGCTGGTGCGGATGGTCGGGCGGGACAAGGTCTGGCCGAAGTCGATCGAGGCCCAGGGCCAATCCGGCTCGATGGGCGACATCTGGAACATCGATCGGTTCGGCATGAAGGCCGCGCCCGAGCGGACCCGCGGGCGGCATACCCGCAAGGCGCATCCCTCGAACGAGCGGGCGATCGGCGAGTGGAACGACTACGAGATCACCCTCGACGGCGGCGACCTCGAGATCAAGGTCAACAACCTCGTTCAGAACACCGCCACCGAGTGCGAGGAAGTGGCGGGCAAGATCTGCCTCCAGGCCGAGGGCTCGCCGAAGGAGTTCCGCAACATCGTCCTGGTCCCCATCGTCCCGGCCAAGTGAACGAAGGCCCGGCCCGCGGCGGTCAAGGCGCGGCGAGGCAGACCAGGCCGCCATCTTCGCAGCAGACGTACAGGCACCCGCCCGCCGCCGCCAGGCCGCACTCCGTCACACGAGCGGGCAGCTCGCACGTGGCCAGCAGCTTCCCCGTCCGCGCCGCCAAGAAAATAGGGACAGTCACCTATTTCTGCTGAGTAAATAGGTGACTGTCCCGAATGGCACTGCCGGCCAGGAGAGCGCAAACACAAACCCCTGGCGCGGGAGAGG
>CAYRVX010000033.1:0-19452 GCA_964427875.1 uncultured Planctomycetaceae bacterium
TGGAGAGCCGAAAAAGGAGCCGCGAGGTCTTGACGGCGGCCGTTTCAGAGATGCGCCGGCAACGACGCCGCTTTGGCTTTGCCCTCGACGTCGACGGCCAGCGGCGGGGGGACCACCCGGCCGGCGCGGTCGGCCTGGCGGCGATGCACGCCGGCGCCCTGCTCAGGAGAGTCTCGCTGGCCGCGTCGTGCCTGGTCCTCGGCGCGATCGGCCTGGCGGCGATGCACGCCGGCGCGACGGGTGGCGGCTCTTCGCGCGGCCGACTGGCGCTGCTGCTGGGTCACCTGGCCGTCATCGTGACGATGGCGTACGTGATCGCCCGGCCGCGCAACGGGGCAGGACAGGCGCCCCGCCTGACGGGTTGTATCCTGCCGCGGCGTCGGGTTTTCCACGGAACCGGCGACTCCCCGCGGTGTTTTGTTTTTCGGGTTTTTAGGAGAACTACTAGAGGGGGATGGGCGGGAGGCCGATATACGCGACAGGGCCTGATAGAGGGCACAGGATCTGTGAATGAACGCGTTTGTTTCCGCACAACCAATCTTTGACGAGCGCCTGAACGTCCATGCCTACGACCTGGAATTCCGGGACGGGGCCTGGGCCTTCTTCTCGGCGGCGTTCGAGGCGGCCAGCGCGTCCGAGGAGCCCGTCGACGTCTGCGACGTCGTCGACTTCGACGGGATCTCCGGCCACACCAGATCACACGTCCTCTTTCCCCGAAACCTCCTGGCCAGGCATCTTCCCGTGCTGTTCCCGGTGGACATGCTGACCGTGGGGCTGTCCGCAGACGAGGCATACGGCCGGGAGCTGCTGGCCGTATGCAAGGAACTGAAGGATTTCGGCTACGAGTTGGCGTTGGACGGTTTCGCCCTGCGGCACATGGACAACCCGTTCCTGGACATCGCCAGCATCGCCCGGGTGGACACCGCCGCGGTCGGCGAGGAGGAGCAGAAACGGATCTGCGAAGGGCTCGCGCGCCGGGGGATTCACGCGCTGGCCAAGAACGTGACGGCCGCCAAGGCCCTCGATCAGGTCCGCGAGCTCGGCTACACGTACTGCCAGGGCGACTTCTTCCGAAGGCCCGTTCGGCGCACCGGGAACCGCGTCCCGCCCGAACAGGCCCGTCACATGCAGCTCCTAAGCCAGGTCAACAAGCCGGAGCTGCCCTACGGCGAGCTGGAAGCCCTCATCAAGCAGGACGTGGCGATGACCTACAAGCTCCTGCGGTTCATCAACTCCGCCTGGTACGGGCTCAAGCAGTCCGTCGACTCGATCCGTCACGCCCTGGTCCTGCTCGGCCCGGCGGAGGTGAGGCTCTGGGCCACCATGCTCATGCTGAGGGACATCGGCAAGGAGAAACCGGACGAGCTCTTCCGGCGCAGCCTGATCCGCGCGAAGATGGCCGAGAAGATGGCCCCGCTGATCGGGTTGAAGGCCAAGTCTCCCCAACTGTTCCTGGTGGGCACGTTCTCCCTGGCCGACGCCCTGACAGACATGCCGATGGCAAAGATGCTCGAGAGCCTGCCCCTCAACGAGGACATCAAGCAGGCGCTTCTCGGGGCGACCAGCAAGTTCGGACAGGTCTGCAAGGCCGTTGCATCCTACGAAACGGGGGAATGGGCTTCCTTCTCGAGCGCGGCCAAGGCGCTCGGCCTCGACGAGAGCGCCATGCCCGGCCTGTTCCGCACGGCGCGGGAATGGACCGACGAGGCCATGGACGTCCTCTGACCGCCCGCGCGGTCCATCCGCCGCGATGATCCCCACGCAGGGGCGTCCCGGACAAGGACCGGATCCCGGATAACCGGCAGATCCACCGTGTCAGCCGCGGCGGCACCGAACGTCGGCCCATCGCCAGCGGAAACGCGTGTAATGCCCGCAGGGCGCAGCGGGAAAGGACCACGCCATGGGATGCTCTCGCCTCGCCGTGGGCCGGGCTCGGCCAGAAGGCCTGGGCGAAGTCCGCCAGGCGGAGACGCGGGGCAGCGGCGGAAGGGGCCCCTCAGGGCGAGAACTGCTCGAGGAGGACCTCGGCGGCCCATCGGGCGCCGCGGCCGACGATCTCCGGGCACTTGCCCTTTCCGGCCTTGCGGACGTCGCGGCAGAGGACCGTGCCGTATTCCTTCTTGAACCGCTCATAGAGCCGGTGGGTCAGGCGATGCGTCAGGCCGGTGCCACCGTGGAAGCCCTTCTCGTTGCGGGTCCGCCCGCTGAGGTAGCCCAGGACCATGGCGGCGCCTGTGAAGGAGCCGCAGTTCTGCACCCCCACGGGCGTGGAGCCGCCGTCGAGCCCGCAGGCCGCGCGGAAGAGACCCTTGTCCTTCGGCACGAACGGCAGCGCATCCTGGAGGGCCGCCAACGTGCACTGGGCGCAGTTGCCGAACTTCCCCTCGTACTTCCGGCCCAGCTCGTAGGCCCGCTGGATGATCGCCTGCGGCTCGCCGTCGAGCCGGACGTGGTCGCCCTTCTTGAGGATGACCTCCTTGCCGGCGGGGGGTGCGTCGGCCTTGCCCAGGGCGCTTCCGCCGACCAGCAGCGTGCCCATCGTACCGACGGCGCCGCCGAGGAAGGCCCGCCGGGTCGCCGCGCTGGAAACCAACCGTTCGGAATACAGCAGATCGTTCATGCCGGCCACTCCCCTCTGTCTCGCCTCTGGGCTTTCCGCGTTCGTTCGCGGCCCTTCCGGCCCCGTCGTCCCGCCGGGCCCAGAATGGGGACGATTACTGAAACCCGGTGCCGCCCAGCGGGTTTCCCGCATTTGCCCGGCCCTGCATTTCCGCCCGATTCCGCGACCGAGACGGTCGTCGGACCTGCCTGCGGCAGGCAGGCGCACGGGCAAGACGCCCGTGCCACCACGGGCGCCGTCAGCAGCGACGCTCCCACAAGGGCGCCGAGCTTTCTCATGGTCACTGCTCCGGTACGAGCCTATCCTATGCGCCTCGTCGGATCAGTGGAATCCGGCGAGGCGCATTCCGGGTGCGTGTTCGATCTCGGTGCAGGGAGAACGGCATGAGGCGGATTGCTCTCGCGGTCGGGGCGGCGGTCTGGATGGCGTGTGCGGCGTGGGCGGGGCAGATCTGCCCGCGTGCGGCCGAGGCGCCGAGGATCGACGGACGGCTGGACGACGCGGCCTGGGCGAAGGCGCTCAAGCTGACGGGCTTCACGCTGCCGAAGTCTCCCCGCCGGCCGGCGAAGGCCGTCGAGGCGCGCCTGTGCTTCGACAGGCAGGCGCTGTACGTCGCGCTGGTGTGCGCCGAGCCGCGGCCGGGGCGCATCAAGGCCCGCGCCGCCGCCGCCAGCGACGACGTCTGGAAGGATGACTGCGTCGAGGTGTGGATTCGCGCGAGCCAATCGGCGCTGGAGCTCGACCAGTTCATCGTCAACACGCGGGGAACGCGGCAGTCGCTCCGGCGCCGCCAGCGGCGCCTGGCCAAGGAGTGGCGCCCGAAGTGGCAGGCAAAGGCCCGCGTCGAGGCCGACCGGTGGGTCGTCGAGATGCGAATCCCCTTCGGCGACCTGGAGAGCCCCGAGCCGAAGCCGGGCGACATGCTCCAGCTCAAGCTCGGCCGCGAGGACCACACGGGCGCCGAGACGGTGCTTTCGACCTGGCCGGCGGGCTCTCCGTATGCCGGCACGGAAGGCTACGCGGCGGTGTATTTCGAGCGGGACAACCTGCTGGCCAACCCCGACATGTCGCGGAAGTCCGGCGGGAAGGTCGCGGCCTGGTCGTTCCACGAGGGCGACGCGGGCCTGTTCGAGTCGGTCGCGGAGGGCCCGCGGCGAGTGATCCGCTTCCGCGCGCCCGGGCGGTACACGACGGCGAACCAGTCGCTGCGGCTCAAGCCCGATCGGCGATACCGCATCGAGGCGAAGGTCAAGTCCGCGGCGGGCATCTATCTCCGCGCCCGCACGGCGCCCGGGCCGAAGGCGAAGACGATCGCCTACACGGCCATGGTCAAGCCGAGCGCCGAGTACCGCGCGGTGCAGGTGCCCTTCCCCACCGGCCCGACGGGCAGGGCGCTGATCCTGATCGGCAACACGGAGTCGGGCGGCGCGGGCGAGGCGCGCATCGCCGACCTTCGCGTCGTGCAGGAGGCGTCGTTCGACGTGTTCGGCCCGGCGATTCCCGTGGCCGCCGACGCCGCCGAGCCGACGGTCATCCGAAAGCTCGCGGTCGCCGACTGCCGCGCGATGAAGGGCTTCCTCGGCACGCCGGTGGACGGCACGACGCAAAGCGGCGACTGGAGCGGCGGCGTGTGGGAGTACAACAAGCGAGGCGCGGGCGCCGGCGTGTGGTACGCCCATCGCGGCAACGACGCTCTGCACGTCGCGCTCGCGGAAGGCGGCTTCAACGCCGTCGTCATCCGAGGCGGGGCGCGCGTGAAGATGTACCGCGATTGCCCGCGCTACGACGAGGCCGCCGGGGGAAGGCTCCTCGCCGAGTTCCCGGGCCGCACGACGCGGTCGCGCGCGTGGTTCGACGACGCCGTCGACGCCAGGCGCGTGAGCTTCTTCCAGCTCGAAGACGGGCGGCTCGCGGACGTGTCCTTCTTCCGCGTGCGGCGTGGGGCCGGCTCTCTGACCAAGCCCAGACGCCTGTGGGTTGCCCGGCCGTGCGAGCCGGCCGACAGCGTCAAGCCCTGGATCGAGAAACGCTTCACCAAGGGCGCCCGGCGGACATTCGTGATTCAACCGGGCGTGGCCGAGTCGCCGCCCGTTGCCGCCGCGAAAGGCAAGACGCTTCACCTGCTCACTGAGCCCATGCCTGCCGAGACGCCGCTGGCGGCCGTCGGCCTGGACTTCAGCGTCGCCGACGCGCCCACTCCCGCGGCCGTCACCGTCGCCGTGCAGGACCCGCTGAACCCCAAGAGCCAACTGCTCGGCGCGGACGTCGTGCTGTCCAGGCCCGGCCGCTGCCGCGTGGTGATGGACTTCCCCGACCAGGTCGTCCCCGCCGGGGCCGTGCTGTGGGTGAGCATCACGTTCGGTGCCGCAGCCAGGGCCGAGGACCTCGCCGTGGACCTCTACGTCGTCCCGCGCGAGCGGGCGCTGGGCGAGGCCCTGGCCTACCGGAAGCTGCTGCTGAAGACCTACTTCGTCAGCCTCAGCGAGGCCCGCCCGTGGAACGGCTGGTACGACGACAAACGAAAGGCCAAGTCCCTCGCCGACCCGCGCTGGGGCCCGCAGCTCAAAGAGCTCATCATGACGCTGGCCCAATGCAAGCAGTTGGCCCCGAAGGACGACCTGGTGCGTCAGTACGACGAGTGGATCTGGCGCCGCTACCGCCCGCGCCGCAAGACGATGCCCGCCTTCGCGCCGAGGATGGACGCGGCGGGCGGCGCGCCGGCGTGGGCCGTGGCCGCCCGCCAGGCCTGGCTGACCGCCCGCGAGGTGCCCAAGTGGTGGGTCGAGAACCGCATGGTCCCCACGGGCGAGCTCGGCGGAATGATCGGCGACGACACGGACATGTACCAGAACTATGCGGACTTCCCCATGTTCGAGCGCGACGGCGTCGCCGCGTCGGTCATCGACGGCGCCGAGCGCCTCGCGGAGCTGGCCGAGCGCGACACGCTCGTCGCCGGCCTGAACCGCCGCACAATGGACCCCCTGCACGCCTACGAGGAGGGGCTCAACCACGAGGCGCTGCTGGCCTGGTGGAACTACGGCGAGCCGGTCTACCTCGAGCGGTGCATCGTCGCCGCCCGGTCGACCGAGGCGCTCACCGTCGTCACGCCGAAGGGGCACCGCCACTTCAAGTCGCAGCAGTGCGGCGCAGCCGACCTGAAGATGGACCGCAAGACCGACGTGGACGGCCACGCCCATCCACTCATGTGGCACCCGACGTTCGAGGTCGCCTGGTACAACTGCAATCCCCGGGCGCTGAAGCACCTCCGCCAGTGGGCGGACGGCTGGCTGGAGCACATGCAGCCGGGCAGGTACGCCACGAGCGTCGAGGTCGCCACCGAGCGCGTCGTCGAGACCACGAACCGCCCGCTCTACGGCGGCTACGGCGGGCAGGGGTCGGCCTTCTGCTTCCTCTACTGGATCACCGGCCAGGAGAAGTACCTCGGGCCGTTCCTCGAGCAGTACCGCCGCGGCAGCGACAACACGTCGCCGCACGAGCTGCTGCCCGAGCTGATCCACCGCCACTCTCTGGCGTTCCTGGGGAAGAAGCTGGCGGCCCTCGTCCGCGGCCGGGGAGCCGCCGAGACGCTCGTCACCGGCAACAAGCAGCCGCTGATCGACCGCCTCAAGAGCGACATCGCCGAGCTCCAGCGGTACCCGGCCATGTACACCACCACCGAGCCGTACACCGACCGCGTGTTCCTCTACGCCATCCGCACGGCGGCCATCGCCTATACCGGCGGGTATGCGTCCCGCAACAAGTACCACCACACGCACGCCGTCAGTTGGGAGGGCTTCGGCACCGACTACGCCGCGCTGGTCCTCAAGGCCGGACGAGACGCGCTGAAGGTGCTCGTGTACAACTTCGCGGCCGGGCCGCTGTCGGGGCGCATGCGCCTCTGGACGCTGGACCACGGCCGCTACCGGCTGCGCGTCGGGGCCGACGGCGACGGCGACGACCGGATGGACGAGGCCGCCCGGACCGAGACGCTCGAGCTGCTCCGCGCGTCGGGAGTCCCGCTGACGCTCGCCGCCGGGCGGGTCACGGTCGTCGAGCTCGAGCAGATCGAGCGGCTGGACGACGAGCGCCTGCGGGCGGACCTGGCCCTTTCGCCGCGCGAGGTCCGCGTCGAGGGCGGCGGCGTCCGCGGCGTGGCGCACAACATCGGCTCGCGGGCGGTCGAGTCCTTCCAGGTCGCCCTGGTGGACGAGAAGGGCCGGGTCCGCGTGCGGAAGTCGCTGGGCCCGCTGGCGGCCCCGCTGGACCTGACGGTCAAGCGGATGGACTTCAGGCTCCCGGCCCCGCCCGGCGGCGCGAAGGGCTGGTCTCTCGTCCTCGACCCCGACGGGCGAATCCCGGAGATCCACGAGGGCAACAATCGCGTTTCGCTGAACGGCAAGCCCTGCTACACTGACCCGGCGATCATTCAGAGAGAGGAGCGGAGATGAGCATCACCGCGGAATCGTTCGGCGAGATGCCCGACGGCACGGCGGTCGATCTGTACGCGCTGAGGAACGCCGGCGGGTGCGAGGTGAGGATCACGAACTACGGCGGCATCGTGGTCTCCCTCACGGTCCCGGACCGCGAGGGCAAGCTCGACGACGTCGTCCTGGGCTTCGAGACGCTCGGGCAGTACCTCGCCGGCTCGCCGTACTTCGGCGCCCTGATCGGGCGGTACGGCAACCGCATCGGCGCCGCCAGGTTCACGCTGGACGGCGTCGAGTACACGCTGGCGGCCAACGACGCCGCCAACTCGCTGCACGGCGGCGACAGGGGCTTCGACAAGGTCCTCTGGCAGGCGAAGGCCATCGAGTCAGAGAAGGAAGACTCGCTCGAACTGACCTACCTGAGCGCCGACGGCGAGGAGGGCTACCCGGGCAACCTCTCCGTGACGGTCGTCTACACGTGGACCGGCGACAACGAGCTGCGGATCGACTACACGGCCACGACCGACAGGAAGACGGTCCTGAACCTGACGCATCATTCGTACTTCAACCTCGCCGGGGCGGGCGCCGGCGACAACCTGGCCCACGAGATGTTGATCAACGCGGACCGCTTCACGCCCGTGGACGCCTACCTGATCCCGACGGGCGAACTGAGAGGCGTCGCGGGCACGCCGATGGACTTCAGGCAGCCGACGGCCATCGGCGAGCGGATCGACGCCGACGACGAGCAGTTGGCCCTCGCCGGCGGCTACGACCACAACTGGGTGCTCAACGGCGCCGACGGCTCGCCGGCCCCGGCCGCCCGGGTGCACGAGCCGACCACCGGACGCATCATGGAGGTGCTGACCACCGAGCCGGGCATCCAGTTCTACGCGGGCAACTTCCTCGACGGCAGCCAGGTCGGCAAGGGCGGGCGGGCCTACCCGTACCGCAGCGCGTTCTGCCTGGAGACGCAGCACTTCCCGGACTCGCCCAACCGGCCGGAGTTCCCCTCGACGGTCCTGGGGCCCGGCGAGACGTACCGGCAGACGACGGTGTACAGGTTCTCGGCGCGCCGGTGAGCCGGGCGATCGCGGCCGGCCGGGATCGATCCGGCCGGGGGCTTGCTCTCGGGATTCCCGCAGCGCGGCCAAGTTTCGATTTGACTTTTTCCCGGCGCCGCACCAGCATATGGTCTTGTGCAAAGAATCGGCTTTGCGTTTTTCGGATTGCGGCGCGGCCCAGTTGGACCTTCAGGAAGCGGCAATCGGGCCGGCCGTACGGAGCGAGTGTCATGATGAACATCTACGTGGGTAACCTTCCCTACGGCATTTCCGACCCTGAGTTGGAGGCGCTCTTCGCCCCTTACGGGGCCGTGGAAAGGGCCAAGGTCATCGCGGATCGGGAGACCGGCCGCTCGCGCGGTTTCGGCTTCGTGGAAATGCCGAACGACGACGAGGCCCGGGCCGCTATGGAAGCACTGAACGGCAATGACATGGACGGGCGCAAACTGGTCGTCAACGAGGCACGCCCGCGACGCTGATAAGCAAGCCGCCGTGCAAAGCCCTTCTGCGGGGCGCTCCACGTTGTGACGCCTTTCGGCCGTATGGAGGAGCCAGAGCGGTCCCGCCCGTGACCGTGTTCTTCCCGCCTTCGGGCAGTGTACCTTTCCGCTCGCGAGAGGAGACGGGCCGCCTCCTGTCGCCCGGCCGGCAAGTTCGCCCGCAACGTGACAGAGTCCGGAGGCCGAAGCAGTGAGCCGGACGAAGCAGCTCGCGCTGGCGTCGTGTTGTGCCCTCCTCTTGCGGGGCTGCGCGAAGGACAAGCCCGCGGCGCCGGCGAGAAGGAGGCCCGGGCGCACGTCCCGGCCGGTCACGCGGCGGCCCTCGAATCGCCCGGCGGCGCAGCCGACCACGGCCCCCTCCTCCCGGCCGGCGACCGCGGGCACGCAGCCGGCCACGGCGCCGGGCCGGGCCCGGCGGTTCGATGAGGAGCTTCAACGCATCGCCGACCTGGAAGCTCGCGGGGAGTTCACCCGGGCGTGGAAGCTCGCGATCGAGATGCGCACGGCCTTCGCCGGAGACCCCCGGCTGGAGAGCCTGAACCGGTTGATGGGCCGCCTTCGCACCGCCAAACGCCAGGCCGCCCAGCTCGCACACGCGATCAGGCTCCTCGGCAGCGACACCGTCGAGGCGTCCCAGATCGCCGCCAGCACGCTCACCGATGCCGGCCGCATCGGCATCATCCTCCTACGCAAGGCCGTGAGAACCGGGCCCAAAAAGGCCGCCGCCAAGGCCGTGGGACTGCTGGTGAAGCTCACTGACGCCGAGGCCGCCACGGCGTTTTACGAACGGCTGAAGGGCGAACCTCCCGGGCCGCTGCGCTCGGCGCTCCTGGAAGGGCTGCGGGACCTGGCCGAGCACATTCCACCCGCCGCAATTGGCGAGCTCTACGCAAGCGTCAAGGACGAGCCGTTCGCCAAGCACGTGGACGCCTTCGGCATCCTGGCGGCGGCCCATGAACGAGCAGCCGGGGGCGATCCGAACGCCTTCGCCAAGCTCACCGGCGACCCGAAGGCCGCGGAGCTGCTGAAGGCCAAGGTCAGCAAAGCGCTGACCTCCGAGGACGAGGCCGAGGCGCGGGCCGCCAGCAGGATGGTCGTCTCGCTCGGGCTGATCCGCAAGGGGCTGCGGGCAAGCTACTACAGCGGGGAGAACTTCGAAAAGCTCCTCTTCGAGCGGCTGGACTCTCGCATCCTCATCGAGAGCGGCAGGAGCCCGTATCCCGACGGCCGCAGCGACCAGATCTCCGTCCGGTGGACCGGGCAGGTCCGCATCCCCGCGCCCGGCAGGTACACCTTCTACGCGGCCAGCGACGACTGCGTCCGCCTGTGGGTGGCCGGCAAGCAGATCGTCAACGACTGGAGGGCCCGGTCCATCGCGGAATCGACCGCGTCGATCGACCTGGCCGCCGGGCTCCATCCGATCCGGATGGAGTTCTTCCAGGGCGGCGGGGACTTCGGCGCGTACCTCAAGTGGAGCGGCCCGGGCATCGAGAAGCAACTCCTCACCGACAAGCACCTCTTCACGCCCCCCTGGCCGGAAACGCAACCCCGCGAAGAGCCGAATAAGCCGTAGCGCCGCACACGTTGCTTCACGAGCCGGCCGGAGGGAACCATCGCCGAAGAACGTCCCTCAGCTTCAGGAAGGCCGGATCCTGACAGCGCTTCAGACTGACCCTTTCGGCGAGCTGTCGGAAGACGCGCCGGGACTTCGATTTGCCGACCGTCCGGATGGCCTCTTCGTAAGCTTCCTTGGGCCGATGCGGCTTGGTCTCTTCACGGCGCAGGAAGCCTTTCTGGCGCATCCATTTCCTCAACCGTAACTCCTGATCTGCCCAGCCGAGGGCGGCCTCGACGTGGGGAGAGTCGCTCCAGACCCATATCTCGAGTTCCGGGTCAAGGACGATCACCTGCGCCCGGTCCCCCCAACCTGCGCGCGACAGGCGGTGCTGCACGGCGATCTCAAGAGATTCTCGGGGCTCGTCTTCCTTGCCACAGCCCTCTCGATCAAACATGACCAACGCATGGGCGTAGAGAGACGAGAAACTCCGGAGCAAGGCATCGGCTTTCCTGCGGCAACCCGGGTCCTTCTCCGGATGACCGATGATGTCGAAGGAGAACCGAGAAGCCCCCAGGGCCCGGTACCGAGAGAGGATCCCCCGCATGGCCTGTTCCATTGCCCCGTCAGCTACAAGGACGATGAGGTCTTTCTTCTCCGCGTTGCGCATTAGCCCAGGACGCCGGCAGCAAAGAGAACGCTCAAGTTCGGATCCCCACGCCATTCCGCGAGCTTCGGATGCTCATCCCCCCGTTGGATGGCGGTCTCTCCGCTGTCCTTCTTCGTGAAACACAGCACGGTCTTCACATCGGCGGAGCTGAGAAGTACGGGGGAATGCGTGGCCAACAGAACTTGCCCATTGTACACGGACGAAAGCGATTCGAATATCGCCTCGACGGCCCGTGGATGCACACCGTTCTCCGGCTCCTCGATCAGATAGATCCCTTTCGTCTCAGGTAGGTAGGCGGGAAGCGTCAGTGCGAGCATTCTCAGTGTGCCGTCCGAAACGCCCCACGACGGGACCTCCAGCCCTCCGCCGTACTGGAGCACCAGATAGCGATCCCTGTCGTCCTCCCTCTCAACCGTGCGAATGCCCTCCAGGTCCGGAAGAGCAGTCTGAAGGTGAGAGATCCATTCCTGGAACCGATCGGGTGCCGTCAAAGCCAGATGCTCGATGACCCAAGGGAGATTGGAGCCGTCCAGCTTGGCAGCATGCCTATACCGCGATGCACTGGCCTTGCGCAGGATCGAACTGTTGAGGACGAGCGGCTGTACGCCCTCCGTGAGCATCTCCCTGAACCAGAGCGAAATCGGGAACGCGGTGCTATCGGCCGGAAGATTGGCCAGCGCTGTCTTGTCCAAGGGGAGGTTGAGCGGCAGGTGCTCCCTGCCTGGAATTGGCGGCCGCTCGTACCAGAACCGAGTTTCCCCATTGAGCCCTTTGTCCATCACGGGAACAATGCCAGGACCCGGCCACGGATACTGAAGGATCTTCCGTGGTAGCCGAGCCCGAGAGTCGTGGCCTTCGCTGGTCAAGAAGACGTGCTCTCCGAGAATCGTCACGTCGCCCGTCCTGGCGGTATGGTTGGGGCCAATCCAGATTTCATAGCGGATGACAGCCTGGGGTTTCTCCAACGTTCGCTGCAGCTCCTCGGGAATGGGAGCTTCAATGGCCAGTTGGAGGTAGCTGTCGCTCCTGCCCCAAACCAGGTCACGAAAGTCCCCCCCGCGCCGGTCCAGAGCAAGCTCGAGGCCCTGGGAGACAAGGTCGCCAAGGAAAGCCACGACGTCCAAGAACGTCGTCTTGCCGCTGCCGTTGGGACCGACAAGCACGTGAAAACGAGACAAAGGCTGCCGGATGCGCCGAAGGCAGCGGAAGTTCAACGCTTCGATGAGGGAGATCATGCTGTCACCTGTCGGCCACTTCTTGGCCGGCGGAGATCCTGTTCATACAGTGTCGCCAAGGAGTACTTGATCGTCAAGACAATCATCGACCGACCGCCACGTCATGCGTTTTTTTGCGTGAAAGCTTGACAGCCGGCCGGCCGACGAGATAGTATGAAGGCGATGATGAACGGGCGCAGGAATCCATCTCGGGCGTTACGGTCGGCCGGGATCGGCCGGGGCGGGGAGTCCCTGCGTGTCCTGCTCGTCGTCGTTGTACTATAGGTCGCTGCGCGGGGCACGTGCGCAGCGGCCGGCACTCCGATATGCCCGGTGCCCCCGGGCGACACCCTTCAGGCGGCCATGGTCTCGTTCCCGGCGCCTGGGTTTCGCTCGGCGGCGGAGGGGTGTATGTTAGTGATCTCTGTGAGGACGATACGAAGGTAGAGCCATGACAGACAAGAAAGACACAAGCGGCGGCGCGGCTCGGGGCTTCGCGGACCTGACCGGCGCGCAGATCTTCAACGAGGTGCTCCTGGAAGAGGGCGTGGAGATCCTCTTCGGCTTCCCCGGCGGGGCGGTGATCCCGATCTTCGACGTGCTGTACGAATCGCCGTTGAGGTTCGTCCTGTCGCGCCACGAGCAGGGCGCGGCGCACATGGCCGACGGCTACGCGCGGTCCACGGGCAGGACGGGCGCGGTGATCGCCACGAGCGGCCCGGGGGCGACGAACCTGGTGACCGGCCTGGCCACGGCCAACATGGACTCGGTGCCCCTGGTGGCGTTCACCGGCCAGGTCCGCAGCCAACTGATCGGCAACGACGCCTTCCAGGAGGCCGACGTCACCGGCATCACGCGCCCGGTCACCAAGCACAACTTCCTCGTCACGCGGGTCGAAGACCTCGGGCGGACGGTGAAGGAGGCGTTTTACATCGCCCGCACGGGCCGGCCCGGGCCGGTCGTCGTCGACATCGCCGTGGACGCCACCGCCGCCAAGCCCGCAAAGGAGCCGGACCTGGAACTGGATCTGCCCGGGTACAAGCCCCGCGGCGGCGGGCACATTCGCCAGATCCGGGCCGCCGCCGAGGCGATCAACGCCGCCGACAGGCCCGTCCTGTACGTCGGGGGCGGCGTCATCATCTCCGGGGCGGCCGAGGAGCTCCGCGCCCTGGCCGCCAAGGGAAAGCTCCCGGTCACCACGACCCTGCTGGGGCTCGGGGCGGTGGACGAGAGCGACGAGCTGTCGCTGAAGATGCTGGGCATGCACGGGACGGCCTACGCCAACTACGCCGTGCAGGAGTGCGACTGCCTCATCGCCGTCGGCGCCAGGTTCGACGACCGCGTGACCGGCAGGGTCGAGACGTTCGCCCCCAAGGCGAAGACCATCCACATCGACATCGACCCGACCTCGATCTCGAAGAACGTGCAGGTTGACATCCCCGTCGTGGGCGACGCGAAGTTCATCCTGGCGGAGATGCTCGAGCACGTCCAGCCCGCGGACCGCTCGCCGTGGGTGGCGAGGATCGCCGAGCTGAAGCGCCAGTACCCGCTGACGTACGAGACCGGCGGCAACATCAAGCCGCAGGAGGTCGTCGAGATGCTCGGCGAGCTGACCGGCCACGACGCCATCATCGCCACGGGCGTGGGCCAGCACCAGATGTGGGCGGCGCAGTTCTACGGCTGGCGCCGGCCGCGGCAGATCCTCACCTCCGGCGGACTCGGCACGATGGGCTACGGCTGCCCCGCCGCCATCGGCGCCCAGTTCGGCAATCCCGGCGCGACGGTGATCGACATCGACGGCGACGGCAGTTTCGGGATGACGATGAGCGAGGTCATCACGGCCGTGCACAACGACATGCCCGTCAAGTTCGTCGTCCTCGACAACGGCTATCTCGGCATGGTCCGCCAGTGGCAGGACCTGTTCTACGGGAAGCGTTACTCGGCCGTGAAGCACCCGTGCCCGGACCTCGCCCTGGTGGCCGAGGGCTTCGGCGCCCGCGGGATGAGGATCAGAGACCGATCCGAGCTTTCCGACGGCCTCAACGAGGCCCTCAAGCACGACGGGCCCGTCGTCGTCGCCGTCGAGGTCGAGCCGGAGGAGAACGTCTACCCCATGGTCGCGGCCGGAAAGAGCCTCGACGAGATGGACCTGGGCAAGCTGGCCTGAGAGGCCCCAGCGGAGAACGATCATGAAACACGTGATAATGGCACTCGTTCAGAACGAACCGGGCGTGCTCGCCCACGTGGCGGGCATGTTCGCCGCACGCGGGTTCAACATCGATTCGCTCGTGGTCGGCCGGACCGAGGACGAGAGCCTCTCGCGAATGACCATCGTCGCCGTGGGCGACGACCGCGTCCTCGAGCAGATCCGCAAGCAGTTGGAGAGGATCGTCACCGTGGTCAAGGTCCGCGACTTCCAGGACGTCAGCTACGTCGAGCGCGACCTGATGCTTTGCCGAATCCACGCCCCGGCCGAAAAACGCCCGGAGATCATCGAGCTGGTGAACCTCTTCCGCGGGCGCGTCGTCGACGTTGCGAGAAAGAACGTCATCGTCGAGCTCTCCGGGCCCGAGGAGAAGCTCGAAGCGTTCGTCGACCTCGTGAGGCCCTACGGCATCGGCGAACTGGCCCGGACGGGCGTCATCGCGATGAAACGGGGCAAGCAGGCCGACTGACGATGGCGACAAGGAGCGAGAGGGATGGCCGACGAGAAGGTGAAGGTGCTGTTTGATACGGACATCGGCAGCGACATCGACGACGCGGTCGCCCTGGCGTACCTGCTCTGCCAGGAGCGATGCGACCTTCTGGGCGTCACGACGGCGACCGGCGAGCCGGACAAGCGGGCGGAGATGGTCTCGGCCGTCTGCCGCAACGCCGGGCGCGGCGACGTCCCCGTCCACGCCGGCTGCCCCGAGGCGATGCTGATCGAGATGCGCCAGAGGGCCGCCCCCCAGGCCCGCGCGCTCGGCGAGTGGGACCGCCGGCGCGACTTCCCCGTCGGCACGGCCGTCGAGTTCCTGCGGCGGACGATCCGCGGCGACCCGGGCGAGATCACGCTGCTGGCCACCGGGCCGATGACCAACCTCGGCGTGCTCTTCGCGGCCGACCCGGAGGTCCCCGCCATGCTCAAGCGGCTCGTGCTGATGTGCGGGCGGTTCTTCCGCGGGATGGGCGGCGAGTGGAACGCCATCGGCGACCCGCACGCCACGGCCGTCGTCTACGGCGCGGGGCACCGGTCCGCCCCGCCGCGGCACGTCAGCTTCGGCCTCGACGTGACCACGCAATGCATGATGGACGCCGACCTCTGCCGCCGGAAGTTCACCGCCAAGGCGCTCCAGCCCGTGCGCGACTTCGCCGAGGTGTGGTTCCAGCGGCGCGACCGCATCTGCTTCCACGACCCCCTCGCGGCCGCGTGCATCTTCCAGCCGGACCTCTGCCGGTACCGCCAGGGCAATGTCGAGGTGTCGCTGAACCCCCCCACGATGGGCTGGACCGTCTTCCGCGAATCCGAGGACGACGGGCCCCACACCGTCGCCTGCGAGGTCGATCCGGAGGCGTTCTTCGGGCACTACTTCGACGTGGTGCGGTAGGCCGCAGCGAGGCGGCATGCAGTGACGCAAAGAGAAGAGAAAGGTAAAGCGAGATGAGAAGCTCCCGTGTCCGTGGCCTGCTGGCTGCTGGGCTGGTCCTGCTGCTGGGCGGCGGCACCGGTGTCTGTGTCGCGGCGAGGAAGCCGCCGGTCCCGGACCTGACCAAAGGCGGCGCGAAGGACGACAGGCACGACTGGAACCTCGGGCCCACCGGGGCCAGGGGGTGGATCTGGGGCTGGAACCTGGAGACCACGGACAGCCGGCAGATCCTCATCACGAAGGTAGACACGGGCTCGCCCGCCGACGGGGTCCTGCGCGTGGGCGACGTGATTCTCGGCGTCAACGGCAAGCGCTTCAGCGAAGACGCCCGAAAGGGCCTCGGACGAGCGATCACCGAGGCCGAAACGCCCGAGAACAAAGGCGCCCTGAAGCTGATCCGCTGGCGGGAGGGCAAACAGCAGGAGGTGCAGATCAAGCTCGGCGTTCTGGGCGGCTACAGCGACACGGCCCCGTACAACTGCCCGAAGTCCCGTAGGGTCCTGGCCGCCGGCTGCCGCCACATCGCCGCGCACATGAAGGGCGGCATCGACGGGAAGATCAACGCGCTGGCCCTTCTGGCATCGGGCAGGAAGGAGTACCTTCGCCTCGTGAGGGACTATGCCCGCCAAGCCGGGCCGCGCGACCTCAAGCTCAAGCTGCACGGCGGCAGCGGCATGGCGGCCTGGCACTGGGGGTACACGAACCTCTTCCTGACGGAATACCACCTGGCGACCGGCGACAAGGCCGTGCTGCCGGCGATCCGGGAGTACTCGGTGAACATCGCCAACGGCCAGAGCGGCGTCGGCTCGTGGGGCCACGGCATGGCCTGGCCGGACCTGAACAACGGGGCGCTTCACGGCCGGCTGGGCGGCTACGGCGCCCTCAACCAGGCCGGCCTGATCTGCCACCTCTCGCTGGTGCTGGCCCGCAAGTGCGGCGTGAAGGACGAGGCCGTCCGGCAGGCGATCGAGAAGGCCAACACGTTCTTCGGTTTCTACGTCGGCAAGGGGGCGATTCCCTACGGCGACCACCGGCCGGGCTGGCAGGTCCACGACGACAACGGGAAGAACTCCATCGGCGCGGTCCTCTTCGACCTCCAGGGCCGCCCGCAAGGCGCGCGCTTCTTCTCCAGGATGACCGTGGCCTCCTACGGCGAGCGGGAGAGGGGCCACACGGGCAACTACTTCAGCTTCCTGTGGGGCCCGCTGGGCGCCAACCGCGCCGGTCCCGAGGCGGCCGCGGCGTTCCTCAAGGAGCAGCGGTGGTACTACGACCTCGCGCGGCGGCACGACGGCGGCTTCCCCTACCAGGGCGGGGCCGGCATGGGCGGCGGAGAGCACAAGTACGGCTCGTGGGACTGCACCGGCGCGTACGTGCTCCCCTGCGCGCTGCCGCTGAAGAAGCTCTACATCACCGGCAAGGGCACGAGCAGGGCCAACGAGCTGACGGGACGCGAGCTGAGCGAGGCGATCGAGGCCGGCCGGGGCTTCAGCTCCTGGCACAGGGGCATCGAGCCGTATCGCCCCAGGAGCGTCAAGCAGTTGATCGAGTGCCTGGGCAGTTGGTCGCCCGCCGTGCGTCACAGGGCCGCCGCGGCGCTGGCCGAGAAACCCGCCAACGTCGTTGGGCAACTGATCGGTATGCTCGACGCGGACGACCTCAACGTGCGCTACGGCGCCTGCCAGGCCCTCGGCGCCCTGAAGCGCCGGGCCGCCGACGCGGTGGGCGCACTGACCAGGCTGCTGGCGCATCGCGACGTGTGGCTGCGCATCCAGGCCTCCTACGCCCTGGCGGGCATCGGCCCTGCGGCCAGGAAGTCCGTGCCCGACCTGCTCAAGCTCGCCTCGCGCGACGACCAGGGCGATCCCAGGCAGTTCACGCAGAGGTACCTGAGCTTCTGCCTGTTCTATCCCGGCGGGGCGCTGCGCATGGTCGGGCTCATCTCGCGCGATCTGGACGGCGTGGACAAGCGGCTGCTCTACCCGGCCGTCGAGAGGCTGCTCCGCAACGACGACGGCCGGGCGCGCGGCGCCGTGGGCTCCCTCTACAAGCACATGAGCTACGAGGAGCTCAAGCCGATCATGCCGGCGATCCACCGGGCCATCATCGAGCCGGCCCCCAGCGGCGTCATGTTCGCCAGCGGAATCCGCCTGCGGGGCCTGGAGCTGCTGGCCAGGCATCGCGTCAGGGAGGGCATGCCCCTGTGCCTGAAGGTCATGGAGATAGACAAGTGGGGCAAGAGGCACCGGATCAGCGAGTGCCTGAGGATCCTCCGGATGTACGGCGGGGCGGCGAAGCCGATGCTGCCCGAGCTGAGGGAGCTCGAGCGGAAGCTGCTCAGCCATCGAGAGGCGCGCGGCCTGACTGAGCACATCGAGCTGGTCCGCAAGACGATCGCCGAGATCGAGGCCGCCAAGGACCGGCCTCGCCTTCGCAGCCTCGAGATGCCCAAGGGGAAAGCGTGAAGGCGGGCGAGGGGCCCGCAATGATCGACCGGCGCCCTGCGGGGCGCCCATAGACGCGGAAGGAGTGAAGCATGCGGAAGTCAACTTTGATCTCGCGTCGCGGTTTCCTTCGCCGCGCGGCGGCGGGCGTGGCGGCCTTTCCCGCGATCGTGCCCGCAACCGTCTTCGGCCGCAACGCCCCCAGCGAGCGGGTCACGGTGGGCAAGATCGGCTGCGGCGGGCGCGGCGGGGCCATCGGCGCCGTGGGCGGCGAGGTCGTGGCGTCCTGCGACTGCTGGGAGAGCCGCCGCGAGCGCTGGGCCCAGCGCGGAAAGTGCAAGGCCTATGTCGACTTCCGCGACCTGCTGGCCCGCGACGACATCGACGCCGTCGCCGTCGCCTCGACCGACCACTGGCACGTGCACCACACCGTCGCCGCCGCCAGGGCCGGAAAGGACGTCTACTGCGAGAAGCCCCTCGGCGTCTGCCTGCGGGAGGACCTTATCTGCCGCGAGGCCGTCAAGCGGTACGGGCGCGTCTTCCAGTACGGCACGCAGCAGCGATCCAGCCGGCATTGCCGCTTCGGCTGCGAGCTCGTCCGCAGCGGCTACGTCGGCGAGGTGAAGGAGATCCTCGTCCGCGCCCCGGACAGCCACCCCGGCGGGTCGCTGAAGCCCCAGCCCGTTCCCGACGGGCTGGACTACGAGATGTGGCTGGGCCCGGCGCTCTGGCGGCCCTACTGCGGGCAGGCCGCCGGCGGCGACGCCTGGTGGCACGACTACGACTACGCCATCGGGTTCATCGCCGGCTGGGGCGCCCACCCGCTGGACATCCTCCAGTGGGGCTACGACACGCACCTGACCGGGCCGTGGGAGGTCGAGGGCACGGCGACGATCCCCACCCAGGGCCGCAACAACGTCGTCATGAAGTGGGACGTGGACATCCGCTTCGCCAACGGCGTGAAGATGAAGTTCACCCCCGGGGGCAACTACACCCGGTTCACCGGCACGAAGGGCTGGGTGGGCATCTCCCGCGGCGGCATCCAGGCCGAGCCGGCCTCGCTGCTGAAGGTCAAGCTCAAGCCCGGCGACGTCCACCTGCCCGTCAGCAGGGGCCACGGCCAGAACTTCGCTCAGGCCGTCAAGACCCGAGTGCAGCCCGTCAGCAACATCGACGACGCCGTGCACAGCGACATCATCAGCCACGTGTCGGACATCGCCATACGGCTCGGGCGGAAGGTCGTCTGGGACCCGGCCAGGGAGGACTTCACCGGCGACTCCGAGGCCACCCGCATGCTCAGGCGAGCCCACCGCCAGCCGTGGCGGCTGTAGC
>CAYRVX010000033.1:19552-53576 GCA_964427875.1 uncultured Planctomycetaceae bacterium
TCCGAGGCCACCCGCATGCTCAGGCGAGCCCACCGCCAGCCGTGGCGGCTGTAGCGCGTCGGCGAAGCGAAGTAGCCGCATCGGCCCTTCCGGACCGACAAGTCCGCAATTCGCAATTCGCAATTCGCAATTCGCAATCTGCCTCAGTCGATCTTCCTTCGATAGGTCAGCGTCATCTCCGGCGTTTCGTCGACGACGAGGAGCTTCTCGAAGCGGGACACCTGGCCGGTGATGGGGACCTCGACGCGGACGGGCAGGACGCCCTGGGCCTTGGCGGCGACGGCCAGCTCGGCGAGCTGCTTCTGCGCCTCGGCGAGCTTGTTGACCTGCTGCTGTAGTGCCTGGGCCTTGGCAAGCTCCTGGGCGTGTCCGAGGCGGCGGGCGTACTTGGCGTCGGCGAAGTGCCTGAACGGCAGCGTGAAGCTCGATACCTCCTTCAGGTTGCCCTCGGCGTCCACGACGCGCAGCCGCGTCGGCAGAAACACCGCCCAGGCCAGGTGGCCCGTGGGGATGTCGCACTCGGGCAGCGCGACCTTCAGCTCGCCCTTCTCGGCCAGCTTGACCTTCGGCGTCACGAAGACGATCTCGACGTCGTAGGGCTTCAGCTCAGCCGGCGCGTCGTCTCTGGCCTGGCGGAGCTTCCTGACTCGCTCCTCCCGGCGGCGGGGCGTCTCTGCTCGCAGCGGCTCGTTCAGCCGCTCGCGGCGCCGGCGGTCGCGGCGGGCGCGGTAGCTCTGGGCGTCCTCGTCATCGTCCCGGTCCTCCTCCTCGGCGTCGCTCTGGACCAGCGGGACGAGCACGTCGCCGTCGGCCGTGCGGACCGGCGTGACCGGATGGTCCTTCACGAACGCGCTCCACACCTCCGCGCCGGCGGGCGGCTTGAGCCTCATGAACTGCTTGAGGTTGTTCCGCAGGATGAACATCATCTTCGTGATGCTCTTGCCGTCGGGTGTGATCGTGGTGGCCGCCTCGCACACGTCGCTCATCGCCACGAGCACGTCCACGTCCCTGTGCCGGGTGATGCTCAACGCGATGCTCGCGCCGGGTGCGGCATACCGGAAGCCCATCAGCAGCGGCGAGCGGGCCGAGCCCCACAGCGAGCCGGCCAGCTCCTTGACGTCCACGCGCTCGGCGGCCTTGGCGGCGGCCTTGATCTCCAGCCCGCCGCGGACCTCGATGCCGACGCTGCCGCGGTCCTGCACGGCCGCGGGGTGCGACAGCAGCGGCACGACGGGAGACGCCTCCTTGTCGCCCAGCCGCTTCTCGTACGACACGCTCAGCTCGCAGCCGCCGCGTGCGATGTCCTTCAGGTCGATCAGAAGCGTTCGCTTCCCGGCCTCCTTGACGACCTGCGTCTGGCGGAGGGTCGGCGCCGAGACGCCCAGCAGCTCCGCGCCGTCGGGCAGGCCGATGCCAAGCGTGTCGACGCCGGCGTGGAGGATGTCGTAGCGGATGTCGGCGCGGCACCGGATGCGCCCGGACTCGACGGTGACGAGCGTGGCGGTATCGGCATGGATCCTGGCGGGCAGGCGCTTCGGGCGGGCGACGGCCAGCGAGACGCTCGCGGGCGCCTCGCGGTAGCGATAGGCCAGCTCAAGCCCCGTCCCGGCCGCCTTGCGCAGCGCCGCGGGCAGTTGGCTGACGCCGATCCGCTCGGCGCTGGTCCGGGCGGGCTTGACCTCCCAGCCGCCGGCCGACGCGACGGCCACCGTGCCGCGGTCGCGCTTCGCGCCGTCCACCCGGACCATCTCGAGGGCCAGCTCGCCGCCGGCGGCGGGAAGGTCCCGCTCCGTGACGACCTTCAGCGCCCTCTCGCCCGCCGCGGCGGCCGCGAAGGTCACCTCCACGACCTTGCCGCCCTTCTCGGCCACCAGGTCCCACCCGCTGACGGCCTCGCCGGTCACGGAGAGGATGACGGCCTTCGGATCGACGTGCAGGCGGAGCTTGGCCAGCGGGGTGTGTACGATCTGGAGACGCACGTCGGCGGCCGACCGGGCGAGCCCGTCGTCCAGGCTGACCAGCGTCTCGATGTCGGCGTAGGTCCGCGTGGGCAGCGCCTTCGGCCTCACCGGTCGGACGCGCCAGGAGATGCCGGCCGGCGAGCCGCCCCGATGGCTGCTGACCGCCGTGGTCTTGCCGCCGGCCTCCGACAGCTTCACCGCCGAGGCGCAGGCGGCGCGGACCTCCAGCCCGGCTCGCGGGATCGTCGTCGTCAGCGTGACGATGGGGCTCGGCACCAGCGGCGCCTGGAAGCTGCTCGTGCCCTCGGCGCGGCTGACGGGCGCCTCCAGCTCGATCTCGAGCTTCCTGGCGCCCTTGCCGGCAAGCAGCGCGTGCAGCGCCTTGTCCCGCATCACGACGGGGCACGCCTTGCCGTCGATGGTGGCCTTCCGCAAGACACCCGCCGCCGGGCCCAGCGGCACCAGCGCCCACGTGTCCGTCAGCACGTCCACCTCGCATCGCCCGACGATCCTGGCGGAATCGCCCGTCACCGTCGCGGCGTACGATGCGGGCGAGAAGACGTAGGACACCGGCGGCTGCGGCTCGCCCGGGCCGCGGGCGGCCTCCAGGAGCCCCCGAAGCTCACGCCACGGAATGGACACGCTCGTGTTCGCCAGCGACGGGAGCTTCTTGACGGGGCTTCTCGCTTCGGCCGGCTCGGACGCTCTCGGCGCCGCGGCCGGCGAGACGCACCGGGCCGCACTCAGCACGAAGATAGACACGATTGTCAGGTTCCTGCACGTGGTCATGGCATTGCTCCTTGTTCCTGCTCGGCGCGCGGACCCGCCGCCGGCCGCACGCGCGGGCGCGCGAACTCATCGTGGTTCGTTGGGGGCCGGAAACGCAGGCACGTTCCCGGCCGCGCGATGGACTCGAGACCCGCCGCGGATCGGCGGGCACGCCGGTCCTGCCCGGGCGGCTGCGCCGGCCGCTCCATCACGCATCGGGCCTTCATACACATATGACTTGACAGGCCGAAAGGTTTCAGCGAAATTACGCGGCCTTGTCTTCAGGTAGCACGATATGGCGAAGCAGTCTGAGAAACCGAATTCGCTGCCGTTCCTGACGCTGCTGCTGGCCGCCGCCGTGCCGGGGGCCGGCCACATGTACCTCGGCCGCGTCAAGCGAGGGATCATCATCTTCGTGACCATCGGCGCGCTGTTCTGGTCGGGCGTGGCCATCGGCGGCGTCCTGACCGTGGACTCCGTCCGCGAGCGGTGGTGGTTCGTCGCCGAGATGCTCACCGGCGTGCACGGCCTCATCGGCTGGCAGCGACAGCGAGAGGTCTACGACAGGCTCCTCGCCAACGAACGACTCAATCTCCGCGACCCGCACGATCAGGCCGTCCTGGACGCCAAGCTCCAGGCAGAGGGCGTCGCGCTGGTGACGCCCGCCGACACCGCCGCCAGGGCGTACGCCGGCGTGGCCGGACTGCTGAATCTCATGTGCATCTTCGACGCCCTGATGCTCTCGATCATGGGCGTCCGCGGCGAGCCGCCCCCCGAGGGCGAAAGACCCGCCCGGAAAGCCGAGGCCCCCAAGAAGTGATCGCCCTGTTGTTCTACAACCCGGTGGCACTCGGCTTCAACAGCGAGCTGTGGCTCCTTCTGCCGCTCTGCGCGGCCGTCGGGGTCGTCTACAAGACCATCCGCACCCACGACCTCCGCCGCCTGCCGTGGGAGGTGCTCTATCTCCTGGCCTACATGGTCGTCGGCCTCATCCTCCTGGCGACCGCCCTCTGGCTCATCCACGAATACTGGCCGTGATCCCGCCCCCCGCCGCCGTCGCGGCCGACCTGCCCCATATCGGGGCCGCGCCGTTGCCAAAAAAGCGCCTGGCTCAAAACGGGCCGGATTCGGGCAGCACTTCTGACCCTGTTTTTCTGTCAGCAAGCCCGACCGCGCTAGGCCGGGGGTTCATCGCTGGCTTTGAGCTCTCATCCGCTGGGCTTCGTCACGTAGTAGAGCGGGCCCCACGCGGCCCAGTAGCACAGCAGCAGGAGTATGGCGGCCAGGCAGCTCATGATGAATTCGCTCAGCGCCAGGCGGGCATGCCAGCGAACCGGCGACGGGAGCCCGATCACGGCGCAGATCATCGAAATCGCCGCGCAGACCAACGGAGGGACGGTCCTGGCCACGCACCAGAGTGTCAGGCCGGCCGGGTCGGTCACCGAGAGGTATTCCGGGTCCCTCGCGCAGAGAGAGTAGAACGCGACCACCCTCCAGGTGAACCACGCCCCGAAGCCCAGGGCGATCGCCGAGAGCAGGAGGCCCACACAGAGGAACCACGCTGCGCGGCCGGGATGTGCTCGCCGACGACTCGTGGGCTCATTTGCCGTTGCCTGCATGGTCGGCCCCTCAAGCGCATCCGGCGACAGCCGGCAGCAGGGCCAGCGGGCACCATTGGACCAGCACCATGACTACCAGAACGGTAACGACAATCGCGGCGGTCGCCGCCGTCACGACCGCGAGCACGGCGTACTTGCCCCTGGCTCGCAAGGCCGCCCACGTCGCCACGACGCAGGATGCGCCGGATAGACCCATCGGCAGGAGGCCGGTGTAGATCGTTGACAGGAGCTGCCCTGGGGACGGCATTCCCCTCCACGCCACGATCAGTCGCCAGAGCCGGAGATACACAAGCATGTCCAGGCACATCAGGATCACCGCGCCTGTCAGCAGGGCGGCGCCGATCCGAATGATCCCCCACGCGGGCGGCGGCCACTCGGAGGAGCCAGGGCAAGGGGACGGTCCTTCATGAGCCTTCGGCTCACCCACAGCGCATGAACTGGCATCTGCCATATGAACTCCGCCCCGCGGCTCGCACGTCGTCGGCGAGCTCGGCGGCTATGAAGTTGGAGCCTGGGTCGTTCATCTGAGAGTCGCCCTGCTCGGGCTGTTCGTGGTTCCTAACGTGGAGCTCACCGGATTGGCACGAGCGAAAGCGAGTGACAATTCCGGTGGAGCGTTTTGCTATGCGATCTGCGGGGCCAACCAGCAGTCTGCATCTCCGTGCCAAGCGTCGATGAGTGGTCCGACGTCATGTTGAAGGACTCTGGGCTCCTTCGATAGCCACTCCTCAACCAGTTGTCGGTGCTGCTCGGTAGCTGACCCTCGGCGGTCACAGGCAACAAAGCCTTCCCATATGTTCGAGGTACCGCCTCCACCGAACTCAAGGCCGTTGGCTTCGATCGCACAGTGGATCCAGTCATCGAGAAGCGAGTTACGCTCTTCCGTGGAGAGCTGTGAAGAGAAGCTGAAACGGACCGGGAATCCGAACTCACGAAACTCACCGACTCGCTTCTTCTTGCGCAGGCGTTTATTCATCGTCATCGCCTCGCATAACGTTCAAGGTCAACAGCGCGCCCTGTCCGCGTCTCCTGAAGTGCCTTGTTGGGCGTCCGATCGTTCATAGAGGTGGCAGGATCTCCGGACGGCGGCCTTGAGGGGGCCGAGGGCTCGGAAGCCCAGGCGGTGCTCCAAGGCGGCCTGCGGAGACTGGCCCAGGGATCGCGCCGCGGCATGGATGTCGTGGTCGGGGCCACGGAGCTGCTGGGGATTTCCTTTGTGTGTCACGGTAAAGGAGGTCCGTGCCGTCAAGACGAACAAGGTCATTCTCGTTGACTCGTTCTGGTTCGTTGACTCGTTGATTCGTTGACTCGCAGTCGCGGAACCGGCGGCGCCGGCCGAAGGCAGCCGGCGCCGCCGGACAAGCGGCATGCGGACGAATGGCAAAGCCTCGGCCGAGATAACCAGTCAACGACTGAACGAGTCAACGAAAGAAAGCGAATGAACGGATCAACGAGATAACGCTCTCATCGTGGCGAGCGGGACTCACTCACCGCCCCGTCTGTTCCTGCCGGTTCGCCCGGCTGGCCGCCCGGTGAGCGGCAGGCCCTTTTGTCTCATTCAAGATACCGCCCGGGGCGGGGGAAGTCTATCGTTCTTGGGGGGGAACCCGGAACGGGGCTTTGGCCAATGACGAATGATGAATGATGAATGACGAACTCGGAACCCGGAACTTGGGAGTCGTAGCCCGTAGCCGGGAGCCAGTAGCCGGGAAGAGCAGACCGCGAAGGATTGCCCGGAACGCGGAGTGTTTAACGGCGGCCGGCACGGCCGCCAGCCCCCAAAGAGGTCGGAACTCGGAACACGGAAAAGACACGGCCGAGGACGAGGACGACCACGACGACGAGGACGATTCCGGCCCGATGGTCTCACGATCCACGGTATCCGGTCTCACGGTGTTCCCCTACCACCTACGACCTATGACCTACTACCTCCAGTCCACGACCGCCCTTGTCAGCAGGCGAGGCCGCAGTTTTTTTGGAATCCGCCGATTTTCGTTGTGCAAAAAGGCCCGCGAGATGTATATGCCTGCTACGGGGGGGATCATGATTACACACTGACCGTTCTTGTGCCGCCGGGGGAGGCACCGTTGACTCGGGGGGTCGTTGACTCGTTGATTCGTAAAGAGCTCCGCCCTCGGCGCGCGGCAGTTGCGTTCAAGGAGACCCGGCGGGCCCCACGCCTTCTCCGCCGTGGGCGCAGGGAAGCCAACGGGAAAAAGACGGCACATAACATCTTTCCAGATAACGAATTAACGAGGCAACGAATCCACGGACACGCTGTGAGCCGTGGAGAACCGACCACTTCAAGATGATCATAAGCAAAAGCAGAGCGGTGGATTACAAAAAAAATGCGAAACGAACCCAAACGCGGATTATTCCGAGTTTGGGCTTGCGGCGGGCTTGCCCGAACACGGCGCGGGGTGGGCAACGGGGGGCCTAGAATGGTGTAGAGACGAGAGAAGGCCGATGAAGGCGCCGGGTCAGCGCGAGACGAGGCGGTCATGCCCCCCGATCGCATACTCCTGGACATCGAGTCGCAGCGCGACTTCTTCCGCCCTGGCGGCAGCCTGTACAGCAGAGAGGCCGCGGGGACGGCCCGAGAGATCTACCGGCTGTTCGCCTGGGCGAGGGCGTACCGCATCCCGGTCATCAGCACGGTCCTGCGGGTCCGTCGAGGGGAGCTCGGCCCGCTGGCCGCCGTGCCGCACTGCGTCGAGAGGACCGAGGGAGAACGCAAGCTCCCCGGGACGGTCCTCCGCCGGCGGATCAACCTGGGACAGCGCAACACGACGGACCTTCCGGCCGACATCTTCCTGCGGTACCAGCAGGTCATCTTCGAGAAGCGTTTCACGGACATCCTCGCGCACGCGCGGATCGAGCGGCTGATCACGGAGCTGCCGCCGGCGACGTTCGTGCTGTGCGGGGCGGGCGTGGCGCACGGCATCCTCGAGGCGGCCGTGGGCCTCCGCAGCCGCAGGTTCGGCGTGATCCTGGCCGACGATGCCGCCTTGGCGGTCGACGCGGACGCCGCCGGCATGGCCCGCGGACGAATGGAGGCCAAGGGCGTCGTGTTCGCCTCGACGGAGGCGATCGTCGCGCCCCCGGCTCGCGCGCCGCGGCGCCGGTTCCGCAACCCCCGGCCGACGGGGAGACAGGCCCTGCCGATCCGGCAGCGCTGATCATCCGTCAAACGTGAAGGAACGGGCTGTCGCCCTGCGAGGCCCGCTCCCTGCCGGTCGCGGCTCGTCGCTTGCGGGGCCGGCGGCTTTGTGGTACGTCGTGGCCCATGGCCGTGCAGGATCAGCCCTGGACCGTCCTTCGGCTCATCAACTGGACGAGGGAGTACTTCGCCGCCGGCGGCCTGGGCGAGCCGCGGCTTGCCGCGGAGGTGCTGCTGGCCCACGTCCTGGGCTGGGAGCGCATCGATCTCTACACCCGCTTCGAGCACGAGCCCGCACCCGACGAGCTGGCGAGCTTCCGCGAGCTGGTCGCCCGCGCCCGCAGGCACGAGCCGGTGGCCTATCTCGTCGGCTGGAGGGAGTTCTACTCGATGCGGTTCAAGGTCACGGCCGACGTGCTGGTGCCCCGCCCGGAGACGGAGGTCCTGGTCTCCGAGGCCGTCGCGCACCTTCGGTCGCTGCGGCGCCCGGGACGGATGTGGGACGCGTGCACGGGCAGCGGATGCGTGGCGATCGCCGCGGCCAGGCACGTGCCGGACGTGTCGGTCCTGGCGACGGACGTTTCGCCGGCCGCCGTGGAGCTCGCCGCCGGGAACGCCGCCGCTCACGGCCTCGCCGGCCGCGTCCGATGCCGCGTGGCCGACCTGCTGGAGGTCCCCGACGACTGCGAGGACTGGCGCCGGGTGGACTTCCTGTCGGCGAATGCGCCATACGTGGCCGCCGGCGAGGCGGTGGACGAGACGGTCCGCCACGAGCCGGCGGTGGCCGTCTTCGCCGGCGGCGACGGTCTGGAGAAGATCCGCCCGCTGATCGGCTCGGCGGGGGAGCTCCTGGTCGCCGGCGGGAAGCTGGCGATGGAGTTCGGCGAGGGCCAGGCGGACGCGGTCCGCGGCCTGCTCGCCGCGACGGGCGCGTTCGAGGAGCCGCGGATCGTCCGCGACCACCAGGGCATGGACCGCACGGTCGTCGCGTCGCGTCGCGGGTAGCGCGGTTGCCCGCCGCGCCGCGGCGCGGTATGGTAGGCCTTTGGGCATGAGGGCTGCTGGGAGACGGCAGGGAGAACGATGGACAAGCTCGTGATCAACGGCGGCGGGCGGCTCAAGGGCACCGTCCGGATCAGCGGCGCGAAGAACGCCGCCCTTCCGATCATGGCGGCCTCGCTGCTGGCCGAGGGACCCAGCACGATCCGGGGCGTGCCGGAGCTGGCCGACATCCGCAGCATGGGCGAGCTGCTCGGCGACCTGGGCGCTTCGGTCTCGCACAGTGCCGAGGGCGATCTGCGGGTGAACGTGGAGGACGAGGGCCGCTGCCACGCCCAGTACGAGCGCGTGCGGAAGATGCGTGCGAGCGTGTGCGTGCTCGGCCCGCTGCTGGCCAAGCGCAAGGGGGCCCGCGTCTCGATGCCCGGCGGGTGTGCCATCGGCTCGCGCCCGGTGGACCTTCACCTTCGCGGCCTGGCCGCTCTGGGCGCGGAGATCGACCTGGACGGCGGGGACATCGTGGCCCGCGCCAAGAAGCTCACGGGCGCGAACATCTTTCTCGGCGGGCCGTTCGGCTCGACGGTGCTGGGCACGGCGAACGTGATGATGGCGGCGACGCTGGCGGCAGGCCGGACGGTCATCGAGTCGGCCGCCTGCGAGCCGGAGATCGCCGACCTGGCGGACTACCTCAACGCCATGGGCGCCCGGGTCGCCGGGGCCGGCACGCCGCGCGTGGTCATCGACGGCGTGGAGGAGCTGGCGGGCGTGGAGCACGAGATCATCCCGGACCGGATCGAGGCGGGCACGTTCATGATCGCCGCCGCCCTGAGCAACGGCGAGGTGACGTTCCAGAACGCCCGCCCGGACCACATGATGGCCTTGCTGGACAAGCTTCGCGAGATCGGCGTGCTCATCGAGACCAACGCCGACGGGGTGGTGGTCTCCTCGGCCCGGCGGCTGGAGCCCGCGGACGTCACCACCCAGCCGTACCCCGGCTTCCCCACCGACCTCCAGGCCCAGGTGATGACGCTGCTGTGCCTGGCCGACGGCAACAGCGCGATCACGGAGAAGGTCTTTCCGGACCGCTTCATGCACGTGGCCGAGCTGCTGCGAATGGGCGCGAACATCCGCAAGGAGGGCCCGACGACGATCGTGACGGGCGTCAAGCGTCTGGTGGGCGCGCCGGTGATGGCCAGCGACCTGCGGGCCTCGGCGGCGCTGGTGCTGGCGGGCCTGGTCGCCCGCGGCACGACCACCGTCCAGCGGGTCTATCACATCGACCGCGGGTACGAGCACATCGAGTCGAAGCTGCGCTCGCTGGGGGGCGACATCCAGCGCGTCAGCGAGTGAACCGCCGGCGGACCGTGCCGCCTGTGCCGGAAATGCCGGATATTCCGCCGCCGGCCGGCCGATTTCGCCGCGCCGGGCAACAATCTTCTCGTTCCGACCTTACGTTGTTTAAGCGGCGATGCGCGCGGGCCGATAGAATATGCGTCGTTGGGTGGTTTTGCGAGGACCAAATGGAGGCGGTTCATGCAGTGTTTTGAGCATAGATGTCCGAACCCGAAGTGCCGGGCACTGCTTTCGATCCCCGAGGAGATGCGAGGACACAGCGCTCGCTGCGCGAAGTGCAAGCAGTCGTTCTTCGTGCCGTTTCTCCTGGGGCACTCGAACAAGAGCAGACCCCGCCTCCGCAAGGCAGGGTAACGCTTTCCCATCGGGTAGTCCTAAGACCTGCCGGAAGCTCACCACCCCCTGGCGACGCCTTCCTCCCCCGGCGGCTTCTGCCACGTGCCGGGCTCGCGGAAGTACTCCTTGAGCATCATGGCGGCGACCACGCCGTCGGCACAGGCGGTGACCAGTTGCATGGCCGCCTGCTGGCGGCAGTCCCCGGCCACGAAGACGCCCGGCAGGGACGTCTTCAGCGTGACGGGATCGCAGGCGACGTAGCCGGCCTCGTTCCTCTCCACGACGCCCGCCAGGAAGGCGGTGTTGGGGATCATGCCCGCGAAGATGAACACGCCGTCGACCTCGATCCGCTCGACCTGGTCGGTCTCGACGTTCTTGACCTTCACGTGATCGATGTCCGTCTTGTCGGCGTTGGGGGCGATCTCCTCCAGCACGTAGGGCAGCTTGACCTCGATGTCGTGCTCCTTGGCGGCCTCGTGCAGTTCCTCGACGAGCACCTTCTGGGCGCGGAACTCCCGCCGGCGATGGATCAGCGTGACCTTCCTGCAAAAGCGCGTGGCGAGGTAAACGGCGTCTCCGACGGCCGTGTTGCCCCCGCCGACGGCCAGCACGTGCTTGTCGCGGTAGAACGCCCCGTCGCACGTGGCGCAGTAGCTGACTCGGGTGGCCTGGCGCATCTCGTCCTCGCCGGGCACGGAGAGCTTGCGGTAGTCGCTGCCGGGCGCGAGGATCGCCGCGCGGGCGAGGTAGCTCTTCTCGCCGCCGTTGACGGCCAGCTCGATCAGCCCGTCCGAGCGGCGGCTCAGGGCCGAGCAGGCCTGGTTCGCTGCGATCTCGGCGCCGAAGTTCAGCACCTGCTTCTTCTGCTCCTCGACGAGCTCGAAGCCGCCGATCTTCACGATGCCGGGGTAGTTCTCGATCCGGTCGGTGAGCATGATCTGCCCGCCGGGCAGGCCGTTCTTCTCCAGCAGGAGCGTCCTGTAGCGGTCGCGGGCGGCGTACAGCCCGGCAGCCAGCCCGGCCGGGCCGGCACCCACGATGATCACGTCGTACACGTCATTGTCGTTCATGGAATACTCTCCCTCATACGTTCATTGTATCCCCCCGCGGCATGCGGAGTACAGCTCCAGGACAGCTTTCCCCCTGCGGCATGGGGTTTGGAGTTGGCGGCTGCGGGCTCGCGGCTGCGACCTACCGCCCCTGGACCAGCGCCTCGGCGCCGGCATGGCGCCGCAGGACGGCGCTGCGCGTGGCGAGCTCCATGGTGATCCCGACGGCCGTCTGCATCCTCAGGAGGATGCCGTCGTCCCGCACGTGCAGCGTGGCGGCTTCCGCGTCGGCGGCGACCTGGTCGGAGGCGCGGACGGCCTCGATGGTCTTCGCGCCGAGGGTCACCTTCTCCGGGCCCATTACGGTGAAGGTCCGCATGTCGAAGTCGTTGGCGGCCGTGGTGTAGCCGGCAAAGGCATACGCGCCCGTCTGTTTCAGATCGATCAGCCGCGGGAGCACGATGGCCAGGGCCCGCGGCAGGTAGTGCGCCGCCGTCGGGCCCGCAAGCGCCTTCTTCCGCGTGTTGCTCTTCCCGCCGGCAGTGATCTTGCAGACGATCACGCCGCCGGCGGCGCTGCCGGACTCGCTGAGGGTCCTCAGGACCTTCCGGCCGGCGCGGATGCGGACGAGCTCGCTCCAGCTCTCGGCGGCGCGGTCGGCCGTCGTGAACAGCGTCCGGCGAATGTCCATGACCTGCCCGCCTTTCAGCTCCAGGCGCGCGAACGTGCGGACCTCCAGGCCCTTGCTGCGCCCGCGGGGAGCGATCCGCTCCGCCACGTGCATGAAGCCGATGTCGCGGGCGGCCTTGCGGTAGAGGTACCATCGCGGCTCGGCGGAGACGGCCGAGGCGACCTTCTCAGCCGTCAGCTTCTTCAGCAGGTCGCCGCCGCGCTGGAGGCTCGCCTTGCGCAGGGCGGCGAGGGATTTCGGATCGGTCAGTCGCAGCGTCGAGGCCACCTCACGCCCGATCGCCTCGAGCCGGTCCTTAGCGCCGAGCGGGCCGTCCGCAGAGAGCACGAGGAACCGATTCGGATCGGCCAGCACCCACAGCTCGTAGTGCCACCAGCGCGCCTTGCCGCCGCTTTCCATGCGAAGGTACAGCGCGTCCTTGCCCAGCAGCCTCGCCGGCAGGACCGACTCGACGCGAACGCCGCTCTGCCGGTTCAATCTCGCCGTCAGCGCCTCGGTGAAGGCCTTCAGCGTCACGCCCGCATCCGGGGGCGACTCCTTCCGCACCGTCAGCGTCCAGGCGATCGCCCCGGTCCGCTCGTCGCGCATGGACCAGCGGACCAGGCGGTTGGGCGAGTATGCCCTGTTGCGGTCGGCGCCCGCCGGCGGGCGAAGCGAAAAGCCGTTACGCGGGTCGATGTATCGGGGGGCCAGCTTCACGTCGGCGGCGCCGAGCCCTGCCGCGGCGGCGAGGACCCCGGCCGCGAGGATCGCAACTGTCTTGCTTCGTCCCGGAGCCATCACTTCACCTTGGAGTACCATCCTGTGCCACGCCGCGGCCAACTCAAACGACGGGCGCCCGCGCGCGCCCGGGGGCGGGGCGCGCAGGCGAGCCTTCCGGAAGGCTTATCGACATGGACGCCGGTCACGGGACAGGCTTTCTGAAGCCCGGCACGGCCATATTGAGGCAGCGGGCTGCTTTTCTTCGGGCTATTCGAGGGGGTGCGTCTCGCGGCGCGTGACGAGGCGCCTGCCCCGGCGACAGGAGACGCTCACGGTGGCCTCGGCGCCGCGGATCGTCACGTGGAGCTCGGCGCCGGGGATCGCCAGCAACCCTGCGTCGAGCGACCTGGCCGGCACGTCCGCACCGGGCGAGCCGACCTTCAAGCGCCGCGCCCAGGCCAGGCCGCTGGCGGTGAGATTGCGGGCGCAGGCGTCCACGTACATCTGGCGCGTCTCGAACGCCATCGTGCCGCACGCGTCGGTCAGCAGGTACACCGCCCCGCCGACCAGCGCGATGACGACGAGCACGTACAGCATGGCCAGGCCCGTTCGTTTCCTGCGGTTCATCTTGCCCTCGCTCCCCCGCCGGCGGCGGTCATGAAGAACACGTGGGAGTTGGCCAGTTTCGGCTGCGTTCCGGCGGGCGTCCGGTGCTCAATGGCCGTGCGGATCTCGATGCCGACCGCCCGTCCGCCTGCCCGCCGGACTCGCCAGTCGAGCCTGGCGCGCGGCGTTCGCCAGACCGTCTCGCGGCTGTCATCGTCCGTGCCGGCCGGCGCAGCCAAGCGACGGGTCACCGCGTCCTCGCCGAGCTCGTAGCACAGGAGCCCCTCGGGCGTGTCCATCAGGATGCGCCCCGGGCCGGCCTGCAAGTTGCCCGCCTCCGCCGGCAGCGACCGCGCGCCGTCCACGTCGGCACGCAGGCGGGCGAGCATCCGCCGAACGGCGCAGTTCGCCTCCACCATCTCCCGCGCGAGCGAGACGTCGCAGATCAGCGTTCGGAAGAGAGGCCCCGTCAGGCCGACCAGGACACCCAGCACGCCCACCACACAGACGACCTCCACCAGTGTCCAGCCGCCGCGCGATCTCATGGCCGCCCTCCCTTCGGCCCGGCCGGCAGGACGTACCTGCGCAGCTCGACGGCGACGTCCCGGCCGCCGCTGCGGGCGCGGGCGACGGCCGTCACCAGCGTCAGCCCCGCCCAGTCGCCCGTCCCGGCCGTTCTGCGCACTTCCACGGTGAGCCCCGGCCAGAGGCGCTCGATGTCTTTCGGCGACAGCGGCTCGCCCGTGGCCGAGATGCCCTCCAGCGTCGCCTGCCCGGCCGCGATGCAGCGCTGCTTCGTGAGCTGAAAGTGGTTCGCCCGCCCGGCCGCCGTCTCGATCGACAGCGTCGTCGCCACCAGCACGCCCAGCAGCACCACCGAGATCACCGCCTCGGCCAGCATCCACCCGCCGCGTCTTGCGGCCCGAGCTGTCCTGCTCCGCTCCACGTACATCGCGCCCGTCCTTCTCTACGGAAGCACGGTCTCCATTGTGATTCGGCTCACTTCGAACACGGGAAGGTACATCGCGTAGAGCACGAAGGCGACCATCCCGCCCAGCGCCACGATCATCATCGGCCAGCCGACGAACCGGGCCAGCCTGGCCCGGTAGTTGTAGTTCGACCGGCAGATGGTCTCCAGCGTCTCCAGGGCGGCCGGCGTGCTGCCGGGGTTGGCACGTTGGTCGAACGCCCAGGCGAGAGGGCGACCGAGACCGACGGCACGGGCGGCTTTGGGGACATCCTCGCCTCTTTGGACGCGGCTCAGCCAACGGCGGAGCTTCCATCGAAAGCAGCAGTTCACGTCGAGGGCAACGGTGGCAGCGATCGCCTGGTCGAGCGTGCAGCCCGCCTCGAGAGACAGCCGCAGCACCGTCACCGTCCGGAGCATCGAGCGATTCTGCGCGAACCACCGCCCGACGGGCAGATGCCACTTGAGGAAGTCCCCGATCCGCGCCAGCAACTGGAACCGATCTGCTCGGCGGGGGCGGAACGCGACGTAGATGCCCACCGGCACGCCGACGAGGACTGCCAGGGCCGCCAAGGGCTCCAGCGCACGCAGCCAGCGGAAGGCGTCCAGCACGTTCCACGTCGCGGTCGGGAGGGGCCGGCCCCAGCCCCGGAAGATCATCTCATACGACGGGATAATCCAGATGGCGGTGGCGGAGACGACCATGTAGACCACGACAAGGACGGCCAGCGGGTACCAGAAAGGGAAAGGCTTGAGGCGACGTCGCTCGCAGGCATCCCGGAGCATGTCGGCCTCCAGGCTCCGCAGCGCCTGCGGGAGCCGGTCGATCCGTTCGGCGGCCTCCACGGTCGCGACCACGTGGCCGGGACAGGCGCGGTAGCCCAGCCGGATCGCCTCGCTGAGAGGCCGGCCCTGCGAGAGCATGAAGCAGATTCGGCCAAGCATTCTCGCCCGCTTGTCGGTTCGGCCCGCGACGGCGGCGGCCAGGGCGCTCGTCAGCGGCATGTGCTGCCGCATGCACGCTGAGATCGTGGAGACCACGTAGTGCGTCACCGCCCCGCGTGAAAGCAGGATAAACCGCAGGATTGCCCCGACCACGATCACCGCCCACACGAAGGAGAGCAAACCGCTCATCCCGATTCCTATGCCGGCCGCCAGCAGCCCCCCCAGCACGATGAGGATCCACTTGGCCGTCGTGTGGGGCCAGCGGCCCGCATCCGGCGAGCCGCGGAAGAGGCACACGGCTACGAGCGGGCCGAGGAAGATCACCAGCGGGAAGCTGCCCGGACCGCTGTAGTCCATGGCGGCGGCGAAGGTGGCCACCGCGACGAGAACGACGAGGGACGTAATCAGCGCTGCGCCCGGCCAGCGGTACGCCAGGACGACGAAACCCGCCGCCACCACGTAGACCATGATGAGCACGAGCGTTTCAGCCACTCTGCGTCGCCCTAAGCATGTGTATGATTGGAAGGAACAACGCCAAGACGACGCCGCCCACGAACCCTCCCAGCAAGACGATGAGCATCGGCAGCAGGGACACCTGGAGGCGCCCCTGGCAGACCCGGGCCTGCTCGCCGTACATGCGCGAAAGCCCGTACAGGTTGTCGGCCAGCTCGCCGCGGTGGGCGCCCAGGTCCACCGAGTAGAGGAACAGGCTCGGAAGGATGCGACAGTACTTCGCCCCCGCCAGCAGCGGCTGGCCCTGCTCCACGTGGCGGGCGAGCGCCTCGCATTCGGCGACGACCGACTCGCAACCGGTGGACCCCGCGGCAAGGCGCAGGCAGGAGGGCATGTCGCATCCGGCGGCCACCAGCGCCGCCATGGCGTCGGCCAGGCGGCTGAGCACGGTGTCGCGATACAACCGCCCCAGCAGCGGCAGGCTGAAGGCGACCGTCTCCTTAACACGCCGCCCCCCGGGGAACCTGCCCAAGATGAACCCGGACAGCAGCAGCGCGGCGATCACCGCTGAGATTCCCATCCAGATGCGGTCCACGTTACGGGCCAGCGTCATCAGGCTCGCCGTGGCCTCGGGCAAGTCCCGCCCCATCTCGTCGAAGATCCGCCCGAACGGCGGCACGACGAACACGAGGATCCCCGTGAAGATCCCGGCCGCCAGGGCCAGCACCACCGCCGGGTAGCAGGTGGCCTCGAAGAGGATTCGGCGGGTCTGGGCGGCGGTCTCGCTGTGGCGGTTGAGGCTGGTGAGCATTTCGCCGAGCCGGCCGCTGCGGACGCCGGCCTCGATGATCCGCCCGTACAGCGGCGGGAAGTGCCGGTGGTGCTTCTCGAAGGCCTCAGGCAGCGGCGTGCCGGACTCCAGCTCCCCGGCGATCGTCTCGATCAGGCGGCGCATTCGCGGCGAGGCGGCATCGGAGGCCAACTCCCGCAGGCTTCGCTCCAGCGGGATGCCCGCGCGGGCGATGGCGGCGAGTTGCTGGTTGAACAGCAGGAACTCGCTGCGGCCGATGGCCGTGCGGGGCTTCGGCGGGGCCGCCTTCGTGATGCTCCGGACCACGAGCTGCATGCCTTTGAGCATCTCGCTGGCTTCGTCGTGGGAGGCCGCCTCCACCGTGCCCGTCATCAGACGCCCCGAGGCCGTCAGCGCTTCATACTCGAACGTCGCCATCATTCATCCCCGTCTTCGGCGGGGCCGCACACGCGGTCCACCTCACGCCGCGTCGTGATCCCCCGCCCTACCAGTTGCATCCCGCATTGACGGATGCTCATGTGCCCGCGCTCGGCGGCGAGGCGCTGGAGCTCCTCCAGGTCGGCCTTCGTGAGGATGGCCTTCCGCAGGCGGCCGTCGAGCTGCACCATTTCGGCGATGAGCGCCCGGCCGCGGAAGCCCGTATGGAAGCACGCCTCGCAGCCGACGGGCGCGAATCGGCCGGGCGCTTCCGCCTCCGGCCGCCTGCATTTCTCGCAGAGCTTCCGCACGAGCCGCTGGTTCGCCACGGCCGAGATGCTGGACGTGACCTGGTACGGCTCGATGCCCATCTCCAGGAGGCGCAGCAGGGCCGCGGCGGGCGTGCCGCTGTGCAGCGTGCTCAGAAGCAGATGGCCGGTCAGCCCGGCCTCGACGGCGATCCGGGCGGTCTCGGCGTCGCGAACCTCGCCGATCATCAGCACCTCGGGGTCCTGCCGCAGCAGGCTCCGCAGGGCCGTCGGGAAGGTCATCTCGCCGTGCGGGTCGATCTGGACCTGCGTGACGCCGGCGATGTGCCGCTCGACGGGGTCCTCCAGCGCGACGACGCTCTTGCCGGGAAACCGCCGCAGGATGTGACGCAGCAGCGCCGCCAGCGTCGTGCTCTTGCCGCTGCCGGCCGGGCCCGTCAACAGCAGAACGCCCTGGTTGCCGCCGGCGATCCGCTCGAGCGCCAAGTGGATGTGCTCCGGCAGGCCGAGCTGCGAAAGCTCCGCCAGGCCGGCGTCCTCGTAGAACAGCCGCACCACCGCACGCTGGCCGTGGATCGTCGGAAAGACGCTCAAACGCTGGTCGGTGACGAATGGGCCCGCGTCCTGGCGGGCGTCGATTCGCCCTTCCTGGGGGATGTCGTTGCGGTAGGTCAGGAGCCCGCCGAGGACCTTCAGGCGGCTGATAACGTTCTCCGCGAGGGCCTTGGGGAGATCCTCGACGACGGTCAGCGTGCCGTCGAGGCGGAACCTGACGACGAGCCCGCCGGCGGTGGGCTCGAAGTGGATGTCGCTCGCGGCGGACTCGATGCCGCGGCGCAGGACGTCGTCCACGAGGCCGACGACGTCCGAGGCGTCCGGCCGGCGCCCGCGCGAGCGCTGCGCCCGGTCTGCTGTGCTGTCGCTCATGTCTGCAAGGCCGCCCTGCCCCCGTGCCCTTTGGCCCGCCACAACACGATCGACTGCCGGCCGGGGAAAGGCCGCGCCAGAATGTATCATCCCCGCGAAGGCCGGGGGCGTCAAGTCTCTCGGCCGGGCGCCCGCGCGGATCACCAGGTCCGAGAAGCTCGCCGCCACGCTCGCCGCATGGTCGAGGCCGACGTGGAAGGGCGCGGAATGAGGCCCGTGCTCAGTCGGCCTCGCCGTCGCCTTCCGGCACGGCCACGAAGCGGCGCGCGAGGCCGGCCGTGAAAAGCTGCCACGGGTGGTAGAACAGGCTCGGCAGAATGGCGATGCCCAGCACCTCCGGCTGGGAGGCGAAGTAGGTGCTCAGCAGGGGGATGCCCATGGCCAGCGTCTTCTGTGGCGCGGTGAAGAGGACGGCCGTCACGTCCCGGCGGCTGAACCCGCACAGGCGCGCGCCGCCGAACGCCAGGACCATCAGCAGCACGTTCGAGCCGGCCAGGTAGGCGAAGGGCACGGGCAGGCGGGCGGCGTTGTCGCGCAGGACGTCGCTGCCGGCGGTCCGGGAGAACGCCAGGAAGACGATCAGCAGGACGAGCCCCCCGCCGACCACCGAGAAGCGCTTCTTGTGGCGGTCGGCGAAGTCGCACAGCCTAAGGCGAAGGAGCTGTCCGCCCGCAAAGGGCAGAAGCACCTTCAGCGCCAGGTTGAGGAAGATCCGCAGGACCTCCTCGGCCGGCAGCGCCTGCCCGGCGCGGCTCAGCAGCAGCGTCAGCAGCACAGGCGAGACGAACACGCCCAGCACGTTGGCGAGCACGGCGTTGAAGATGGCCGTGGCCGCGTTGCCCCGGGCCATCTGCGTCAGCACGATGCAACTGGAGATCGTGGTGGGGAAGACGGCCAGGGCGTAGACGCCCCACAGCAGCCGCCCGCCGATCGCATCGGCCAGCCAGCCGCTGGTCGCAAAGAAGTACGCGGGCGTAACGACGAAGATGAACAACTGGAGGAACAGGTGGACGCGAACGTTGCGGATGCCCTTTCGCAGCGACCCCGACGGCAGGGAAAGCCCCGAGAGCACGAAGATCGCCACCACGGCGGCCGCGGGCAGGACTCCGGCGGCGTTCAGGGCGACCCCCAGCCGCGGCACGCCCAGCGCCAGGGCCACCACGCAGAAGATGCCGCACACGAACCAGTTTCTCTTGAGGAACGCGATCATGGCCGGCGAGTCAGGGTCATCTGTCCGATCCGTACGGCGGTCAGCTTACCGCCTGGAGGCCCGCCTGCAACCGAAACTCCCCCGACGCCGCGCGGAGAAACCACGCGATTGAATTCTCGCGTCGCTCGTGCTATAGGACCGCAAGCCCGCCTCGGGGGCGGCGTTCCGTCGCCCGCTAAACCGCCGGCGGCGAAGGGAGAGACTGCGTGGACATGTCCGGTTTCGTCGTGATCGGCGAGAACATCCACTGCACGCGGAACGTCAAGCTGGGCGGCAAGCACACGACGGAGCTGCCCGGCGGCGGGGCCGGCGTGGCGTTTCGGTACGAGCAGGACGACCGCGTCCTGCCCATCCCGCCGAACTGGGGCGAGCTCTCCGGGGACTTGGCGGACGGGAAGGTCAAGCACATCGCCCTGGCGATCCACCAGGCGATGAACGGCGCCGGGGAGGATCGCCCGGCCGGCGAGGCGTATCTGCTGAACGCCGCCCGGCGCCAGGTCGACGCGGGGGCGCGCTTCCTCGACGTCAACGTGGACGAGTACTGCGACGACCCCCACCGGCGGGCCGAAGCGATGCGCTGGCTGGCCGGCTTCCTCTCGCAGAGCCTCGACGTGCCCCTGAGCATCGATTCCTCCAGCCGGGAAACCGTCATCGCCGGGCTGGAGTCCTGCCGCAAGGAGGCGGGCCGGGCCATGGTCAACTCCGTGTCGCTGGAGCGCGTCGAGTACGTGGACGTGATCCGCCGGTTCGATACCGAGGCCATCGTCAGTGCGGCCGGGCACAAGGACCTGCCCACCGACGTGGACGGGCGGATCGCCAACTTCCGGAAGATCATCGCGAGGCTCGACGAGGCGGGAATCGCCCGCGAGAGCATGCACCTGGACCCGCTGGTGCTTCCCGTCAGCACGGAGCCGACGCACGGGCGGACCTTCCTGGCCGCGACGGCCGAGGCGAAGAAGCGGTTCGAGGGCGTCAAGCTCAGCGGGGGCTTGAGCAACGTCTCGTTCGGCATGCCGCAGCGGAAGCTGCTGAACATGGTGTTCGTGCGGCTCTGCGTGGAGGCCGGGACCGAGAGCGGCATCATCGACCCCGTGCAGACGCCGCCGGAGGCGATCGCCGCGATGGACGCGGCCTGCGAGCCGTTCCGGCTGGCCCGGGCGTTCCTGACCGGCGAGGACACGTTCGGCATGGAGTTCATCGCCGCACACCGTCAGGGGCGCCTGGGGTAGGGCTCGCCGGAGATTCCGGCACGAAATCCTTTGCGTTGGCTGGGGGTTCTGCTACACTCGCGGCCGGAAAGCTCGGCTGCCCGGCCGGCAGGTCGGAGACGGCCGGCAAGCGGGTTGGGCTGTTCGCTTCGATGTGATCTCCCAACGCAGCAGCAAGGAGTCTGGCATGGCTGAAATCGTCGAGATCCCCCTTGTGTGGCTCCAGGGCAGTGCGTGCAGCGGGTGCGTGGTCTCGCTGCTGAATTCGTTCGCCCCCGGCGCCGGCAGCGTGCTGCTTCGCGAGTTGACGCCGGGCAAGCACGTTTCGGTTCGCTTCCTGATGACGGCGATGGCCGGCCAGGGCCAGCAGGTCATCGACGTCCTGACCGACGAGGCGATCGCCAAGGAGGGCGGGCACGTCCTGGTCCTGGAAGGCTCGGTCCCGCTCGGGCACGAGATCTTCTGCACGCTCGGCGAGGCCGAAGGGCGCGAGGTGCCCCTTTCCGAGCGGTTTGCCGACCTCGCCCGCAGCGCCCTGGCCGTGGTGGCCGTCGGAACCTGCTCGTCGTTCGGCGGGATCCCGTCGGGGGCGCCCAACCCGACCGGTGCGGTCTCCGCCGGCGAGCTGCTCCGGCGCGAGGGCATCGACGTCCCGCTGGTGAACATTCCCGGCTGTCCGCCTCACCCGGACTGGATGGTCGGCTCGCTGATGGCCGTGGCGATGTACGGGCTGGAGGCCGTCGCCGCCCAGCTCGACGAGCTGAACCGCCCGAAGATGTACTACGGCAAGCTCATCCACGAAACCTGCCCGCGGCGGGCCGATTTCGACGCCAACCGGTTCGCCAAAAAGTTCGGCGAGCCGGGCTGCCTCTACGAGCTGGGCTGCAAGGGCCCGGTCACCTACGCCGACTGCCCCACGCGGATGTGGAACAGCGGGACGAACTGGTGCGTCGGCGCGGGCAGCCCGTGTCACGGCTGCGTCGAGCCGGGCTTCCCCGATCGCCTCGCGCCCCTGTACGAGAAGATCGACACCGCCCGCCTCGAGGGCTTCAAGCTGCTGGAGGCGTCGGCCGCGTCCGGCCGGGACGACTGACATCGGAGAGGAACATCATGCCAAGCTCTGTTTCCCAGGTTGACAACGAGAAGGGCACCGTCATCACGATCGATCCGGTCACGCGGATCGAGGGCCACCTGAAGGTGGAGGCCATCGTGGACGGCGGCGAGGTGAAGGACGCCTGGTGCTGCGGGACGCTGTTTCGCGGCTTCGAGAACATCCTCGTCGGGCGCCACCCGTTCGACGCGTGCCGCATCACGCAGCGCGTCTGCGGCGTCTGTCCGGCCGCCCACGGCAGCGCGTCGTCCTTCTGCCTGGACGAAGCCGTGGGCGCGGCCGACAGGATCCCGCCCAACGGCCGGCTCGTCAGGAACCTGCTTCTCGGCAGCAACTACATCCAGTCGCACGTCCTTCACTTCTTCACGCTGGCGGCGCTGGACTACGTGGACGTGACGGCCCTGGCCGACTACGAAGGCGGCGAAAGCGCCCTGAAGGGCGTCCGCGCCTTCATCGACCGCGGGGCGCTCGGGCCGTTCTTCCCCCGTTACGAGGGCGACTACCGCTGCGACAAGCAGACGAACGTCGACCTCGTCCGCGCGTATCTCCAGGCCCTCCACGCCCGCAGGACCGCCCACGAGATGCTCTGCGTCTTCGGCGGAAAGATGCCGCACAACATCGCCCTGGTGCCCGGCGGCGTGACGTGCGAGGTGACGGCCGACAGGATCGCCACCTTCATGGGCAAGCTGCAGGAGATCCGCGAGTTCATCGACGACGTGTACGTCCCCGCGATCTTCACCGTGGCGGGCGGCTACGGCGACTACTTCGAGATCGGCGCCGGCTGCCGGCGCTTCCTCGCCTACGGCGCGTTCGATCTCGACGGCGACTCGACGGACCCGGTGAAGCGCTCTCGCCTCCTGCCGGCCGGCGTGGTCGATGCCGACGGTCGGCTCGAGGGCGTCCGGGCCGCAAAGATCACCGAAGACGTGGCCAGCTCGCGATACACCGACGACTGCGCCGCCCACCCGTCTGAGGGCAAGACGACGGCCGAGCCGGAGAAGGACGGGGCCTATTCGTGGCTGAAGTCGCCCCGTTACGACGGCGCGGTGACCGAGGTCGGGCCGCTGGCGCGCGGCATGGTCGCCTATGCCAGCGACGACGCCGTATTCAAGCCGGAGCTGGACGCCGCGATGTCCGCGGCGGGGATCGGCCCGGAGAAGCTCCCGTCGGTCCTCGGCCGGCACCTGGCCAGGGCGCTGGAGACGCGCATCGTCGCCGGGGCCATGATGGATTGGCTGAGCGAGCTGAAGCCCGGCGAGCCGGCGGCCGTGGAGGTCGCCGTTCCCGACGAGGGCGCCGGCATGGGCATGACCGGCGCGCCGCGAGGGGCGCTGGGGCACTGGATCCAGATCAGGGAGAAGGTCATCGAGCGGTACCAACTGGTCGTGCCGACCACCTGGAACGCCTCGCCGCGGGACGCCGGGGGCCAGCCCGGGCCCGTCGAGCAGGCCCTGATCGGCACGAAGATCAAGGACCAGGACAACCCGTTCGAGATCGTGAGGATCATCCGCTCGTTCGACCCGTGCATGGCGTGCTCCGTCCACGTGATGGACGCCGCCGGGACGCAGCGCGGAGTATACCGGATTGCGTGATTCGGCCGTCAACATCGTGGGCGTCGGCAACGTGCTGATGGGCGACGACGGCGTGGGCGTCGCGGCCATTGAGGCGCTTTCGCGCCGGGCGCTGCCCGCAAACGTCCGCCTGCACGACGCGGGTCTGGCCGTGTCGGACGTGCTCGGCCGGCTCGACCCGAGTGACGAGCTGGTCATTCTCGACGCAGTGCGCGGCGACGGACCGCCCGGGACGGTCTATCGGCTGTGGCTGGCCCCGCCGACCTTCGGTCTCAGCGGCCCGGCCGCGGCCTTCAGCCTGCACGAGATCAGCGTCGTGCCCGCCCTCCGGCTCGAAGCCCTGGGCGGACGCGACTTTGGAAACACAGCCGTCTTCGGCGTCGAGCCGGAAACCGTCGCCTGGGGAACGGGGCTCTCGCGGCCCGTCGCCGCCGGGCTCGATCACCTCATCGATGCCGTACTCGAACACATCGGATCACGCGACCACGCGGTCGCAGGAGAGCCGTCGAAATGAATGCTACAGAGCGAAAGCCCCCCGAGGAGATCATCGAGTCGCTGGCGGGCGTGGAGAAAGTGTTCATACTCGGCTGTCAGGGCTGCCCGATCGGCTGCGAGACGGGCGGTCAGCCCTGGGTGGACGAGACGGCCGCCGCGCTGAAAGGGGCCGGCAAGGAGGTCACCGGCTCGGCACTGATCGACATGATCTGCAACAAGGCGATCGTGGGCATCAAGCTCGGGCGGGTCATCGAGAAGGTCGCCGCGGCCGAGGCCGTGCTCGTCGGCTCCTGCGGCGTCGGCGTGCAGGCCGTCGGCAACATGGTGGGCCGGCTGGCCGTGCCCGCCATGAACACGGTCTGCATGGGCGACTACCAGGGCCTCTGGCCGTCGGAAGAGCGCTGTGCCGAGTGCGGCGAGTGCATGCTGGCGTACACCGGCGGGCTGTGCCCGATCACGCTGTGCGCCAAGGGCCTGGTCAACGGGATGTGCGGCGGCACGGGCGACGACGGGAGCTGCGAGGTCAGCCCCGAGCGCCGCTGCGGGTGGCAGATGATCTACGAGCGCCTCGAGGCGCTGGGGCGCCTGGATGACCTCCGGCGATACAACCCGCCCAAGGACTTCAGAAAACGCGACATCGCCGACGCCCGCAGGAAGACCATCTTCTGGGCGCTGGAGGTCGCCGAGGAAGAAGAGCAAGAGACCCAGGCCGTCGAGAAATGATCGGGACGCGACCATGAGCAAACTGCAAGAGAAGCTTGAAGCCGGCCAGTTCGTAGTGACGGGCGAGATCGGCCCGCCGAAGGGCACCAACGTCGAGCCGTGCCTGCACGAGGCCGACGAGTATCTGAAGGACACCGTTACGGCCGTCAACGTCACCGACCTCCAGACCGCGGTCATGCGCGTCGGGTCGCTCGTGGTGTGCCGGCTGCTCAAGGAGCGCGGCGTCGAGCCGGTCTTCCAGATGGTCTGCCGCGACCGCAACCGCCTGGCGCTCCAGAGCGACCTGCTGTCTGCGGCCGTGTTCGGCATCGAGAACGTGCTGGCCCTCACCGGCGACCACATCGTGATGGGAGACCACGTGGAGGCCAAGCCCGTCTACGACCTCGACTCCGTCGGGCTGCTGAAGGCGATCAGCGGCCTGGAGGCGGGCACCGACATGGGCCTCGACATGAAGGGCAACCCCAACGAGCTGGACGGGACGCCGAAGTTCTTCAAGGGCTGCTGCGTCACCCCCTGCGGGCCGAACCCCGACGCGCAGATCATCAAGCTGGAGAACAAGGTCGAGGCCGGCGCCCAGTTCGTCCAGACCCAGGCCGTCTACGAGCCCGCGCGCTTCGAGGCCTTCATGAAACACATCGAGCATCTGAAGGTGCCCGTGCTGGTGGGCATCGTCATGCTGAAGTCAGCGGGCATGGCCAAGTACATGAACCGCGGCGTCCCGGGCGTCAGCGTGCCGGATGATCTCATTCAGCAGCTTGCCGACTCGCCCAAGGAGGACCGGCAGAAAGTCTCCGTCGAGATCGCCGCCAGGCTCATCGTCCAGATGAAGGACTGCTGCCAGGGCGCTCACCTCATGACGCTGGGCTGGGACCACTGCGTCCCGGAGATCATCAAACAGGCGGACCTGGCGTAGCCGCAAGAGACTCCCGCCGCGGCCCCGGCAGCCCAGACGGCGCGCGGGCGGCCATGCTACCGCGATTCGCTTCGCCGGTCCTTGTTGCTTCGCCGCTCTTCCCTGCGCCGGTCCGGGCCGGGGTAGTCCACCTGGGCCTTCCGTCGATCGGTGCCCCCTCGCCGGTCCTTGCCAGATCGCTTCTCATCCATTGGCCTGCCCTTCCCGCGACACGAAGTGAAACGCCCGGCTTCGTGAGCCGGCCGCAGCCGCACTGAACTGCGGCTGCGGTGAATGTACGGTCGCGGCCCTCCGGCGTCAAGGAATACGGCGGCCCTTCATGACGGGCTTCCGCAATAACGCGTGGAGAGCAAAACACATAGTTGCATAATCGTTGAGTGCGGTTAGATTGACACGACAGCGCCACTTAGGTCGGGATGGCTGTTCTGTGACGAGCTGTCAGCTGTCAGCTGTCAGCTATCAGCTTTCAGGTCTGGTTCAGCAGGCCCCAGTGTTTGGTTACAGTCAGCTCGCCGGTAACGGACCGGTCGCCACGAGACCAAGGTAGCCGGTAGCCAGTAACAACCTCCGGATCTTGGGCTTACGCATGTGCCAAGGCCTGGGCGCTCCTGGCTACTGGCTACAGGATACCGGCTACGCATGGTTCAAACGCGGTTACGTGCGTTTGAACCATGCCAGCTTTCAGCAAGAGCAGAAGCGTCCGAGGATCTGTAGCTGACAGCTGATGGCTGATCGCTGACAGCTTGCGGTCGATGCAACGGCCGATCATGGCTGCCGTTACACGCCTGGCATACCGCTAAGTGGCGCTGTCGTGTTAGGGAGTGATGAAGGCCGCCCGACTGCTCATCAAGGTCGTTCTCGGCGCCGCCGTGCCCGCGGCGATCCTGCTTGTATGGCACTTCGCGTCGGCGGGCAGCTTCTGCGCAAGGTGATCCTGCCGGGCGCGGCCCCGGCGATCATGACGGGCCTGCGGCTCGGCGGAGGGATCGCCTGGCGGGTGATCATCGTCGCGGAGGCGTCGGCGTGCTGAACTTCGCCCGGCAGATCGGGCGCGGCGACGGCGACCTGGCCGCGGCCCAGGCGAGCATGGCCGAGCGGCACCGGCAGTTGCTCGAGGCCCTTGCCGGCCGCGGCGTGAGGGGGGTCACCGTCGGCAGGATCGTCGAGGCCTCCGACGGGAAGATCGCCGTGACCCTGGCGGACCAGGACGCCTCGGCCGCACCTCTCAATGAGATCGAAGACATGCCTGCCCATCCCGCCGAGCTCGCCGAGGCCGCCTGGTGCGCGATCTTCATGGGCGGCGCCTCGGTCAAGCTGTTCTTCGACCAGATGATGGCCGACATGCCCGGCGGCGGGGAGCCCAAGAGGTGCTGCCCGTGATGAGACGCCCATTCGAGAAGGCGACTTGAGGCCCTCGCCCGAGAGCTGACACCGACAGGCCGGGGAGCATAGGCGTTTTGGGAAAGCAGTCGCTTCTGGAGGGCCGCAGGCCCGAGGCTACCATGACAGCGCCAGCCCGTTGATCCGTTGACTCGTTAACTCGTCGTTGCGAAGAGAGCTGTGTTGAACCTCCCTGTCAGCCACCTTCCGGGCGAGCGCCTCCTCGTGAGAAGCGAAAGCGACGGGTCGTGGTATTGAGCCGCGTCGAACGCCGGGTCCCCCCGAGCCGACGTCAGCCGAAGTCCCCCCGGCCAACTTCCGCCCGGCGCCTCCGGATCTGGAAATCCGCAATCCGCAATTCGCAATCCGCAATGGGTTGCGGGCGAAGCCAGCGCTGTGGGTCATTCTCGACGATTCTCCTCGCTCGTTTCTCAGATCATCCCCGAGACGCTTCTCGGGGAAATCCTGGCCGAGAATCGGGGTCTTTTCGGATGTGGGAAGGACGATGGCAGAGCTATGATTAGGTTGTAATTAGGTTGGCTGGGGGTGAGTTCTGTGGATCCAGAGAGGCGCGTGTTCGCTCTGTGCAGGCAACGCTGACGTCGGGTCCTTCTCAGCGGCGCTACTATGAGTCGCTTGAGAAACAAGCTCGTCGGGCCATCGAGGGCGCAGAACCTCAACAAGCGAAAAAGGAAGGGCGCGCCCCAAAGGCAGGTTTCAGAAAAAGGAAGGATGCTTGCGCGGCCGGCGCCGGTCGGCTGGCAGGGAAATGGTGAGAGAGGCCAGAGTGAATCGAACCCCCACACTTTTGACGAGCGTCCTCGGTGTCCTGGTCGCAGGCCCTTTGGGCGGTCAGGCCAATGCCGGGACGGTTACGGCGACATGGACTGGAACTTCGGGGAGAAAAGGAGAATTGTCATGTGCAAGAACTTCAGCAGAACCTTGGTTGCGAGGAGCTTCCGCCAGGGAGGGGGAGTTAACATGAGGGCGGCATCAACGGAAAGGGCCGTGGCAGGACAGACCAGATCGATCCCGGGAGCGTTGGGACTGATCATCGCGTGTCTTGTCGCGTGGGCTCTCGGCGCCAACTTCGCCATTGCCGGGTCGGTGACGGTCGATGGCGAGGTCGGCGGTTTCGCCGAAGGCTATACGGAGGGTTACTACGTAACGTTCGATATCGAGAACGGCCCGGAGGACGTCGCCGGCGGCCAGCTCTTCATCGAGGAGACCGGGGACGCGCTGTTTGTGGGTATGATCACGCCGTTGACGGTCAACGACAACACCTATGCGGTAAAACAGCCCGGAAATGACGCAAGTAACGATGCAAGGGCAGACGATTGGGGGACCATCCAACACCCTCTCGAAAAGCTCGAGCGCAGCGACGCTTGGGAAATGACGATCGATAACTTGGTCGGTGGTAACAAGCTGGAAATGAAGTTCGATTATGTACAGAAATCCCTGGGGTCAGAATCATGGGTTGCGAGAGTCGAGAAACTCAAGTTTGGCGGCACGGATCTTTCCCCGTCAGGAATCACCGTTCATTCGTCACTGGACTACAACTACAACGTTCTGGGAATGACCGGCTTCTTCCTGGACAAGAACACGAGCTCTTCCCCGGCGGCCAGCGACGGATACTATAACTTCATCGCCCCGTACCAGGCCTGGCTTCCGGAGATCGCCTACGAATTCGAGATTGACAAGAGCTGGTTCTACGGCGTCACCGACTTCTCGCTCACGTCAGAGTCTTTCCGTAATGACATCTATGACGATTCGATCTTCCACATGTCCCCGAACAAGTTGGGCGACAACAAGGTCTCCGTGAACACCGTTACCGTCATACCTCTGCCCGCCGCGGCGTGGATGGGTCTGTCGCTACTGAGCGGCATCGGCCTGGTCGGCACCGTGCGGCGCAGGCGACGCTGATGTTCGGCGAACTCACATCGTAAGTGCGGCGCATCGAGGAGACGGAAGGGCTGTCCCACGGGGGGCAACGCCGCCATTGCCTCTTAAACGCAGGGCATTTGGTTCCTGTGCACCCGTGAGCAGCGGCAGACGCTTTGGATTCGGTCCGGTGTGGGGCGCCGTGAACAACCGGTTCCGGGGCCTGGACGGCGACGGCTTGCGCGGGTTGGCGGTGATAAGACGCAAGCGGAGATAGGTGAATCCATTTGACAGCTTCCCTCTCCGTGGTATGATACACGCGGGGAGGCACTGCTCTACGTTCCCGCCTTCGGAGGTCTGTTCCGCTCAATGGTGCTCGTTGTGGAAGGTCCGTGCATTCCTAGCAAAGGAGCGGGATATGTTGGGTAAGGTTCCGATGATGGCAGTGGCGGGCCTGGCGGCGATTCTGCTGGCCGCCGGCGGGGTAATGGCGGACATCACGATCGAGACGGTCCCCGTGGGCGACCCGTGCAACCCCGACGACACGCACGGCGAAGGGTACGGGGGCGTGGACTACGAGTTCAACATCGGCAAGTACGAGGTGACGGCCGGGCAGTACACCGAGTTCCTCAACAAGGTGGCCGGCGTGGACACGTACGGGCTGTACAACACGCTCATGTGGTCGGTCACTTACGGCTGCAAGATCGAGCGGTACGCCGGCAGCGGGACTTCCGGGGACCCGTACCTGTACCGCGTGGCCTGCGACTATGCCAACCGTCCGGTGAACTACGTGAGCTGGGGTGACGCGGCGCGTTTCGCCAACTGGCTGACCAACGGCCAGCCGACGGGGGCGCAGGACCTCAGCAGCACCGAGGACGGGGCGTACTTGCTCAACGGCGCGACGAGCAATGGGGACCTTCTGGCCGTGGCGCGAGAGGCGGACTGGAAGTGGGCGATCCCCAGCGAGGATGGGTGGTACAAGGCGGCGTATCACAAGAACGATGGGGTGACGGGCAACTATTGGGACTATCCGACGAGCACGAACAGCCTGCCGAGCAATGACCTGATCGACCCCGACCCGGGCAACAACGCGACGTTCTACGACAACGGGTACACCATCGGCGGCCCGTATTACCGGACCGAGGTCGGGGCCCATGAGAACTCCGACAGCCCGTACGGCACGCTCGACCAGGGCGGGAACGTGTGGGAGTGGAACGAAGCGATCGTGTACGGCTCCTATCGCGGCCTGCGGGGCGGGTCGTTCGACACCAGCGTCTTCTACCTGCGCGCGGCGAATCGGTACTACATCTACGCGACGGGCGAGAACCACTACGTCGGGTTCCGTGTCTCCGAGGTTCCTGAGCCCGCCAGTTGTGCCCTGCTGGCCTTGGGCGGGCTGGCGGTGATGCGGCGAAAACGAAGCTAACAGCGGAGAACGAAGCCACCACCTGACTAGGGGTAACCGGGGACAGGCCGAATGGCATGAAGATAAGGCCTCACCGTGCCTCTTGCCATGTGGTAGGCCACGGCCCTGCCTGCCGCCTTAAAGTTGTGCAATGATGGGGCAGGCCCGAGGGCCCGACAGGATATAGCCGGGGGCGTTACGGCGAATTCCCACGAGCTTCCATGCACTGCGGCGGATAAAGGGCCCGAGTCGGCGGCAGCGCGAAGGCCCTTGAAAACCAGCCGAAAGACGCGTATTCTCAACCGAACGCATGCAGACGCCCGTAGCTCAACCGGACAGAGCAGCGGTCTTCTAAACCGCAGGTTCCAGGTTCGAGTCCTGGCGGGCGTGGTCCTTCGGACCAGCGCCAGAGTACGACGCTGTTCGCAGCCGACTGTGCTCGCCCACGGGATGGGGCCGTGACCGCAAAGGCAGGCAACGCGGACGCAGAGGGCTCGGTTCGCCTCACGGAAGACATGCTGCCGGCCATCCGCGCCTGCGTCGTTCGACGGCAGGTGCTCCTGTCGGCGGCGACTCTGTTGATACTCGGGGGCCTCCCCCTTGCCGCGTTCTCAGCCAGGCGCACGGACAGGCACAACGCGGAGCCCCCGTCGGAGGGCGCCGATCTCTACATCTACGCTGAGGTCGCCGTCGGCGCAGCGATGGTTTCCGTCGCCCTCGTGGGTATCGTCAGAAGGCATCCGCGATCAATTCTGCACCACGGCGTTCTGCTGCTGGCCGTAGGGGCTGTCTTCCTCATCGTGGGACTGATCGACCTGGTCACCAGTCTGATGGGAGAAGGAAGGATCTCAGGCCCTGCCGTCATCATCTATGGAGGCGCGAGCATGTGGTCGGGAATCCGACTCATCCGCAGATACGGGCAGCTCGCCTCCTGGCTGTCCGAGGCCGGGAACGTCTCGGCCGAAGAACGCAAGCGAATGCAGGAGCTGTTCGGCGCCTTTGTCCGGAGCGGGGAAGACTACTTCAGCGGACGAGTCCGGGCGGATGTTGTCGAAAAGCCAATCTTCATCCACCGTAGCGGCCGGAGGCCCTACTGGGGTCAGCTTCTGGAGAACAACGCCATCCTGATCGCCAAGACAATGAGCAACTGCCTCTTCATCAGGAGACAGGACGCCCGCGAGGGATACTTCGCGAGCCGCGGGCGCGTCCGTGTCAAGACGGACCAGGGCGAGAAGCGGATGACCGTCCGGACGCTCTCAGTCCTCACATTGAAACGCTGGGCGGACATCCCGATAGTCAAGGAGGACATCCGCCTTGCCGTGAAGCGAAAGAAGGCCACGCCGGCACTGCTGAGGCATTTCCTGTCGGACCCGGCCGCCGAGCTTCGCCTGGCGGCGCTGGAGGGTCTCAAGAGCCTCGGCAACAAGGAGGACACCAGCGCCGCCGCCATGGAATGCCTCGATGACTTCGATGCGGGCATCCGCGCAGCGGCGATGGCTGTCTGCACGCGCCATCGGCTGGCCGGACTCGAAGGTAGGGCCGCCCAATTGCTGACCGACCCCGACAGCCCGGTGCGAGCGGCCGCCGCCGATTACCTGGCCGCGTTCCCGGCCGTGGTGAACGCAGCGGCCCTCCAGAAGGCCATCCAGGCCGAGCGGGACAGCAAGGCGCTGGCCAGGATGACCAGGGCGATGAAGGCGGTTGAGAAGGCGGGGGCGAACCCGTATGCCCCTTCGTAGAACTCCCTTGGTCACGATCTCGCTGAACACGCCCCTCGGGGCGGTCCGTCTGTAGAATGAGGCGTAGGACTGACTCTGCGGGCACTGAAAGTGACCTCAGTGTGAAGACCTGCTCCGCTGAAGCGGGCAGGCCGCGGGGGCTATCTGGCCTTCAGGCGGTACTCGTACATCGAGTAGCCCACGTCGCGGACGGCCTGCACCGTTTCCGGGTACGGCGTGTCGGCGACGTTGACCAGGCCGATCTGGTAGTTCTCGCCGTCGCCCCGCCCGGTGGTGGCCTGGTCGCCGTACTGGAACCAGTGGGCGCCGACGAACAGCGGGTTCCGCAGGGCGCCGCGAACGTACTCGCGGTACCTCCGCGCGCGGTCGTTCTGGTCTTTCGTCGCCCGCAGGCCCGTGTGGAACATGCCCCGGTCCAGCGCCCCGAAGTGGAACTCGCCGATGATGACCGGCCGGTCCATCCCGTCCGGCAGGCGGAAGCTCGCCACGTCGTACGTGTAGAAGTTGAAGCTGATCACGTCGCAGTGCTTCTCGCAGGCCCGCACGGCCCGGTCATTCCGCCAGGCGAAGCGGCAGCCGAGGTAGAGGTTGCTGGGGGCGACGCGCTTCACCTCCTCGCGGCAGATGCGGAAGTAGGTCTCGGCGGCCTTCGTGTAGAACGCGCGGAGGTCGGCGCGGGCCTTGTTCCTGTCGGGCGCCTTGCGGCCCTCAGTGAAGGCCCCCCATGAGGCGTGATTCGCCCCCCAGGCGGCGTTGAGCTTCTCGACGGTCGCGTACTTCGCCTTCAGGTCCTCGACGAACGCCTTCCTGGCCGGCTGGTCCGGTGGCGAGAGAAGTGCGGCGACGCCGAGCGAGTCCTCGTTGCCCCAGGCCAGCTCGTTGCCCACGAAGTAGCCGATGCACCACGGATCGCCCGCCGACTTGCCCTTCTCTCCGGCCAGCCGCTTCCGCAGGGCCCCGCGGAAGCCCTCGTGGAAGACGTCGGGGAACTTGCCCCAGTAGCCTGTGCTGCCCTCGATGCTCGGGCCGCCGAAGTGGACGGCCACGACGTAGGGCGTCTTATCCTGAAGGTAGATGGCCGAGTCCGACCAGTTGGCGATGGTGTTCATCCCCCAACTGCGGAGGCGCCGGTGACAGGTGGCGGCGTCCCTGGCCTTCCAGTCCTCGCCCCACTTGCGAAGCAGGTTCGCGCCGCTGAAGTTGTACGTCTCGTACCGGCCCCTGCCCTGGTAGTAGCCGTGCGGCGCCCACGAGCCGGCCCCGTAGAACGCACCGAGCGGCGAGCCCTTCGCCGGCAGGCCGCGGAAGTACTGCTCGCGGTCGGTAATCGGTGTGGTGGCGTGGCCGGGGCGGACGCAATCCGGGCCGTGCGACCAGAACAGCCGCCCGGCGGGGTCCACCAACCACCACTTGCCGTCGTGCCTGGCCGGGTGGAAGAAGCCCGTGGCCTTCAGCTTGGGCCCGGCGGCCCAGCCGCCCCACTTGTTCCAGCCCTCCGGGGAAGGGCGCTTGGCCAGGCCAGCCTCCTCGGCCGCGATCAGGGCCTTGTACTCCTCCACGGAGTGCAGCTTGCCCGGCCAGTCGGCGTGAATGTACTGCCCGAGCTCGTCGATGAACGGGAAGAAGCTCTTCGACGGCTTCGTCTCGATTGCGCCATCGGCCCGGATGTTGTCGATGGTCACGACCTGGTCGGCCTTCGGCTGCGGGGCGAAGACGAGCACCTGCGTGACGTTCTTCGGGTCCAGGCGCCCGATGCCGCCGGGCGTGCCGCGCATGCCGACGATCTTCACGGGCGGGTCGAGGAGGAACGGCCCCGACGTGATATCGACGCTGAGCACCCCGCCCTTGCCGGCCTCCAGCTCGATGCGCCCCGTGACGCAGTTCTTCCGCCCGTCGGCGCCGGGGTTGTCCACGCGAAGGCAGACGGTCGCCCGCCCGGCGCCGAGGTTCCGCACGTCCATCTTCACCTGCCGATATCCCGACAGGTCCCACCTGCCCTTCGGCGCCTTGAGCGTGATCCCCGGCCAGGCCGCCCTGTGCCCCGTCTGGACGCGAAGCGCCTTGCCCTTTGCATCGTCTGCGAGGGCGAACTTCGCATCCTCATTGACGGACGCCTGCTTCACGTCGGCGGGCTTCTCGAAGTCGAATAGGATGAGCGGCTTCTGCTCCGCGGCCACTCCGGCCGCAACCGCCGCCAGCAGACACAACCACCCCGCCGCCGCCCCGTGCACGCCGAATCGAATTCCACCCATGGTCGTCTTCCTTTCCGCTGTGTGACCTCACGCCGTCGCTTCGTCGCAGAAGCTCCCGAAGGGAGCGTCCGTTCGTAGCCCAGGGCGCAGCCGAAGGCAAGCC
>CAYRVX010000033.1:53676-59264 GCA_964427875.1 uncultured Planctomycetaceae bacterium
GGGCTACGAACGACCGCCCCGCTTCGGGGGCGGAGCCACAAGCGACCGCCCCGCTTCCGGGGCGGGGCTACAAGCGACCGCCCCGCTTCGCGGGCGGGGCTACAAGCGACCGCCCCGCTTCGCGGGCGGAGCCGAAGGCGTCTTCTACCGCCCGGTCGGGGCTCCGTCAAAAGGCTTTCGGTCGCTTTGGCGGCGTCGCGCCGCGAAGGGGAGGCACAGCTTGTCGGCGGACCCGAGAAAAGGCCGCCAGCCGGGGAACTCCCGGCGGCGATCACCGACCAAACAATGTATCGGATCTCCTGGCGAAGGATCAGTCATGCCGCCCGCCGGGAGAACCTGCGACCCGCGGCCGGCGTGGGATGCCGCAGGTCGGAGAGAATCGTCGAGAGGCGGCCCAGGGAGATGAGTTATGCGTGCGAGCAAGTTCGTGATGGCAATCCTGGCGGCGGCGGGCGCGGGCCTGGTGCTGGCCCAGAACCCCGGACAAGGAGTCAACCCGGCGGACCTGTGGAGCTTCCGCTCCCCCAGGGCAAAGGCCGCGAAGAAGGCGTACGACCAGGGGGCCCACCGGGCCTCCGATCGATACACGGCCGAGCTGAACCGGCTCAAGAAGCCGCTGCTGTACACCCTGGAGACGGCCCTGAAGAGGGCCGAGAGGGCACAGGACCAGGAGGAGGCCACGAAGCTCCGACGCGCACTGCGGGGGGCCAGCGAAGGGCTCCTCCTTCCGCCGACCACCGAGACCGTCGGGTGGTCCGCGAAATTCGAGGGTCATTCCTACCTCGCGATCCTCCTCCCCGTGAAGTGGAACCAGGCGAGGATGATCTGCAAGAAGCTCGGCGGCCGCCTGGCGTGCGTCGAGACGCGGCAGGAGATGGTCTTCCTTCAGAACCTCACCAGCGGCGTCGGCGTGTACGTCGGGGCCACCGATGCCCATCGCGAGGGCGACTGGCGGTGGGTCAGCGGGCGCGCCGTGGACAAGGCGCTGTGGAAGATCAAGGAGCCGGACGGCCACGGCGGCCAGAACTTCGCCGCCCTTTCCACGGCCGGGCTCTATGACGTCTCCGACGGCGACATGGGCATGAAGGGCTTCATCTGCGAATGGGACCAGTGACGCCCGCTCGGCAGAGTCCCAGCCGTTCTGTCTGCTCGGGCGGCGCGGCGATCTCGGCGAAGGTCCTTCGCAGGGCGGCCTGCATCTCACGGAGCTTCTCCGGGCGGGCGTCGGCGAGGTTGATCAACTCGTTCGGGTCGGTGTCCTTGTCGGAGAGCCACGTCGGCGCCGGCCAGGACCAGGAATTGCGAACCGCACGCCGGCCGGCTTCGTACGGGCCCAGGTCGTAAGGGAGGAACTTGGCGAGGCAGAAGTCGTACCAATACAGCGGCTGGTTGCCCTCGGCGGGCGACTGGTGCAGCACCCACCGGCCGTCGGTGAGGGTCACGCTGCGGCCGAACTGGCCGGAGATGGCGAAGTCCCGCGTGGGCGCCTCGGCGTCTTCGAGGACCGGCAGGAGGCTGACGCCGTGGAGCTCGACGCCCTCCGGCCGCGGGCGGCCGACGGCGTCCAGGACGGTGGGATACAGGTCCACCAGTTGCACGAGCCGGCCTCGCCGCTCGCCGCGGGCGAGCGTCGGGTGGGCGACGATCAGCGGGATGTGCCCCACGGCGTCGAACTCGTGCGTCTGGAGCTTGCCCGTCCGCCCGTGGTCGCCGTTGAACGTGCCGTGATCGGTCGTGAGGACCACGAGCGTGCTCTTCCAGAGGTCCAGCCTGTCGAGCGTATCGAACAGCCTGCCCAGCCAGCGGTCCAGGAAGGCGACCTTCGCGGCGTAGCGGGCGCGGTAGTTGTTGAACTGCTCGGCGCTGATGCGCTCGGCCCACGGCGCGTACGGCGCCGAGGCCTTGATGCCCTCGACGCTCGTGCCCTTCGGGTCGAACATGCAGATCAGCTCCTCCGGCGGGTCCCACGGCTCGTGCGGGTCGAAGATGTCCAGGTGCAGGTAGAAGTCCTCGTACGTGTGGTTCCGCTCGAGCCAGTCGCAGGCCCGCCGGAGCACCTGGGCGCAGAAGTAGTCTTCCTCTCGTTTGCGGCAGATGTGCACGTTGCGCCAGTGGCGCTCCGTCTTGCCGAGCCGATCGTCCGGCGGGCAGGGGAAGTCGATCGGGTCGGTGTGCCACGCGTCGGCCTCGCAGCCGCGGACGAAATCGAAGCCCGTGTAGCCCATGTGATAGTTGCCCGACCCCTGCTCCCAGAGGTGGAAGTGGTCACTGATGAGGCAACTGACCTTGTAGCCGTTGTCCAGCGCCCATCGGATCGACCGGTTCGGGGGGCCGGAGACCTGCCGAGGCAGGTCGCGGTCGTCCTCGGCCAGCGGCCCCCAGCCGCGCCAGGGGAACTCGTACCGCCCGGTGTAGATGTCGCGGCGGGCGGGCATGCAGGGCGTCGAGCCGCACCAGCAGTTCTCGAAGGTAGTCCCGCGTGCGGCGAGCCGGTCCATGTTGGGCGTGGGCACGGCCCAAGGCGGCGCCTCGGCCGACCAGCACTCATTGAGCGGCCGGGCGCCCGTGTACGCCCCGACGTGGTCCCGCCGCAGCGTGTCGCAGAGGATCAGGATGACGTTCATGTCTCCTCCCGAATGTCGCGCCGCCGCGCCTTGTGCGGAACCGCCTGCCGGCGTTACCGTCTAACGCATCGCACCGCCTCGGCGCGGCGACATGGAAGCGGCCATGAGAATAGCGGCAGGCATCGCGACCGTCCACCTTCTGGCGTGGGGGGCGTGGGCGGGGGTGGGACAGAGACCGGGGGTGTTTCGGGGGCTTCCGGCCGATTCGCCGCGACTGCGTCGCAGCTCATCAGCCGGCTTTTCAGGCGGGTTCGGCGCGGACAGCGGCGGTGGGCCGAGTATGGTGCGCGCCGGGCCAGACTATTGGCAACTCGCGCGGCAGGCCTCGGCCGTCGTCGTCGGCGAGGCGTCCACCGATGGCGAGAACGTCACTCTCGCGGTCCGCCAGGTGCTGAAAGGCCGTGATGTGCCCGAGACCATGGAGGTGCCGCCGACACGGTTCCCGGTTCTCAGTGCGGGACGAACGTGGGTCGTCTTCCTCAAGGCGGGCCACGCCGGGCAGTACGCCGTGCTTGACGCCACGTCCACCGACGTGCCGTCCGTGCAGCAGGCCGCGAGGGACGTGGTGGAGCTCGATTCGCTGCCCGACGACCGCGCGAAGTGCCGGCTGCTCGTCCGCCTCGCCCGTCAGGAGCGGGGGTTCTCGACCCCTTACGCGATGTGGGAGTTGAGGAGGAAGTACAACAAGCCGGAATTCCTGGACCTCCTGGTGGAGTTTGCCAACAGCGGCGTTCACGAGCGCGACTACGTCGAGCAGCTGCTGCGCGAGAACCCCGGTCCGAAGGCGACGGAGGTCCTCCTGGCATATCTCAAGAGCGACAAGATGTTGCTGGTCCACGCGGCCATCAGAGTCCTCGCCGACAGGGAGACCGGCAACGAGGCGATCTCGAAGGCACTCGTGGGGCTGCTGGACCATCGCGATCCGTCCATCCGGGCGCGCGCCGTGAGTGCGGTGTGCCGGCGACGATGCAACAGGGCCTTTCCGCGGGTCTTCCGTTGCCTCGACGATCCTGATCCCTCCGTGAGGGCCGCGGTGCTGACGTGGTGGCGGGAGTGGAGCCGCCCCGATCTTCGCCCACTTGTGCTGCCCAAGGCGCGGGCCCTGGCGAGGGACTGGGACGACTACGTACGTTCCTTAGCCTGCGCGCGCCTGGTCGACATGAGAGACGTGCGATCCTTCTACTTCCTTTGGGCGACGAGCCTCATGGACCGCACCGGGACCGTCCGATCGGCCATACACCTGGACCTGCTCTGGGAGGACAGCCCCGTGACGGTCTCCCTGCTGCTGGTCTGGCCGACGCTGCTCCTGCTGGCCGTCGTCCTGTTCGTCAGGTGGCGATACCGGGCGAGGTGGCTTCTTCGCAGCGTCGCGATCGGGCTCGTCGGCGCGTACGTCGCAGGTGCGGCCGGGGGATACCTCATCGGCGAGTACCACACCACGAACCCCGTCTTCAGCGCCTTCATCCTCACGCCGCCGCTGGCCCTGCCGATCGGCATCCTCGTGGCCGTGCTCTTCCGCGCCATGGCCGCAAGGACGATCGGCTCGCGGCCTTGACAGGAAGCCCCCGTGCGCCTACAGTGCCCGGCATCATGGACAAGCTCAGAGCGCTATCGGGCATACAACCGTCGGGGCACCTGCACGTCGGCAACTACTTCGGCGCGGTGAGGCAGTTCCTCAAGCTCCAGGAGGCCGGCCACGACTGCTTCTACTTCATCGCCAACCTCCACGCGCTGACGAGCCTGCGAGACGCGGCGCAGCTCCGCGAGCTGACGCACCACCTCGCGGCGGGCTACCTCGCGCTGGGGATCGACCCGAAGCGCAGCACCTTCTTCTGCCAGTCGGACGTGCCCCAGGTGACGGAGCTGTGCTGGCTGCTCAACTGCGTCTGCCCCGTGGGCCTCATGGAGAAGGCCCACAGCTACAAGGACAAGATCGCCAAAGGGCTGGCCCCGAACATGGGGCTGCTGGACTACCCCGTGCTCCAGGCGGCGGACATCATCATCTACGACTCCAACGTCGTGCCGGTCGGCCAAGACCAGAAGCAGCACATCGAGATGACCCGCGACATCGCCATCAAGTTCAACATGGCGTTCGGCAAGGAGGCGCTCGTCGTGCCCGAGGCGTACATCGTCGAGGACGTGGCGGTGGTGCCCGGCCTGGACGGGCAGAAGATGTCAAAGAGCTACAACAACACGATCGAGATCTTCCGGACGCCCGCCCAGACGAAGAAGCGCTGCGCCCAGATCGTGACCGACTCGACGGCGCTGGAGGACCCCAAGGACCCCGAGACGTGCAACGTCTTCGCGCTGCTCAAGCTGTTCGCCACCGGCGAGGAGACAGAGGAGATCGCCGCGAAGTACCGCGCGGGGGGCTACGGCTACGGCCACGCCAAGGCCCGGCTGACCGAGCTGATCAACGAGACGTTCGCCGAGGCCCGCGAGCGGTACGACAAGCTCATCGCCGATGCGGACTACGTCGCGGACGTGCTCCGTGACGGCGGCCGGCGTGCCCGGAACGTCGCCGAGGCCACCATGCAACGAGTCCGCGAGGCCGCGGGGATCGTAACGAACAGATAGGGGCCTATGGCAGACGACATACATCTGGAGATGAGCTACCATCGCGACAAGCTCATGGCCGCGTATCTGTACCTCCCGAGGAGGGAAGGCGACCGGGCGGCGCGGTCCCGCGAGGCCCGTCCCGGGCAGGTCGTGGATTACCCAGATGACGGCCGGCCGATTGGCATCGAGATCGTCTCCCCCTAGGCCGTTTCGGCGAAAAACCGCTCGTGCAATCGGCCGCCGGCCTGCTAAGATCTCGTTGCCGTGCCCGAATACCGCGTCAACCTGGACATCTATGACGGGCCGCTGGACCTGCTTCTGTACCTGATCCGGCGGGACGAGGTGGACATCTACGACATCCCCATCGCGCGGATCACCGAGCAGTACGTCCGGTACGTCGAACTG
>CAYRVX010000034.1:0-39629 GCA_964427875.1 uncultured Planctomycetaceae bacterium
CTCTTGCCGCCCATGCCGTACTCGCCCATCAGCAGGCCGTGGTCGCTGGTGAAGACGATCACCGTCCGCTCGGCGAGGCCGCGGCGGGCCAGGCTCTTGCGCAGCCGGCCGACCACGGCGTCGATGCCGGTGATGAGCTGGTAGTAGCGGTAGTGGTGCTCCCGGGCGGTGGGGCGGGTGTAGTCGTAGGAGTAGCACTTCCGCCGCTTGGCCTGCGGCAGGATGCGCTTGGGGATGTACGGCTCGGTGTCCGTCGCCGTCTCGGCGGGGATGTCCACCTCCCGGTCACGGTAGAGCTTGCCGTAGATGGGGTGGTCCTTGAGTTGGGCGATGGCGTTGGCGGGTGTGGTCATGCGCCCCTCGCCGCTCTCGCCGGGGACCATGCTCCCGGAGATCGACCCGTGCGGGGCCGAGAAGCTCACCGACAGGCAGAACAGCTTGCCGGGCGGGCAGGAATCGAGGAAGCGGTCGATGCTCTCGCCCATGATCGGCGTGATGATCTCTTCCTCGCTGTCGGCGTAGGCGGCGCAGTGCCGAAGCTTCTTCGGCCGGAACCTCGCCCATCCGTCGTGTCCGCGCCAGAAGTCGAACTTCGCCGCCGCCTGGCCGCGGAACGTGTACGACTCCACCCCGAACTTGCCGAGGAACCCCGTGTAGTACCCGGCCTTTCGCATCAGGGCGGGGTAAGTCCGGCTCCACTGCTGCTCGGTGAGCTTGTGTCGCGTGGAGAATCCCACGCCGTGCACCCGCTCGTACATGCCGGTCAGGAACGTCACCCGGCTGGGTTTGCAGGTGGGGTCGGTGACGAACGCATTGGTGAACCGCACGCCCTCGGCGGCCAGGCGATCCACGTGCGGCGTTCGGATGACCGCGTGCCCGGCCGCGCTGAACGTCCGCGCCCGCTGATCGTCGGTCAGCAGGAAGATGATGTTTGGGCGGTCTGCATTCTTCCAGGATGCCCGGCCCGAGCGAAGCGCCGGCCCCACGACCGCGGCCGCCGCGCCGCAGGAGACGTTGCGAAGAAATCGCCGGCGACTCATTCGGTTCATTGGGCAAGCCTCATATAGGGAGCGTTATTGCCGCTCTCACCCATCGCATTCTCCGGTCCAGCCGCCCGCGGCATCGCGGAAACCCTTTGTCCATGCGGTCAAACGGCCTCCCATTCTACACGAATTGGGGTTTCCATCCGGGAAATCCGGGATAGGATGGGGCCATGTTCCAGCAGGCGGGAAAGTTCCTGGTCGTTGCCGGGCTGGTCATAACGGCAGTCGGCGGGGTGCTGTGGGTCATGGGACGCATGGGCTGGCTCCGCGTGCCGGGCGACCTGGTCTTCAGCGGGAAGAGCTGGCGCGTCTACCTGCCCATCGGGAGCTGCATCGTCCTGTCGATCCTGCTGTCACTGGTGATGTGGATCATCTCGCGTCTGCGGTAAGACAAGGAGCTTTCTGTGCCCGAATCCAACACACGGCCGAACGTGCTGCTGATCATGGCGGACCAGTTCCGTGCCGACCATCTGAGGGCGGCGGGCGCGGAGTTCGTCCGCACGCCCAACCTGGACCGGATCGCCCGCGAGGGCGTCGTGTTCACGCGGTGTTTCACGAACTCGCCCGTCTGCGCGCCGGCGCGGATCGGCCTGGCCAGCGGGCTCCAGCCCGTTCGCCTGGGTGCGACGGACAACAGCTCGTTCCTGCCGATCAGCACGCCGACGTACTACCAGCGGCTGCGCGACCATGGTTACCGCGTGGGGTGCATGGGCAAGCTGGACCTGGCCAAGCCCGACGGCTACAACGGCCGCCGCGGCGACCGGCCGTGCGCGTTCGGCTGGGGGTTCACGCACCCCTGCGAATGCGAGGGCAAGATGCACGCCGGCGCCAAGGCCACCCCGCAGGGGCCGTACACCTACTGGCTCCGGGAACGGGGCCTGCTGGCGGAGTTCCACGCCGACTACCGGCAGCGCGCGCGCGACGGATGGAACATCCACGCCTCGCACGACTCCATCCTGCCCGCCGACGCGTGGGAGGACGCCTACGTCGGCCGGCGTGCGGCCGAGTGGATCGAGCGCGCGTGGGACGACTTCCCGTGGCATTTCTTCGTGAGCTTCGTCGGCCCGCACGACCCGTTCGACCCGCCGGCGGAATACGGCGAGCGGTGGCGGGGCGCGCCCGTGCCCGAGGCGATCGGCCCGGCCGCCGAGACCAAGCCGCAGTGGGTCCGCCGCCGCAGCGAGGCGTTCGACGCCGAGGAGGTCGCCGTCACAAGACGGCAGTACTGCGCGGAGGTCGAGGCGATCGACGAGTACGTGGGGTGGATAGCCGAGGCCCTCGAGAGGCGCGGCCAGTTGGGCCGCACGCACATCCTGTTCACCAGCGATCACGGCGAGATGCTCGGCGACCACGGGCTGTACGCCAAGAGCGTGATGTACGAGAGCGCGATGCGCGTTCCACTGGTCGTCTCGGGGCCCGGCATCGCCGGCGGGCGGACGAGCGACGCACTGGTCGAGCTGATCGACGTGAACCCGACCATCTGCGAGCTGGCCGGCCTGGGGCCCCAGGAGAACATCGACGCCCGCTCCATCGTCCCAATCCTCCGCGGGGGGGCCGACGAGCACCGCAGCGAGGTCGTCAGCCAGTTGACGAACTGCCGGGCCGTCCGCACCGACCGCCACAAGCTCATCGTCAACTTCAACGACGCCGCCGAGCTCTACGACCTCGCCGACGACCCCGACGAGCTGAGCAACGTCGCCCCCGACCGCCCGGAAGTCGCCGCCGAGCTGCGTCGCCGCCTCCGCGGGCGCCTCGTGGAAGGCAAGTGGCGCAGGTAGATCCGCCTGTACTTCCTCGTTCCATGGGCGCCCGGAAGGGGAGGATTCTTTCTTGATATTTGGGAAGCTATCGCCCAAAATACAAGGATGATTCCGAGGACGTTGCAGCCCGAGGTGAAGCGGTCCCTGGGGACTTTCCCGGCGGTGGGGCTTGTCGGGCCGAGGCAGGTGGGCAAGACGACACTGGCCAGAGCAATCGCCGCCACGTGGCGCGGTGAGGTGCTGTATCTGGACCTCGAGAGCCCCAGCGATCTCGCCAAGCTCGCGAATGCCGAGTTCTTCCTCTCGCAGTACACCGACCGTCTGGTCGTCATCGACGAGGCCCAGCAGAAGCCGGAGCTCTTCGCGCTGCTGCGGGTGCTCATCGACCGAGAACGAAGGGCGGGGCGGTTCCTGATCCTGGGATCGGCCACGCCGGACCTCAAGCGCCAGGCCTCCGAGAGCCTTGCGGGGCGCATCGCCTACCATGAACTGCATCCGTTTACGCTGGCGGAGGTCGGCGGCGACCACCCGGACCAGGCGGTGCTCACCAGACTGTGGCTTCGCGGCGGATATCCGAACAGCTACCTGGCCGCCGACGACGGCCTGTCGATGCAGTGGCGGGCCAACTTCGTCCAGACGCACCTGGAGCGCGACATGCCCGTGCTGGGCGTCCGCGTGCCGGCCACCACGTTGCGGCGGTTCTGGACGATGGTGGCCCACTGTCACGGGCAGCTCTGGAACGCCAGCCGGATCGGCGAGAGCATGGGCACCGACCACAAGACGGCCCGGCGATACCTGGACACCCTGGCGGACACCTTCATGCTCCGCCAACTGGCGCCCTGTCATCTGAACGTCAAGAAGCGGTTGATCAAGTCGCCCAAGGTGAGCATCCGTTGCAGCGGCCTGCTGCACAGCCTGCTGAAGATCGACACCCTGGAGGCGCTCCAGGCCCATCCGATCTGCGGCGCCTCGTGGGAGGGCTTCTGCATCGAGCAGATCCTGGCGACGATCCCGCAGCAATGGGACGTGAGCTTCTACCGAACGAGCGCCGGGGCCGAGATGGACCTGGTGATCCATCCGGTCGCGATGACGGCGCCGATCGCCGTGGAGATCAAGACGTCCACCGCCCCCAAGCTGACCCGAGGCAACTTCAGCGCCCGCGAGGCCCTCGCGCCTCGCGCGACCTACGTCGTGTACCCCGGCCGGGACCGCTACCCGATCGCCGAGAACGTCTGGGCCCTGCCCGTCAGCCAAATCGACCGGATCGCCCAAACCGAGTGACGTGCAAGAGGCTTCTTGGGCTTCACGGATCGGCGCGTCTACCTGCCCATCGGGAGCTGCATCGTCTTGTCGATCCCTCCGTCGCCGGTAATGTGGATCATCTCCCGTCTGCGGGAGTGAGCGGAACGGCCGGGCCGGTCATCCGAGGCGAGGCCGACGACCCGGACAGAGGCCAGGTGCCGGTCAGCCCTTCCCGCCCGTCGTCGAGATGCCCTGGATGAAGGTCTTCTGGGCCAGGAAGAACAGGAGGATGATCGGGACGGTGAAGACGCACGCGCCGGCCATCAGTTGCGCCCACTTGCCGCCGTAGCTGCTCATGAACTGCTGGAGGCCGTACGCCAGCGTGTAGCGCGACGGGTCGTTGATGTACAGCAGCGGGCCGAAGAAGTCGTTCCACGTCCGGAGGAACTGGAAAAGGGCCACGACGGCGAGGGCGGGCTTGGCCAGGGGCAGCATGATCCGGCAGAAGATTCGCCACTCGCCGGCCCCGTCGATGCGGGCGGCCTCGGCGAGGTCCTCGGGAATCGTCCGGAAGAACTGGCGAAGCAGGAAGATGAAGAACGCATTGCCGAAGAAGCTCCGCACGAACAGCGGCAGGAAGGTCCCGTACCACCCGAGCATTCGGAACATCGCGAAGACGGGGATCATCGTGACCTGGCCGGGCAGTGCCATCGTGGAGATCATGACGAGGAACAGCACGTCCCGCCCGGGGAACTTCAGCCTGGCGAAGCCGTAGGCCACGACCGCGCTGCTGAAGACGGCGCCGACGACGTTCATCGCGCAGAGGAACAGCGTGTTCTGGAGGTACGTCCCGAACGGGACGGTCTTGAGGGCCCTGGGGTAGTTGGACCACTCGACGGGGTCCGGCAGGAGGCTGTGGAACGAGAGCGTCTTGCTCTCGCCCTCGCGGGGGAAGATCTGGGCGTCGGTCTTGAGGGACGTGGAGAGCATCCACACGAGCGGCATGGCGAAGGGGACGCAGAGCCCCAGCAGGACGGCGTGCGTCAGCAGCCGGCGGGCGGGCGACAGGCGGAAGACCACGGACTCGCTAGTCGGCATGGCCGAACTCCCGGCGCTTGGCGCGCTCGATGTCGATCTCGTGGACCAGCCGCTTGACGGCCTGCTCGGGCGTGAGTGTGCCTCGCATGGCCGTGTCGTCCGCCTGTTTGATCCGGTCGGCGAGGTAGTCCTGGAACGGGACCGGCGGCGTCGGGTAGACGTTCTCGCTGGGCAGGATGTCCAGGAACGTCTGGAACTGCGGGTGCTTGCGGACGTACTGGCGGTACTTGGGCGCCTTGGCGATTGCGTCGGACAGCGGCAGCCAGCCGCCCCACGTGTAGAGCTCCGCGGCCCGCTCGGGCTCAGCGAGACCGGACCAGAACTTGATGAACTCCCATGCGCCCTTGGGACACCTGGCGCCCTTGGGGATGATCATGAAGTTCCCGTTGGACCAGCCGTAGCTCTTCTTCCCGCCGGCCGGAGGCGGCACGGCGGCCGTGCCGTAGCGGACCTCCGGCGCGTGGCGGGCCAACTGCTCGACGCGCCACTGCCCGTCCAGCAGGATCGAGTACTGCCCGCTGATGAACGGCCAGTCGATGCCGAAGCCGCGCTGGAGGCCGGACTCGAACCGCAGCACGTTGTCGAAGCCGAGCTTCTTGCGCTGCTCGACCAGGTAGGTCAATGCGCGGAGGTTCTCGGGCCTCTCGATCGTCAGCCCCGAGGGCCTCTGGGAGTCCCAGAAGCCCCCGCCGAAGCCCGGGGCATACAAGCTCCACCACTTGGGCATGAAGCCCATCCGCGTGAGGCTGCCGTGCTCGTCGAAGCGGTGCAGCTTCGGGGCCCAGACGTCCACGAGCTCCTCGAGCGTCCGGGGGAAGTCGTTGGGGTCCAGGCCGGCCTTTTCGAGGTGGTCGATCCGGTAATAGCAGGCCCAGATGTTCAGCCCCGTCGTCACGCCGTAGAGGTCGCCCTTGTAGATGCCGATCTTCCGGGCGATCGGGTAGGTGTTCTCGCGGAAGTCGGCCCACTCCTCGGGCGTCATGAGCTCGTTGAGCGGGGTGAGCAGCTTGCTGTCGGCCCACTTTGGGATTACGGGGTTCCACTGCGCCATGCAGTCTGGCGGGTCGCCGCCGGCGACGGCCAGGAGGAACTTCGAGTTCGCCGCCTGCCCGGGCACGGACAGGGCGATCACCTCGTAGGTCTCCTGGCTCTCGTTGAAGCGGTCGGCGATCCGATCGACGACCTCCTTCCACTCGGCCGTCCACATGTGCCAGAACCGCACGCCGATCCGCTCGGGGTGTTTCCGCCGGCTGGGCGAGCGCACGGCGAACGAGAACGCCAGGCTCAGCGCCGCCACGACGCCGAGCGCCATCAGTGCCCGCCCGGCCTTCGGCGTGGACCTGCTGTCGCTGTCATCCGCCATAGTGCACCCACCGCTTGTGCGTCTTGAAGATCACGACCGTCAGGACCATGACGATCACGAAGAGGATCCACGCCATCGCGCTGGCGTAGCCCATGTCGAGGTACCGCCACGCGCGGTTGAAGAGATACAGTGCGTAGAAGTGCGTGCTGTCGTCGGGGCCGCCCTGGGTCATGATGTACGCCTGCGTGAAGTACTGGAACGCCCCGATGACGCCCATTACCAGGTTGAAGAAGATCACCGGCGTGAGCATCGGCAGCGTGATGTGGCGGGTCCGCTGCCACGTGCTCGCGCCGTCGATCACCGCGGCCTCATAGAGCGCCACCGGGATGTCCTTCAGCCCGGCCAGGTAGATGATCATGCTCCCGCCGACCGCCCACATCGACATGAACACCAGCGACCAGAACGCCCACCGCGTGCTCTGAAGCCACGCGGGGCAATGCTTCGGCTCCATGCCCAGCGCCTGAAGGAGCTGGTTTATCAGGCCGATCTGCGGGTTCAGCAGCCAGACGAACACCACGGACGTGGCCACTATGGGCACGATGGCCGGCAGGTAGAAGACCGTTCGGTAGACGCTGATGCCGGCCACGCGGAGGTTCAGCAGCAGCGCCAGCGCCACGCCGGCGACGATGCCGACCGGCACGGCCACCACGGCGTACTTCAGCGTGATGCCCAGCGCCTTCCAGAAGAGCGGGTCGTTGCCGAGGAGCCTGCGGTAGTTGCTCAGCCCCACCCACACCGGCGAGGTCACCACCTCGTACCGCGTGAAGGACAGGTAGATGCTGACGACGAACGGCCCGACGACGAACACGAGGAAGCCGACCAGCCACGGCGAGATAAAGGCGAAGCCGATGAGGTGCTTCTTCTTCATTGCACGTTTCCGGCAAGGTGCTGTGGGTGAGATTCTATCGCGCGCGGCGGGCGACGCAAGGGGTTCGCGGCGTGTCGGCGCGGTGCCGTTCCCCGGGCATACCGACCGGCGCGGTCCAGCCCGCTCGCCGGATTACTCCCCGACGTCCGGCGGTCGGCGGAGATGCTTGGTCTGGCTGCGCCGGCGCTTCTCATCGAGCCGCTTTCGCCGGGACGCGGCGGTGGGGCGGGTCTTGCGGCGGCGCTTGGGCGGGACGGCGGCGCGGCGAATGAGCCTGACCAGCCGGTCCATCGCCTCGGCGCGGTTCCGCTGCTGCGTGCGATGCTCCCGGGCGTCGATGATCAGGACGCCGTCGTCGGTCACCCGCCTGCCGGCCAGGCGGATCAGGCGGGTCTTGACGGCCCCAGGCAGCCCTGGCGAGGCGGCCACGTCGAAGCGGAGTTGAACGGCCGTGGCGACCTTGTTGACCTTCTGCCCGCCCGGCCCGGAGGCGCGAACGAAGCTCAGGCCGATCTCCTCCTCATCGATCGAGATGGCCGGCGTGATGCGGATCAAGGTCGAGGCGCCTCCGGCAGCGTCTCAGGCGTTGGACGGGTCCACGCGGCCGAACCGGCGGCACCGGGACGCGTAGGTGCGCAGGGCGTTGCGGAACTCCTCCTCGGTGAAGTCCGGCCAGTACACGTCGGAGACGTGGAACTCGGCGTAGGAAAGCTGCCACAGGAGGAAGTTGCTGAGCCTCAGCTCGCCGGACGTGCGAATGAGCAGGTCCGGATCGGGCACGCCCGTGGTGTCGAGCATGTCGGAGATGAGCGACTCGTCGATGTCGTCGGGCCCGAGCCCGCCGGCGGCCACCCGACGAGCAATCCTGCGGACCGCGTCCAGGATCTCATAGCGCGAGCCGTAGTTGAGCGCCAGGCAGAGGTACATTCCGGTGCAGTCGGCCGTTGCCTCGGTGGCCGCGTCGATCTCGCGCACGACGGCGGCGGGCAGCCCCTCCCGCCGCCCGATGTGACGGAAGCGGACGTTGTGCGCCGGCATGGTCTCGCGCTCCGAGGCCAGGTACCGCGCGTAGAGCTCCATCAGGGCATTGACCTCCTCCGCCGGGCGCCGCCAGTTCTCCGTCGAGAAGCTGTAGAGCGACAGGGCGCCGAGGCCGAGATGGGCCGCCTCGGTGACGACCTTGCGGACGGTTTCGGCCCCGGCGGCGTGTCCGGCCGAACGCGGCAGGCCGCGATGCCGCGCCCAGCGGCCGTTGCCGTCCATGATGATCGCCACGGAGCGCGGGATGCATTCCGGGGGGAGCCCCAGTCTTGCCCGGGCGGCCGCCGTGGATTCCGGGGTGACTTGCGTCATGATTCCAGGCCCTGGACCTTCGTGTGGTGAACGATCGTCTGCTCGCGCATCGGCCCGACGCCGACGAAGCCCACGGGGCGCCCGACGAGCTGCTCGACCCTCCGGACGTACTGCTGGGCCTCGCCGGGCAGATCGCCGAAGCTCCGGGCGTCGGAGATGTCCTCCTTCCAGCCGTCAAGGGCCTCGTAGACGCACTCGGCTGGCCCGAGGAGGACGGGGTCGAAGTCCTCGACCGCCCGGCCGTCGACGCGGTAGCCGGTGCAGATCTTCAGCTCGTCCAGCCCGGTGAGGACGTCGAGAAGGGCCAGCACCAGCTCGCCCACGCCGGACAGTTCGGCGGCGTACCGGACGGCGAAGGCGTCGAACCAGCCACACCGCCTTGGCCGCCCGGTCGTGGTGCCGTATTCGTGCCCGCGGTCGCGAAGGCGCCGCCCGATCTCGTTGTCCTGCTCGGAAGGGAACGGCCCGGCGCCGACGCGGCTGGTGTACGCCTTGACGAGCCCGACCACCTCCCCGACGGCCGAAGGGGGAACGCCGGCGCCCGTCGGCACGCCGCAGGCCGTCACCGCCGAACTGGTCACGAACGGGTACGTGCCGTGGTCGATGTCCAGCATGCTTCCCTGCCCGCCCTCGAAGAGGATCGGCTCGCCGGCCGCAACGGCACGCCGAAGCAGGGCGCCCGTATTGCCCACCATCGGCGCGCACCGACGCCCGTATTCGACGTACTCCTCGGCCATCTCCGCGGCGTCCATCGCCTCGGCGCCGTACAGGGCCGAGAAGATGCCGTTCTTGACCTCGACGACCTGCCGGACCTTCTGGCGAAGCGCTTCGGCGTCCAGCAGATCGCCCACGCGGACGGCCGTGCTCCGCCGGGCCTTCTCGGCGTAGCACGGCCCGATGCCCCGGGCCGTCGTGCCGATCTTGGCCTTGCCCAGGCGCTCCTCGCTGAGGCTGTCCTCCAGGCGGTGATAGGGCATGACGACGTGAGCGGCCGAGCTGATCCGCAGGTTCTCCGGGCCGACGTTGACGCCCCGTTCCCGCAGGTCGTCGATCTCGCCCAGCGCGACCTCCGGGTCGAACGCGACGCCGTTGGCGATGACGTTCATCACGCCCTCGCGGAGGATGCCGCAGGGCATCAGGTGCATGGCGAACCGCTCGCCGCCGACGCGCACGGTATGGCCGGCGTTGGCCCCGCCGCAAAAGCGGACCACGTACTTGCAGACCCGCGAAAGGGCGTCCACGATCTTGCCCTTGCCTTCGTCGCCCCATTGCAGGCCGACGACCGTGACGTTGACTTCTCGTCTTTCCATGGCACCATCACCTGCACGACCCGCCTGGAAAAGGCCAACCTTACCAGCATAATCGCCCCGCGGGCACTGTCAAGCGATCTGCGCGAATTGCGAGCCGGTTGCGTTGTACCGTGGCACGGGCATCCTGCCCGTGTGTCCCACGGCCGTCCCGGCCGTGGAAGGGCCTCGCAGGGCCAAGATGGCCCTGTGACACATGGGCGAGACGCCCATGCCACAGTTCTGTCGCGCACCCAGGGGGCGCGGGGGCGCCGCTCCCTGACGGTGTAAGCTTTTTCGACAACCTGATGTCACTTTTTTCCTCACTGGCGGCCGGCACGGGGCCGTCTTCCGGGCGGATGGGGGGGATTTGGCCCTTTGGCACGTGATGTGCATCTGGCTTGGCCATGAGCCATATGCGCCTTCTGCATCAACTTTTCCGGCGACCCGTTCGGCCGGACGGCGCGTGCTGGGCGATGGCTGCAGCATGGTGTCTGTGCATTGCGGCCGCCCGGGCGACTGGAGCGCAGCCGGCGTCCGCACCGGCGTCGCCGCCGGCGCCCGCCACCAGGCCGGCCGAGGCTCGCGCCGCGGAGGCACCGACGTCGTCCGCAACTGCCGCGACGGCGCCGGCTACAGCTAAGTCCATTTCAAAACTTGGCTTGAGAGATGATCGGGGCCGGGGGCTTCCGACGCTCTCCGAGGGGGACTCCGGCGGGGTCCTGGGGCGGATGCTGGCCTACGCGGTGGTCATTCTGGTCTTGGGCGGTGCGGCGATCTTCGTGGCCAAGCGATACCTTCCCCGCGCGAGGTCCGCCGGCGGCCGGAGGATTCGCGTCTCGGACAGCGTCTACCTCGCGCCGCGGAAGCAACTGCACGTGCTCGAAGTGGGCTCCCAGAGGTTCCTGGTGGCCTCCTGCCGCGACAGCGTCACCATGATATCCGAGCTGAAGTCCTCCTTCTCGGGAGTCTACGAAGAGAAGAAGGCCGTGGCCGACCGCCAGGGCCCCTCGGCGGGCGACGGCAAGGAGGAGCGCCGATGAAGGTTCGGCCGATCAGGTTGCCAACGTTGCCGCGATGGGCGGTCGCGGCGGTCATCCTGCTGGCCTCCGCCGGCCCGGCCAGCGGTCAGGGCGCCGCCGGAACGACCACCGCGCCGGCGTCGGAACCGGCGGCCGGCAGCCTTCCCGAGGTCGGGCAGATCATCGACGTCATCGAGAAGGCCTCCGACGCCAAGGAGGACCAGGAGGCCCGCGAATGGTCCTCGCCGGTCAAGCTGGCGGTCGTCTTCGCCGCGCTGGCCCTGCTGCCCAGCGTGCTGGTCATGACGACGTCGTTCACCCGGATCGTGATCGTGCTGGGCTTTGTCCGCAGGGCCCTGACCACGCAGAACATCCCTCCGACGATCGCGATCATCGGCCTGGCGTTGTTCCTGACCATCTTCACGATGTCTCCGACCTTTGCGGCGATCAACGCCCAGGCCCTCCAGCCGTACCTGCGGGACGAAGTGAGCTTCGAGGACGCCTGCGAGACCGGCAACGGGCTTCTGAAGGAATTCATGCTCCGCCAGACGCGGAACAGCGATCTGGCGCTGTTCGTGGAGCTCAGCGGCATCGCGCAGCCGGCCACGACGGATGACGTGCCCACGCACGTGGCCGTGCCTTCGTTTGCCATCAGCGAGTTCCGCACGGCCTTCGAGATGGGCTGCCTGCTGTTCATCCCGTTCCTGCTGATCGACCTGGTGGTGGCCAGCATCCTCCTGAGCACGGGGATGATGATGCTGCCGCCTGTGATCGTCTCCCTGCCGTTCAAGATCATCCTGTTCGTGCTGGTGGACGGCTGGGGGATGATGGCGCGGACGCTGGTCAAGAGCTTCAACTACTAGGGCGCATCATGGACGGCACACTGGTACTGCACATTGCGCGTCGGATGATGGAGACGGCGCTGATCCTGGCCGGGCCGGCCCTGGCCGTAACGCTGATCACGGGCTTTCTGGTGGCGATGATCCAGGCGGTGACCTCGATTCGGGACATGAGCATGGGCATGGTGGTGAAGCTGGCCGCCGTGGCGGTGACGCTGCTTCTCTGCGGCGGATGGATGCTGGAGGTGGCCAGCGAGTTCGTGATGGAGATCTTCAACCACATGCAGGCGCTGGGGCACTGAGCATGACGACGTGGATCGGTCTGCTTCTGCCGGTTGCACTGATCTTCGCCCGGACGACGGCGTTCGTCTTCACGCTGCCGCTGTTCTCTTCGCGATCGGTCCCGGCGATGCTGAAGGCCGGCCTCGGCGTGATGCTCACCGTGTTCTTCGCCAGGTTCCTGCCCCCCCCGGCGCTGGCCCGCGGGGCGGTGCCCGCCGCGCTGGCGGCCGTGCTGCTGGCCCGGGAGCTGTTGTGCGGGCTGGCGATGGGACTGGCGGCGAGGCTGATCTTCATCGCCATTCAGCAGGGAGGCGTGCTGATCGGCCGGCAGATGGGCTTCGCCATGGCCTCGATCATCGACCCGTCCACGGGCCGGCAGACCCAGCCGTTCGGCATGTACCTGGACGTCGTCTTCACGCTCCTGTTCTTCATCGCCGGCGGCCATCACCTCCTGCTGCGCCTGATCGGCAGGAGCTACGAGGTCCTCCCCGTCGCCGGCGGGCTGGACTTCGGCGCCCTGGCGGCCGGGGTGCTCGCCGCCGGGACCGCCATGCTGGCCTTCGCCCTGAAGCTGGCCGCGCCGGTCCTGGCGGGCTTTCTGATCCTGGCCGTCGTGCTCGGCGTGCTGGCCCGCGTGCTGCCCGAGATGAACATCCTGCTGATGTCGCTGCCGCTGCGGGTGGCCGTGGGGCTCGTCCTCGCGACCGCCATGGTGCCTCTCCTGCGAAGCTTCGTCGACGAAGTGGCGCAGTGGCTGAACCGATTCCTCTGATCGATTGACGCAGCCGAAAGGTCGAGATGCCCGAGAAGCCCGCGTCAGAACGGACCGAAGAAGCCACCCCGGAGCGGCTGAAAAAGGCGCGCGAGGAGGGGCAGGTCCCCCAGAGCCGGGAACTGCCCTCGGCGATCATGATCGGCGTGCTGCTGCTGTCGCTGGGGCTGTTCGGCGGCGGCATGTTCAGGTGGTTGGCCGCCGAGGTCCGCTGGGGCGTGACGATGCGCCCCCTCGGCCTGGCGGGGCAGTGCGCCCTGCCGGCGGCCCTCGGGCAAAAGGCCGCCTCGGCCCTGTGGGCGACGGCGCCGTTCCTGGTTGTCGCCGCGGCCGCGTCGCTCTTCGGGAGTCTCCTGACCAGCGGGTGGGCCTTTGCGCCCAAGGCCGCACAGGTGAGGTTCGACCGGATCTCCCCCGTCACGGGGCTCAAGGCCCTCTTCTCGGCAAGGTCGCTGGTCCGGCTGCTGATCAGCCTGCTGAAGCTGAGCGTGATTCTCGGGATCGTGTATTTCTATCTGTCTGACAAGCTGGCGGCGTGCTGCGCGCTGCGGTGGACGACGGCGGCGGGCACGGCCGCGGGCATCTCCCGCCTGGTGGTGGGGCTGATGGGGCGCATTGCGCTGGCCATCTTGGTCATCGCCGGCATCGACGTGCTGTACCAGCGCCGCAAGTACAAGAAAGAACTGCGAATGACGAGGCAGGAGGTCAAGGAGGAGCGCAAGCAGCACGAGATCTCGCCGGAGCTGCGGGGGCGCATCCGCGGCATCCAGATCGAGATGGTCCGCAAGCGCATGCTTCAGGAAGTGGCCAGCGCCGACGTGGTCGTCACCAACCCGACGCACGTGGCGGTGGCGCTGCGCTACAACGCCGAGTCGATGGAGGCCCCGCAGATGGTGGCCAAGGGCGCCGACCTTCTCTGCGAGAAGATCAAGGAGATCGCCCGTGCTCACGGCGTGCCGATCGTGTACCGCCCGGAGCTTGCCCGGTCCATTTATGCGGCCGTCGAAGTCGGCCAGTCCATCCCGGAGGTCCTGTTTGTGGCCGTCGCGGAGGTGCTGGCCATGATCTACCGGCTGCGCAGGCGCCGGTTGGGGGTCTGAGAAATCGCAGGCATGAGAGACGATGAGTCCTGAGAACGACAACCTGCTGACCGCCTCCGAGGAGCCGACCGGAACGCTCCAGCGCCTTCTGGCCCAGAACGACGTCGTGTTCGCCGTCGGGCTGACGTGCGTGCTGGCCACGCTGCTGCTGCCGCTGCCGACGTTCGTCATGGACGTGCTGCTGGCGACGAGCATCGCGGTGGCCCTGGCGACTCTGGTGATCACGCTGTCGGCGCGGGAGTCGATCGAGTTCTCGACGTTCCCGTCTCTGCTGCTGTTCCTGACGCTGTTCCGCCTGAGCCTGAACGTGGCGTCCACCCGGCTGATCCTCCTCCAGGGCGATGCCGGCGAGATCATCGCGTTCTTCGGACACATGGTCGTCGGCGGGCAACTGGTCGTCGGGCTGGTCGTCTTCCTGATCCTGGTGGTGATCCAGTTCGTCGTGATCACGAAGGGCGCCGAGCGGATCAGCGAGGTGGCCGCCCGATTCAATCTCGACGCGATGCCGGGCAAGCAGATGGCCATCGACGCGGACCTGAACGCCGGACTGATCGGCGAGGACGAGGCCCGCGGCCGGCGGGAGAAGATCGTCAAGGAGAGCGAGTTTTACGGGTCGATGGACGGTGCGAGCAAGTTCATCCGCGGCGACGCGATCGCCGGGCTGATCATCACCGGGATCAACCTCGTCGGCGGATTCGTCATGGGCACCGTCCGCGGCTTGTCGGCGACCGATTCCGTCGAGACGTACTCCATCCTGGCCGTGGGCGACGGCCTGGTCAGCCAGATCCCCGCCCTGGTGATCTCGACCTCCGCGGGCTTCCTGATCTCCAAGACCTCCAGCAAGCACAACGTCAGCCAGGACCTCGTCCGCCAGCTCCTCGCCAAGAGCAAGCCGCTGTGGATCGCCTCGTTCATCCTGGGCGCGATGGTCTTCGTGCCGAGCCTTCCGAAGATCCCGTTCGTCGCGCTGGCGCTGGTCTGCGGCGTCCTGGCGCGGTCGCTGGGGCGGATCGAACGGGACAAGCTGAAGAAGGAGAAAACCGCGAAGGCCGAGGAGTCACCCGAGCACCCCGTGGAGAAGCTGCTCGACGTGGACCGGATCTCGATCCAGGTCGGCCCGAGGCTCATCAAGACCGTGGACCCGCGGCGAAAGAGCAGCCTCTCGCACCGGATCGACCCGCTGCGCAGGAAGTTCGCCGAGAAGCACGGCATCATCCTGCCGATGGTCCGCCTCCGCGACAACGTAACGCTGGACCCGAACATGTACGAGGTCCGCCTGAACGGCCACATGGCGGGCACCGGGCGGCTCGAGCCCGACATGTTCATGGCCATGGACCCCGGCACGGTCCAGGACCCCGTCAAGGGCAAACCGGCCAGTGAGCCGGTCTTCAACCTGCCGGCGCTGTGGATCCACCCCGACCAGAAGGAAGAGGCCGAGATGCGGGGCTACACCGTGGTGGACCCCGAGAGCGTGCTGATCACGCACCTCTCCGAGACGCTGCGGCGTCACGCGCACGAGGTGCTCAGCCGCGACGACGTCCAGCGCCTGGTGGACCGCCTTCGGGACAGCCAGCCCACGCTCGTCGGCGGCGTCGTCGGGGAGACCGTCCCGCTGGGCCTGCTGCACCGGGTGCTCCAGAACCTGCTGAGCGACGGCATCCCCATCCGCGACCTGGCACAGATCCTCGAGTCGTTGAGCGACCATGCCTCGCGGACGAAGGACCCGGCCATGCTGACCGAACTGACCCGCAAGGCCCTCGTGCGGACGATCACCGAGCAGCACGCGGACTTTGCCGGGCGGCTCCCGGCCATCGTCCTGGAGCCGGGCCTGGAATACGAGCTCCGCGGCAGGATCACCAAGGAACCGGACGGCGAGTCGCTGGCCGTGCCTCCCGAGAGGGCGGCGGAGCTGATCCGCCAGATCGGCGAGGCCTGGAAAGCCGCCGCGGAGAAGGGAAAGGACGGCATGGTGTGCCTCTGTGACCCTCTGCTGCGGCCCCACCTGGCGGCGATGCTGGCCAGGCAGATACCCCAACTGCCGGTGCTGGCCTACGACGAGATTGCCGTCGAGGCCCAGGTCGAGTCCGTGGCGACCGTTTCGCTCCAGGGCCAGGAAGCGACCGCCGCCCTGGCGGCGAATGCGTAACGCGCCGAGGGGCCCCGGGCCCCCCCGCGCCAGAGAACAAACGTGCGGCGATACGCGATCATCATTGCGGTGGCCGGGTTCTTCGTGCTGGCCGCCGTGGGGCGCTTCTGCGGGGTGCCGCTTTTCATCTGCGGCCTGCGGGCCCTCGCCGGGGCGGCCGCGCTCTACCTCATGACCATGATCGCCGCAAAGGCCGTGCTCGGCATCCTTGTGGAAACCATGCTCCGAAGCCGGGAGGCAGGGAAATCCGCCAGTGAGCGCAGGAGCGAGTGAAGCCATGCAGGCGGCGCCCCAAACGGCGCTGAGGGCGAAGGCCTCCAAGGTGTACGCCCGCCAGTCGCGGGAGACCCTCGAGCAGGGATGGATTCTCGACCACCTGCCGCTGGTCCGTCACGTGGTTTCCAAGGTAACCGGCTCGCTGTCGTACGGGGGAGACGTGGAGGACCTGATCTCGGCCGGGACGCTGGGGCTGGTGAAGGCGGCGCGGGCGTTCGACTCGACAAGGCACTCGGAGTTCAAGACCTACGCGTACATTCGAATCCGCGGGGCCGTCCTGGACGAGTTGCGCGGGCGCTCGTTCGTTCCCCCGTCGGTTCACGGCCAGCTTCGCAGCATTCGCCGGACCTACGAGGCCCTGGCCGCGGAGAACGGCTCGCCTCCCAGCGACGAGGACCTTGCGGCACGGGCGGGGATGTCGCTGCGCGAGCTCTACCGCACGCTCTCCGAGGCGCGCAAACAGAGCTTCATGTCCATCCACGGGCTGGACGACGATCATCCCGTGCTCGGCACGTTCCTGCCTCCCGACGGCGGAGAGGCCCCCGACACGCAGGCCGAACACAGGGAACTGCTGGACAGCCTGACGGCGGCCATCCGACAGCTTCCCCGCCAAGACCGGCTCGTGCTGCTGCTGTACTACGAACGCGACCTGACCATGAAGGAAACGGCCCGGGTGCTGGGCATCACCGAAAGCCGCGTCAGCCAGATCCATGCTAGCGCCCTGTTCAAACTGTCGATGAAGCTGAGGAACGCGACATGACCAGCGAGACAGACTACTCGATTCGGCGGACCGTGGGCGCCAGGGAGATCCCCGGGCTCAGGCCGGTGTCTGACCGGAAGCAGCAGCGAAAACGGCGCGGCCGACGTGGCCGGAAGGACGCACCTCCGGACGGGACCGACGAAGAGGCCGTACAGGTCGAGCTGACCGACGAGCAGATCGGCAACGGCGACGTTCCGAAGGATGAGCAGGACAGCCCGCCCGAAGGCCCGGCCGTGGATTACCTGGCCTAGACCCGGCGGCGGAAGAGGACGAGAAGATGGCTCAGGCAGTCAGTGGCGTTGTGAAAGGCGCTCGGGTCCGGCTGGCGGAACCGAAGAGGCTCAACGGCCTGCCGACCGGGCCGGCGGCGCGGTGTCTGCCCGTTACGGCCAGGATCATCGAGCAGACGGCGGACCAGGCGGTCGTCGAGGTCGTCTGCGTGTGTGGGGCGGTGATTCACCTGTCCTGCCATCACGAAGACGGCCCGACGGGCGGCGACGAACAGCAATAAGGTAACTCCCTTAACAAGAAGGAGAAACATGATGAGAACCGGTAGGAAACTCCTGGTGCTCCTGGTCGTTCCGGCGTGGCTGGCCGGCTGTGAAGGGATGAGCTGGCAGCCGGTCGCGCCGCCGCAGGCGGCCGGACAAGCAGGCGGGGCCCAACTGGCCGGGCAGGAGCCCAGCGAGCCGAAGTACCTCGCCGGGCTGACCGTCCGGGAGGCCGAGGGCGCCCCCGGCCGGGGGGCCGTGGCCGCCGCACAGGAGGCTCGTGAGAGGTATCTCAAGGCTACGGAAGAACTTCTGGCGTCTCAGAAGGACAACGCGAAGCTGACCGAAGAGAACAGGAAGCTGCTCGCCCAGATGGCAAGGCTGCAAATGCAGTTGGAGCAGTCGCAGAAGGAGCTGGGCGAGGCCAACGAGACGATCATCGACCTGAACAGGGACCTGCGGGAATGGAAGGGAAACGTCCTGGGATTCCGCAGCGAGATGCAGCAGGCCCTTCAGGCCATGCTCGAGGGGCAGAAGAAGATGCTGATCCTGCTCGGCGGCGAGGTCGGCCAGCCGAAGGCCAACGCCGGCGGAGAGCAGGCTGTCAGCCCAAAGGACGCAACAGGTGGACTATCCAAACGGTCGAACAGCTAAGCGGCTGGTGCTTCTGGCCGCGGGATGCCTGGTATCGGGCTGCTGGCACCTGGGCGTACCGCCCAGTCCGCCAATGGGCTATGTGGCTTCCTGGCAAGGCATTATACGCCTTCGGCGCGTCGTTCTCGTCGAGCTTGGCGCCACCGGCGGCTGCGAGCCGGGCGTCGCGCGGGACATGACGCGCTCGCTGGCCTCGGCGGTCCAGGCCAAGGGGCTCTTCCACGTGGACGTCGTCCAGCGGAACGACCCGGTGTGCCGCGACCTGACGCTGGACCGCATGGGGGCCTTGAGCCTTGACGAGATGGCACGCATGCGAGATGCCCTCCAGTGCGATGCCGTGCTGATCGGGCGCGTCAGCCACTTCCAGCCGTTTCCGAGGATGCAGCTCGGGCTGGTCGCCAAACTTATGGACGTCAGGGACGGAGAGCTCCTCTGGGGCGTTGAGCATGTCTGGGATACCACGGATCAGAACACCCAGAGGAGGATCCGAACGTACTTCCACCGCGAGGTCCGCAGCGGGTATGAACCGCTTGGCTACGAACTGGTGCTCAAGAGCCCCCGGGCGTTTGAGAGGTTCATTGCCCATGAGGTCGCCAAGACGCTCCGCCCGCGTCAGTTACCGCCGCCGACGAACGCCGGCCCGCGCCGCCGCGGCGCCAGGGCTCTGGCCGGCCGCCAACCGAGAAAAACAGCCGACGTGGCCGAAACTCCCTAAAGTGGCTTCAGGAATAGCCGACTATGAATACTGACGCGATAGGCCCCACAGGAGCCCCAGCGGTGCGCATCGACGGCACATACGGAGTTGGGCCGAACGTAAGCCCCGAAGAGACGGAGGCCAAAGCCGAGTCTCTCCAGGGCCAGTATCTCGGCGAGGCCTCCCGAAACGGCGCGGAAGTGATCTCCTCACAGGAGCGTCTGATTGCCGCGGCCGCCGCCGGCGAAGATGTGAACGGCAAGGCCGTTGAGGAAGCCCGAGCCCTGTTGGAGGCCGGGCAGTTGGACACCCCCCGGGCCGCCCGGCGGGCCGCCGAAGCCATCCTGAGAATGGGCCTGTAGAGACGTCCCCTGGGGATCCGCCCCTGGGCTGCGGTTGGCTGCTCGTTGCTCCCCTCCATCGCCCCCGCCTGAGAATCCCGAGCTTCCAGTCACCCACCATTCTCGTCTCCGGGGCAAGTCTGTCGCTGCCGTAGTAGAGGAGTCCGACGCCTCGATGCGGGCCCGGCTGAGGGGCGTTGCGGCACCCGGGATTTCCCCGCGTTTTTTTCTCTCGCTTATTCAAGTCCGGCATTCTTTGGATCGATAGTGTCCCTGTCGAGCAACGGAGGCTCGAGAGCAAAGACGGCGAACGGAGGCGCCAGCCGTCGAACCCAGACACGATACAGCGGTCGCGAGGCCGGATAGCACTTGGATATCTGGTCAATGTGCCGTGAGCCTGTGTAGGGCTCAAGATTTCAAGGGTCCGCGGCCTGGGGACAAGGCCGGGACGAAAGCAGATCAGGTAAAGGAGACTCAGAGATGCTGGCAATCAAGAACAACCTTATGGCCGAGGGCGCTGCAAGGTCCCTGGGCACGAGCTATGACGCTCTGGCCAAATCGGTCGAAAGGCTTTCGTCCGGCCTGCGCATCAACAGCGCGAAGGACGACGCGGCGGGCCTGGCCGTCCGCGAGTTGCTTCGAGCCGACGTTGCGGCCCTTCGCCAGGGCTCCCGCAACGCCCAGGACGCGATCTCGATGCTCCAGGCGGCGGAAGGCGGGCTGTCGGTGATCAACGACATCCTGGTTCGGATGCGGGAGCTGGCCGAGCAGTCGGCCACCGACTCCTACTCGCCCACGCAGATCAGCATCATGCAGAGCGAGTTCGACGAGCTGGCCGCGGAGATCACCCGCATCGCCAGCAACACCGAGTTCAACGAGAACAACCTGTTGGACGGCACGGTGGCTAACGCGTTCGAGATCGCCCTGGGCATCGGCCTGGCTGACGGCCAGACCATCAAGCTCAACAGCCAGAACATGACGGCGGTCTCGCTGGGCGTTGGCGGGCAGGTGGAGATCGCCTCCGGCCGGGGCGTCGGCAACCCCGGCGACAATTACTTCACCGGTGATTGCGTCGGCGACGAGCTCACCTTCACGTTCGACACCGACCAGAGCGCGTCGGTCACGATGGACATCGGCTCCACCTCGCTCACTGACGTGGTCACGGCGCTGAACGCGGAGAGCCAGCTGGTGGAGACGGGCTGGGACATCGCCACGGCCGCCTACAACGGCGACACGGGCCAGTACGTCCTGAAGCTGGAGCACCACACGGCCGGCAACGTGGACTTCGCCGTCACCGACACCGGCGATCCGGTTTGGGCGGGGAGCGCCGACGAGGTTGCGACGGCCGGGTTTGTCAACGTCGACGGTGCCACCCCCCTGACGCTCGGCACGCTCGGGGCCATCACGGCCGTTGAGGGCGCCATCTCCAGCAAGGACATCTTCCGCGCCGAGCTCGGTTACAAGATGAACCGGCTCGAGGCGGCCGCCTCGGTCATCGACATCCAGGCCGAGAACCTGCTCGCCGCCGAGAGCCGCGTCAGTGACGTGGACGTGGCCACGGAGATGGCCGCCATGACGCGGAGCCAGGTCCTGGCCCAGGCCGGCATCTCCATGCTGGCACAGGCCAACGCACTGCCGCAGATGGCGCTGCAACTGCTTGCGTAGTGAGTGCAGTAGATGTATTAGGCTGGTGACGGCCCGGATCCTTGAAAGCATGGCCGGGTCCGTGCCCCCGCGGCAGCGGGGCCGGCCTCCGACCGCCAAGACCACAGCAAGGACCCACCCGAACGGCACGGGTGGGTCCTTCTTTGCGCCGGCGGGGCCGCCGTGGCGAGCTGTCTCAAGGGCCCTATCCCCGTTTTATTCTGGATGCTGAGGCCTCCACTTCAGGCGCTCCGGATGGGGCCGGAACCGCCGACGCCCCGGCCCCGGCGGTTTCGGTAAACTTTTGGAAGTAAGGGGAATACAGCAAATCATGCGTGGGGGAAGCACGCCGGCTTCGCCCGGCGCGATCCCCTGCACGGCTCCATCGACCGGGGCGGCTGGGCGAGAACCTTCAGATGTGTCCTCAAGTTTTCCAGGCAGCCCTCGATAATTCCCATGTCCGGGGGCGCCAGCGGCGGCCTCGGGACGAGAACGATGAAGCGGCCGTTCGGGCCGAGGCACCGGCGTGAAGCCTGACGGATCGGCACAGGCCTGCGTGCTGTGGGCGCCACCCCGGCGGCCCGTACGATCGCGGGTGGCGACGAGACCGAATCGTCTTCTATTAAGGGATTGGAGATGCTGGCGATAAAGAACAACCTCATGGCGGAGGGCGCTGCCAGGCACCTCGGCACGAGCTACGACGCGCTGGCCCGATCGGTGGAGAGGCTCTCTTCCGGCCTGCGGATCAACAGCGCGAAGGACGACGCGGCCGGCCTGGCCGTGCGCGAGCTGATCCGGGCCGACGTTGCGGCCCTTCGGCAGGGCTCCCGCAACGCCCGGGACGCGATCTCCATGCTTCAGGCCGCCGAGGGCGGCCTGTCGATGATGGACGCCATCATGATCCGCATGCGGGAGCTGGCCGAGCAGTCGGCCACCGACTCCTACTCGCCCACGCAGGTCGGCATCATGCAGAGCGAGTTCGACGAGCTGGCCGCGGAGATCACCCGGATCGCCGAGAACACCGAGTTCAACGACAACAACCTGCTGAACGCCACGGAGGCCGACGCGTTCGAGATCGCCCTCGGCGGCGGGCTGGTCCCCGGTCAGACCATCAAGATCGACCGCGAGGACATGAGGGCGACCACGCTGGGCATCGGCGGCGAGGTGGAGATCGCCTCCGGCCGGGGCGTCGGCGCGACGACCGACGCTTACTTTACCGGCGATTGCGACACCGACGACCTCACCTTCACGTTCGGCGTAGCGGAGAGCGCCACGGTGACGGTCGCCAACGGCAGCCTGACGTTGGACCAGGTGGTCACGGCGCTGAATGAGTCCAGCGACACCCACAAGCCGGGCTGGGAGATCGCCACGGCCCCCTACAACAGCGAAACGGGTCAGTACGTCCTGAAGCTCTCGCACCACACGGCCGGGAACGTGGACTTCACCGTCACCGACAACGGCGCGCCGCTTTGGGCGGGGAGCGCCGACCCGGTTGCGACGGCCGGCTTTGTCAACACCGACGGGGCCAACGCCCTGACGCTCGGGACGCAGGCGACCATCTTGGCCGTTGAAGGCGCCATCGGCGCCAAGGACACGTTCCGCGCCGAGCTGGGGTACATGATGAACCGGCTCCAGGCGGCCGGGTCGGTCATCGACATCCAGGCCGAGAACCTCCTGGCAGCCGAGAGCCGCATCTCCGACGTGGACGTCGCGACGGAGATGGCCGCCATGACGCGGAACCAGGTGCTCTCACAGGCCGGCATCGCCATGCTCGCCCAGGCCAATACGATGCCGCAGATGGCGCTGCAACTGCTCGCGTAACCGTGTGTCAGCCTTGTCCTGTTGGTGGGACAACTCCCGAGGTTGTCCCGGCGGGGGGCGCGACGAGCGGGGACGCATTGGAGTCCCGTTCCCTGCCGGTCGCGGCTCGTCGATTCCCCTGATGGACGGCTGCCCCTTAGGTTCAGCCGGGACGGGGCAAACTGCTCAAGTTTCGCCCCCACCGTTCGATAATGAAAAGTGAGGAAGGAGATGGACCGGTGGCCGGGACTGGAAGCCTCCGGAGCTGGAGCTGATCATGGCGAGCTTTGCCCTCTCAGGCGTCTTTTCCGGGATCGACACGGACGTGCTGGTCGCCGCCACGATGGCGGCGGCGCGCATCCAGTTGAACCGGTACAACAGCCAGAAGGACTCCTGGGAGTCCAAGACGGACGCCGTCGAGGAGATCGAGCGGCGGATGCAGCAGCTTCAGGACCTGGTGGACAACCTCCGCGACGCGAACGACCTCCGCCACGTCGACGCCTACTCCTCCGACCGGGACATCCTCACCGCCAGCGCCGCGGGCGGGGCCATCGAAGGCGTTCACGAGGTCATCATCAATCAACTGGCCCGGGGCGAAAGAGAGGTCAACGACGGGGTGACCCCGACCGAGGCGTGGACGCATACCACGGGCGTGGGCGACCCGGGCGACGAGTATATCTCGGCCGACGACATCTCCGACAACCTGGGAGAGGACTACAAGTTCGTCTTCCAGTTCGGCAGCGAGTCGCAGGTCGAGGTCGATCTGTCCGCCTACGACGCGACGGGGATCACGCTGAACGAGCTGGTCGGCGAGATCAACGCGGAGGCGGGCTACACGGCTGCCTCGGCGGTGCTGGACGGGGGGGAGTACAAGCTCCGCATCCAGGCCGAAAACGCCGGGGAAGACCATTCGCTGGTCATGACGGACGACGATTCCGTGGGCCTGCTGGACAGCACGGACGACTTCACGCAGACGGTGGACGGCGACGTCGGCACGGACGCGCTGATCGGGGCCGGGACGTTCGTCTACACCTACAACGGCGTCACGCGGGCGCTCACCACGACGGCGGACACGACGCTGGGCGAGTTCCGCGACCGGATCAACAACGACGCCGAGAACCCCGGCGTGCAGGCCAGCATCCTGGAATACGACGGCGGAGGGGGGAAGTACCACCTGGTGCTCAGCGGGCGCGACACCGGCGAGGACTACACCGTCACGGTCGACGCGGGGACGACCCTGACCGGCTTCGAGGCGGGTGATTGGACGGAGACCCAGACCGCTCAGAACGCGGAGATTCGAGTGGACGGATATCCCGGGGGCGACTGGATCGAAAGCTCCAGCAACACGGTCACGTCGGTCATCCCGGGCGTGACGCTCAACCTCCTGGCGACCACCGGCGGCAGCAGCGTCACCGTGAACCTGCTCCGCGACACGGACGAGCTGAAGGGTAATCTCCAGAGCCTGGTGGGGATCTACAACGGCATCGTGAACGAGATCAACGAGCACGTCGGTTACGATCCGGAGACGGACGTGGCCGGCGTGCTGATCGGCGATTCGGGCCTCAACCTCCTTCTCGGGCAGATCCGCCTGCTTCTGACCACCTCGCAGGCCGGCTTCGATTCCGACGAGGACACCTACACGATGGCGGCCGAGATCGGCATCGAGATCGATCGGGACGGGTATCTGACGCTGGACGAGACGGTGCTGGACGAGGCGCTCTCGGAGGACTACTTCGGCGTGCTGGAGTTGATCGGCGCGGCGGGCGTCGGCGGGTCCGATTCGCAGTACGTTCAGTTCAACAGCGCCGCTTCCGAGACCACGCCCGGGGTGTACGAGGTGAAGGCCAACGTCGACGCCGACGGCAACGTCATCGAAGGCGAAGCGTGGTTCCGGACGCAGGGCGAGGGCGAGGACGACTGGCGGATGGCCAGCATTGACGGGAACGTGCTCACCGGCGCCAGCGGGTACCCCGAGCAGTGGCTCCAGGTGACGATCATCGCGGACCCCGGCGAGGCGGGCTCGCCCTACACCCAGACGGCCGAGGTCCGTCTCCAGCAGGGCTTAGGCGGCGGGCTCTACGACGAGCTGGAGGACATGCTGGACACGACGGACGGCCCGCTGGCCATCAAGAAGGAGCGGTACGAGGACGCGATCGACGGGCTCGATGATCGGATCGCGGCGGAGGAGGACCGCCTGGCGGACAGGGAGGAACGCCTTCGCGCGAAGTACGCCCGCCTCGAGGCCACGCTGGCCCAACTGGATTCCTTCCGGGCGGCGTTCGACGCGATGTTCACGGCGCTCAACGCGATCAACAACAGGGCCGCCGGAAGCGGGTAGGGCCGGGCATACGACAAGGTGAGATCATGAGCGGAATCGGCGCGTATCACGAAAACGCCATTGCCACCCAATCCCGCGGCCGGCTGATCGTGCTGCTGTATGACGGGGCCATCAAGTTCCTCAAACAAGCCATCGCGGAAATCGAGAAGAAGGACTGGGGGGCCAAGGGCCGGTTCATCACCAAGGCCCTCGCCATCATCGACGAACTGGACGCGTGCCTGGACATGGAGGGCGGCGGGGAGGTCGCGGTGAACCTCCGGGGCCTGTACGACTTCATCCGCCGTTACCTGACGCAGGCAAACATCCAACGCGACCCGCAGCGGATCCGCGAGGTGATCACGATCCTCGAGGAGCTCAACGAAGGCTGGAAGGCCATCACCTCCTGAGCAAGCCGGCGGGCCGTCGCCCCCCGAGCCGCGAGCGGAAGCGAGCGGGAATCCGTTGAAACGCCAAGCCGCCTGATCCGGAACGCCGCCGACTGAGGCCTCTCGCGCCGCGCCTTATTTGCCCGGCTCGCCCCCCTTCCTGGCCTGTTCCCCCACGCTGCGTATGGCCGAGCGGACGAATTTCATCCGCACGTTGTTGGACTCGTCGACTTTGACGGTGATCTCTTCGGGACGGACCTCGATGACTGTCCCCACGATGCCGCCGATGGTGACGACCTTGTCGCCCTTTCTCAGGGCGGCCAGCATCTGCTTGTGCTTGGACTGCTGCTTCCGCCGGCTGCGGCTCGACCAGAACAGCAGCAGGATCATGCCGCCGAAGAGGACGATCATGAAGCCCCACTGACCGAATATGGAGTCGGACTGCTTGCGGGCGGGCGCGCGTTGCGTGGTCGGCGCGTTGGGAGTCTCGGCGGGCTTTCCCTCCTCCAAGCCCGTCCCTCCCGTGCCATCTTCCGTTCTCACCGGCACGAGCTTCGGGCCACCGGCGTCGCTGTCGCCGGCCTTCTGGGTTTCCTGGGCCCGGCACGGCCCCCAGGCCGGGCCGATTGCAGCCAGGATCATCCACACAACCGTTCCGCGATGTCGCATAGCAGTTTCCTTTCTCATGCCGGCTCACGCACGTTCGCCGGGTGGGGCATTGTGCGCCATCCGCGCGGGCAGGTCAAATACAATCCCGCGCAGGAGGCGGTCGGCGGTCGGTCAGGCCCGGGCCTCGCCGGGATGCATCGATTCGAGCCACCGACGGGCCGAGGCGTGCAGGTCGCCGTCGGAGATGGCCTTGCGAATCGCCGCCATCAGTGCGGCGAAGAAGCGGAGGTTGTGAATCGTCACCAGTGTCGCCCCGAGCATCTCCCTGGCGACCAACAGATGCCGGATCGTCCCGCGGGAGTAGTTTCGGCAGGTGTAGCAGTCGCAGGTCTCCTCCAGCGGGCGCGGGTCGTCGGCCCAGCGAGCGTTGCGCATGCGCAGCCGGCCGTGCCACGTGAAGGCCTGGGCGTTCCGAGCGTTGCGGGTGGGCAGGACGCTGTCGAACATGTCGGCGCCGCGGAGGACGGCGGCAAGGATGTCTCGCGGCTCGCCGAGGCCCATGACGTATCGCGGCCGGTCGGCGGGAAACCACGCGTCGATCTCCTCCAGCACGCCGCACATCGCTTCGCGGCCTTCGCCGACGCGCAGCCCGCCGACGGCGTAGCCGGGCAGGTCCAGCTCGACCAGCGCCGCGGCGCTTTCGGCCCGGAGGTCCGCGAAGACGCCGCCCTGCTGGATTCCGAAGAGGGCCTGGAAGTGGCCCGAGAAGGGGACGGAGACCTTTTTGCGCCAGGCCTCCTTGCACAGCCTGGCCCAGTGGATCGATCGCCGCATCGCCCGGGCGACGCAGTCGCGCGACGCCTCGCCGGGCGGGCATTCGTCCAGTTGCATGATCACGTCGGCCCCGAGGAGCCGCTGGACCTCGACGACCCTTGCGGGCGTCAGGGCCAGCTCCGATCCGTCTATGTGCGACTGAAACACCACGCCCTCGTCCGTTACCTTTCGCATGTGGGCCAGCGAGAAGACCTGGTAGCCTCCGCTGTCGGTCAGGAGAGGAGCGTCCCAGGCCATCAGCCGGTGCAGCCCGCCCAGGCGGGCCACCGTCTCGGCGCCGGGACGAAGCATCAGGTGATAGGCGTTGCCGAGGACCATCTGCACCCCCGCGGCGAGGAGCTGGTCGGGCGTGACGCCCTTGACGCTTCCGGCCGTGCCGACGGGCATGAAGACCGGCGTCTCCACGTCGCCGTGCGGGGTCCTCAGGCGCCCGCGGCGCGCCCGCCCGTCCTTCTCAATGCATTCGTACGAGAACACGCCCGAGAGAATACGGCGCATCCATCCGGGCGCAAAGAGGGAAGGCAGATGCCCGGGTCACGCGCGGCCGGGCGGGGGCGCGGTCAGGCCGGGTTGGCCTCGTCCAGGAGCTGGCGGACCTTCGCGAGCAGCGCCTCGGGGCCGAACGGCTTGCTCAGGAAGTCGGTGACAGCGGCGCCGGCGATGGATCGGCCGATGTCGGGATCGGCGTAGCCGGAAACGTACAAAACGGGCGTTGTCAAGCCGGCGGCGGCCAGGCGCTTGGCCAGCTCCGGGCCGTTCATCCCCGGCATGACGACGTCGGTGACCAGCAGGTCGATCCGCCCGGCGTGCTGCTCGGCGAGAGAGAGGGATTCTTCGGGGTCGCCGCAGTCCAGGACCGTGTGGCCATTCTCGCGAAGGACGCGGGCCATGAACTCGCGAACGCTCCGGTCGTCCTCGACGACGAGGACCGTCTCGGTGCCGGCGCGGGCGGGCGTGGGCGCCTCCACCGCAGGACGGGCCAGCTGGGCCGCCTCCACCCGTGGCAGATGGATCCGCACCGTCGTTCCCTGTCCCTTCGCGCTGGTCACGTCGATCTGTCCGCCGCTCTGCCTGACGAACCCGTAGACCATGAGCAGGCCGAGCCCCGTGCCGTGCGCGGCGGGCTTGGTGGTGAAGAACGGCTCGAAGATGCGGTCTTTCGTGGCCTCGTCCATGCCGGCGCCGTTGTCGCGGACGACCAGCGTGACGTGGGGCCCGATCGACGCGCCGGGGTGAGCGGCCACGAAGTCGGCGTCCAGCCCGACGTTGGCCGTCTCGATCGCAAGCTCGCCCCCGTCGGGCATGGCGTCTCGGGCATTGACCGCGAGGTTCATCAGGGCCTGTTCGGCCTGGTCGGGGTCGACCCGCACGCTGCCGAGCCGCGGTCCGGCCGCCATCGACAGCCGGATGTCTTCTCCTATCATCCTGGCCAGCGGCCCGGCCATCCGTTCCAGAATGTCGTTGAGGTTGACCACCTCGATGCGGAGGGGCTGCTTGCGCCCGAGGGCAAGCAGATGGCTGGTCAGCTTCCTGGCCCGTTCGGCTGCGCTTCGTATCTCGCCGAGAGAATCTCTCAGGTCGTCGGCAAGCTCCGGCTCGGTCAGGAGCAGGTCGCAGTAGCCTCTCACGACGGTGAGCTGGTTGTTGAAGTCGTGGGCGATGCCTCCCGCGAGCTGGCCGATGGCCTCCATTTTCTGTGCCTGACGGAGCTGGGCCTCGATGTTCCTGCGTTCGGTGATGTCGCGGGAGATGCCGAAGGTGCCGACGAGCTCGCCCTCTTCGTCTCGAAGCGGCAGCTTGGTCGTCGAGGCCCAGGTCTCCCCGCCTTCCGGCCAGGTCTCCTTCTCCTCCTTGCCCACGAGCGGCTCCCCGGTCCGCATGACCTCCTGCTCGTCCCCAAACGCGTCCCGGGCATGCTCGTCGGAGAAGAAGTCGAAGTCCGTCTTGCCGATGGCCTCGGCCGGGTCGCTGAGCCCGAACCGGTTCGCCACGCCCTTGCTGATCCGCGTGAAGCGGCTTTCGGTGTCTTTGAAATAGATGGCGTCGGGGGTGCTGTTCATGACCGCGTGCAGGAGGTATCGCTCGTGGGAGAGCGCATCCTCCACGCGCTTGCGGCGATCCAGTTCCTGTCTCGTCCAGTACGCGTAGACGAAGCACAGCGAGAACGGCACGAACAGGATCTCCGAGTAGTCCTCGTAGACGTCCAGGCTATCGGTCACGTTGGTGTGCTCGAGCACGTTGGCGAAGCCCGAGAAGACACAGGTCAGCAAGGTCAGGCAGAGGAACAGCTTCGCCGAGACGCTCAGGCGGTTCCGGGTCACACAGAGCGCCGCAGCCAGGGCCGCGAACGAGCCGACCGCCCCGATGAGGTCGAGGATGGCGATGGGGTTCATGGCTGCCGGGCCCCTTCCCGTCTGGCCGCCCAGGCGAGCGCCCAGCAGCCGACTGCCAACAGCACGCCGGAGAGGGCGTAGCAGACGTGCTCCGAGACGTTGAACAGCTCGTACCCGAAGGTGCCGGGGACCCAGAAGCCCTCGACGACCGTGAAGAGGTGCCCGCCCATGAGCGTGAAGATGGCGGCGTAGAGGATCGGAAGGCGCGGCAGGCGGATCACCCTGTGCAGGAAGGCCACCGACCCGGTGAAGGCGATCGCGACGGCCAGGCTGACGATCTCGCTTTCCTGGAACTCCATTATCGCTCTCCCGGTTCGGTGGGGTCCTCCCGTGCCGCGTGGAAGATCGCCAGGCAGCGGCGGAGCAGGTCCTCCATGTCGGCCAGCGGGACCATGCACGCCGCGTCGGACCTGGCCTCGGGCGGATCGGGATGAGTCTCGATGAACAGGCCGTCGGCCCCGGCGGCCATCGCCGCGCCGGCCAGCAGCGGCACGTACTGCGCCTGGCCGCCCGAGGCCGTCCCGAGGCCGCCCGGCTCCTGCACCGAGTGCGTCGCGTCGAAGACCACGGGCGCGAAGGCCCGCATCTGCGGAATGGCCCGGAAGTCGCTCACCAGTCGGTTGTATCCGAAGCACGTGCCGCGGTCGGTCAGAAGGACCTCGCCGTTGCCCGTCGAGCGGACCTTCTCGACGGCCTGCTGCATGTCCCACGGGGCCATGAACTGCCCCTTCTTGATGTTGACGGCCTTTCCGGTCCGGCCGGCCGCCACGAGCAGGTCGGTCTGGCGGCAGAGGAAGGCGGGGACCTGGAGGCAGTCGAGCACCTCGGCCGCCGGGGCGACGTGGGAGACGTCGTGCACGTCGGCGAGCACGGGGAGGGAGAGCTTCTCCCGCACCTCGGCGAGCCACTTCAGTCCGGCGGAGAGGCCCGGGCCGCGGTAACTGCCGCCGCTGGTGCGGTTGGCCTTGTCGTAGCTGGCCTTGAAGACGTAGGCGAGCCCGAGCTTGGCGCAGACGGCCGCCATGTGCTCGGCGACGGTGAGGCAGAGCTGGAGAGACTCGGCCGCGCACGGGCCGGCGATCAGGGCCGGCTCGCCGGCGCCGAAGCTCACCCGGCCGACGTGGCAGATGGGCGGCGCGGTCATGAAAGGTCGCCTCCTCTCCAGGGCCAGAACGTCCTGCCGCCGGCGGCCGGAGGAATCAGCAGCTTGATCCGATCCGGGGCGACGGAAATGTCCAGCGGAGTCGCCGGCCCGACGTCGCCGTCGACCTGGCTCGGCACGGGATGATCCGTCTCGATCCGCAGCCGCTTGGCGCGGCGATACGTCACGTTGCCCTTCAGCGGGTGCCTGCGGAGGAGCGTCCACGTCGCGTGCAGCATCAGGGCCGTCTGCTCCCTGCAACTGAAGACCACCAGGTCGAGCAGGCCGTCATCGTACAGGGCGTCCCGGCAGATCCGAAGCCCGACGGAGTATCGGGAGATGTTCCCGATGAACGCCAGCCCGTAGTCGTCGAAGATCTCCTCCTCGTCGGCGGCGATTCGCATCCGGGGGAAGTCGTGCTCCCAGAACGTCCGCCAGATCGGCCAGAAGTAGCTCAGATGCGAGATGTGCCCCGTGCGGACCGCCGAGAGCCGGCGCACCACCTCGCCGTCAAACCCCACACCGATGATGAGCAGGAAGTTCCTGCCGTTGATGCGCCCCACGTCGCAGTCGACGAGGCGCCCGTTCCGAAGCGTCTGGACGATCTTCCTCGGGTCCGACGAGATGCGCAGCTCCTTGGCGAGGAGGTTTTCGGTCCCCGCCGGGCAGGCGAGGATCGGCACGCCCGTGCCCGCCAGGCCGTTGGCCACCTCGTTCACCGTGCCGTCGCCTCCCCAGACGATCGCGGCGCCGGCGTGGTCGGCCACCTCCCGGCAGTAGCGAGTGGCGTCCTCGGGGGCCTTCGTGGTGTACTCCACGAGGTCCATTCCCGCGCGCCGCAGGGCGGCCTTCAGGTCGGCCAGCACCAGCCCCTGTCCGCCGTAGCCGCTGCGCGGGTTGACGATCACGTGAATGGGTCTGTCCTTTTCCGTGCCAATCATGCCTGCTGCCGGCCGGGCCACGGGGTTGAAATCGCCGACTGTCCAGATATAATACCTCATCTGCCGGGCGAGGCCAACCGTCCGGGCGCCGCAGGATCCGCTTTCGTCCGAGGAGAAGAGAAGATGCAAGAAACCCCGCAGGACGGCCTGAAGGCCATCTGTGCCAAGGAGACGTGGACCGCCGAGGACCATGACGAACTCGTCAAGGAGCTTTTCGCCGTCAGCGACGCGGCGAGCAAGTTCAGGGGCATGCTGGCGCAGATCGAGGCCGAGCATCCCGAGCCCCGCGGCGCCGCGGCGGTCAAGATCGGGATCGGCCGGTACATGGTCTGCCGGTTCCGCGAGGCCCTGGAGGCATTTGCCCAGGCCACCGACAACAAGGACCGGCGCTACTTCCAGGGCCTGTGCTACGCGCAGCTCAAGCAGTACGACAAGGCGGCGCCCGAGTTCGAGCGGGCGATCGACCGCGGCTGGGACGGCCCGGAGGCCGACGTCCGGCTCGTGGAGGCCCTGGCCCTGTCCGGCAAGCCGGACGAGGCGCGGTCGGCCCTGGCCAAGATCGAGAAGCGGATTCGGGGCACGGCCGATCTGCACTACCTCGACGGGCTCATCAAGGAGCTCGGCGGGTACGGCGACGAGGCGGCCGAGGCCTACGAGAAGGCCCGCGAGATCGACGGCGAGCACGTCGACGCCACGTTCCGGCTGGCCTACCACTACGACCTGCACGGCGACGAGGAGGAGGCCGTCGAGCTCTACCAGCAGTGCGCCTCCCATCCGCCCGTCCACGCAAACGCGCTGCTGAACCTGGCCGTGCTCTACGAGGACATGGGCGAGTACGACAAGGCCGCCAGTTGCCTGAAACGCATCCTGGCGACCAACCCCAACCACCCACGCGCCAGGCTGTTCTTCCGCGACGCCCAGGCATCCAAGACCATGTACTACGACGAGGACCAGGCCCGGCGCCTCGCCAGGCGCAACGCCGTGCTGGACATCCCCGTCACCGACTTCGAGTTGTCCGTCCGCGCCAGGAACTGCCTCAAGAAAATGAACATCCGCACGCTCGGCGACCTGGTCAGGACGACCGAGTCCGAGCTGCTGGCCTACAAGAACTTCGGCGAGACCAGCCTGAAAGAGATCAAGGACATGCTGACGGCCAAGGGCCTGCGACTCGGACAGGCCCTCGAGGAGGGCTCCGAGCTGGCCGACCTGGCCGCGCCCCAGCGGACGAACGTCTCCAACGAAGGCGTCCTGGCTACGCCCATCGAGCAGATCGAGTTCTCCATCCGCTCGCGAAGGGCGCTGGAGAGCCTCAAGATCGCCACTCTCGGTGAGCTCATCGCAAAGACCGACGCCGAACTGCTTGCCTGCAAGAACTTCGGCCAGACGAGCCTCAACGAGGTCCGGCAGCGGCTGGCCGAGTACGGCCTGCACCTGCGCGAGCCGAACGGATAGAAGCGATCAGCTTCCGGCTATCAGCCATCAGCTTAAGGATTCTCCCATGGACCGGGTCATCGGAGAACGTGTCCGGCCGCTGCTGTGGCGGCGGGTGCCGCGCTGGTGCCTCTCGGCCCTCTGGGTGATGGCAGCCACCACGGCCGTCAACTGCCGCTGCAACGACATGGACCGGGCCGATTCGCCCGCCATCCACGACGTGCCCGTCATCCGCGTCCTGCTCACCTCCACCCCGGTCGTCGAGGCCGTGGTCTCCACGACCGGCGGGCACTGGCTCAAGGCCGAGGGGCGCGTGGTTGCCGAGTCCGACGAGGCGCTGGGCCCCGTGAAGGTCCGGCGCCGCGGCGGCGCCTGGCGCGTCGGCCCGCGGGACGTCGAGGGGCAGGAGCTTGTGGTCCTGCCCGCGGCGGGCCACTACGTCCGGTTCGGCGATCTGAGCTATCGCGGCCGGCTGCGGCTGCTGCCCGCCGACGACGGGCGCTTCATCGTCATCAACCACGTAAACATGGAAAGCTACCTCGCCGGCGTGCTCGCGAAAGAGTTGTATCGCAGTTGGGCCCCGGAGACCTATCGCGCCCTGGCGGTGGCCGCTCGGACGTTTGCCATGTATCACATGATCACCTCCGGCGCGCGGAATGAATACGACCTCGGCGACACGCAGGCCTCGCAGGTCTACGGGGGACTGTCCGCCGAGACCGAAAGATCCCGGCAGGCCGTCCTACACACACACGGGATCGTTCTGGCCTGCGGCGAGCCGGGCCGGGAGCGGATCTTCATGGCCCAGTACTCCGCCTGCTGCGGCGGCCGGGTGAACGGGGCCTACGTGATCCGCAACGCCCACCGCATTCCGCCCTTGAGCGGCGGCCAGGTCTGCACGGATTGCAGCGCCTGCCGCCTTTACCGATGGGGCCCCGTCCGCATCGCCAAGTCCGACATCTACCGGGCGCTGGCGGCACGGTATGGCGCCGCGGCACCCCTGGGCTCGCTCAGGACGATTCGCGTCCGGACCACCACGCCCCATGGCCGCGCCGTCTGGGTGGACGCCGTCGGGCCGACCGGCCGGAGCGTCCGCCTGCGGGCCGAGGACGTCCGCCTGGCGCTGCTCTACCACGGCGTGCCGGCCGCCAGGAAGCTCTACTCCATGAACTGCCGGATCGTGGACCGCGGCGAGTCGATCGAGTTCGCCGACGGGCGGGGCTTCGGCCACGGCGTCGGCCTCTGCCAGTGGGGCGCGCAGGGCAAGGCCATCAAGGGCTGGACGGCCGAGCAGATCCTCCAGTTCTACTACCCCGGCGCCACGCTCTATCGCGTGCACTGATGCCGCGGCGGCGGGCCGCCCAAGCGGACGGGCCTGGGCGAGGACTTCTGGATCGAGCTGTGCGGCCGTGTCGTGCCCATGAGGGAGTCACCCAAGTCTGTCATGCGAAAGGAGCGGCGAGCAATGAAAAGGCGAATGAAGCGTCGTGCGTTTCTGCGCGGCCTGGCGTGCGGCGGCGCCGGCCTGGCGATCCTCACCCGCGGCTCATCGGCGCGGACCTACCGGGCCAATGAGAAGGTCAACGTCGCGCTGATCGGCGTGGGCGGCCGCGGCCGCCGGTTCGTGGATACGATCCCCAGGATGCAGAACGTGGTGGCCTTTTGCGACATCGACGACACGAAGCTCGCCGCGGCCTTTCAGCGCTGGGCCGACCTCGCGCGGCGCTTTGCGGCCTCCGAGCACTCCTGGGAGAAGCGGGCCGCCCCGACCTTCCAGCGCCTCGCCGAGGCGAAGGTGAAGACCTACCACGACTTCCGCAAGATGCTGGACGAGATGGGCAAGGGGATCGACGCGGTCGTCGTGGCGACGCCGGACCATACGCACGCGGTCGCCTCGGCCGCCGCGATCCGGGCGGGCAAGGGCGTCTTCTGCGAGAAGCCGCTCACGCGCAGCGTCCACGAGTCCCGCGCGCTCCGCGAGTTGGCGCGCAAGCACAAGGTCGCCACGTCGATGGGCAACCAGGGCACCTACAGCGGGGCGTTCCGGCGGGCCCTCGAGCTGATCCGCAACGGCACGATCGGCGAGGTCAGGGAGGTCCACGTGTGGAACAGCGGTGGGGGGGCCGACCGGAAGCAGCCGCCCAAAGGCACCCAGCCCGTCCCGGAGCATCTCAAGTGGGACCTCTGGCTCGGCCCGGCGGCGTTTCGACCGTACCACCGCGAGTGGATGAAGCGGAACCTCTGGCGCGACTTCGGGACCTGTCAGCTCGGCAACTGGGCCTCCCACACGGCCAACCTGGGGTTCATGGCCCTGAAGGTCCACGAGCTGTGGCTGGGCGACTACTCCGGCAAGCCGAACCCCCGTTTGCGGATCGAGGCGAAGTCCTCCGGGATCAACAGGCTGTCGTTTCCCAAGTGGGAGCACGTCCAGTGGCGGGTCCCCGCCCGCGGCGAGTTCCAGCCCATCACGATCCACTGGTACAACGGCGCCGCGCCGGGCGCCCGGGAGGTCCTCGACCGAGCCATGAAGGGCGGCTCCGATCCCCAGAAGCGGAACTGGCGGTTCGCCGGCACGCTCATCGCCGGCACCAAGGGCAGCATCCACACGACCGGCCACAACATGTCCTTCCGGCTGCTGCCGGAAGAGAAGTTCACCGGCGTGCAGCGGGACCGGCCGGAGACCGTCGAGGCGTCGCGCGGCCCGGAGCAGGACTTCTTCCGTGCCTGCCGCGGCGGAAAGGCGCCGTGGGCGAACTTCGACTACGCCTCGGCGCTCAACGAGTTCCTCATGCTCGGCAACGTGGCCACGCAGTTCGACGGCCCGATCGAGTACGAGCCGCCGGCCGGCAGGATCGTCAACAACGACGAGGCCAACCGGGCGCTGGCCAGCGAGTACCGCAAGGGCTGGTCACTGTAGGACCGTTGGCGCCTCACGTCTCCAACGACCGGGAGGACCGGATCATGGCAAGGAGCAACGTCCTGGCGGGCATGCAGTTCGCCCTCGGCGACCTGGCCGCCGACGCCGCCGATAGGCCGAACCGCCTGACGCAAACGAAAGAATGGACGCCTTGAGGCCGGGGCACCTGGCAGCCGGGGCCTGCCTTCTCGGCTTTTTTGCGAAACGTCGAAATATGCCGGGCGGAGGTGCGTTCTGCCATGAGGTTGAGTTGTGCTTGGGAAGGCATGCGTCTGGGTTTCGGCCGGGGATCGCCAAGAGCGCGTACCTCGGGCTTCTCGGCAGTCATAGAAGGAGAGCGAGACATGAAAAGGTATTGGATGTCCGTGGTGGTGGTGGCGTTGGCGCTGGGCCTCGTGGCCTCGTCGGCGCTGGTGCAGGAGAGAGGTGGTGGCAGGGACCGGGCGCGGCAAGGCGCGACCCGGGGCGGAGACCGCCGAGGAATGATGTTCTCGCGAGGCGGGGGGTCCGGAGTCTCTGTCCCGGACCTGACCTCGAGGATTCCGGACCTGACGGACGCGCAGAAGAAGCAGATCGCCAGTATTCGCGAGGCCGTCATGGCGAAGATCCGCGAGCTCCAGAAGAAGATGAACGAGGACATCAAGAGGCAGGTCCTCAACCCCGAGCAGATCACGCTCATGGAGCAGGCCGAGCGGAGGATGACCCACCGCGGTCCGGGCGGAATCATCCTGACGGACGAGCAGTTGGCGAAATACACCGCCCTCAGGGCGGAGGCCGGCAAGGTCCAGGATCCCACGGCCAGGCGCGAGGCCTACAGAAAGATGTTCGAGGAAATGCAGGCCACGTACACCGACGAGCAGAAGAAGCAGGCCGCGGAGATGAGGGCACGCTTCACGCGCGGCAGAGGCGGCAGCACAAGGGGCTCAGACCGCGGAGGCCCTCGCGGCGGCGGAGAGAGGGGCGGTGGAAACAGATAGCCGCCCCCCCCGGATAGACTGAAGCACACCAAGGACGGTGACGCGAACGGGCCTCCCTGTCGACGGGACGGATGGACGCGATCCAACCCTCCTCGGCGGGGAGGCCCGGCGCCGATCAGGCCCTGAATCTCAGTTGCATCCGCATCTAGCCCGCATCTTTCGTCTACCGCAGAGGCTCAGCGCAGCCTCCGGCCGCAACCAAATGCTCAATGTCTAATGCTTAATGCTCAATGCTTACCGACGAATGTCGAATGACGGATGCCGAATGTCGAATGCTGCTGGGCACCCTGGCTGCGGCCTGCCGCCCAGGAAGCCCCAACGGGGCGAGAGGACCTGCCTGCCGGCAGGCAGGTTTGGCCGGGGGCGCGAGCCCCCGGAATGGGAGCAATGAGGAAACAAGCCCCGGCGGGGCGGAAGGAACGCTCAAAGATACACGCGTTTGCGTTAATGATCGAGCGTTTGTTGCAAACGGAGTGTCTCGGCGCAAACGTGGATAATCGGCCATAACATCTTTTGTTTTAAGAACCTCTGCGATCTCTGCGTCTCTGCGGTGAAAAACCCGGGCTAGTTGTCCCGCGGGATCTCGCGGATGTAGATGTTGCGGAACCAGAGCGTCGAGCCGTGGTTCTGGAGCTCGATCTGGCCGGTCGGGTAGATCGGCTTGCCGCGGTCCCAGTAGTTCTCCATCACGGTGTTGTCGACGACCTTCTCGCCGTTGAGCCACACCCACACCCGCTCGCCGATCATCCGGATGCGGAACCGGTTCCACTGCTCCGGCGCGTTGTCGGCACATACCAGGGGCTTGCGCGGGTTCTTCCGGTTGTTGTACAGCCCGCCGGAGCCCTCCTTGCGGCACCAGATCTGCACCTGCGGCGAGCCGCGAAGGTAGATGCCGCTGTCGCCGCCGGCGTGGATCTTCCAGTCCACGAACATCTCGAAATCGCCGTAGTCCTTCGCCGTGCAGAGCGGGCCGTCCTTGCCGTCGAAGACCAGCGTGCCGTCCTCGATATTCCAGTGGGCCTTGACGCGCTCGTCGGCCTTTTGCTGTGCCGCTGCGAGCTGCTCGTCGGTCATCTTCGCTCGCGTCTTCGGATTGCCCACCAGCCCCTTCCAGCCGGTCAGGTCCTTGCCGTTGAACAGTGCGGTGAAGCCCTCCGGCGGCGTGTTGTGCGGCCCGGCGGTGTACGGCGGGAACGGCTTGATGCGGATGTTGCGGAACTCGACCTTCGAGCCGTGGCCGAGCCAGCCGATGTGGCCCTTATCGCGGTTGATGCCGGGATGCCGCTTCAGCAACTCCGGCTTGGCCGTCTTGCGGACCTCGTCGAGGTCTGCGTCGACGATGGTCTCGCCGTTGAGGATGACGGTGATCTTCGGCCCGATGGCCCGCACCTCCTGGGTGTTCCACTCGCCGACGGGCTTGAGGTGCCCGCGCTTGGCCGCGACCACGTCGTAGATGCTCCCGTGGTACTGGACCGCTCGGAGCTTGGCGTACCTCGGCGCGGTGTTGTCGAGGATCTGGAGCTCCATGCCCGCATACGCCGGGTTGTCCTTCAGCGGGGCGCGGATGGCCAGCCCGTTGTTCGCGCCCGCGGGGAGCTTGAGATCGAACTTCAGGATGAAGTCCCCGAACTGGTGCGCCGTCATCAGGTTCCCCCCGCCGCGCGGCTTGCAGAACATCACGCCGTCCTCGACGCCGTAGCCGTTGACCGACCCGACCCACCCGGTCAGGTTCTTGCCGTTGAAGAGGCTGATGAAGCCCTCCTTGTCCGGCTTGCCCAGCGGCGGGGGCGCCGATGCGCCCTCGTCCTCAGCGCACGCCGCCGGAAGAGAGAACATCACTGTCAGAAGCACGATCGCTGCGGCTGCCGTTCTGGTCATGTCGGGTCTCCTGGATTGCAAGGTGTGCTATTAGACAAAACACCTGTTTCCGTTGATCGGTTCCTGTGGTTACTATACGGTGGCTGCCGCCGGATGCAAACGGTGGTCCGGCCGGCCCGATTATCGGCATGCGAAGAAAGGAAGGCTCCCCATGGGAAACATACGTCTGGGCGTCAACATGGAGTACGTGCGGCACGAGGACAAGAGCTTCGAGTGGGGCGTGAGGAAGGCGGCCGAGCTGGGCTACGAGTTCGTCGAGCCGATGGTCCATTGGGGGCGCGAGCTGCTCAGCGAGGCGGGCTACTTCCACAGCGTCTCCATGCTGGACGATCCCTACCGGCTCAAGCGGGCGTGCGAGTCCGCGGGGATCACCATGAGCAGCCTCAGCGCGCACTGCCCGCTCTGCAAGCCGGAGATCAGCACCGAGTACCTCAAGCAGGCCATCCGCTTCGCCGCCGAGTGCGACGTGCCGATCATCAACACCGACGAGGGCCCCAAGCCCGACTGGACCACCGAGGAGGAAGACCACGTCCTGATGCGCTACGTGCTGACGGAGGCGGTGAAGGTCGCCGAGCCGCGGGGCATCCAGATCGGCCTGGAGCCGCACCAGCAGTACAGCAAGACGCCGGACGGCCTGGACCGCATCTACGCCCTGGTCGACTCGCCGGCGATCGGAATCAACTTCGACACCGGCAACAGCTACCTCTCCGGGCAGGACCCCATCGCCTGGCTGGAGCACGTGGCCGACCGGCTCATCCACCTGCACGCCAAGGACATCACCGTGGAGCAGTCCGACGCGGAGCGAGGCGAGGTCAGCGGCACGGCCGTCGGCTGCGCGTGCGGCGACGGCGTGATCGACTGGGCCAAGGTCATCGAGATCTGCCGCCCCCTGCCGCGGGACATCGACTTCTCCGTGGAGTGCGGCACCGTGGACGAGGCGGCCCGGAGCATCGAGCACCTCCGCGGCCTGTTGT
>CAYRVX010000034.1:39729-58978 GCA_964427875.1 uncultured Planctomycetaceae bacterium
GCGCCGGCGAAGCTCCGCGTGCTCCTGCTCAGCGGCGCCAACAACCACGACTGGAAGACCACCACGCCGGCATTGGAGAAGATCTACCGGCAAAGCGGGCGGTTCGCCGTGACCGTCACCAACGAGCCCGGGAAGCTCGACGCCGCGTCGTTCGCCGACTGCGACGTGATCGTCAGCAACTGGACGCCCTGGCCGAACGTCAAGCAGCGCATCTGGGACGCCGCGACCGAGAAGGCATTCCTGGACTTCATTCGCGGCGGAAAGGGGCTGGTGGTGTTCCACGCGTCCAGCACGGCCTTTGCCACCTGGGAGGAGTTCCGGCACGTCGCCTGCGGCACGTGGGGCAGGGGGACGGGGCACGGGCCGCGGCACGAGTTCACGGTGACCGTCGCCGACAAGGCCCACCCGATCACGGCGGGAATGGCGGACTTCACGATATTCGACGAGCTCTGGCATCGCACGGCGTTGCACCCGAAGGCAAAGGTCCTCTGCACGGCCATGTCCGCCAAGGACAGGCGCGGAACGGGCAAGCACGAGCCGGTCGCGCTGCACACCCGGTTCGGAGAGGGAAGGGGCTTCTACCTGGTCCTCGGCCACGACGTCAGGGCGATGAGCGCCCCCGGCTGGCGGACGCTGATGCTTCGCGGCACGGAGTGGGCGGCCACGGGAAAGGTGACGATCCCCCTGGCGGCCGCCGCAGGGGACGGCGGCGACCTCGACGCGGCGCTGAAGGCCGTCTTCGAGTACAGGTTCGGCCAGAGCCGAAAGCCCCTCGTGGCCGTGGAGAAGCTCATCAACGCGGCCGCGATTGCCCCGGCGAGCCGCAAGAAGGCGGCGGCCGCACTGGCCAAGAGCCTGACGGCCAAGGCCACGCCGGACTACAGGAAGTTCGCCTGCGGGCAGCTTTCGCTGATCGGCTCGGAGGCGGAGGTCCCCGCCCTTGCGGGGCTGCTCGGCGACAAGGAGCTCTCCCTGGCGGCGAGATCGGCTCTCCAGCGGATGGGGGGCGAGGCACCCCTGGCGGCCCTTCGCGCGGCGCTGGGCGAGGCGACCGGCGCGGCGCGAGTGGGGCTGATCTGCTCGCTCGGCGAGCGCCGAGACGCCAAGGCCGTCGCAGCCATAGCAGCGGCGTTGAGCGGCGAGGACGCCGTCGCCGCCGGAGCGGCCATCGACGCGCTGGGCAAGATCGGCGGCACGGCCGCGGCGGATGCGCTCTCGGCCGGGCGGGACAAGCTGCCCGCCGGGCTCCGGGCTGCCCTGGCCGACGCGCTGCTGCGATGCGCCGAGGGCCTGCTCGCCGGCGGCAAGACCGACCGGGCGGCGGCGATCTTCAGGGACCTCTCGGCGCCCGGACGGCCCGGGCACGTCCGCGTCGCGGCCTTTCCGGGGCTGATCGCGTGCCGGGAAGACAAGGCGGCCGACATCGTGCTGGCGGCGCTGATGGGCAAGGACCCGGCGATGCAGATGGCCGCCGTCCGCGCCGTTCGGATCGCCGACGACAGGGAGCTCATGCAGGCCCTCGCCGCGCAGTTGCCGAAGGTCGTTCCGCCCGTGCGGGCGACGATCATCGAGACGCTGGGTCAGCGCCAGATCGCCTCGGCCCTGCCCGCCGTCGTCAAGGAGGCCACCGGCGGGGACGCACTGGTCCGCCGGGCGGCGCTGAACGCCCTGGGCAGGCTCGGCGACGCAACCACCGCGGCGATCCTGGCGAAGCTGGCCGCCGAGGCCGAGGGCGCCGATCAGGCCGTCGCCCGCCGGAGTCTCGTGCGGCTCGGGGCCGACGGCGTGAACGAGGCCCTGACGGGGCTGCTGAAGTCCTCCTCGGCGCCCGTTCGGCGCGAGTCGGTCGTCGCGCTGCGCGAGCGCGGCGCGCGATCGGCCCTCGGCGCGGTGCTGGCCGCGGCCGCCGACGACGATCCGGCCGTGCGGGCCGAGGCCGTCAAGGCCCTGGGCGCGCTGGCCGACCTCCGCGCCTTGGCCCGGATCGTCCCGCTGTTGACGAAGGCCCTCCCGGACGCCGACCGCTGGAGCCTGGAGCAGGCGATGATCGCGATCTGCCGCCGGGGCGGGGCACGGAAGGCAGTCGACCGCGTCCTCGGCTTCATCGACCGCCAGGACGCCCGGCTGACCGCCTCGCTGCTTCGCGTCCTGGCGCATCTCGGCGGGCCCAAGGCGCTGAAGGAGGTCCGCAAGGCGGTCGCGTCGTCGAGTCCCGAGCTGCGCACGGCGGGCATCCGCGCCCTGGCCGACTGGCCCGACGCGGCGCCGCTGGAGGACCTGCTCGCCGCGGCGAAGTCGGCCGACGAGCCGGTGGCGAAGGTCCTCGCCCTTCGCGGCTTCGTCAAGCTCTCGGCGAAGTCGGCCGACCGCGGGCCGGCCGCGATGGCCGGGCTCTATGCCCGCGCGATGGCGCTCGCCCAAAGGGCCGAGGAGAAGAAGGCCCTGCTCAGCGGGCTGGGCGGCGTGGCCTGCCCCGAGGCGCTGGCTGCGGCTGAGGCGTGCATGAAGGACACATCGCTGACCGACGAGGCGGCCCTGGCCGTCGTCAAGATCGCGAGCAAACTGTGGGTCTCGAAGCCCGCCGCCGTCAAGGCCGCCCTCAAGCGCATCTCTTCGGCCGCCGTCGCCCGGGAGGTCCGAGCCGAGGCGACGGGCATTCTCGTGGAGCTCTCCAAGCCCATCAACCTCGCGCGCGACGCGACGGCCACCAGCCCCGACGGGCTGGAGAAGGACGGCGCCGCCGGCGGCGACCAGGCCGCCATCGACGGGGACGCCGCAACGTACTGGGACGAGGCCAACGGCGCGAAGCTCTACCGCCTTCTCGTCACGTTCCCCCAGCCGCGCAAGGTCGCGGTCGTCCGCATCACCGGGTACGAGCACCACAACTACTCCCCGAAGGACTTCGAGATCATCTGCGACGGCAAGGTCGTCAAGGCCGTCCGCAACGCGCAGTACCGCGGCAACAAGCTCACGGTCCCGTTTGTCGAGACGCAGTGCAAGTCGCTGGAGCTGAAGATCACCGGGTACTACTCGCAGTCCCCGGCCATACGTGAACTGGAGATCTACGCGCCCGATGAGGGCGAGAAGGAGTAAGCGATGTCGAACGCAAAGAGGCTGTCGAGACGAGGCTTCCTGAAGCGTACGGCGGCATCGGCGGCCGCGGCGGCCGCGGCGCCGACGATCGTGCCGTCCTCGGTCCTCGGGGCCCACGCCCCCAGCGAGCGCCTCGCGATGGGGCACATCGGCGTCGGCGGCCGGGGCGGCGGGGTGATGGGCGGCTTCCTCGGCCTGAAGGACTGCCAATGCATCGCGGTGGCCGACTGCTTCGAGTCGCGGCGCCGGCGTGCGGCCAAGCGGATCAACGACCGGTACGGCGGCAACGTATGCAAGACCTACCGCGACTTCCGCGAGCTGCTGGCCCGCGACGACATCGACGGCGTCGTCATCGCCACGCCGGACCACTGGCACGTCCCGATCGCCCTGGAGGCGGCCAGGACGGGCAAGGACATGTACGTCGAGAAGCCGCTCGGCCTTTGCGTGAGGTGGGACATCGCCCTGCGGGAGGCGATCGAGCGTTACGGCAGCGTGTTCCAGTACGGCACGCAGCAGCGGTCGAGCGCGCACCTGCGGCGTGCCTGCGAGCTGGTCCACAGCGGGCGGATCGGCGAGGTGAAGAAGATCGAGGTCCACGCGCCCGCCGGCGCCTCCGGCGGCTCGACCACGCCGATCCCCGTGCCGGCGGAGCTGGACTACGACATGTGGCTGGGCCCGGCGCCCGTCTCGCCCTACACGAAGGACCGCTGCACGGCCGCCGGGACGTACCACCACTACGACAACGCGATCGGCTTCATCGCCGGCTGGGGCGCCCACCCGCTGGACATCGCCGTCTGGGGCTGGGGGCTCGAGGCCGCCGTCCCCGTCGAGATCGAGGGCACCGGGACGATCCCGACCGAGGGCCTCTACAACACCGTCACCCACTGGGACGTCCGCGGCCGCTACGCAAACGGCGTCGAGCTCAAGTTCATCGACGGCGGCGACCTGACGATCTTCTACGGCACGAAGGGGACGGTCCAGGTCGGCCGGGCCCGTGGCAAGTTCCGGACGGACCCGCCCTCGCTGGCGGCCTCGCCGATCGCTCCGGAAGACGTGCACCTGCCCGTCAGCGGCCATCACGGCCAGAACCTGCTCGACGCCATGAAGACCCGCTCCCAGCCGGTGAGCAACATCGTCGACGCCGTCCGGAGCGACACGATCAGCCACCTCGGCGACATCGCCATCCGCACGGGTCGAAGGATCAAGTGGGACCCGAAGACCGAGCAGATCATCGGCGACGAGCAGGCGTCGCGCATGCTCCAGCGCCCCATGCGGGCGCCCTGGAGGCTGTAGACGCCGCGGCAGGAGACCGCACATGCACGCCCAGGCCGACGAGGTGACCATTCGCCCGGCGCGCCCGGGGGACCTGGACGCGATGGTCGCCGTCACGGCGGAGGCCTTCGGCCCGTCGTCGTCGATCGACTGCCGCATCGAGTCGGTGCTCGGCCGAGGGGCGGGGCCAGGCTGGGTCGATCTGAAGGCCCGCGCCCTGCGCCGCGAGCTGAGCGGTCGCGGCGGGGCGTCTTTCGTCGCCGAGCTGGGCGGGCGCGTCGTCGGATACGTCACGAGCGTCGTCGATGAGGCCGCTTCGCGAGGCACGATCGCCAACCTCGCCGTTGCGCCGCCCTGCGCCGGCCGCGGTGTCGGGCGCAAGCTGCTCCTGCGGTCGCTCGAGCGGTTCCGCGAGCTTGGGCTCGCCCGGGCCAAGATCGAGACCCTCGCCACCAACGAGGTCGGTCAGCACCTCTACCCGGCCGTGGGCTTCCGCGAGGTCGCCCGCCAGATACACTACGTCATGTCGCTGGAGTGACGCACCGCGCGATCGGAAAGGAGCTCGACATGTCCAGTTTCAGGGACGGCCCGGCCAGCCGTGCGTTTCGGCCGCTGGCGCTGCGGGGGACCGTCGACGTCGCCGCGCTCGGCGAGGCGGGTGTATCGGAGCAGATGGCCTCGGCCGCTTCGCACGCACCGGGCGGCTCGTGCGTCTGCTGGGGCATCCCGTTCAGGATCGGCAGGGCGCTGCTGGTGAGGGACCGGCCGGTGCGCCGGAAGATCGCGCGGCTCAAGGCGGGGTGGCTCGTCTTCCTGCACACGTCGGACGTCCGGCCGATCGAGCGAAACGACGACGGCTTCATCTCGCCCATGCGCGGCGCGGGCCGGCTGGGCGAGCACGCGGCCGATTACGTCATCGTCTACGCCGACGGCGGCGAGCGGCGGGCCGCGGTCCGCCGGCGGAGGCAGATCGGCGCGTTCACGCGACGGTGGGGCGAGAACTGCGTCGAGGCCGTCGCGCACCGCAAGCCTCAGCCGATCAGGCCGCCTCACGAGCAGCGCGGCTGGGAGTGGGGCCGCTCGCAGACCCGCGTCTCCGCCGGCGACGGCGGGCCGTGGATCTACTGGCTCTGGGCGTGGGAGAACCCCCATCCCGACAAGGCGATCGTCGCGATTCGCTTCGAGCCGATCAGCGGCGCCGTGCTCGTCGCGGGCCTCTCGGCGGGGCGGGCCTCGGCCGAGCCCCTGCGCTGGCGGACGCGGCGAAAGGCCGTCCTCAGGCTCCCCGCCGGGGCCGACTTCAAGTGGGACCTGAACGACCAGGGGCTGCTCGACCAGCTCCGCCTCGATATGGGCCAGGTCATCTCCGCGACGCCCCGGCCGATCTACCCGAACGACACGTGGGCCGGCACCTACAACAACCGCCTGCCCGAGATCTCCGCGCGCGAGGTCCTCGTGGAGTACACCTGCCACCCGGACGCGCGGTTCCATCTTCCCGCCGGCCGGACCGTGCCCGTGGGCCGCCTGGAGGCCGCCGGCAGGGCGGGCGGAATGCGGGCCGTTGCACCGGCTACGCAGCGCGTCACGATCCGCGTGCTGGCCAAGGGCAGCCGCCGCCCGCTGGCCGTCAAGCTCCACGTCCACGGCGAGGCCGGCGAGTACCTCGCGCCGACGGACCGCCACCGCATCCCCGACCCGGCGTGGTTCGAGGACTACAGCGTCGACTTCTCGCACTGCGGCCTCCATCACTGCACCTACGTCCCCGGCGAGGCCCGGATCGACCTGCCGCTGGGGCGCATCTACGTGGAGGTCTCCAAGGGCTTCGAGATCCGCCCGGTCCGCAAGGCCCTTCGCGTGACGCGGGCCACGCGCGAGATCACCGTCGAGATCGACCGGCACCTGCCGTGGCGCGAGAAGGGCTGGGTCACCGCCGATACGCACGTGCACTTCCTGACGCCGCAATCCGCCCTGCTGGAGGGCGCCGGCGAGGGCGTCAACGTGGTGAACCTGCTCGCCAGCCAGTGGGGCGAGCTCATGACCAACGTCGGCGACTTCGACGGGGCGACCACGTTCGGCTCGAAGGCCGCCGGCGGCGACGGCGAGTACCTCGTGCGTCTCGGCACGGAGAACCGCCAGCACGTGCTCGGACACATCTCGCTGCTCGGATACAACGGGCGGATCATCGCGCCCATGACCACCGGCGGGCCGGACGAGTCGGCCGTCGGCGACCCCATCGAGGTCCTCCTGACCGAGTGGGCCCGCACGTGCCGCTCCCAGGGCGGTCTCGTCATCCTGCCGCACTTCCCCAACCCGCGGATGGAGGGCGCGGCGGCAATCGTCGCCGGCGAGATCGACGGCGTCGAGATGACCGCCTGGGGCAACCTCTACGGCGGCATCGACCCCTACTCGCTGAGCGACTGGTACCGCTACCTCAACTGCGGGTACCTCGTCGCGGCCGTCGGGGGCACCGACAAGATGAGCGCCACCACGGCCGTCGGCACGGTGCGGACCTACGCGAGGATCCCGCCCGGGGGGGCGCTGACCTACGAGAACTGGAAGCGGGCCGTCCGCGCGGGCAACACGTTCGTGACCTACGGCCCGCTGATGGAGCTCGCCGTCGAGGGCACCCCGCCCGGCTCGTGGATCGAGATGCCCCGCACCGGCGGGACGGTGGACGTCACGTGGCACGCCGCGAGCGTCACCGTGCCGATGAGCCGCGTCGAGCTGATCGTCAACGGCGAGATCCGCCGCAGCCAGGCCGTCGACCGGTGGCGCGCCCGGGGCCACTGGTCGGTGAAGCTCGACCGCAGCTCGTGGCTGGCCCTGCTGGTTCGCGGGCACTACCGCGACAAGCCCGAGATCGTCGCGGCGCACTCCTCGCCGGTCATGGTCCGCCTGAAGGGCTCGGAGTTCTTCGCCGCCGCCGACGCGGTGACCATCCTCGAGCAGATCGAGGGCTCGCTGGCCTACCTCGACACGGTCGGCACCCGCGCGGAGACCGCGGCCTACAAGCGGATGCGCCTCGTGCTCCAGCACCTGCACCGCAAGCTCCACAACCGCATGCACCGGCTCGGCTACTTCCACGAGCACACCGCCGTGGACGATCACCCCGAGCACCACAGCTAGGGCGTCAAATGTCGAAAACTCAATGCATGGTCGCCTCCGCGGCCTTCGCCTGCTGGGCCGCTGCGTCCGCCGGGGTCTGCGGCGCTTCGCCCGCGAAGATCACCGTCGATCCGAAGAAGGTCCTCGGTCCTGTCCCCCGTTTCGTGTTCGGCCACAACGTCGAGGCGGCCGACACGCAGTACATCTTCAGCAGCAAGTCCAACCCGATCATGGGGCGAACGGGCGACGGGCTGTGGGACCCGAAGCGACGCCGGGCGGTCCCGGAAGTGCTCGCCATGTCGAAGGAGATCGGCGCGGCGATGCTGCGATATCCCGGCGGCTGCCTGACGCACAACTTCGACTGGAAGAAGGCCGTCGGCCCGCCGGCGGGCCGGCCGAACTTCACCTTCGGCGTCGATGAGCTCCTCGCCTGGTGCCGCGCCGCCGCCGCCGAGCCGCTCATGAACGTCAGCGCGTACGTCGGCGGCCCCAAGGAGGCCGCCGAGCTCGTCGAGTATCTCAACGCGCCCGCCGACGCCAAGCATCCCTGGGCGCAGAAGCGCGCCCGGTGGGGCCGTCCCCAGCCGTACGGCGTGAAGTACTTCGAGATGGGCAACGAATCGGACCACGGCAACCACCAGGTCAGGCCGTTCCGCAAGCACACGCCGGATGACTACGCGGCCTGGTTCAACGACTGCGCGCGCCGCATGCGGGCGGTGGATGCGAACATCCGGATCGGCGCCCACATGGGCACCGGGACCGGCCCGGACGATCCCTGGAACGCGGCCGTGCTCGCCAAGACCAAGGGCCTCGCCGACTTCATCATCGTGCACACGTACGCCGTCGGCCTGTGGGACCCGCAGGGCGCGAACCCGATCGCCAAGAACGCAGACCTGCTGATGCGTGCGTGCCTCGCCGCCGGCGAGCAGACCGAGGCGATGCTCGCGAAGTACCGCGACGCGATCCGCCAGCATGCCGGGCGGGACCTGCCCCTGGCCATCACCGAGTACAACGCGTCCTTCGTGCAGGAGAAGCCGATCCGCTACCGCTTCTCGTTCGGTGCGGCGCTGTTCTCCGCCGACTACGTCCGCATCCTCCTGAAGCCACAGACCAACGTGCTGATGGCCAACTACTGGCACCTCGTCAACGGCTACTGGGGCATGCTGCGCGGCCCGCGCGTGCCCGCAGCCGCCCCGGGTCAGTGGAAGAGGATGCCCGCCTGGTACCTCTTTCGGCTGTGGGGCCGGCACTTCGGCCCGCGCCTGGTGGCCGTCGGCGTGGACTCACCGACGTTGGCCTTCGAGGGATGCCTCCGCGTCCGGCCGGCTCGCCGCGGCGCCGCCGGCGCCGCCGACGCCGCCTTCAGGATCACCGCCAAGGGCGGCGCGGGCAAGGGCTGCACCTGGGCGCCGACCGGCCCGCGGTCGCTGACCGCCACGCTCGATGACTATGATTCGGAAACCTATCACACGCTCGGCACGATCGAGGCGAAGCCGGGATGCACCTACCGGTTGTCGCACGACGGCCGCGTCGTCGCCGGCAAGCTCACCGGCGCCACGCTGGGCGTGGACCTGATCGACTCCCGCGGCTGGCACGCCACCCGCAGCGGCTGCGCGACGCAGGGCGTCGAGAGCGCCGGCCAGTGGCGGACGTTCACGAGCAGGCTGGTCACGCTGGGCGGCTGCAAGGCCCTGACGGCGCACCTGCGTCTGATCGCCAAGGCCGCCGCCGGCGTCTCGGGCACGTTCGAGGTCCGCAACCTTCGCGTCGAGAGGCTGAGGGACCACCCGCCGTATGCGGCGCTGACCGCCTCGGCGAGCCTCTCCGACGACGGCGAAACGCTCTACCTGGTCGTCTTCAACAAGCACCACGCCGAGGACGTCTCGGCGAGGATAGACGTCGCCGACGGCTCCGCCGCCGGCGCCCGCGCCTGGACCGTGACCGCTGCGAGCCTGGCGGCCACCAATCTCGAAAGGATCGAGGTCCGCGAGACCGTCAGCGCCCGCCCCGTGCCCGGCGCAGCGGCGAACGGCTTCCCCTACACCTTCCCCGCCCGCTCGATGACCGCCTTCGAGATCGCGCGCGATGCGAGGAACGCTGCACCGCCGCGGCGACCGTGATCGATCCCAACGCCGTCACTGTCGGCAAAGTCAAAGTCAATCTTCTTGACTTTCGCGTCAATAAGCCGATAGTATAGACTGCATGGCCAAGGTAACGCTGACGCGGGAAGCGGCCGAAGGGCTGGGGGACGTTCCCCTTGTCATTCATGCCCGCGTGCTCAGGTTGCTGGAACGCCTGGCCAAGTGGCCGGCCCTGAGCGGGGCGAAGCCCTTGACCGGCAAGCTGGCGGGGCGCTACCGGCTTCGCACGGGCGACTACCGCCTGCAGTTCCGCGTCGAAGGCCTGACCGTGGTTGTCGAGAAGATCGGCCACCGCGACCGTTTCTATGAGTGAGGGCATGAATATGACCGTGAAGCTCTTGGAACTGGGCGGCAAACGGTGGGCAATCCTGCCGGAGAAGGAGTACAGGCGGCTGGCCGCTCAGGCGAAGGCTTCCGCCGATGCCGACTGGCCGGAACTGCCCAAGAGCGACGCCGACGGCAACTACCCGGCGGTGGAGTACGCCCGCGCGTCGCTGGCGCGGAGGATCATCAACAGGCGGCGCCGGGCCGGGCTGTCCCAGGCCGCCCTTGCCCGCCGCTCAGGGATTCGTCCCGAGACGCTGAACCGCATCGAAAAGGGCAAGACCACGCCCGCTGTTGCAACCATCGCCAAGATCGAACACGCCCTGGAGTCCGCCCCGGCCGACGAGGGATGACCGCGACCCTCGCGACACCGGGCACCGGATCAGCTCGATGAGCGCGGCGCGGCACACCACGATCACCTTCCCCGCTCCGCGCGGTTCGCCGCCGCTCTGGCGGTTCGCTCCCGGCGACGCTATCATGTCGGCATGTCTTCCGATGCTGAGAAACCCGGCGGACGCGCGGCAGGAGCGCTCGAGTCCGTGGGCGACCTGGTTGATATCGCCGGGAGGCTGCCGGCGTCGAGGGTGGTGCTCGCCGGGGCCGGGCGCGTCGAGGACCTGCGGCTCGTCGAGAGCGCCCGGGACCACGGGATCATCAGTCGGGTCATCCTGGTCGGCCGGCCCGACCGCATCGCCCCGGCGGTGGAGGAGGTCGGGATCGAGATCGACGAGGCGGACGTCGTTCCCGCCGAGGGCGACGAGCAGGTCGCCGCGGCGACGGTCGAGCTGCTCAAGGCCCGCCAAGCCGACATCGTCCTGAAGGGAAGCATCTCGACGCCGATCATCAACCGCCGCATGCTCCCGCTGGCGCTCCGGCCGACCGTGAGCCTGGTGACGGTCTTCGACGCCGCGCCGATCGCGGCCGGCCGGTGCATGATCATGACCGACGCCGGCGTCACGACCGTCTGCAACTTCGGGCGGGTCGTGGACCTCGTGCGCAACGCGGTGGACGTGGCCCAAACGGTCGTGGGCCTCCGGCGGCCGCGGGTCGCGCTCCTGTCGGCCAATGAGAAACAGATCGCCTCCCTGCCTTCGACGTGGCTGGCCGCCGAGCTGTCCCGGCGCGACTGGCCCGGCGCGATCGTCTACGGGCCGCTGTCGTTCGACCTGGCCACGTCCGAGGAGTCGGTGGTGCTCAAGGGCCTGGCGGACGCGCCCGGGCTTACCGAGGTGGCCGGTCGGGCCGACATCCTCGTCTGCCCGGGCATCGACGCGGCGAACATCCTCTACAAGGCCATCTCGGCGATGAACAAGTACGGCCTGGCGTCGCTGGCGAGCATCACGGTGGGCTTTCCCGTGCCGTATATCATCCTCTCGCGTGCGGATTCGCTGGAGACGCGCCTCGAGTCGATCGCGCTGTGCAGTGTCTATGCCGGGCGAAGCGCGAGGAGGGAGGCCCGCAGGCCCCGCCCGGAAGCGGCGCCTCCGAAGGAGACCCGCCGCGTCCTCGTGGTCAACCCCGGCTCCACGTCGATGAAGATCGCCGTATACGAGAACGACCGCTGCGTTCACAAGGCCGAGTCGCCCTGCGAGATCCCCGTGACCGGCCCCGAGCGCCGCGACGCCGTCGAGCGGCTCTCGCGGAGCGTCCGTGAAGCGCTCGATGAGTGGGGCGCCGGCGAGGTGGACGCCGTCGCCGCGCGCGGGGGGCTGCCCCCCCGGCCGGAGGGAAAGCTCGCCCACGGCACGTACGTCGTCGCCGAACGCACCGGCGGACGGATCGTCGTGGACGAGCAGATCGTCTCCGGCGTGCTCGATCGCCCGGAGAAGGCCCACGCCAGCAACATGGGCATTCCCCTCGCGGCCGCGCTGGCACAACAACTGGCGATACCCGCATACGTTGTCGATCCCGTCGTGGTCGATGAGTTCGCTCCCGAGGCGGAGGTCTCCGGCTACGCGCCCGTCGTCCGGCGAAGCACGTCGCACGCCCTGAACGTCCGTGCGGTCGCGCGCCGCGCGGCCGAGGCGATCGGGCGGCCGCTGGAGGACGTGAACCTCGTCGTCGCCCACCTCGGCGGCGGCATCACCGTGGCGGCCGTGCGCCGCGGAATGATGGTCGACAACAACATCGCCCTGCTCGGCGGCGGGCCGTTCACGCCCCAACGCGCAGGGGAGCTCCCGCTGGACGAGCTGATCGAACTGTGCTACTCCCGGCGGTTCACGCGCGACGAGCTGATCGAGGAGCTGACCAAGCGGGGCGGGCTGCGAAGCTACCTCGGCAGCGACCGCATGGAGGAGATCGAGCAGCGAATCGCCGGCGGCGACGAGCACGCCCGCCGGATCGTCGATGCGATGATCTACCAGATCGCCAAGGAGATCGGCGCGATGTTCGTGGCCGTCGGCTGCGACGTGGAGGCGATCGTGCTGACCGGCGGGCTGACACGCAGCGAGCTCGTCCGAACCGCGCTGAGGCGCCGCGTCGGCCGCCTGGCGCCCGTGATCGTCTTCGAGGGCTCGCTCGAGATGGAGGCGCTGGCCGCCGGGGCGATCGACGTCCTGTCGGGCCGCGAACAGCCGCGCCGGTATGAGCCGCCGGGCCGGCCGGGAGAACCGCGAGGTGCCGGACATGAAGAACACTAAGCAGGTGGAGAGGAAGCACTGGGTCTTCCGGGCACACGTCTACGACCGCGCCGGGGCCCTCACGAGCATCGCCTCGGTCTTCAGCAACGAGGGCGTCAGCATCGACACGGTCGTTGGACACGGGTTCGAGCAGCGCGCCGGCGTCGACGGCAGCGTCGTCCTGACCTTCTGGTGCACCGAGGGCGAGAAGGACGTCATGGTCCGAAAGGTCAGGCGGCTCAGCAAGGTGATCGACCTCGAGGAGCACCCCTACGAGTCGCAGAGCCTGCGGAAGTCGGCCGTGATCCGGACGGCCCGGCGGCTCGTGCCGCGCGACGTGGCCGGCGACGAGTCGTTCCTGACGAGCGAGCTGGTCAAGCAGGATGCTCACGGGTGGGTCTACCTGCTGGCCGGGTCGCCCAGCGAGCTCGATCCGGTGCTCGAGAAGCTCGAGATCGCCGGCGTGGTCAAGGACATCATCTACTCGATACTCAGCCTCTAGGGATTGGTGTCGCCGCAGAGGCGCAGCGCGGCCTGCGGCCGCAACCAAATGCTCAATGTCTAATGCTTAATGACGAATGCCAAATGTCGAATGACGAATGCTCCTGGGCGCGCGGGCTGCGGCCTGCGGCCCAGGAAGCCCCAACGGGGCGAAAGGATTTGGCCGGGGGCGCAAGCCCCCGGAAGGCAAGCAATTAGATAACCAGCCCCGGCGGGGCGGAAGGAACATCATCTCAAGGGCGATGGTCTTTCGGGATTGTGTTGCGGAGACGCAGAGAAGACAATTGTATATATGCAGAAGAATAGATGCGTTGCTCGGTGCCTCCGTGCCTCTGTGGCCCGCCTCGGGCCCCACGTGCCAAGGGAGCGAACGATGAAGATCGGCATCGTCGGTGCGGAGAACTCGCACACCGCCGCGGTCGCCAGGACGCTGAACGTCAAGAAGGCCTGCGGGCGGGCCCGCGTGGTGGCCGTCTGGGGCGAGACCAGGGCCTTCGCCGAGCAGGCCGCAGAGGCCGGGCAGATCGCCTGGATCGCCCGCCGGCCCGAGGAGATGATCGGCCACGTCGACGGCGTCATGGTGGACCATCGCCACGCGAAGTATCACATGCCCGCCGTCCGCCCGTTCATCGAGGCCGGCATCCCCGCCTTCGTCGACAAGCCGTTCAGCTTCACCGTCGCCGAGGGATGGCGGCTCCTGCAACTCGCGAAGAAGAAGCGCGTCGCGGTCACCTCGTTCTCCACCATTCCCGAGCAGGCCGCCTTCCGCGGCGACCTCCGCAGGCAACTCCGCTCGCTCGGTCGGATCACCGCCGTCGAGGCCCGCGGCCCGTGCGACCTGAAGTCGAAGTACGGCGGCGTCTTCTTCTACGGCATCCACCAGGTGGACGCGATACTCAAGGCCTTCGGGCCGGGCATCGAGGCCGTCCAGGTCATCAAGGCCCGCCGCCCGAACCCCAACGCGGTGGCCGTCATGACCTACCGCGACGGCGGCCCGATCGTCACCATGCACTGCATCAAGGAGGGCCCGTACAGCTTCGCCTTCCGGGCCGTGGGGACCAAGGGCGCGGCCGACTACATCCATCGATCCGACGAGGACCCGTACCTCGCCGGCGTGAGGAAGTTCCTGCGGATGTTCCGCACGGGCAGGATGCCCCACACGCCCGCCGAGATCCTCGAGCCCATCGCCGTGCTCGAGGCCATGAGCAAGTCCGCCAGGACCGGCCAACGCACCCGCGTGGCCAAGCTCCCGTCCTGACGGCGCTGACCGATCAGCAGGGCCAAGCCCCGTCCGTATTGCCCCCCGACTGCCGCCGGCACGTCGCCGCGCCCTGCGCCGGCGAATCAGTGCCGGAGGCAAAATCCGGGACGGGTCAGCATAAGTACCATTGAAACATGGCCTTATGGCCGATTCTCGAAAAAATGGCTTTGTTTCGTAAAAAGGGCCTGGTTCAGATGCGGGTAACACTGCGCCGCCGTTTCGCGCACACGCCGCGGCGCTGCCCGGAGGCAGGCCCGAAGGGCCGGAAGGTTTTGGCCGGCGGCGTGAGCCGCCGGAACCCGGCCTCCTCCTACCCCGAGCCCCGAAGGGGCGTAAGGAACTTCCTTAATGGGACTTGTCTTTCGCCCCTCCGGGGCTCTGTGTTGGGGGGGGCGGCCTTCCGTGGGCTCACGCCCACGGCCAAAACCTTCCGGCCCTCCGGGCCTCGTCTGTAGACTCGTGGGTTCCCGAGACTCGCATGCACTGTTACGTGGGAACTATCGTTTCTGAACCAGGCCGTAAAAAGACTCATGGCCTCTTGCCCCCACGTTTGTCTCCTGCGCCCGAGTCGCGCCGCTGGCCGAACTCGGAATAATCCGCGTTTGGGTTTGTTTGGCATTTTTTTATCTCGCGGGCCACCTGGCCGAGCACCGAGCCGCGACCATCCACCGGACAAGTACGGGAACACAAATACCTTACCAAAACGCATTTACAGCGCCTCCAAGATGGGCTGCCACGGTCTCACCGTAATCCCGTCTCACGGCCTGCCTGCCGGCAGGCAGGTCTCACGGTCTCACGGTCTTCCCCCACGACCTACGACCTTTCCTGCAATGCATGGCCTGGTGCGCATGAAGAACCCCTACTCCATCAGTAATTATAGTCGCCACCCAACAAAAAACAAGGTAAAAAGTAAAAAAGAATTAACACCGCCGCTGAAGGAACCCGAGAGGCGGTCAGAGACCTCTTGCCGCAAGGGGCCGTAGGCCCTTGCCCGGCCAGGGGGAACGGGGGCGAAAAAGGCTGCTCACCGGTTTTGCTCTGCCGTGTTGAACGGCAGGGCGGCCAGGCCGGCGCGGTTGTACAGGTTTGCGCCGGTCGGCTCGGGCGCCCAGGCGTAGCGCACGGCGAGGGGCTCGCGGAGCTTGTCGCACGTGACGACGACCGTATCGCGATGGATCGCGGCCGCGGCGTCGCGCCACCGGCCATCCGAGCCGGCGAGTTGGAAGCCGCCGAGCGCCGCGTCCGGCGCGGGCTGGACCGGCTCGCCCGGTTTCGCGTTGCCCACCATCAGCCCCTTGCCGACGTGGTTGAGCTCGACGATCAGGCGTCGGCCGTCGGCGCGATGGCTCCCGTAGCTCGGGCCGGTGGGCTCACCCTTGCCGGTGGTCAGGTGGACGGCCCACTTGCCCACGCGGCGGCCGATGTCCGGGTCCATCCCGTCCCGGCGGCCGCTCAGATCGTACGTCGCGATGACCGTCGTATGCGGCAGGTCGGCGAGGCGGCCCTGCTGCGCTCGCAGCGCGATCCAGTCCGACGGCTGCTTGGCCTTCTTGCGGTCGTAGCGCATCGGGCTGTGCATCTGGACGAAGCAGACGGGCAGGTCCTTCCGGCCGAAGGCCTCGCGCAGACCGAGGATCAGGGCCCGCGCCTTGGCGTGGTACTGCGGATCGCCGACGTTCCAGGTCGCCGGGCGGATGATCGCGCCGCGGATCGCGGCCGGGGTGAAGCGATGGATCACGTGGTTGTACAAGGTGGTCGGCCCGCGCTCGTTGACCGGCGGGCCGGGCAGGCGCGGCGGCTGGGTGAAGTCCCTGAACGTGATCGCCTCTCGCTGGAGCTTCGGGCGTGTCTGCTCGACCCACCGGGCGATCTCCTCGAGGCGCCGGAGGTAGGCCTGCCGGCCCCGGCGTGTGCGCGGCGTCCATTCGGCGACGGTGGCGGCCAGCGGGCCCAGCTCGGCCTCGAGGGCCTGGAAGCCCTCCGGGGGCGTCATGGACTCGAGCGTCGAGATGCCCAGTCCGACGACGCCCACCGGCGCTCGGGTATGCGGCGCCAGGCCGAGGCCGAGGTAGAAGGCGTCGCTGGCGAAGTACTTGCTGCCCGCGGAGTAGACGCCCCAGCGGCCGGGCCGCCCGGAGAACTCCGCCTGCGGGCGGGCGCTGTGGTTCTTCGCTTCGTGGACGCTGGCCGGTCGGCTCACGCACAGCGGCGGCAGGGCCGCGGGGTCCGCATCGCCGGCCAGGACCGCCGGCTTCTGGCCGACGTACCAGCACGGCGTGAGGTCGAGCCACACGTCGCCGACGTACACGTCACCGACCCGCAGCGTTTCCTGCGGCCCCTGAACGACCAGTGGCCGGCCCTTGGCGGAGGCGCTCATCGGGTCGAGCTGAATGCGCCAGCGGCCGAAGCGATCGGCGGCAGCGGACTTGCTCTGACCGGCGAAGGTGACGGCGATCTTCTCGCCCGGCCGGGCGCGGCCCCACACGGGGACCTTCACGCCGCGCTGGAGGACACAGTGGTCGCCGATGACCGAGGACAGTTGGACCTCGCCCCGCACCGCCGCGGCGCTGAGAAGCATCGCCGCCAGGGCCGGGGCACTCGCTCGGAAACTGGGCATCATGGTCTCGCTCTGGGGTGATCGGTAGTGACTTGGCTGCTCGCATAGTCGCTGGTGGTGTTGAACTGCGCGGCGGGCAGGCCGGCCTTGTTGTACAGGAACGGCTCGGGCGCGACGGACTTCCAGCAGTACCGCACGCCGATCGGCTTGGCGACGCCCTCGGCCCACACGATGAGCCTGTCGCCCTGGATCCTCGATCGCGCCGGGCGCCACTGCCCGGCGGCGTCGGCGATCTCGACGTTCGTCAGCTTGCCGTCGGGCAGCCGCCGCGGCGGGTCGAGCTTCTTCTTCGCCGCGATCATCAGCCCGCCGTGCGCGTGGGTGAACTCGACGACGACCTTCCCGCCCTCGACGCGGTGGCCCCTGTAAAGCGGGCCGGAGTGGATCACGTCCTTGCCGTACTGCTTGGCCAGAGCCCAGAGGGCCAGGCGCCGGCCGGCGTCGTACTTGTTCCACGGGTGCAGTTGGACGTCGATGTCGATCAGCACGGCGAGCCCCGAGTTGGGGATGGTGAAGTGGCTCTGGAGCTGGCGGTCGCGGACGTCGGGGCTCATGTACGTGCCGCTGCGCTGCATCTGGACGAAGTAGAACGGCAGGTCTCTCGGCTTCTCGCCCGGCGCGGCGAAGCGCCGCCGCCACGACGCGACCATCGCCTCGATCTCCGGGAGGTAGCGGCGGTTGGCGTAGTCCGATTCGCCCTGCCACCAGAGGATGCCGCGGACCGCGTACGGCACGAGCGGATGGGTGCGCCCGTTGTAGAGAAGCGTGATGCCGCGCCCACGGCCGCCGCCGTCGTCCGGCTCGGGCAGCCTCGGCTGCGGCCACGGGAACCGGTGGCCTTCCTTGACCGCCTCCTCGGCCTTGCGGCGCCAGGTGTCGATCTCCCGGACGGCCCTCGCGTAGGCTTCCCGGCCGAGCTTCGTGCCGGGGTACCACGAATCGACCACGCGGGCGGTCTCGGCCAGCTCGCCCCGCAGCCACCAGCCGAAGCGCGGGATCCATTCCTTGGCCACGCTGCCGCCCACCGCGTTCCACAGCAGCCCCTGGGGGATGCCGGTCCGGCGGTAGAGCCGCTCGGCGAAGAAGAAGCCCACGGCCGTGCAGGCGGGCGCGGTCTGGTCGGTGCAGACGAGCCATTCGCCTTCCAGCTCGGCGCTGGGGTACTTCCTGCCGGGGCTCTTGACGGCCAGGTAGCGAATGTGTGGATAGTCCATTCGCTGGCCTTCCGGCCGCCAGGAGCTCTTGACCTGGCGGGCCATGTTGGACTGGCCCCCGGCGATCCACACGTCGCCCACCAGGACGTCCTTGAACGTGACGGACCCGGAGGCCCCGCGGACGGAGAGCTCGCGCGGCTCGGTGCTGGCCGGCAGCGGATCGAGGCGGGCCATCCAGCGACCGGCCGGGCCGGCGGCGGCCGTCTTGCTCTGGCCGGCGAAGCGGACGGTGACCTTCTCGCCCGCCCTGGCCGTGCCCCAGATGCACGCGGGCTTGTCGCGCTGGAGGACCATGTGGTCGCCCAGCACGTCGGCCGGCTCGACCGCCCCGGCTTCGGCCGGCCCTGCGGCCGTCAGCACAACCAGCGAATACCAATGCCAGGATCTGCTCGACATCCGACTTGACTCCTTCTTCCGACAGTCGCGATTGGCCGCTCAACCCATCTCGCCCCACACCCAGGAAGTCTACGCTCCCCCGCCGGCCCCCCGCAAGGCCCAAGTTCAAAATAGGGGACGCTAACCATTTTTACCTCTGCTTAAATAGGGGACGCTAACCGTTTTTTGCCTCTTTAAATAGGGGACGCTAACCGTTTTTTGGGCCTGGTTCAGATGCGGGTAACATTCCGCCGCCGCTTCGCCCGCAGGCCGCGGCGCTCCCCGGAGGGAGGCCCAACGGGCCGAAAGGACCTGCCTGCCGGCAGGCAGGTTTGGCCGGCGGCGCGAGCCGCCGGAACCCGGCCTCCTCCAACCCGGAGCCCCGAAGGGGCGTAAGGAACTTTCATAATGGGACTTCTCTTTCGCCCCTTCGGGGCTCTGTGTTGGGGGGGGGGGGCGGCCTTCCGTGGGCTGACGCCCACGGCCAAGTCCTTCCGACCCTGATACCATTCCCGATGTTATCCACGATCTTGCGGAGCGGCCCCAAGAGAGCCGGCGCAGCAAGATTGTGGATAACTCGGCGGCGACCGAGTGTCGGCCTGTTGGTACTATACCGCGTTGCGAGCAGAACGCCACGATGCAGCCACGGTCATTCGGCCCTGCCACATAAATAGGGGACGCTAACCGTTTTTTGCCTCTTTTGGCGCCGTTCTCGGTCAGCCGACGGG
>CAYRVX010000035.1:131-58395 GCA_964427875.1 uncultured Planctomycetaceae bacterium
CGGTGTTTGCGGCGGATGTGGACGGGGACGGGGACATGGATGTCCTTTCCGCGTCCAGCATCGACGATAAGATCGCCTGGTACGAAAACGACGGCAGCGAGGGCTTCACCGAACGGGCGATCTCCGCGGACGCCGACGGGGCCTGTTCGGTGTTTGCGGCCGATGTGGACGGTGACGGCTGTCTGGATGTCCTTTCCGCGTCGAACGGCGACGACAAGATCGCCTGGTACGAGAACGACGGCAGCGGAGGCTTCACCGCACACACGATCTCCACGGCCGCCAACGAGGCCCATTCGGTGTTTGCGGCGGATGTGGACGGGGACGGGGACATGGATGTCCTTTCCGCGTCGATGAACGGTGACAAGATCGCCTGGTACGAAAACGACGGCAGCGGGGGATTCACCGCACACACGATCTCCACGGCCGCCAACGGGGCCTATTCGGTGTTTGCGGCGGATGTGGACGCCGACGGCGACCTGGATGTCCTTTCCGCGTCGATCAACGATGACAAGATCGCCTGGTACGAGAACGATCCGGACACCGACCCGCCGACGGTTGAGGCGTGGTACAGTGCGGCTGTGCATGGCCACGGCGTCGGCGAAGCGGTCTTGCAGATCCCCGATACCGGCGACTTCAGCGAGCCAAGAGTGCTCGGCGTCTCGAAGCTGCGGTTGGAGTTCTCCGAGGCGATCGCCCCGGCGAGCTTCACGGCCGCGTCGGTCCGAATGGCCGGCAACGACACCGACGGCAATCCCGTGGACCTCACGGGCGTGGTCGTTACCGCCTCGGCGCCCGGAGACCACACCGTCGGGATCATCCAGTTCGCCCCGGCCATGCCGGATGAGGTCCGGTACGCTGTGCGGATCGAGGGCGTGACCGACGTGGCCGGCAACCCGCTGGCCGGCGACGCCGACCGGATCTTCACGGCCCTGGCCGGCGACGCCACGGGCGACCTCCGCGTGAACGCCATCGACCTGTCGTACATCTGGCCGCGGCGGACGACGCTGATCGACGGCGTCTCCGAGGATCAGACCCGCAGCGACGTCACCTGTGACGGGCGGGTCAACGCGATCGACCTGTCGGCCGCCTGGCCGCGCCGCGGGGCGGACATGCAGGATGTCGCCGACCCGGTGCTGGGCGGCAAGCTCGGCGGGGCGGCAACGTCCGCCGATGCGCTGGCGGAAGCGGCCGCATGGGCGGTCGCTTCCCGCGATGACGGGGCCGACGCCCCTGCCGCCGTGCCCGACGGGACGGCCCCCCCGCCGGCCGCCCGCGTGCCGGCCGACATGCCGACGGCCCTGCCGGCCCGGCCGGCTGCCTCCGCCGGCGTGGTCACGGTGCCGCTTGAGACGGCCGCCTTCGAGGTGGGCGCCGATGCGCCCGCGGCGGCCGTGGGTGCCGCCCTCCCCGATGTCCTTTCCCTCGCGAACCTCGTGGGGCTGTAGCACAAACCTGTCTACCAAAAAATTAGGGACGCTAACCGTTTTTTGAGCAAAAAACGGTTAGCGTCCCTAATTAAAGGTTGATCCGGAATTCGAGATCGGGTCCTCAGACCCACGGGCAGAGAAGGCGTTTTCCGCATGGGGCCTACCGGCGGGCTGAGCAAAGGAAAGGCCCGAGTTTCCCCGGGCCGTTCCCGCCGTATAGGCACCGGCCTCGGCGCTCGGGTTGCTCGCCAGCAGAGCCCTATCCTCCGGGCCGGCAACGACATACTACCAAGAATTAAATTAGGGACGCTAACCGTTTTTCGGCCAAAAACGGTTAGCGTCCCTAATTAAAAGAGCTGCGGTTACTGAACCAGCGTGTGTGTTTTTTGTTTTTTGGGTTGACATTTTAAGATGCTGTGCTATAATTAAGTTTGAAGTAAGCTTACTCGCTCGCTTATCTAGCGTTTGCCATGGCTGCCCGCAGATGAGTCTCTGCCGCGGCTCCAGGGCCGGGCCTCCGCGGAGGCGATTGTGTACCACCCCCGTGGCCGCCCCGGTTGAGAATCGTGTGTATACCGCTGTGAAACAGGTGCTTAGATCCGTGAATCGCCTGGACCGCCGGGAGATTTGCCGAAAAAAGGACACAAAAGTACACATTCAGATTCTATAAGAGCTTATTTCAAAGGCCCTTAGGTCGAACCGGTTTGTGTCCCCCCCCCCCCATGGGTGCCGGACGAGCGGAAACCGGGTAAGTCTTTTTACAGGCGAAACAAACGCGCAAAACGCCGCGACGGTGCGCCACTGCGGGGGACACAAACCGTCGGCCGCGGGCGGCCCCGAGGACGGACAGGCCCCCCTACTTCCCGGCCTTGGCGGCCTTGTGAAGCTGTTGGGCGGCCCAGGCGTTCCGCTTGACCTTGAAGGGCCCGTCCTTGGCGGCATCGAGCATGAAGGTGAGCTTGTTCGGCAGGACGACCTTGCCGTACTGAATGACCTGCTTGTTGTTCTTCCTGCTGAAGGCCAGCGTGGCCGCGCGGAGGGCGCGGTCCTCGGCGATGGTCCAGGCCTTTCCGACCCGCATCTTGAGATGCACGGCGACGGCCTCCTCGGCGTTGGCGGCGGGGGCATCCTGCGGCAGCGGCAGGCTGGGCCACTTCGACGGGGCGGCGAGCACTTCGGCGACGAGCATGGCCCCGACGGCCCGGCTGCTGCCCGCCATCGGGCCCGAGCCGTACTTGTCCATGAAAGCGGCGAGGTAACTGATCATGGCCGCGTGCCGGGCCTTCGGGCTGCAATGGTACAGGGCCGCCACGTTCGTGCGGAACAGGAAGTAGCGCTGAAAGCCCTCCTTGTCTCGTTCCTGCAGGGCCGCGAGCGTCCGTATGGGCATGGACACCATCAGTTGAGCGTTCGCGAGCGTTCGCCAGACGGTCAGGTCGGCCAGGTCGCCGGCCGTGCAGCCGTGGGCGGCCATCGACTTGACCGCCGGCTGCCGGCTGTCGATCGGGCTGGGGTTCCACGAGACGCCGATGGTCTGCTGCCCGCCGATCGTCTGGACGTTGACGTTCGACTTCTCGCCGGGCGTATAGGCGACGAGCATGGTGCGGCCCAAGAGCGTGACGCGAAACTTCGCCTCCTTCGCGCTCTTGGCGGCCTTCCACCAGCGAGGGCGGCACTCGGAGGCGGTCTTGCGAACGTACTGGATGTCCGCACGCTGCTGCGGCGTGAAGTAGCGCAGTTGGCCGCTCGGCATCTTCAGCGCCTCGGCCAGCTCGGTCCACTTGCTGTTCAAGAAGGCCTCGGCGATCCGGTCGTAGCGCTGCCGGGCCTGCTCCTTCGCAGGCGCGGCCGCAAGCGCCCCTGTGCCGACAGACATGAGAGCAATGACGGACAGTGCCCGATTCCACCGTTTCATCGCGTGGCTCCTTGGTGAGAAAGGCGCGTCAACGCCTCCGCTGCGGTGGTCATTCTACGGTCGTCCGTCCGGAGAGGCAAGAACCCACGGCCCGGCCGACAGGGTCCGGCGGCCGCCTGGCCATGGACCTGATGAGCAAGGAGGTCCTCGCGAAGCGCTTCCGCGAGCGCGACTGGCAGGAGCGCGACGGCATGATCCTGCTGGAAGAGCGAAAGCTCGCGGACGGCTGGTCGTGGATCGACAACCGCTGGATCCTGATTGAGGGCACTGGCCGCCGGGAGTTCGCGGTCTCGCACCGCTTGTACTCCGGCGCGGAGCTGCGGCGGGAGCTGCACGAGGCGGGCTTCGCCGCCGTGGAGCTCTTCGGCGACCTCGACGGGGCGGCCTACGACCACGAGGCCAAACGCCTCGTCGTCCTCGCGGCGCGGTGAGGCGCGGACACGCGGCCATTTTTTCGCTTCGGGGCGGATTTCCCTTGACTTGCCACGGCGAGAGAGCGATAATGAATATGATTCAGCAAGTGAACGTCATTGGAGAAGCCATGGGAACGACAGAGAGACGACAGCGGGAGGCGGCCCGGCGGCGCCAGAGCATACTCGATGCGGCCCGAAAGGTCTTCTGGCAGCGAGGCCATTCCGGCGCCACTATGCCACAAATAGCCGAAGAAGCCGAGCTTGCGCCTGGGACGCTCTATCTGTACTTCCCCAGCAAGGACGCCTTGTACATCGAGCTGCTGCTGGAGGGATACGACCTGCTGGTTGAGCAGCTTCAGGCCGCGGCCGCCCCCCACACCGAGCCGGGCGAACAGGCCGCCGGCCTGATCGAGGCCTTCTTTGCCTTCGCAAGCCGGTACCCGGAGTACTTCGACATCATGTTCTTCGTCCTCCAGCGGGAGAGCGGGCACGGCTGGCAGGACAACTTCCCGCCGGGGCAGATCGAGCAGCTTGCCGCGAAGGAGGCCGCCTGCAAGCAGGTGGCGGCCGACGTGCTGGAGAGGATCGACTTCGGCCCGGCGGAGCGGCGCGGCCAGATCGTCGATGCCGTCTGGGGCATGCTGGCCGGCGTGGTGTTCTACTTCCGCAACAATGAGGCGTTCGACGACGTGGCCGAGGAGGCCAGGAAGCTGCTTCTCTCGGCCGTGTTCGGGGCGGCGTGACGATTCGTGTGCACCTTCTTTGAAAGGATCTCCTGATGAAACGCGCGCTGTGGATGACGGCATGGGTGGTGGGCCTTGGGCTTGTCGCGAGCGGCCGAGAGGCCCGGGGTAGCGCCCCGGGCAGCGAGGCGGCCAGTCAACCCGCCGGCGGGAACGTCGTGGCTCGGGCCTTCGGCCTGCGGATGGCGGGTAAGGCGGACGAGGCCCGCGCGCTGCTGGAGAAACACACGGCGAGGCATCCGAAGGACGCGGCCGCTCACTGGGAGCTCGCCCGGACACTGTTCTACCTGATGGAGATGGATGCCGCCGTCGAGCAGGCCGCAGCGGCGGTCCGCGAGGCGCCGGAAAACCCGCGCTACCTGCACCTCCGGGGGCTCGTCTGCACGTACGCCGCGATCCGGAAGTTCGCCCAGCGGAAGCGCGACGAGGCCGGAAGGCTCTCCCGCACGGCCATCGAGGCATGGGAGAAGGCTGTCAAGCTCAAGCCGGACTTCGACGACGCGCGCGGCCGGCTGATCGGCTGCTATGCGCGCCTCCCCGACGACCACGGCGGCAGCCAGGAGAAGGCTGAGGCCCTCGTCAAGCAGGCCGAGGCCCGCAGCGCGATCTGCGGCGCACTGGGGCACTGTGAGTTGACGGCCGGGGAGGCCAAGGCGAATGCCGAGAGGCTCCGCAAGGCGATGAAGGCCTCGGGCGAGACGGCCGGCGGCTTGGCGGCGCTGGCCGATCAACTCGCTCGGGCCGGCAAGTTCGACGAGGCCGCGGACTGCATGGAGCGATGCGTGAAGCTGGACCCATCCCGCAGCGACGTGCTCCTGTGGGTCGGCCGGTCGTACGCCTGGCGGAAGGAGTACGATAGGGCCGACAAGCTGTTTCGCAAGTACTTGGCGTTGAAGCCTCCCCCGCCGCAGCCGCTTCGGGCGTGGGCCCTGTTCGCGCGCGGCGTTGTCCAGATGCGACAGGGCAACAAGGAGCCCGCCGAGGCGCTGCGGAAGGAGGCCAGGAAGCTGGACCGGCGCTACTGGGGCGTGGCCGCCCCGCCCCCAAGGGAGCTGCTCACCGCCCCGTGACGAGCAGCGGTTGCCCGCGACAGCGGCATCCCCTTTTTTTGGACAGGCTATGAACGCGGTTCATTAAATGGCCCACGTTCAGGAGAAACTAGATGAAGGTCCTGCTGATCCTGCCGGCCGCCGAGCGATATCGAGTGACGGGGGCGGCCTCGCGCGTGCCGAAGCGCAACATGCTTCGCTTCAGCGTGCTGGGCCTGACGACGGTCGCGGCGCTGACGCCGCCGGGGCACGAGGTGGCGATCTGCGACGAGAACGTCGAGCCGCTGGACCTCGACGCCGACGTGGACGTGGTCGGCGTGACGTTCATGACGGGCCTGGCCCCGCGGGACTTCATATTCGTCGATGATAATATCATCAACGACGCGAAGTACGCCAAGGAGCTGTTCGGCGCGATGGCCCCGATGAAGAAGCGATGGATCAGCCAGTGCTCGATCGAGATCGCCGACCGGCTCCCGGCCGGCCTGTGGAGCATTGCCTGGCTGTGGCGCCGCCTGCGGGCCGGATAGTGGCCGAAAGGGCGGCGAGCGACCTCCGTGCAGACTTGCCTTGTCCGGGCCCCCCAGCGTATCCTGCCATTCCGGCGCTGAAGTGGAGAGATCGCCATGCCCGTGACCGCGCGCCAGATCGTCGATCGGATCCTCGCGGAGATCGCATGCGAGCTGCCGGAAGACACGGTGGACACCTTCAAGGCCGGCGACCCCGACGCGACGGTCACCGGCGTGGCGACGACGTTCCTCGCGACGCTGGACGTGCTTCGCCGCGCGGCCGCGAGCGGCCGGAACCTCGTCATCACCCACGAGCCGACGTTCTACCACCACCGCGACGAGACGGACCAGATCGAGCCCGACGCGGTGCTCGATCTCAAGCGGCGGTTCCTCGCGGAGAGCGGCCTGATCGTCTGGCGGTTCCACGACGGCTGGCACCGCCGCGAGCCGGACGGCATCGACGCCGGCGTGATCGAGGCCCTCGGCTGGCAGGACCACCTCGCGTGCGCCGAGCCGTGCATCCTCGAGATGCCCGCGACGACCGTTCGCGAGCTGGCCTCGTCGCTGAAGGCCAGGCTGCATGCCCGCTCCGTCCGCGTGATCGGCGACCCGGAGCTGCCCAGCGGCAAGGTGGGCCTGTGCGCGGGGGCGCCGGCCGCCGTCGTGCAGATCCGCATGCTCCAGCGCGACGACGTCGAGGTGCTCGTGGCCGGGGAGGCGCGCGAGTGGGAGACGGTCGAGTACGTCCGCGACGCCGCCGACGCCGGCCTGCGGAAGGCGATCATCCTCCTGGGCCACTGCGTCTCCGAGGAGGCCGGCATGCGCTACCTCGCCGGCTGGCTCGGCGAGCTGTTCCCGGCCGTGCCGGTCGAGTTCCTCCCCGCCGGCGACCCCTTCTGGACGGTGTAGCGCCAAACCGCAAGCGAATCACGCGCCCGTGACGCAGCGGTGACAAAGCGTCGCAAGGCGGCTATTGTATGGCGGGCCCTCAGCACTCGGAGAAACACCATGACGCAGCTCTCCGAAACCACGCGGCACCTTATCGCCGAGCCGCCGGAGTGGCTGACGCGTCCGCAGGTGCGGCTTCAGCCGGTGCTGGCCAGGCAGGGCCGGCCGAACATCGACCTCCAGCGGCTCACCGACGTGATCGACGGCGTCGGGCGGATCAACGGGATGATCGCCATCGAGTCGCCGCAGCACTGGGCGACGGTCATCGGCTCCCTCGCCGACAGCGTGGACGCCGTTCTGCCGGTCAGCATTCCCGCGTATCCGACGGAGGTGTGGAACTCGCACCCCCAGCCGCTCGTCGAGCGCGGGCTGCCTTTCGTCTTCTGGCCGCTGCCGGCCTACGACGAGCCGGACTTCTGGCGATGGAGCGCCCGCGACTTCCTTCGCGCGCTCGGCGTGGACGTTCATCTCGTCGGGAGCAGCCGTCACGGCCTGGCGCTGCTGCGGGCGCTGGGCATGCGGCGAATGCTGCCGGGAACGAAGCTGGTGGTCTTCGGCGAGCAGAACTTTCCGTGGAACGCCCCGGCCGCGGGGCATCTCGTCACCGAGAGCCTCGGCACGGAGATCCTCGTCCGCCCGATGTCCGACATCCGCGAGAGGTACGAGCAGTTCGGCGACGAGGAGGTGGAGGCCGCCTGGGCTCAGCGGAAGGGCCGGTACGTCGAGAAGGCCGTGCGGCCGGAGGAGCTGCGGCAGGCCGTCCGAACGTACCTGGCCATCCGGTCCATTCTGCGGGAGGACCGGGCGCTGGGCTTCGGCGTGAACTGCTTCGGCGACCTGGTGATCCGCGGCGGGCGGGACGTGCCGTGCCTGGCCCAGGTGCTGCTTCGCGAGGACGGCTACATCGCCGCCTGCGACGGCGATTACCTCGCCCAGATGAGCATGGTGCTGACGACGTTCTTCCTCGACAAGCCGTGCATGATGTCCAACATGTATCCGGTGCGGTACGTCGGGGCGCTGACGGACCACTTCGGCGATGCGCTTTCGCCCGACGAGGCGAAGCACCCGCGCGACCAGTGGGCCAACCTCGCCCGTCTGGGCCACTGCGGCTGGGTCGGCGTCGTCTCGCCGGAGATGGCCCCCGGCGGCACCGTGGCGCTGAACGACTGGGGCGGGACGTACGAGATCAAGCGGGACGGGCGGGGCTGCGGCATCGACGGCGAGCTGGCCGCCGGCGAGCCGATCACCCTCATCGAGCTGAAGTTCGACGGCAGGACGCTGCTGGTCGCCCGCGGCGAGGTCTGCGAGACGACGCGCCACGCGAACATGCCGCACGCCGAGAGCACGGCGCTGCTTCGCTTCGACGACCTCGCCGGGTTCGTCGAGAACATCTCCCGCGAGCACACCGTCGTCGTCTACGGCGATCACGTCGCGGACTTCCAGGTGCTCGCGGACGTGCTGCACCTGGACTGCATGGTGTTCTGAGGGGGCCTTTCGCCGCGTGGCGGGCGTCGGATACAATAGCGAGGTCGTGGCGGCCGGGGCCGCAGGATGGCGCCGGCTGGAGGATGGATCACTGGCTCGTAGCGCATCGCGGCAGGTCGGCCGCGGCGCAAAGGAGCGCTCTACGGCTTCCCATCGCAGGGATCGACCCACGCGGCGCGACATGGCACGCGGCGGCTTCTCTCCAGGCGCGGGCGGCGGGAATGGACCATGATCGGGTTTCGAGGCATCGTCTTGCTTTCTGCTGCGCTCGTCCTGATGGGTGATGCGGCCTTTGCCGCTTCGCGGGATGAGCCCGTGCTTGAGGCGCAAGGCAAGGGCACCGTTTCGTACGCCTGCATCCGCGTCGTCCGCAAGTCGCCCGGCACGCCGAGCAGGCCGAAGATCTCGCTGCCGGCCGGGTACTCCCTCGTGACGAAAGGCAACTACTCGGCGGCCTCGCGCGCCGAGTACTACGTGTTCCTCCAGGGACCGAAAGGCCTGGCAAAGGGCGCGAGCATAGGCTGGCCCGGAATTGAGATAGAGGCCGTCCTGCACCGTCACGATCGCTTGAAGCTCCGGCGGGCCGGCAAGGCGGTGCTGTGCGACATCCCCGTGCCGGCCGCGTCGCCGCGGGCAGCCTGGGCGACGCTGGAAACCTGGTCGCACCTGAGCGAGCGGGCGCTTCCGATCCGCATCGAGCACAACCATCCCGACCGGCGGGCGGGCAGGTACGCCGAAGGCCCGTGGGTGGCCGGCCAGGCCGCCGCGTGCGTCAACTACCTGATCGCCTGCCGGCAGATCCTTCGCCACTGGGGCCTGCACCGGCGGATCCGGGCCGAGAAGCTCGGCCACCTCAGCCTGATGGGATTCGAGTCCAACAACCCCCTGCACGGCGACTGGCCGGCACATTGGCACCTGATCTATTACTGGCCGCCGCCCGCCGAGCCGGGGAAGGACCGCTACCACGGCTCGCAGGTGCCGCACTTCTACATGGACGAGCACGGCCGGACCACGTCCAACAGCATTCACGTCTTCGGCTCACAAGGCAGGCTCGCGAGGGCGGGCGACCCGATGATCTTCACCGACCCGAACGGCAAGGTGCGTCTCGCCATCGACATTCGCAGGGACGGCGGCGTGGACATCGGCCCGGCCGCGGGGCGGTGGACGTACTCGATCGTCGCCGGCGACGAGCAGGGGCGGTTCACCAAGTCCGTCCGAGTGCTGCGGCGCGGCAGGGAGTGGGTCCGCGTCGCGGCCAGGGACGACACAGCCGCCGGCGTGATGACCATTCGCGTCGACCCGCTGGACGGTGCGGGCAAGCCGTCGCTCGAGACGTATCGCTATGATCCCCTGACCGGCCGTCTGCTCGGCAAGGGCGGATGATCGCGCGTGCCTCCGCCGAGCCATCGCAGTATACTGGGGGCCGTGAAGTATGCGAATGTCGTGTCGGCCCGGGAAGGAAGACGAGATGCCACCCAAGCTCGACATCGACCGCGAGAGGATCGCGGCCTTCTGCGAGAAGTGGAAGATCACCGAGCTTGCGCTGTTCGGCTCGGTCCTGCGCGACGACTTTGGCCCCGACAGCGACGTGGACGTCCTCGTCACCTTCGCCGAGGACGCCGAGTGGAGTCTCTTCGACATCGTGACCATGCAGGACGAACTGAAGGAGGCCCTCGGCCGCGAGGTGGACCTGGTGGAGAAGGCGGCCGTGGAGCAGAGCGACAACTACATCCGAAGGCGACACATCCTCAGCAACACGGAGCCGCTCTATGAGGCCCGATGATGCCCGCCTCCTGGACATTCTCCTGGCCGCCCGCAAGATCGTCGCGTTCACCGGAGGCGTCTCTCGCGAGCAGTTCGAAAGCGATGAGGCGCTCCAGAGCGCTGTGAATTACCAGCTCGTGATCATCGGAGAGGCGGCTCGGCTCCTTGCAGACGAGAGGAAATCGCAACTGCCCGATGTTCCCTGGCAACAGGTGGTCGGCTTGAGGAATCTCCTCGCCCACGAGTACTTCCGGGTGAATGTCAGGAGGATCTGGGACATCATCAGCACCGACATGCCGACCCTTATCCGGCAGATCGAGCCTGTCGTTCCCCCCGAAGAAAGTGATGCATGACAGGCCGTCTGACGTGGGCTTGCGCTGAAGCGCGGACGCTCCGGGTTCCTCGAGCCCGGGCGCCCTCCGGCACGTCAATGCGGCCTTTGCGCGCCGTCTCCTGACGCCCCGGCAAGAGGCCAAATCGGGTATAATGAGGACTGGCCGCTCGTGAAGCCCAGGGAGTTCTCCGTGCCGTACTGCGTGGCGGCGCTTGCCTTCGCCCATGGAAGTCATCTGCCCGGTCTGCAGCGAGACGCTGGACGTGGCCGAGACGGATCCCTCCGTCGAACTGGACTGTCCACGGTGCGGGAGCGTGTTCGCGACCCTTGACGCGACGGTCGTGGACAGCCAGGAGGCCTTGCGGTCGTACGCGGCGGCTGCCGAGCTGTGGGACCGGCTCGTGCCGACTGCCGGCCCCAGGCCGCGAGACCTGCCCGACATCGCCGGCTACGAGGTGTTGGAGTTCGTCGCACGAGGCGGCCACGGGGTCGTGCTGAAGGCCCGGCACAAGGCGTTGGATCGCCTGGTGGCCATCAAGATGCTCTTGCCGCAGAAGCTGGCGAGCCAGGCGGACCGGGAGCGTTTTCTGCGGGAGGCGCGGAGCGCGGCCCGGCTTCGCCACGCCAATATCTGCCCGATCTACGAGGTCGCCGAGCACGAGGGGTGCCCGTATATCGCGATGGGTTACATTCAGGGCCCCACGCTTCGCAAATGGGCCAAGACCGGCCAACCGTCGGCGATGGCCGCGGCGGAAATGGTTGCCAAGCTCGCCCGCGCGGTCGACTACGCTCACGAACACGGCGTGATTCACCGGGACATCAAGCCCGACAACGTCATGGTGGAGGCCGACCGCGGCCAGCCCGTGCTGACCGACTTCGGCCTGGCCAAGGAGCTGACCGACCAGGACGGCCGGGTCACGCGGGCCGGCACGGTCATCGGCACGCCCGCGTACATGGCCCCGGAGCAGGCGGCCGGGCGGCTCGAGCAGATCGGCCCGGCCACCGACGTTTATGCCCTCGGCGCGATCCTCTACGAGTTCCTCTGCGGCAGTCCGCCCTTCCTGGGCAGCGCGGGGGAGATCGTCAAGAAGGTGCAGACGGAGGAGCCGGTCCCGCCCCGGAAGATCGCCCCGCGGATCCATCGCGACCTTGAGACGATCTGTCTGAAGGCGCTGGCGAAACGGCCGGAGGGACGCTACGCCTCCGCCGTCGCGCTGGCGGAGGACCTGGAGAGGTTCAGTTCCGGCGAGGCGATTCTTGCCCGCCGGCAGCCGCTGGCGGCGAAGGTCCTGCGGTCAGCGCGCCGGAATCCGGTAACGGCCACGGCCGTCACGGCGGCGGTCCTGGCGATCCTGCTGGTGGGGGTCTCGGTTCACCAGGCCGTCCGCATTCGCGGGATCGCCAACGTCAGTCAGGCGTTCGAGGCGGCCCTGGACCGGCGCGATTGGACGCGGGCGCATTTGGGGTCCACCGAATCGCTGCTCGCCGAGCTGGAGCGCTTTTCGCCGGAGCAGTCTGCCGGCGCCCGCGAGCGGCTGTACGAGCGCTTTGGGGAGTACATTCGCGGAGAGATTCGCCGCCCCACTCTCAGCGAAGAGGACTTCTCGCGGATCGGCGCGTTGGTGGACGCGCTGGCTGAGCGCAGGCCTGCGGCCGCCGGGCCGGTCCGACAGGCCCTGGAACAGCGGCGCCGCGGCTGGCGCGTTGTCTTCGACCTGAAGGCGCCTTTTGCGGAGCTCGATTCGGTCATGGACGCCGGGGACGTTCACCGCCAGGGCACCGAACTCGCGTGCAGGGCCCCCGGGAAGAAGCCGGGCCAACCGAACATCCTGACCCGCCTGGCGTGCGAGGGCAACGTGAAGCTGGAGGCGCGCTTCACCGCCTCCTGGCGCCGCGCCGGCAGGATCGGCCTGGCGCTGAACACGACGACGGCCGCCGGATATGCGTTTCTCGTGGCGGTCGCCGAGTCGAAGAGGACGCCCGACGGCGGCAGGACACCGCCTGGGACGGCGTTTTCCGCCGCCGCGCAGGGGGGCGCACTCGTCGCCTTGCGAATCCTGCGAGACGGGATCGTGCTGCGAGAGAAGCTGCTGCCCCCGGGCCAACTGAGCGCCGGGGAGCTTCGCCTGACGGCCAGGCGCGAGGCAGACCGACTGTCGCTCCGGGTGAACGACCTCGCGCCGGTCGTGTTCCAGGACATCTTTCCGCTGCGCGGCGCCAAGCCGGGAACGTTCGCGCTGTATTGGCCGGAAGAGGCCAGGCTGGTCCACCTTCGCGGCAGCCGGCAGCATCTTCCCGTCGCCCCCAGCGCCCTGGAGCACGGCGACGATCTGTACACCCGGGGCGATTTTGCCGAAGCCCTTGAGCAGTATCACGGCCAGGCCCTCGTCGCAGCCGACGAGGAGTTCCGCCAGGAGGCCCGGTACAAGGAGGCGCTCTGTCTGGTGGCCCTGCAACGCAGCGAGGAGGCCGCGCAGATCCTTGAGCCGATTGCGGCCGGAAGCGGCCAACGCTGGCCCGCATGCGCCGCCTGTCAGCTCTGGCTCCTTCACCTCAGGCACAATCGCCCGGCGGAGGCCGAAACCGTCTACGAAAGCCTCGCCGCGCGATACCGCTTCGAGCGGCTGGCGATGCTTGTCCCCCAACGGGACCGCGGGAGCATTCTGCAGTCTTATCTGCAAAAGGGGGTCGGTCTGCGTTTACTGGCATACACACCCGGCCGCATTCGCGACCTGGAGCGCGCGATCGGCATCACCCGCCTCCTGGGCGAAGACCAGTCATATCCCCAGACGTGGGCGGCGCTCGCGCTGTTCCGCGCCTATTGCGCCGCGGGCCAATACGACCGCGCCTTTGAGCTGGCCGAAGAGGGTCTCAGGAGCCGCCACCCGTGGGAGCGCCGACTGTGCGAGGAATACGCCTGGCTTCTGCGCCTCCGCGGGCGGTACCAGGACGCCCGGACGGCACTCGATCGCTTCCTTCTGAAGGAAGGCGGCACGCACGACGCGGCGTGCCTCTGCCTGCTGGTGGAGCGCGCTCGCCTGCACGCGGCGATGGGGAACTGGGACGCGGCCGCGAAGGACATCGAGGAGTACTTCCGCCTGTCCTCGCCGGGGGATTACTACTACTACTCCGCCGCGTGCCTGATCGAAGGCTTCCTCTGCGAGCGTCGGGGCAACCGCGCAGGGGCGGTGGAAGCCTGGCGGCGAGGGTTCCTCAGGGACGAGACCGGCCAGGCCGTCGGCCCGCAGGGGACAAAGGGCAAACGCACCTTCGCGGCGGAGGCCCTTAGCGGTGTGAGATTCCTGCATTTCATGATTCTGGGGTCCCTGGCTGACGAGCTGTCCGAAGCCGAAACCGAAGACTTGATCAAGGCGCTTGCCAAGAGGGAATCGGCCGACTCTCCGTTCAGCATTCTTCGCGTCCTGCCCTTGCCGGCGTCGGTTTACGAAGCCCTGCGAACGATGTGGCGCACCCCTCGCGGCCGCGAACTTGCCCGCAAAGTCGCATTCCGTGAGATGGATTTCGGAGAGTATGCCCGTCAGCCGCTGCTTCTGGCGGCCTGTCAGTTCTTCAAACAGGGCGCCATGGGCGAGGATATTCCCCGTGAGCAGGAAGAGCTGTTGTGGCAGTTGGCGGGCGACGGGCACTCGGCGCATCTGAGCGGCAAGCTCAGCGTGCTGCATATGGCGCAGTTGGGCCTCGCCTGGAAAGGCAGGACCGACCTGTTCGGCTGGGCGGGTGTGGCGCCCGCGCTGGATGCTTCTCTGCGCCGCAGGCTCTCCTACGTGCTTGGCCACCGATACCTGCGGCTGAAACGGCCCGAGGACGCCGCCGACTTCTTCAGCGCCGCGGCGGCGGCGGCCCAGCATGACTCTGTGGTGTATCGACTGGCCCGCCAGCAGCTTGGCAAGCTCCAGGCGACGACCCGGCCAAAGTAGGTGTTGATTGTGCTTCGCGAGTGTCCCCCGGGCGCAGGCGTGGCGGGTGCCGTCGGAGGGAGGATTACTGGCCATGAGGACCGTGCAGTTGCCTGGCTGGACCGCGCGTGTCGCTGCCGTGGTCGCCTTTGCGGCGGCGGGTCGGGCCGCCGACGGGGCGACGGAGCTGGGGCGCTTTGAGATTACCGAGCCGCTCGGGCGGACGTGGACGCACGAATGGGTGATGCGCGAGGTGGGCATCGACACCGGCGGGCGCGACGTGCCGGACGGGCGGCTGGTCGTCGGCGCCGGGCCGGTGCTGAGCTACTACGAGTTCAAGCACCCGATGGGCGACCGCCTGACCGACGAGAAGTGGCGGGCCATGCTCCAGTCCGGCAAGGCGCCCGACCGCCCGGAGTGGGTCAAGAGCTACCTCAGGGAGTGACGGTCACCTGCACCGGGCGCGAGGCGATGCGGCCGAACCAGACGCTGCCGAAGTGAAAGACCTGCCCGTCGCGCAAGTACCAGTCGTGGTTGTTCTCGTATCGCAGCGTGACTTCGTACGTTCGCCCGGGCTGGAGGAAGTCCGCGTGGCGCTTCCATAGCCCACCGTCGAGGACGAGCCTCGTCCGGAGCCGCTCGCCCGGCTTGAGGCGCAGGTACGCGCTCTCGCGGCGGTACCAGGGCGGATAGCCGTCGGGATGGGCCTTTGGCGGCCGGGGCTGCGGCAGATGCAGCGTCTGGGCGGTTGCCGTGTTCCGGATTCTCAGGGCCCCCACCGGCAGCGCGCCCTCGGTGTGGTTCCTCGCCACGGTGAGGTACTGGTTCTTCGTCGTGTTCCGGATCGTGCAGTCGAAGGTCAGCTCCTCACCTGCGGCGACTCGTGTCCTGTCGCACTTCAGCGCGCAGGCCAGGCCGGCCAGCTCGGGCCCTTCGGCGAACTCGATGGCCATCGTCCGCCCGCTCAGTTCCGCGGCGAAGCGGTGCCCGTCGTCCTTCCCCCAGGCGCGCGGGTCCACGGAATACCAGACCGTGACGTGGTACCGTCCCGGCGGCATGAACGGCCACATCCGCCGGAAGGGAACGTCGACGGTGAGCGACTCGCCCGGGGCGAGCGTCACGTAGTCCTCCGGCCGGGGCATCAGCACGGCCGAGCCCCGGGCCGCCTCGGCCCGGACGGGCGGCAGGAGCTTGAGGAGCCGCCCGCTCGACGAGACGAGCTCCGACCGCCAGGACTCCTCCCACACCAGCAGGCGGAGGCGGTCTTTGCCGAGGTTCCTGAGCGTGGCCTCGATCTCGGGCGCCCGGCCGAGCTGAACGCTCGCGGGACCGGACGTCTCCATCGAGAGGACCTCCGCGAGCTTGTCGGCATACGGCCCGGGCCTGCACACGCGCCGGCCGGCGCGGATCAGCTTGTCCTCGTAATCGAACAGCCGCTTCCGCAAGTTGACCTCGGCCGCTGTGGACGGAGCCCACGGGCCGGCCATGTTCGACAGGCGGACGATCTGCCGGCCCACCGCCTTGGAGAGTTGTTTCCTCGCGCCCTTATGTGCGCTGACCTGCTCCGTCTGGCCACAGCCGACGGCAAAGACGACGAGTCCGCACATCACATGCCGAATCGCTCTCACGTTACTCTTCCTTCGGAGACACCCGTTCTGACGCGCGAACATGCAGGAGTGTTCTCGATTGTGCTCCGGAATGCAGGCGTGTTATGCTGACAAGAGGCGCCGTTCGGGATTCGGCACGATGAAGCAGAGCAGATTTCCTCCGGGTTGGGACGAGGAGCGAGTGCGGGAGGTCCTCCGTCACTACGAGTCGCAATCGCAGGAAGAGGCGGTTGCCGAAGACGAGGCTGCCTGCGAGGACTCGTCCCAGACCTTCATGGGGATTCCCAACGACCTGGTCCCGAAGGTCCGCGAGCTGATCGCAAAGCAGACCGGCTGAGAAGGGCGACGCTCGTCAGAGCGTAACCGGGGAGAGCTTCGCCTACACCTCCCAGCCCTTGCGGTACTCGCGGCGGATGATGTTGCTCACCTCGGGGGCGCCTCTGGCCTTGAGGTTGACGGAGTCCCACTCGACGGTCTTGCCGGCGGCGACGGCCAGGTTGCCGAGCAGGACGACCTCGGCGAGCGGGCCGCCGTAGTCCGTGAAATCCGACGAGGCCTTCCCCTCGCCCCTGACGGCGAGGATCCATTCCTTCTTGTGGCTCGCCGGCCGGGGGAGGAAGGGCTCTGGGCCCTTGAAGCCCTCCATCCTGGATTCCGGCAGCAGGCGGACGCGGCCGGTGTCGTAGACGAGCATGGGCCCCTTCTCGCCGATGAACATGGACCCGTTGTTTGGGAACTTCCGGCCGGTGCCGAACTCCTCCGGCGGCGTGGGCAGCTTGCCGCCGTCGTACCACTTGACGGTCACCGGCGGCAGCTTGCCGCGGGCGGGGAACTTGAGCGTCACGATCGACCAGTTCGGGTAGGTCTCCTTGCTGTTGCCCTCGTGCTCGGCGGAGATGACGATCGGGTGCTTGTCGCTGACCTTCAGGCCCTCGCCGAGGTCCAGCGCCCAGAAGGCCAGGTCGAAGAAGTGGCAGCCCATGTCGCCCAGCGCCCCGGTGCCGAAGTCCCACCAGCCGCGCCAGGCGAACGGGTGCAGGTGCTTGTGGTACTCGCGGTACGGCGCCGGGCCGATCCACAGGTCCCACTCGAGGTTCTTGGGCACCGGCCGGGTCGGCGGGCGCTTGGCGATGCCCTGCGGTCAGATCGGGCGGTTCGTGAAGATGTGCACCTCCTTGACGGCGCCGATCACGCCGCTCTTGATCCACTCGACGCCGGTTCGCAGCCCTCTGCCGGCGTGGCCCTCGTGATCGTGCTGCGTGACGACGTTGTGCTTCCTGGCCAGGATGCCGAGCTGGCGGGCCTCCCAGATCGAGTGCGTCAGCGGCTTCTCCGTGCTGACGGCGATGCCCTGCTTGATGGCCATGGCCGAGGCCGGGTAGTGCGTGTGGTCCGGCGTGGAGACCATCACCGCGTCGAGCTGCTTCCGCATGTCGGTGAGCATCTTGCGGAAGTCGACGTAGGTCTTGGCCTTCGGATGGTTCTTCCCGGATCCCTGGAGCCGGCCGCGGTCCACGTCGCACAGGCCGACGACGTCGACCATCGGCGCGCCCTTCCCGGTCTTCATGCCCGAGATCTCCCCGAGGTTGCCGCCCCCCATGCCGCCCGTGCCGATGAAGCCGACGTTGACCCGCTCGTTGGCCTCGTACGTCCGCGCGGCGTGGGCCGGGGCGATGATCACGCCCGCACCCGCGGCCGCGGTCCTCAGAAACGATCGACGTGTCAGGCGATGGGGCATCTCGATTCTCCTCGAGGTGTTCGCTGGTCTGTCGGACCGCAGAGACGGCTGCGAGATCACACTCCTTGAACGCACGTTCGCTCGGCATTGTTCCGCGCGAGGCGCGGCGGCTACGAGCTGACCTGCCGATCAGACTTCGCCAGCCAGTCGGCGTCCAGCTCGACGCCCCAGCCGGCACCCGGCGGCATCTCCACCTGCCCGCCGCGGACCTCGAGCCTCGGGCGGTAGGCCGCCTGCGACCAGTCGTTCGGCTCGATGGAGAACTCCACGTGCTGGCCGGCGTTGGGGATGGCCGCCAGCAGGTGCAGCGTGAAAAGCGTCACGAGCGAGAGGTTGGCCGAGTGCGGCACGCAGGGCATGTTCGCTTCCGCCGCCATGGCCGCGACGGCGGCCGCACGCGTGACGCCGCCGATGTACAGGATGTCCGGCTGGACGATGTCCACCGCGCGCATGGCGATCATCCGCCGCCAGGCAGGCAGGAAGCAGTCCTGCTCCCCGCCGGCGACGGGCACGTCGAGTGCGGCGGCGACCTCGGCCGTCCACTCGTACTCCCAGTACGGGCAGGGCTCCTCGAAGTGGCTAACGCCGTTGTCCTCGAGCATCCGCCCGACCTCGACGGCCTTGGCCGGCGTGTAGCAACTGTTGGCGTCCACCAGGAGCTTCACGTCGTCGCCGAGGGCCTTTCGGACGGCGGGCACGAGCTCGTCGGTCCGGCCGCGCCAGGCGTCGGCGTCGTGCCCGTTGACCTTGCCGATGCGGATCTTGAACGCCGCGAAGCCCTTCTCGTCGCGCAGCCGCACGAGCCGGGCCGCCTCGTCGGCGGGCGTGATGTCCCGCCTCATGCTGGAGCCGTACGCCGCGATCGGCCGCCGCCGGCCGCCGAGAAGCTCGCAGACGCTCCTGCCGGCCGCCTTGGCGAGCAGGTCCAGCAGGGCCGTCTCCAGGCCGCCCAGCGCGCGGCGGACGTACGAGCCGGGGAACTTGTACTCGGCCTCGAGAATGCCCGCCAGGAGCGCCTCGACGTCCGCCACGGCAGCGATCTCCGCGCCGACGGCGTGCCGCGCGACCTGGCGGTGGAAGACCGTCGCGGAGATGTCCGCGTTGTAGGTCGAGATCTGGCCGATGCCCTTGCCCCCGTCGTCGGCGCGGACCACCACGAAGCTCAGATGCCCGTGCGTGTACGTCTCAAGCTGTCGGATCTTCATGTCCTCTCCCGTGCAGAACCCATCGGACGCTGCCGCGTTTGAGTCCTTGACGACACGGACCGCAGGCCCAATCATCTCTCCCGTGTCGAAGGAGTCAAACATGAACGGGTCTTCCCGATGCGTCTTGCCGCTCCTCCTGGCGGGCGCCTGTTGCGCCGCCGAGCCCGAGCGCCCGTCCCTGCGGGCCGAGTGGCGGATGCCGCCGCGCTGCACGCCGTTCGCCCCGCCGCGGATAAAGGACCTCAAGGAAGAGCTCCGCCGGACGGGGTACCGCCTGGTCATCGCCATCCATCCCAAGCGCAAGGACCCCAAGGCCAAGGATCCCCCGCGTGACCTGTACATCGTCAATGCCGACGCCAGCGGCCTGAAACAGTTCACCAACACGCCGGACAAGGAGGAGCGCGTGCCGCGAACGTCGCCCAGCGGCAGGTACTTCACGTACAACTACGGCGATTTCCTCGTGGACGTCAAGACGCTGAAGACGAGGAAGCACTGGGGCGGCTACGTCTGGGCGCCGGACAGCAGGCGGACGGCCCAGTGCGCCAAGCGCGGCCTCGTCTACACGGACGTCGAGACCAACAAGAACAGCCCCCCCGTCCCCGTCGAGCGGCGGGTGAGCATCGTCGATATGTCCTTCGACAGCCAATGGGTGATCTTCGAGATCCGCAACTACCTCGGCAAGAAGTACACCATCGACTTCATGTCCACCTCGGGCGGGAAGATCCGCACGATGCCCAACCACCCCGCCGGGAAGGGCGAATGCCACCCGGCCTTCTCGCCCGACGCCAAGTGGATGTGCTGGAACTCCGGCGGGTCGCTGTCCGTCCGCAAGTTCGACCCGTCGCTGCCGGACGGCACGGAGGGAGAGATCCACACGCTGCCGAAGGGCCTGCTCGGCCAGGACCCCTGCGGCCGGTGGAGCCACTGCGGACGGTACATCGCCTACGTCAAGATCCCCCACGGCGGCTCCTGGCGCGTGCACAGCCCCATCTGCATCGTGCGGATCGCCGACCACGCGGCCATCACGATCACCCCGCCGGGCTGGCTCGGCCACCACTGGGACTACGACTGGCTCCCGCCGGAAGAGGCCAAATGAGGCCCGCGCGATGCCTGCGGATCGCACCTCTCCTGCTCCTGCTGCCGGGCGGTTGCAGGCGCACCCCGCCGCCCGCGAAGCCCGCCCCGCCCGGCACCACCACGAAGAGCGGCGTCGAGATGGTCCTGCTACCGGGCGGGAGCTTCGTCATGGGCAGCACCACGACCGATCAGGTCGATGAGAAGCCGCATGCGGTCCACGTGGACCCCTTCTACATCGACCGCTGCGAGGTCACGCAGGAGCATTACCGGGAGGTTTGCCGCAAGAATCCATCGCGTCACAAAGGCGAGGCCAACCCCGTCGAGCAGGTCCGCTGGACCGACGCGATCCGCTACTGCAACGCCCGCAGCCGCCTGGAGGGGCTGCGGTGCTGCTACGACCTCAAGACGTTTGCATGCGACTTCGACGCCGGCGGCTACCGCCTGCCGACCGAGGCCGAGTGGGAGTACGCCGCCCGCGCCGGCACGACCACGCGGTACTGCTTCGGCGGCGATCCCGCCCGGCTCGACGACTACGCCTGGTACAAGGCCAACCAGACCCGCGGCCCCCAGCCGGTCGGCGGCAGGCGGGCCAACCCGTGGGGGCTGTTCGACGTGTACGGCAACGTCTGGGAGTGGTGCAACGACATCTACAAGGAGGACTACTACTCCCGCAGCCCGCCGCGCAACCCGCGCGGCCCGGCCAAGGGGAACACCCGCGTCCTTCGCGGCGGCTGCTGGAACTCCAAGCCCGACGAGTGCCGCTCGTCCTACCGCCTCGACGAGATCCCCGCCTTCACCGACGTCTGCTTCGGCAAGGCCGTCAGCGGCTTCGTCGGCATCCGCTGCGTGAGGAGGGAATAGCTTCCAGCCGTGAGACCGTGGGCCGTGGGGCCGTGAGACCGTGCGGAAGAAACAGGCGAAGACGACGACGAGGACGATTGGGTTCCCCATCCCCACGGTCTTTGGGGCTTGGCTTGCCACGAGCGGGGTTGAAGGGCTTGCTCCTGCCGGCTCATTCGGTTATCCTAAATAGGCGGGCGGCCTTGCGTGCGTATTGATAGAGCGGCGGGGATGGTCGAAGCCCCGGATTCCGTTCTGGAATTGGTCCATAGGTTTGAGCTTTGCCGCGAGCAGTAGCGCCGCCCCGAATGGTCCTTGCCCTGGGCTGTTTGTTGGCTCCGGCTGTCGCCCGCCGACGGCATTGCACAACGTGACCTTGTCCAGACGAGAGATAACGACCGACATCGCAGCCGTTGCATACTGAACGCGCAACCGACGTTCCACTACTCCGAGAGGATATCCTCATGGAGCCTGACCTCGTTGGGCGCGTGGGCCGAATCTACGCCGCCATCGACGCAGTTGAAGAGCACGACCCCCAAAGACTCAAGGCAGAAGTAATCCAAACAGACACGATCAGGGGAGTCTTCCAGGACTTCCGCAGTGGGCTGACAGATGAGGAGTTGTCTAATTCTGCCTACACGCTCATATACAACATCGCGCACCTACGTGATCATCTGAGGAAATGGGCAGCGCTAAACCGGAGCGAGGAAACAGGTGTGGACCGAGCCATCGACCAATCTCCCGCGCTAAAGATCATCATTGACCTGTCAAACAGCGACAAGCACGGTTATCCACCGCGCAATGGCGGCCGTTCCGGCAGGAGCCCCCGACTGATCCGAATCAACCGCGTGATGCAACTCCGAACGCGGGCGCAGAAGGGGTCGACTATCGCCCTGACGATCGGCCCCGGCGGCGTACCGAGATTCTCTGGAGATGGTACAGCCAAGGCTGTCATTACGGGCCAAGTCGTTGATAAGGACGGGAATCCCATTGGTGACCTTTACGACATAGCAAGCAAAGCAGTTGAGGCGTGGGAAGATCTCCTGGTTGGCTTTGGCATAGGACCGGGAACAAAGCGCACATAGCAGCGGGTTCCAGTCGGCGTGGGTTGCCCCCCTCGTGTTTCCGATGTCAGCAATTTCGGGAGGGATTCGTGGTCGCTCTCCCGCGCTTGCTGTCCCTCCGGAGAGGTCGGGTAGTAGGGATGTGCCATGTTTCTGCGTGAGCTTCAGCGGATTCACGTGCAAAGCGCGGCAGTAGACTGCTGGTATACCACCACTCGCGTGATCGACCCGGAGGGGATACGAAGTTCGGCCCGCTTGCCGGATGAAGGCGATTGGCGCGTGGGCACCAGCATCGCAAGCGGATATGATAGAGGTGAGACCGTCGAAGTGTAGCTGAGGGTGGAGCCATGGCATGGTCTTCGTCTATCGATGCTCTGGTTAAGTGGTGGCAGTGTCCCAAATGCCATACAGACATCTGCGTCCGCTTTCCGGTGGATCCGCCGTGGCCCCTTGACCTTCAGTGTCCCGCCTGCGCCGAGCAGTCGCCTATTCCTTGGCAGCCTTCGCCAACCCGGTCGTGGACATGCAGGAGATGCGGTGCCACGCAGAGAGTGGCTGAGTCTGCCTGGCGTAGCAGGAAGATCAACCTCTTGGATGTCCCGCGTGCTGACGACATGTTCGAGGAGGACATACGGCAGTGCTTGGTCGACGAGACTGGGTGGATCTGCACCATCTGCCAGTGGCGCAGCGAGCAAGGCACGCCCGAGCCAGCCGGCCTTCTTGAGGGCCTAATGGACCTCTTTGACGGATGGACGCAGTCTAACAAAGAGCGCTGTTGGAGGCAGGCCAGGGAGCATAGGCACCGTATAGAACGGGGCTTCGCCCATTTCTGCACCGAAGCCCGGGGACGGATAGCGGAGAGGGAACGAATCCTTCGAGAACGTAGACAGACGGAGGAAAGGGAAGCAAGGGAGCGAGCGGAGCTCATGCGTTCTCAGTCGGGACTCCGTGCGATGGCCCCGGTGGAATTTGAGCATGCTGTCGGGTCGCTCTTCGCTGCGCGTGGCTGGAAGGTCCAGCGGACGCCCCACAGCGGGGATAGAGGGATAGACCTTGTGCTGATCAAGAATCGGCAGAAGGTCGCCGTGCAGTGCAAGAGACACAAGAGAGCTGTCGGCGAGAGGATCGTCCGTGAGTTCTACGGCTCGTTTGTCGGGCAGTTCTCGTACGGCATTCTCGTCACCACCGGCGTATTCTCAACAAGGAGCCTCGAATGGGCAAAGATGAGAGGACCAAGGATCCAACTGCTTGATGGCGAGTGCCTAGCGCGTCTGATGGTTGAAACGGAGCCCCCGGCGGTACGGGAGTTCCCGGTGTACCGGGACGGGCGCGCGTAATCTATGTCGGGCACGCCCTACGACGGGCGTGATGGTCTCCGCCCTGCACCTGGACCGAGACCCACTAGGTCTTTCTCGCCAGCCAAGACCCCTCCCCATCGGCTTCGCCTTGCGTGAAATTCCTTCGATGAGGGGCGGCGGGTATCCTCGGCCTTTGCCTGAGCGTTGGAGGGCCGCGACAGGCAAGGACATCGACCAGTTCCTGTACGAGCCATACGGCTTGACCGACGACGAGATCGCGATCGTGGAGAAGGCGGCCAAGGGCAAGGCGTGGGGGAAGACCGTTGGACCGTAAGGGGGAACCACACGACGACGAGGACGAGCACGATTGGAGCCCCCGGTCCCACTGTAGTGGTTCAGCGTGAATTGGACAATCGCCTCGGTCGCATAAGTTGGTCAGGTTGTCTTTGTGAAAAGCTCGGCCTCGGCTCTGGTCCTCCAGGGGGCTGCCCCTTCCGCCCCGTCCCCTCGGCCTCGCCCCAGGTCGCTACGCTCCTCTTCGGTGAGGGCGAGGCCGAGGCGACGGGACTCCAGGGGCTTGGAGGCAGCGTATGCTGCTTGGCTCTGCGAGCCCGACGGGCCTGGCGGGCTTCCGCCAGCTTCCGCTCCCGCTCGGCCCAGATCGCCTCGGCGCGCCCGGCCAGCTTGTCAGCCGGCGTCACGTAGCCTATCCCGCTGTGCAAACGCGCCGTGTTGTATTCCACCACGAACCGATCCACGATTCGACGCGCGTCGGCCAGGCTCAGCGGAACGCCCGGCCGAAGGCACTGGTGCTTGATTGTCCTGTGATACCGTTCCAGCTTGCCGTTGCTCTGCGGATAGTACGGGCTGGTTCGCACGTGCGTCATCCCGCACAGCCGGATGAACTCCCTGAAGTCTCGAGCCACGAATTGCGGCCCGTTGTCCGAGATGACGCGGGGATGGACCTGCGGGAACCCTTCCCGCGCCCGCTGGAGCACGATCTCCACGTCGGCTTCGGCCATCGACTCGCGAATCTCCCAATGCACGATGTAGCGGCTGAAGCCGTCGAGCACGCTACAGAGGTAATAGAACGTCCCGCAAATGTTGACGTGGGCGATGTCCACGTGCCAGTGCTCGTGCGGCCCCGTCGGCTGGGCAAAGCCCCGGCCTTTCTTCGAAGGCGTGCGGTTCCAGCGGCGCAACACGTCCGCGTCGCGCAGCACGCGGTAGACGCTGGAAGGGCTGACGGCCACGACGTCGGCATCCATCATCATGTACGTCAGCCGGCGATAGCCCTCCAGCGGATGGTCGAAGTGGAACTTCACGATCGCGTCCTTCTCCCAGACTTCCAGCCAGTGGTCTCGGGGGATCCAGGCGTTGTGCTCGTTGACCTGGCCGTAGCGATTGGCCCAGTCATAGTACTTGCTGCGGGCCAGGCCGATCCAGCCGACGAGGCGATTTGCCGGCAGGAGCGTTCTGTCGGACCAGTGCCGCACATAATCGACCACCTCGTCGCGGGTGTCCGGCTCCGTCCAGCGGCGGCCTAGATCTCCCCAAGTTCTTTTTTTAATTGCACCTGCGAGGCCATGATCTCGGCGATGACCTCGTCCTTCTGGGCGAGTTTGCTCCGGAGCTGGGCGACTTGGGCCGCCAGCTTGCGCTCGGGGCCATTGCCGCGGCGCTGGAAGGCCGCGGCGCCGTGCTCGAAGAACTCCTTCTGCCATCGATAGAAGAGATTCGGGCTGAGCCGGTGGCGATCGCAGAGATCCGAGACGGTCGCCTTTTCGACCAGGTGCTCGCGAAGAATCCGAACCTTCTCCTGCGGTGTGAACTTCCTTCGTCGTGTCATTCTGGCATCTCCTTGCTGTTGGACCCTACACACTAAACGTCAACCAGGAGATGTCCAATTACGACTGAAGCTTTACACCACGGTCTCACGGTATCCGGTCCCACGGAAGAAAGCTACTCCCCCCCGCACGCCTCGATCGCGTGCTGGACGTTGAGCGTGATCTGATCGACGTACTTCGGGAACATGCCGGCGACGATGGCGTCGGTGGGTTTGATGTTCTCGAAGGCCTCGCGGAAGGCGCGGCGGACGTCGTCCTGCGTATCGCAGCGCCGGCCGGCCGCGAGGACCTTGAAGGCCAGGCACTGCCTGTCCGTCCGGCGGATCATCTCGTACATCCGCGGCGGGTCGTCCTGGCGGAACTCCTCCTTCGCCTTCGGCGCGCCCGGGGCCACCAGGGCGCTTTCCCGCGGCCGGCGGGAGAGGTTGTACACGCAGGTCATGTAGAAATCGAGGTCCCAGCCGGCGCTCTCGGCGTAGTCGACGACGTCCGGCACGTGCGTTCCCAGCCCGACGCGCACGCCGCAGTCGCGCATGCACTTGAGGCGCTCCTCGACGCGGTCGATGCAGCCCTCCCGCCACCACGTGTCCGTGCGGGCGCCGTGATGGTAGATGCCCGCCGCCCCCGCGGCCGCGAGGATGCGGATGTTCTGGAGCACGTCGTGCATCTCGCTGGCCGTCTGGGCGATCCAGTGCAGCCCCCCGCCGCCGCGCCGGAACAGCTCCACCCAGTGCAGGACGCGGTGGTAGTCGCCGCGGGCCTGGAGCGTGTTGATCCCGGCCGCCTCGACGCGCCGGAGGTACTCCACGACCCGCTCGTCCGTGAAGTACTCCTGCATGTCGCGGTCCATTTCCTCGGAGAAGTGCGAGTTGGCGCACAGCGGGTTTCCCCCGCTGATCAGCCGCGTGATCCGAACGCCGCCGAACGGCACGGTGGGCAGGTTGCCCATGGAACGTCCTTTGGTTTGGCTCACAAGGCCATGGTAGCAGAGAGGAACCCGGATGAGCGCGGGTGAAAAGCGGGAGGCCCAGGGATTTGGATCCCTGGGCATCGTGGGGGGAGGGGTTTTCCCCTTGCGCGTGCGCGGGATTCGGAGTATCTTTCCTCTGCCGCGCTTTTGTGGCGATGGCAAAGAGATTCCAGATTCCGCTTCTCTCACTGGCGACATCAGGAGACGCACCATGCATCGACGAACCGTCCTGTGCGTTCTGGTCATGCTGTTCTGCTGGGGCCTCTGCGCATCGGGGCTCCCGGCGGCCGAGCCGGGCGCCTTTCGCAGCGCCTGGCCCAAGGGCGTCACGCGCGTGTGGGTGGGCCCGGAGTACTGGTCGAACCGCCTCCAGGACTGGCGGGTGACGGGCGGGCGGCTGGAGTGCGCCACCAGCGGGGCCGACCGCAACGTCCACCTGCTGACCCGCCGGCTCGGGGAGGGCAAGGGCGACCTCAAGATGAGCGTCCGCCTCGGCGCGATCGAGCCGGCGGCGGCCCGCAAGAGCGGCGGCTGGGCGGGCTTTCGCATCGGCGCAGTCGGCTACTGGAAGGACTACCGCGACAGCGCGCGGCGCGGCAAGGGCATCGACGCGGGCCTTACCACGGACGGCAAGCTGTTCATCGGCGCCGTCCCGCGCGCCGCGGCCGCCCCGGCCGACGCCTTGCCGATCGACGACGTCGAGCTTCGCGCCTCGATCGAGCCGGGCGAGAAGGGCCATGCCCTGACGCTCTCGCTGCACGATCCGAAAGCGGGCAAGCCGCTCGCGAGGATCAGCCGGGCCGTGCCGGCGGACAATCTCGTGGGCAACCTCGCGCTGGTCTGCCACCACGGCCAGGCCGGCGGCGGTCGGCGACGGCGAGGCCAGGCCGCCGGCGGAAACGTGCGGTTCTGGTTCCGCGAGTGGACGCTCGCGGGCAGCAAGGTCCGGGCCCACGACGAGCACGCCTTCGGCCCGGTGCTCTGGGCACAGTACACGCTCTCCGGCGGGGTCCTGAAGATGGCCGCCCAGATGCCCCCGCTGGGCGAGCGGGACACGAAGGAGGTCCGCCTCCAGGTCCGCAGGGGCGCCGGCGGCCGGTGGGCCGAGATCGCCACGGCGAAGGTCCACCCGCTGGCCCGCACGGCCACGTTCCGCGTCGAGAAGTGGGACGCCTCGCGCGACGTGCCCTATCGCGTGGCCTACTCGCTGATCGGGGCCGACGGCAAGGCGAGGGACCACTACTTCACGGGCACGGTCCGGCGCGACCCGGTGGACAAGGAGACGATCGTGGTGGCCGCCTTCACGGGCAACGCCGACTACGCCTTCCCGAACCTCGACCTCGTCAGGCACCTCAAGATCCACGACCCCGACGTGCTGTTCTTCTCCGGCGACAACATCTACGAGAACGTCGGCGGCTACGGCTGCCAGCGAAGCCCGCTGGAGAAGGCCGTGCTCGGCTACCTCCGCAAGTGGTACTTCTTCGGCTGGGCGTACGCCGACCTGCTGCGCGACCGGCCTTGCGTCAGCATCCCCGACGACCACGACGTCTACCATGGCAACCTCTGGGGCCACGGCGGGCGGAAGGTGCCGCGCGGCGTCAACTCCGGCGGCTACACCATGCCCGCCGAATGGGTCAAAATGGTCGAGCGAACGCAGACCTCCAGCCTGCCCGACCCGTTCGACCCCACGCCCGTCGACCAGGGCATCGGCGTGTATTACACGGCCATGAGCTACGGCCGCGTGAGCTTCGCGATCATCGAGGACCGCAAGTTCAAGACGGGCCCGGAGGGGCTCGTCCCGCCGACCAAGGGCCGCAGCGACCACGTCACCGACCCGAAGTTCGACCCCACGACCGCCGACGTGCCCAAAGCGAGGCTGCTGGGCGACCGGCAGCTGCGGTTCCTCCGCCACTGGGCGGCCGACTGGCGCGGCGCGGACTTCAAGGTCGTCCTCTCCCAGACGGTCTTCGCCAACCTGGCCACGCTCCACGGCGGCGGGCTGAGGCGCCTCATCGCCGACTACGACTCGAACGGCTGGCCGCAGACGGGGCGGAACAAGGCCCTCCGCGAGATGCGGCGCGCCTTCGCCTTCATGATCGGCGGCGACCAGCACCTGGCCACGATGGCCCACCACGGCGTCGAGACGTGGGGCGACGCGGGCTGGAGCCTCTGCGTGCCGAGCGTCTGCAACTTCTACCCGCGGGCGTGGGTGCCGCTCAAGCCGGCGCGCAACTGGAAGGCCGGCATGATCGAGCACACCGGCGAGTTCCGCGACCCGTTCGGCAACCACGTCACCGTCCACGCCCACACCAACCCCCGCAAGATGGGCAAAGAGCCGGCGAACATCCACGACAAGATGCCCGGCTACGGGATCGTGCGGCTCCACAAGAAGACCCGCAGGATCACTATCGAGTGCTGGCCGCTGTTCGCCAACCCGAAGGACCCCAAGACGGGCCGGCAGTACGAGGGCTGGCCCAGGACCATCGACCAGCTCGACAACTACGCCCGCAAGCCGGCCGCCTGGCTGCCGAAGATCAAGGTCACCGCAATGAAGAACCCGGTCGTCCAGGTCATCGACGAGGCCGACGGCGAGATCGTCTACACCCTCCGCATCCGGGGTACGGAGTTCCAGCCGTGGGTCTTCAGGCCCGGGACCTACACCGTCAAAGTCGGCGAGCAGGGCTCGGACAAGTGGAAGACGCTCAAGAACGTCCGAGCGGGGGCGAAGAAGGACGCCAAGACGTTAACGGTGGAGTTCTGAGGCGGAAGAGGTCCGATGCGGATGAAGATGATCGGCCCGGCGACCAGGCTGAGGCAAGTTCTGACGACGGCGGCGTGGGCCGCCATGGCGGCCGGTGTCTGCGCAGCCGCGAGCGGGGAGCGCACGGCCGAACCCGACGCCGATGCCCGCAGGGCGATCCGGCGGACGGCGGAGGCGGAGCTGTTCGCCCGATGCAGCCAGTCGGCGGTGACGTTCACGGCCACGCGGGTGGAGAAGCGCCCGAAGGCGAAGGGGGGGAACGTCACGCACACCGAGCGGGGCAGCGGGTTCGTGATCCATCCCGACGGGTACATATTGACCGTCTGCCACGGACTGGCCAAGGGCGGGAGGCCCGAGATCCGCCTGCACGACGGCAGGAAGCACCGCGCGCGGGTGATCGCCCGGGACGTCGGGCTGGACGTCGCGCTGCTGAAGATCGACGCCGGCCGGCCGCTCAAGCCGCTCAAGCTCGGCCACAGCGGCGACCTGATGGTCGGCGAGAGGGCCTTCGTGCTGGGCAACCCGTTCGGCTTCGGGATGACGCTGGGCGCGGGGCTCGTCACCGGGCTGAACCGCAGCACGAAGACCAACTTCGCCCACCTGACGGGGATGATCCAGACGGACGCGGGGATCAACCCGGGGATGTCGGGCGGGCCGCTGGTGAACGTCTTCGGCGAGGCGATCGGCGTGGCGACGAGCCGGAAGGACGAGGCCGACGGCATCGGCCTGGCGACGGCCATCGACAGCGTGCGGGCGGCCCTGCCGGACATGATCGCCGCCGAGGGCCGGTACGGCTTCGTGCTGGGGCTGAAGGTGGACGCGAACGACGCGGCCGCGGTGAGTGAGGTGGTCCCGGGCTCGCCCGCCGCGGCGGCCGGCGCGCGGGCCGGCGACGTGGTCGTCGGCGTCGGCGACGCTCGAATCGCCGGCGGCGTGGACTTCCACCTGGCCCTGGTCGGCCTAAAGGGCGGCCAGAAGCTCCCGCTGAAGCTCCGCCGCGGCGGGAAGGTGATTGAGGCGGCGGTCACGCTGGGCAAGGTCCGGCCGCTCGATCCGGCGAAGGTCGCCCGCCTGGCCGCCGGGATCCGGTACAAGGCGTATCGCGGCCGTTGGCGCCGCCTGCCCGACTTCCGGCGGCTCAAGCCGGTCGCCTCCGGAACGATGCCGACGTTCGGACTCGGCGAGCACCAAGGCATGGACAACTTCGCCCTGGCGTTCAGCGGCTACGTCAAGGTGCCGGCCGACGGGGTCTACGCGTTCTACCTCGTCAGCGACGACGGCAGCCGGCTTCACATCGGCGAGAAGCTCGTGGTGGACCATGACGGCCTGCACGGGGCCGTCGAGAAGCGGGGGTTCGTCTCGCTGAAGGCGGGCGAGCACGCGATCCGGGCGGCCTGCTTCGAGGCCGGCGGAGACGAAGCGCTCAAGGTCTTCTACGAAGGCCCGGGCATCGGCAAGCGGGAGATCCCCGCCGACGTGCTCTTCCACAAGAAGCCCCCCGCCCCGTCAACCAAGCCCTCCTCCCGCCCCACAAGGGGTGGCCACTTCAGTGGCCGCTCACAAAACGCAAAGGAAGACCAATGATGGTCCACTGGGCAATGGTCACGTGCCTCGCGATCCTCGCCGTCGCAGGCGCCGCCACCGCCGCCGAAGCCGTCACGGGGCGGCTGGAGGTGACCGTCACCGAGCCCGGCGGCGGCCGCCTGCCGTGCCGCGTGCACCTGACCGTCGGCGAGAAGAGCATCTACCCGGGCCGATTGCCGCGATTCGAGCGCGACGGGCACTTCTGCTGCCCGGGCGACTTCGCCGTGGACGTCTCGCCCGGCAAAGCGGCGCTTCGCATCGAGCGCGGGCCGGAGTACGCGCCGCACGTCACCCAACTCGACGTCAAGGCCGGCGAGACGTGCCGCCAGGCCGTTACGCTCAAACGGTGGATCGACATGAACGGCCGCGGCTGGTACAGCGGCGACCTGCACGTCCACCGCCCCGTCGGCGACATGCCGCTGCTGCTGCGGGCCGAGGACCTGAACCTCGCGCCCGTCCTGACCCACTGGAACCGCCGCCACGCGAACGTCAAGCCGCCCTACCTGGTTCACGTGGCCGACAAGGGCGCCGCCTCGCCCAGGCCGCGATGCTTCCACAAGCTCGCCCAGGAGGACGAGCGGGCCGGCGGGGCCGTCATGCTCTTCAACCTCAAAAAGCCCATCCTCCTTCAGAACGTCACCCGCGACGCGCCCGGCGGCTTCGAGTACCACCGCCTCGCGCTGGAGCAGAAGGCGTTCGTCGAGGTCGAGAAGCCCTTCTGGTGGGAGGCCCCCGTTCACGTCGCTCTGGGCCGCGTGGACACGATCGGGGTGGCCTGCAACCACTTCCTGCGGACCGGGCTTCTGCGAGGCGAGGCCTGGGGCCGCCCGCGCGACCGGAAGAAGTACCCCGGCCCGCTCGGCTTCGCACACAACGTGATGGACCTGTACTACCGCTACCTGAACCTGGGCCACCGGATCGCCGCGTCGGCGGGCTCGGCCTCCGGCGTGCTGAGGAACCCGCTCGGCTACGACCGCGTCTACGTCCGGCTGGACGAGTTCGGCCACGACGCGTGGTACGATGCGCTGCGCGAGGGGCGGAACTTCGTGACGAACGGCCCGATGCTCTTCGCGACGGTGAACGGCAAGGGCATCGGCGAGCGGTTCGAAGTGCCGGCCGGCGGGAAGCTCCAGGCGGCCGTCGAGCTCGAGGTCCGCGGCCGCGACGCGCTGGAAAGGGCCGAGATCGTCGTCGGCGGCAAGGTCGCCGCGACGTTCGAGCCCGCCCGCGGCGACAGACGCCGCATCGCCGCCCGCCACAAGCTCACGCTCGATAAGAGCACCTGGCTCGCCGTGCGGGCCTTCGAGCCGGTGAGAGGCATGGTCGTGCGCTTCGCCCACACCAGCCCGTTCTACGTGACGGTCGGCGGCAAGCGGCCGCGAGACCCCCAGGCCGCCCGCTTCTACGTCAAGTGGCTCGACGAGCTCATCGCCGCCTACGATAAGAAACGCGCCGCCGCCAAGGACCCCGCACCCCTCGACGCCGTCCTGGAGACCTACCGCAGGGCGCGCAAGGTGTACGCGGCGGTCAAGTGACCTCCCAGAACGGAATCACGGCATCGGAACTGCGATGGCGGCTCATCGATCCGTCGCGCCTTTCCACATGGTGCCTGCCGATCACCGGCACGTTCATGCAGCGGTCGTTGTCTGCTCGGGCTGTCTCGGCGGCTGAAGATCGTCGTAGAAGCAACCGTATGAAACGCCCATATACGGCGCGAGCCAGAGGAAGCCGATCCCGCAGGTCAACATGGACAGCAGCCCCCAGCAGAAGAACCGAAGGCCCAGGCAGAACAGCTTTGCTTTGCTGCCGCGCATCAAGTCCTTGCTGCGCCGGATGGCCTCGAGGGGGCCGAGTTGGTTGTCGTCGGCAATGAGATAGAAGGTCTGCGAATACGACAGCGCCGCGATCACGCCCGCGACAACCCCGGGCAGTATCAGCACGCCCCCCAGCACGGCCAGTTCCGCCCTTTCGGCGACGGCAGCCGCAATGAGGATAGCGATCCCGATCGAGCTGAACAGGAGCATCCAGCCAAAGACGAAAAGGGCCATCAGCAGGTGAGCGGCGAGGGCGCAGCCGAAGTTCTTGAACCCCACGAAGAGCATTGCCAGCGTACAGGGCCCCTTCCTGGCGAAGGCGATGAAGAAAACCACGACGCCCAGTTGCAGCGGCCCTTGAAGGATGAGCTGCACGATCCCACCGATGTACGGGATCAGACCCATGGCCATCCCGATCAGAAACGATAGCAAACAGAACCCCATCGGGAGGCCCCAGTTTCCGGCCAGCAGAGACGCCGCCTGTGAGGTCAGTTCGCCGTTGGGGGTCAGGCCGCCAGTGCCCCCCGGCGGCGGGACAGGTACCAGGCCGGGCATGGGGTAGGCGTTTCCGACGCCGGCCCAACCGGGAAACATGTCCGGCATGGCGCTGCCGGCAGGGACCCAGCCGGCCATGCCTTCCGACCAGACCGAATCGTGCGCCCGGACCCGCCCCTGGCGGATCCAGTCGCGCAGCACGCTCTCAGAGACAGGCCCATATCGGTGCCCCTGGACGACACAATACCATTCCTTCATGCCCGTTCTCCGTGATCGTATTCACAACGCGGGAACGAATGGGCCAGGAGCAAAGCACTTCACCGGCCAACAGAATAGACGGATTCCCTGAGGACGCAACCCCGCGTATTGATTCTTGACTTGCACCGCGCGGCAAGAGGCCTCGCCGACAGTACTCTAGTTGCCCTTCACCCCCTTGACGCGCTGGTAGGTATAGCGGCGGAGCGGGGTGATGTAGCTGACGACGGTCTCGCTCTTCTCGGTCACGCTGCGGACGGAGAAGGCCTCGCGGAGGATTCGCTTGGTGCGACTGTCCTGGACGACGATCATTCGGCGCCGGTCGCCGCGGCCGCCGGCGGCCTCGGTCATGACGGCGACGTGGATGAGCTGCTCGCCCTCGGGGCGCGTGTCCGCCAGGATGCGGACCTCGCGGACGGGGCCGCTCGCCAGCGGCAGGGCCAGCAGCTTCACGAGGCCCCAGACGAGCCCCTCGAACCGCAGCTCGACGGCCCCCTCGCCGACGGGGTCGAAGGCCACCACGGTCTCCCCGGCCTCGGTGGCCTCGGACAGCACGATGATGCGCGTCGACCCGCGGAAGACGATCGTCGGCACGAGGACCGTCACGTTGGCGATCCGCACCTGTCGGCCGGGCAGCGTCGCAATGGTGACCGCCACGCCCCTTCGCCCGCCGCAGCGGACCGGTTCCACCGTGATGCTCTCCATCCGATCCCACTGGCTGAGGAACGACTCCAGCAGGCCGAGCGCCTTCGGCGCCCATCTCAGGATCGTCCGGAAGGTCTTTCGCTTGCTGCGGCCCGCCCGCGCCGGCGCGGCGCCGCTGAGGCGGCCGGCGAGCAGTTCGCCGAGCTGTGCGCGCAGGCGGTCCGCGGGGGCGGAGCGCATCACCCTCGAGACGTCCTGGCGGAGGGCCTCGGGCGGCTCCTTCCCGGCGATCTCGAAGCCCAGGCGAAGGACCATCTCCATCAGCACGTCGCGGAGGCGCCTCCGCTCGCCGGGGCTCAGCTCGGCCAGCAGGCTGCCCTCGGCCCGCTCGTTGAAGTACGCCGCGATCATCTCGAGCACGGGCTCCGCGGCCATGCCGAGCGGCTCATCCGCACCGGCGGGGGCCGGCGGCCCGGCTTCCATGGCCGCCAGGCGGCTGACGGCCTCGACCTTCAGGAGCACCCCGGCCAGCGCATCGGCCCAGCGGTTCCTGTCGGACCGGCCAGCCGTGTCGAGCATGTCCTTCAGGTCGGCCATGGCCGCCCGAGCCTTGGCGAGGACGTCCACCAGTGCCCGCGCGTGGGCGGGGCTGACGGAGAACTCGATCTCGGCCGTGCCGGTCTTGAGCTTGTCCATGGCCCGGACGATGCTCACGGTGGACCACACGAGGCTGCGGTGCTGGCGGATGACCCACCGGTCGGGCACTTGCAGGCCGCCGGGCTCGACGGCGGGGGCGGCTTCGGGCGCGTTGGCGTCGGGCGAGACGTCCGTCAGCAGCCAGCACCGGTCGATCTGGCCCTCAGCGACCGGGTAGCTGGGGATGCAGCCGGCGGTGGCCAGAAGCGCCGCCGCGAGGAAGACCGCCCCATTGCGGATTGCGGATTGCGGATTGTGGATTGGGCAGAGCATCTCAACACCATGGGTTGTTACGGGGGCGGTGGGTTCCCGGCGGCCTTGGGGGCCTTGAGGCTGGCCCTGGCTTCGGCTGCGAGCTTCCGCAGCCGCCGCTGCATCGCCGAGCGGGGGTGCGAGCCCTTGTCGAACAGGACCTGCTCGATCTGCCGCCAATGCGTGACGACCTGGACCTCGTCGTCGAGCTTCTCCAGCTCGTCGGCCAGCGCGTCGAGCGTCTCGGGCGCGGCCGCCTGGGGGACCTGGAGTATCAGGAAGGCCTTCAGGCCGTTCGCGTGGTAGGCCTGGGCGTCGGAGATCTTGTCGCCGATGCCGATCTCGATCTTGCGGAACCGCTTGCCGAGCCGCTCGAGCATCTCGCTCTTGTACGCCCCGCTTCCCTTCAGGAACGCCCCAGGCGTGCTCAGCAGCAGCGGGCCCGGCGGGTACTTGTGCTCGCGCAGCCAGGCCTTGGACTTGAGGCTGAAGTAGTCCGGCCGGTGGGTGAGGTAGACGATCGTGCTCTTCCGCGCCAGGCGGGCCAGCACCTGCCGCGAATCGGCCATGGGCTCCGGGCTTCCGACCAGCACGGTGTGGAAGCCCGTGGCGACGACCGTCCTGTCGAGGTCCACGACGGCCAGGGGGGCATCGGGCTTCCGGCAGGCGACGAGCAGCTCCAGCGGGGCGGGCGGCTCTTCCGCCAGCCCGATGGGCGCCAGCTCGGCGGTGAAGACGTGGTCGCCGGGCGTCTTCGGCGCGAACGAGACGGCTGCGATCCCGTCGGCGTCGGTCTCGGCGACCTTGTAGAGCTTCGCGTCGCGATGGAACCGCACGGCGTAGCCGCCCCGGCCCCGCAGCATGTCGCCGCCTCGCAGTTGGGCCCGCAGGTCGATCTCCTCCCCCGGCACGGCCAGGGCGTCCATGGCGGTGAAGAGGTACGAGCCCCGCGTGCCGAGCAGCACCTCCTGCGCGCCACAGCCGCTCATCGCCGCCAGGGCCGCCAGCAGTGCCGCCGCCGTTGCGCATCTCATGGCCATCGCCCCATACGCCCTTCTGTAGGAAGTCTATGGCCGTCGCGGCGGCGTTTCAACAAGATTCGAGGCAAGCGCCGCGCATTTGGGTTGCCCGTGCCGATCTGGCGGCCTAGGATTACACGTGGATCGACCCTACGTCGCGGCGCGCCGAAGGGACGCAGCCATGCCGAACATGCGGTCGAGCATCATCGCGCTTGCGGTCCTGTCCTGTATGGTCGTCGGCTGCGCGCCGCCCGTCGTGAGCGTCCGGCACGTGATGCCCGGCGCGCTGCCCCTGCCGGGAGACATCGCACGGGCGCGGGCCGGAACGTTCACCATCCGGTCCGGGCCGAAAGGCGACTTCGCGGCCTTCATGCAGACGGCGCTCGACGAGCATCTCCGGGACGCTCCGGTCGGTCTCGGACACACCGGCCGCAGCAGCGAGATCACCGAGGCACGGATCGCCCGGGTCGGCGGGGCGATCGACATCGAGACGAAGGACCTCCGAGGCAGGAGGCCCCTTCGCCGCCTGAACCGCGAGACGGGCGGCCTCGACAGCGTGGAGGTGCCGACGCTGATCCGAACGGCCAGCGTTCGCGTGGATTTCGAGGTCCGCCGGGCCGGTGGCGAGCGGCTGGGCGCGGCGGAGGTCCGCCGGTCGTACAACTCCGCCGCCGACGTCGAGGTGCGCGGCGAGCTGGGGCTTCGACGGCCCGACGATCCGGACCACGTCCCGCCGGCCGAGAAGATCGTCAAGCACCTGCTGACCGAGTGCATCCGGGGCTTGGGCGGGATGATCTCGCCCGTCGAGGTCGCGGCCCGGGTCGCGCTGCGTCCGGCGGGCGGGCGATCGGCGGGGCTCGGATTCGCCGCCGCCGCCGAGGGCGACTGCCACGAGGCCGTCGGCCACTTCCAAGCCGCCGTCAAGGCCGCGCCCGACGACGCCAACCTGCATTTCGACCTCGCCGCCGCCGCCGAGGCCGCCGGCAAGCTCGACCTCGCCGCAGCGCACTACCGCAAGGCCTGGGAGCTGTCGGGCAGGAAGGACGCCGAGGCGCAACTCGGCGCCGCCCGCGTCCGCCGCGTCCTCGCCGCGACGCAACCGGCAAACGCCCGGCCTTGAGGGATCTCCCGAAGGGAGATACCGAAAGGCCGGGAAATCCCCAACCGCCCGAGACCCGTCTCCCTACTTCTTCAGCCCCGAAACGGCCGTGAACAGCACGGAGCGCATCTTCCGGAACCGCGCCGCGTTGGGGTCGGCGTCGGTCCGGCGGGCCTCGGGATGCTCCGTCTGGATGATCTCGGTCGCCTCGGCGATCCGCTTGCTCGACACCGGGTGGGTCTGGAACATCTCGCCCAGCGAGCCCGGCTCCTTGTCGTTCAGGTTCAGCAGGACGGTCAGCAGCTCGACCATGCCCCAGGGGTTGTAGCCCGCCCTGGTCATGTACCGGACGCCGAACTGATCGGCCTGGTACTCGTCGGTGCGGCTGTACCTCAGCATGCCCATGGTCCGGACGACCTCGGCGACGTCCTTGGCCGTCTTGCCCAGGCCGGCCAGACGCGCGGCGACCTCGAGAATCGCGCGCGTGCCCATTTCCCGCTGCATGCCCTTGACGTTGTGCTTTGCGCAGACGTGGCCGGTCTCGTGCCCGAGGACGGCCGCAAGCTCGCGCTCGTTCTGCATACGGCTCATCAGCCCCGCCGTGATGAAGATCCTCCCGCCGGGGAGTGCGAAGGCGTTGGGGACCTCCGAGGAGACGAGCACGTAGTCGTACTCGAGGTTCTTCCGGTCGCAGACGGCCGCAATGGACTGGCCGATCTCCTGGACGTAGGCCTGGAGCCGGCCGTCCGGCACCTTCCCGCCGAACTTCTGCTCGAACTGCGGGGCGGCCTCGCGCCCCATGGCGACCTCCTGGCTCTCGGAGATGAGGATCGGTTCCCACTTGCCCGTGGCCGGGTTGGTGCTGCACCCGCCCGCGATCAGGGAGCACGTCAGCAGGGCAAGCACGGCCGCCTTCGTCCGCGTGATGTGTCTGGTCATGGCAGTCTTTCCTTGCTTCCCGGCGCCGGCCAATAAGGCGCTTCATTATCCCGGGTGACGTCGCAAAGGGCAACTTGCTGCGCGGGTCCCGAGCCGCGACCGGCAGGGAGCGGGGCTCTCACGTCGGGCAGATCATCAGCCCAGCCTCTCCAGCTCGACGGTCATGAACATGCCGAGCTGATCGTTCACCGGGGACAGCGCCGCCTCCAGGGCCTTGACGAGGGAGTATGCGAAGCCCGGCAGCAGTTGGCGCAGGCGAAGGCCGCCGCTGAGGAGGTATCGAAACGGCGTGTGCGGCCGCAGGCGGTTGATCCGCAGCAGGGGGAACTCCTCCTCGAACCGCGCCCGGTCGCGGCAGAAGATGATCCACGGCAGCGCCCCGTTGGCCCCGGACAGCCGCCCGGTGGACGGGAAGGTCCATCCCGCGGCCGGCTCGAACGCCTCGTGGTGGAAGGTGCCGTAGATGAACCGGCTCCACGGCGTGTTCGCCGGCTCGATCATGACGACCTTCCCGCCCGCCCGGAGACAGCGGGCCGCTTCCGCGAGGAAAGCGCGGGCGTCGGGCAGGTGATGGAGCACGTCGATCATCAAGAAGGCGGCCACGGAGGCGTCGTCGAAGGGCATGTCCATCGCCGAGAAGCACAGGTCCACGCCGGGGACGTCGATCACGTCGGAGGTCGTGACGTTGGGGAGGATGTCCTTGATGAAGCCGCCGCCGCTGCCGAGCTCCACGAGCGTGCCTTTGCCCCGCGCGCCGGCGGCCCGGGCGAGCTGGAGGTAGAAGTCCAGGTACAGCCTGCGAAGGAAGGCCTTGCGCCGGATGATCCCGGCGTGCAGGACCGTCGCGGCGCGGTCGTCCAGGTCGCCGATCCCCCGCGTTTCCGGCAGAGACAGCCAGTCGAGCAGGCCCATGCTACTTCCCGTCTGGCGGTTTGGCCGATGGCGGGGGCTTGGCCTTGTAGACCCGCACGTAGTCGAACAGGACGCTGTCCGGCAGCTTCGCCTTGGCGATGTCGCCGGCCCACTTGCCCACCTCCATGCTCAGGATGATGTACTGCGGCGTGTGCGAGACGGCCTTGTCCGTCCGCCACGTCTCCTTGCCGTCCACGTAGAAGACGTACTCGCCCTTCTGCCATTCCAGGCCGACCGTGTGCCAGCCCTTCGTCAGGCCGGGGGACTGGACGACCTTCCCGGCCGACTTGTGGTCCTTGCCGTAGCCGTCCCAGTGCAGCGTGTGCTGGATCTTGTCGCCCCTCTTGGAGAGGTATTCGAAGATGTCGATCTCCGTTCCGGACTGCTTCACGTCGCCGATGACCTTCCCCAGCCTCGGCGACTGCATCCAGAACGCCGACCAGTGCCCGGGCTGCGCCTGGAGCTTCACGCGGCATTCGAAGTAGCCGAAGGCCCGCTCGAGCTTCCCCTGCGTGCCGATCATCCCGGTGTGGTACTTGTTTCCCGCCTTCGTCGTCGTGATGGCCAGGTGGCCTTGGCCGTCGAGCGTGACGGCCTCCTTGACGTTGAAGCCGCCCTTTCGTGGCCCGAGCTGGCGGTAGCTCCATTTCTTCATGTCGAGCGAGTTGCCGTCGAACTCGTCGTGCCAGACGAGGTCCCCGTCGGCGGGCGCGGCGGCGGGTTTGCCGGCCAGCCCCTCGCCTGCGGCCGCCAGCAGCAGAACCAGCAGCGGCGCGGCGTGTGTGAAGTGTTGATCGGGCATCATCCGTCTCCCTTGGCAGAGCTACGCGAACGGCTGCTCGATGGACGGGCTCGGCTGCGTGAAGAACCTCGCGGCGTCCTCGGCGATGTACATGCAGTCTTCCAGGCGCACGCCGAACTCGCCGTAGATCGCGATCATCGGCTCATTACTGAAACACATTCCGGGCGCCAGCGGGGTCCTGTTGCCTCGGACGAGGTGATGCCACTCGTGGACGTCCAGGCCGATGCCGTGGCCGGTGCGATGCGGCAGGCCCGGCACCTCGTAGTCCGGGCCGAAGCCGGCGCCGGCGATCACCTTTCGCGCCGCGGCGTCAACGTCCTCGCAAGGCGCACCGACCCGGGCGGCCGCGAACGCGGCGCCCTGGGCCTGCTTCTCGAGGTCCCAGATCTCCCGCTGCCGCTGGGTGGGCTCGCCGAAGACGATCGTCCGGCTGATGTCGGAGTGGTAGCCCTCGACCGTGCAGCCGCCGTCCATCAGCACGACGTCTCCCGCCTCCAGGTGCGCCGGCTCCCTGCTGCCGTGCGGGAAGGCGGTGCTCCGGCCGAACTGGACGTCGATGCCTCCCTGCACGCCGAGCGCCTTGTGCGCCGCCCGGGCGCTGTCGCGGAACTCCTCCTGCGACATGCCCTCGGCCAGCAGGGGCAGGCACGCCTTATACGCTTCGACGGTTATGTCCATCGCGCGCTGCATCAGGGCGATCTCGGCGGGCGACTTGATCGCGCGGCAGCCGATAGTCACCGGATCGGCGCCGACGAGCTCCGCATGCGGCGCTTCCTTGCGGATCCCGTCGAACAGGAAGAACCGCACGGACTCCTCGATGCCGATGCTTCCGCCGCCAATGCCGCGGTCCTTCAGGATCCCCGCGACTCGCTCATACGGGCTCTCGTGCTCCTGCCAGGTGCGAACGTCGTCGCCGAAGATCAGCAGCTCGCGCAGCCTCGCCTCCTCGAACGCCGGGCAGACGTAGGCGATCTCGCCGCGGGCGGGGATCAAGGCGGCCGTCATCCTTTCGCTGCGGCCCCAGCGCACGCCGGTGAAGTAGAACAGGCTCGACCCCGCCTCGAGATACACGGCGTCGAGGCCGCTGTCGGCCATCAGCCGCCGCGCCTTCTCGATCCGCCCTTCGCGCTCGGCGGCAGTGATGGGCGATATGCCCTCCGTCATCGGTTTCAGGTCGCTGAATCGTCCTTCCGGCATGATGGGCACCTCGTTTGCGCCTGCATCGCCGCCGTCTGGCCGTCACGACGACCGGGCGGTAAGGCACTGCACGCGGATGCGATCAGTTTCGACTCTGGCGTGGCGAAGTTCAAGGGCGTGCGCCGGCTGAGGGACACGCCGCCGAACGTCGCAACGACTGCGGTTCCTGCCCGCACCTGTGGGGTTACATGATAAGAGCGTGGCAGAGCGAGACTTCCGCGACGTTCGCGGGACGTCTTCCTGCCGGCGATTCGACAGGCCCTTCCTGGCTTACTCGAAGGCGAAGCGGTGGATGTTTGCGCGATGACGATCGGATCTTCATCTCCGGGCGGGCCGCTGGCCGTGGTGCCCGTCCTGATCGGGCCGCTCCAGGTGCTGATCGCCGTGCTGTGGTACGTCGTGCCAGGGCTGCTGATCGCACTGGCCGGGGCGATCCTCTCGATGCTCAGGCCCACCGCCATGCTCAACTTCGTCAAGACGCTGTGGCGGCTGAAGGTCCTGCTGGCCGTGGTGGCCGCGTGCGTCGTGGGGCTCGTCTGGGGTGGCGGGAAGCTCTGGCCGTCGGGCCCGGCGGCCGCGGCGGCGCGGGGGGCCGGCGAGGACTGGCCGATCTTCCGCGGCGACCTGACCCGCCGGGGCGCCCCCGCCGGCGAGATCGGGCCGGCCACCGGAGGCATCAACTGGGTGCAGATAAAGGGCGAGGAGTGGTTCTATTCCTCCCCGGCGGTGATCGGCAACCGCGTGTACGTGGCCTCGGCCATCCTCAGCGCGTTCGACGCGAAGGACGGCACCGGCCGGATCTACTGCTTCGACGCCGACAGCGGCGCGATCGTCTGGGCCGCCAGGCCGCGGTTCGAGACCGGCTACGAGACCTACCGCGCGACGTTCTCCTCCCCGGCCGTGCGCGGCGAGTACCTCGTCTGCGGCGAGGGGCTGCACTACGCGGTCGGGGCACGCGTCGTCTGCCTCGACGTCCGCGACGGCAAGCTGCGCTGGAGCTTTCAGACCCGCAGCCACGTCGAGTGCTCGCCGGTGATCGCCGACGTCGAGGTCTCCGGCCGCACCGAGGCGAGGGTCTTCGTGGGCGCCGGTGACGACGGGTACTACTGCCTGGACCTCAAGACCGGCGCGAAGCGCTGGCACCTCACCGGGCAGGACTTCCCCGACGCGGAGACGTCGCTGGCCGTCCACGGGGGCAAGGTCTACGCCGGGCTGGGCAACGGCGGCAAGGCGTTGTGCGTGATCGACGCGGCGGAGGGGAAGCTGCTGGCCCGCGCGGCGACGCCGTACGCCGTGTTCAGCCCGCCGGCCGTCGCCGGCGGCAAGCTGTACGTCGGCATGGGCAACGGCGACTTTGTTGACAGCACCGGGCCGGCGGCCGGCGAGGTCTGGCAGGTCGACCTGGCAAAGCTCGCCCGCCACTCCGGCGGGGCGTTCGAGCCCGACTGGCGGCTGCGCGTCGGCGGGACCGTACTCGGGGCCGTCGCCGTCGCCGGCGAGACGGTCTACTTCGCCGCGGCGGACGGGTGTGTCTACTGCGCCGACCGGCGCACCGGCCGGCAGATCGCGTCGTTCGACGCCCACGCGCCGATCTACACGTCTCCCGCCGTCACGGAGCGGCACGTCTACGCCGTCACCGAGGCGGGCATGCTCTACGGCCTGGACCGCCGAACGCTGGAGCTCGTCTGGGAGTACAGGGTCGGCTCGAACGTGCGGTGCATCTCCTCTCCCGCCGTCGCCGGCGGGCGAGTCTACGTCGGCACGCAGGAGGACGGGTTCGTCTGCGTCGGCGAGCCCGGCGAGGCGAGAAGGCCCGTCTGGCAGGGGCGCCTCGGCGGGCCGGCCGTCGGGGGGAACCCGTTCGGCTCTCCCCCGCCGGCACTGGGCGAGTTCCATTGGCAGTTCCCGCCCGACCAGGAAGGCGAGACGAAGGAGGCGGTGGTCGCGGCGCCCCCGGCCGTGCTGGGCGAGGACCTCTTCGTCCCCCTGGCGAGCGGGCGGAAGCGCGGCCTGGCCTGCCTGCCGGCGGGGGCCGCGGGCAACAGGCCGCCGGAGCCCAAGTGGCTCCACGAGACGCCGAACGGCGTGCGCCTCTCGCCCGCCGTCGTCGCGGAACGGGCCTTCTGCGTGGACGGCAAGTGCGGCGACGAGAATCGGCATCTGCACTGCCTCGCCGTCGCGGACGGTAAGCGGCTCTGGCAGGCGGCGGTCGCGCGCGGCGCAGCCGGGGCGTTCGTCGCCTCGCGCGGCGACGTGCTCGTTATCGACGCGCCCCGCGCCGTATCCCGCTACGACCTGTCGGGCAAGCGGCTCTGGAGGCGGGCGCTCGAGGGGCGGGCCGACCATGCCCCCGCGTCGACCGCGGCCATGGTGCTCGTGGCCACGTCCGCACCGCCCGTGCTGGTCGCGCTCGACCGGCCGACGGGCGCCGTGCTCTGGACCAGGCGGCTGGACGATCCGCCGGCCGCCTCGCCGTGGGCGCACAAGGCCCGGGTGTACCTCGCCACGGCAAGCGGCCTGGAGGCGCGCAGCCTGATCGACGGCGGCCGCCTGCCGCCGGACGTGTGGAAGGCCCCCGGCGCGGGCGTCTCGGGCGGCTTCGTCGCCGACGGCTCCCGGATAGCCTACGTCGGGACCGACGGCCGCCTCGTCGTCCTCGATCGCGCCGGCGGCCGGCCGCTCGTGGACCCCGTCGCCGGGGCAAAGCCCGGAAGCTGCCCGTTCCTCGGGCACGGCGCCGTGTTGTACGCCGCCGGGGACGGCAGGATCATGAGACTCTCCCTCGATGCGGGCGACGGCGAGGCCAGGAGCGTCGAATGGCTCGACGCCTCGTGGCTCGGCGAGCCCGCGACGCCGATGGTGATGTGCCGGTCGGCCATCTACATGGGCCGCACGGGGTGGGGACTCGTGCGGATGGGAGAGGCGAAATGACCCCGCGGCAATGGGTGCATTACTTCTGCGACCCGCCCCCCGAAGGGTGCGACGACCTCAAGGCGCTGCTCGGCGGCAAGGGCGCGAGCCTCAAGGAGATGACCCGCGCCGGCCTGCACGTCCCGCCGGGGTTCACCATCGCCACCGACTGCTGCCGGCTGTATTCGCAGAACGATCGCACCTGGCCGGAAGGGCTCCAGGACCAGGTCCGCGAGAACCTCCGGCGCCTGGAGAGCGAGACCCACCGGACGTTCGGGCGCGGCGAGAGGCCGCTTCTCGTCTCCGTGCGGAGCGGAGCGGCGGTGTCGATGCCGGGGATGATGGACACGATCCTCAACTGCGGGCTGCATCCGGGCCTGGCCGGCGAGGTGCCCGATCCGGCGGCCTTCTGGAGGCTGTACCTCCAGTTCATCCGCGCGTTCGCCAGGACGGTCCACGGCATCGGCGCCGAGGCATTCGCCGACGCCGAGTTCGGGCGCGATGATGCCCCTCCCGACCGCGAGCTGGGCAGGAAGTACCTGGACGTCTACCGCCAGCAGACCGGGCGCCAGTTCCCCACCGAGCCGTGGGGCGTGCTCGCCGAGTGCATCAACGCCGTGCTCGATTCCTGGTGGAACGAGCGGGCCGTCGCCTATCGAAAACGCAACGACATCCGCGGGCTGCGCGGCACGGCCGTCAACGTCCAGATGATGTTCCCCTCGGAGGTCTCCGGCATCGTCTTCACGCGGGACCCCAACGACCTGCGATCCGGGCGGATGATCATCGAGGCGTCCTACGGGCTGGGGGAATCGGTCGTCTCGGGCGACGTGACGCCCGACCGCTTCCTCGTCGGGCGCGACGACCTGTCCGTAACGGCCGAGCTGGGACACAAGCACCGGCACGTCTCCGCCCTCGGCGCGGCGGCCGATTTCGACGCCGACGCCGCCAGTCTCACGACCGAGCAGGTCCGCGAGCTGGCGGCGCTGGCGCTGGAGATCGAAGAGCATTTCGGCCACCCGGTGGACGTCGAGTTCGGCTGGTCCGGCGGGCGGTTCGGGCTGCTCCAGTCGCGGCGGATTCGCGGCCTGGAGGTCGCCGAGGACGTCGAGCTGGCACGCGAGGAGGAGATCTTCCGCCTGCGAACGCTGGCGAGCGACCGGCGGCGGTGCTGGGTCGTCCACAACCTGGTCGAGACGCTCCGGGCGCCCACGCCGCTGACCTGGGACGTCGTTCGCGGCTTCATGAGCGGCTCCGGCGGCTTCGGGCGGATGTACCGGCAGTTGGGATATCGCCCGTCGGCTCGCGCCTGCCGGGAGGGGTTCCTTGAGCTGGTCTGCGGGCGGATCTACGCCGATCCCGACCGCCTGGCGGAGCTGTTCTGGGACGCGATGCCGCTGACCTACGACATCGAGAAGCTGCTGGCCGATCCGGCCCTGCTGGACCACGCCCCGGACAAGTTCGACCCGAACCGCGCCGACGGGCGGTTCCTCGCCCGCCTTCCCGGCACCGTGGTGGCGATGATCCGGGCGTCGGGCAGGACGAAACGCGCCCGCGCCGGCGCGAAGGAGCGCTTCGAGAACGAAGTGCTGCCGCCCTATCTCTGCTACGTCCGGCGCAAGCGCGAGCAGGAGCTGGCCGGGCTGAGCGACGAGCAGCTCCTCACCGAGCTGCACGAGCGCCGCCGGAAGGTGCTGGACGAGTTCGGCAGCGAATCGCTCCTGCCCGGCTTCTTCGGCGGGATGGCGTTTGACGGGCTGACGTCCCTGCTCGTGCAGTTGATGGGCCCGGCGCACGGCGGCGAGCTGGCGCGCACGCTCACGCGGGCACTCGACGGCGACACCACGTTCGCCCAGGATGCGATGCTGCACGCCGTGGCCGCCGGCACCGCCACGATGGACGCGTTTCTGGCGGAGTACGGCCACCGCTGCGTCGGCGAGATGGAGCTGGCCGAGCCGCGATGGCGCGAAGAGGCATCCTATCCCCGGCAGGTGGTTGCCCGGCTGCGATCGTTCGAGGGCCGCTCGCCCGGGGAGATCCACGCCGAGAACCTCGATCGGCGCCGCCAGGTGGAGAACGACCTGCCCGGCATCCTCGCCCACTGGGGCGGAAGGACGTTCCGCGAGCGGATTCAGGCCGAACTCGCCGACGCCCAGGCCCTGCTGCCGTACCGCGAGGCCGGCAAGCACTACCTCATGATGGGCTACGAGTTGATCCGCCTGGCCACCGAAGAGCTCGCCCGGCGATGGGACCTCGGCGGGGGGATCTACTACCTGTACCTCACCGAGTTGGCGAGATTCACTTCCGACCGCCGGCGCCTCGAGGAGGCCATCGCGCGGCGGCGCGTCCGCTGGCAGGCTTACCAGCGCCTCGACCTGCCGGACGTGATCGACTCGGAGGACATCGAGTCGCTCGGCCTGTCGCGGCCGCTCGAGGCCGCGTCGCAGCTCACCGGGTCGGCCGTGGCGTCCGGAGTGGCCACGGGGACGGCCCGTGTGGTCTTCCAGCCGAGCGAGGCCGGCGACCTCGGCAGCGACTACGTCCTCGTCTGCCCGTCCACCGACCCCGGCTGGACGCCGCTGTTCCTGAACGCCCGCGGGCTCATCGTCGAGCGCGGCGGGGTGCTCTCCCACGGCGCGATCGTCGCCCGCGACTTCGGCATACCCGCCGTCGTCTGCCCCGACGCCACCCGACGGATCCAGTCCGGCGACCAGGTCCGCGTGGACGGCAACAACGGCCGCGTCCACATCCTCCAGCACCACCCATCACCCGCGAGGTCCGTTCCCTACGACCTACGACCTACGACCTATGACCTTCGCTGACCTCTGGCACATCCTCTGCAACGGCATCTTCGACGTGCCGCTGGGCTGGCTGCTGGGCCTGTCGTGGACGGCCACGCTCGTGACCGTCGCCGTCGGCACGGGCCTGATCCTCGCCGTCGTGCGGAAGCTCGCCACCGACCAGGACCTGCTCCGCCGCGCCGACGAGGACAGGAAGACGCTCAAGCAGCGGATCCGAGAGGCCAGGAAACGCCGCGACAAGGACGCCGTCCGCCGAATGCGGACCACCAGGTCCATGATCGCGCTGCGGACGTTCTCGCAGGAGGGCAAGCCGCTGCTGCTGGCCATCCTGCCCATCGCCATCCTCGCGACGTGGTGCTTCAACCGCCTCGGCTACCACCCGCCGAAGGCCGGCGAGGACATCGAGGTGGTCTTCTACGCGCCCGTGTCGGCCGTGGGGGAGGTCATGCACCTGGTTCCCCGCGAGGGCCTCGCCGCCGACCGCTGGGTCCAGCCCGTGACGCAGGCCGAGGTGCAAGGCACCCCCACCGGCCTGGCCACGTGGATCCTCCGAGCCGAGGGGCGACCCGAGCCCTACAGGCTCACCTTCCGCCTTCGCGATCGCACGTTTGACAAGGGCGAGCTGCTCGTGGGCCAATCGACATATTCGCCCCCGCTGACGACCGACGAGGCCGGCGAGATCGGCGCCGAGCTGAAGATGCGCCAGGCGAAGTTCCTGGGCCTCATCCCCGGCCTGGGGGCCTTCCTGCCCCCCTGGCTCGTCGCCTACCTCATCCTCGTCATCCCCCTCGCCGTCGCCATCAAGCGCGTCCTGCGGATCTACTGAGCGGCGAGAACCGAAGATTGGCGAACAAACCGTCAGAGCGATTTCCCCGTTGCGGCAGACATGGGCAGTGTGGTACGTGTCCCGGTGCCTTCGGTGCGGAACGGCTCGTCGAAGGAGATGGCCGGATGGAACACGTTGTCGGTGTGCTGATCTCGTCTCTTCTCTCGGCTCTCATTGGGTGCTCCCTCTACTCGAAGGCGGGATACCGTTGAGGGTACGTAGAAAAGCATTGCAGCTTTTCTGACGCCTGCGGCCCGGGCGCCGTTGCCGCCGGGCTCGCCGCCGGCGGCGAAAGTGTATCGATCTCTGACGAAAGGACCGACCGATGATGAAGCACGCGTGCTTGCTGAATGTAGTTGCCGCCGGCGCCCTGCTGGTTTGGGGATTTGCTTCGGCCCTCGCGGCTGAGAAGGGCGCCAGGCCCGACGCAGCCGGCGCCGAGAAGAAGGCCAAGGCCGCCAGGCCGCCCCGGCCGAAGCGCCGGGCGAACCCCGCTTTCGCGAAGGTCACCGACACGCCCGGTTTGCCGCGCGCCCTGCTGATCGGCGATTCGATCTCCATCGGCTACACGCCGCCGACGCGGAAGCTGCTCGCCGGCAAGGTCAACCTGCACCGCATCCCGACCAACGGCGGGCCGACCACGCGCGGGCTGGCGAGCCTCAAGGCCTGGCTGGGCGAAGGGAAGTGGGACGTGATCCACTTCAACTGGGGCCTGCACGACCTGAAGTACATGGACGAGAAGGGCCGACTGGACCTGAAAGGAAAGCAGCAGGTCCCGCCCGAGGAGTACGAGAAGAACCTCCGCGAGCTCATCAAGCGCCTGAAGGCCAACGGCGCGAAGCTCGTCTGGTGCAGCACCACGCCCGTGCCGGAAGGCGCCGGCGGGCGGATCAAGGGCGACGCGGCGAAGTACAACAAGATCGCCGCAAGGGTCATGAAGGAGCACAAGGTCCCCACCGACGACCTGTACGCATCCGCCCTGCCGCGTCTGAAGCGGATTCAGCGCCCCAAGAACGTCCACTTCACGCCGGCCGGCTCGCAGGCCCTCGCCCGCCAGGTGGCCAACAGCATCCTCAAGGCCCTCGGCCAGCCCCCGCTGCCGAAGCCGAAGGGCGAATCGAAGGACGCGGGCGCCGCGAAGAAGCGGGATTGAGGTCTCGACGCGCTGGTCGGCAGCAGCGCGGTGTGAGAGGGAAACACCACGGCGGCGACTCGTGCTGCGCGGCGCTTCGCAGAGCAGTGCACGCCGCCGCTCCGCCCGAATGCGGGAATAGCGCCGGTGGTCGACCCCATCGCGACCTCGCTCGCCAATGGCGGAGCCGCGGCGTGTCGCCGCGGTGCCGTTCGTGACTGACTTCCCGTCGCCAAGCCTGTCCCTGAAGCGATGGTCCCCGCAGTGCGCCCCGGTGCCTGTCTTCCATCCGGCAAGATGCTATGATCACGGCCAGCGGTCCATCTGGTTCCTGCTTCGCGTGCCTGGGCCTTCCGCTTTCAGGAGATCCGATGAAATGGAGACGACAAGGATGATCGTGGCGAAATGCGAGCTGGCTGCCTGTCTTCTGGCCGCGGGCGGGGCGCTTCTCCCGGCCCCGACGGCAAGGGCCGAGCCGCAGGTTGCTCTGGAGCTGCCGCTGGAGCGCACGGCGTATCAGACGAACGAGGCGGTCCACCTGGCCGTGACCCGAAGCTCTCCCGGCGCCCTGGCGGCCGGCGACCTGGTCCTGACCGCCACCGGCGCCGACGGCAGCCGGCTGACGTTCACGCTGGCGGTCCCGGCCGTCGCCGTGGTCGGGAAAGACGCCCGCGCCACCGAGCACGTGTACCTCAACGCCAGGCTGCTGCGCCCCGGGCACTACACGATCGAGGCCGCCGCCGCCGGCGCGGCCGCCAGGGCCGACATCGACGTGTTCTCTCACGTGCGCCGCAGCTCGTACCGCCTCATCAACTGGGGCCGGGCCAAGGGCGCCCACCAGCTCGTCGAGGGCGAGGATTCGCTGGGCTTCAACCTCTTCTACGGCCATTACGCCGGCGACAGGGAGGCGAACTTCATCCGCGCCGGCGTGGACTTCATGTCGTGCTGCACGATGGGCGGCGGGCACCAGATGGACCTGCGAAGCGAGTGCGACTGGTCCGACCCGTACGTGACTCGCGGCGGCGCGGTCCGCGTGGTCCGCCAAGCCCTGGCCGACCGCACCCGCCCCAACGTGCCCGGCGTGCACTTCTACGACGAGCCGGGACTGACGCACCTGAAGCATCCCGTCACCGGCGAGCACACGCCGCACGGCGTTCCCAGCCAGCATCGCGGTTACGAGAGCGCGTTCGGCCGGAAGCCGCTCGCGTACCGCGACGTGGACCCGCGCAAGGCCGACCACGTCCGGCGCTGGCGGCACTTCGCGCGGTGGAAGCTCTCGTTCATGGACGCCGCGTGGAAGCTCTCGCAGTTCGCCGTGCACTACGTCCGCCCGGACTTCCTCTGCGCGACGCAGAGCCAGTACGGCTTCGGCGCGTTCACGGACGGGTATTACTTCAACGTCGCGCGGTGCCTGCCCGTCACGAGCGGCCACGGGGGCTACCACGACTACGGCCTGTACCTGTTCAACCCGTCGTACTTCCTCGAGACGGCCCTGGCCCGCGACCACGCGAAGGGCTGCTGGTACCTGCCCTGCTGGTACGGCAGCACCACGTACGAGCAGTTCCGCCTGGAGCAGAACCTCTGCTTCGCGATGGGCATCCAGGGGCTTATCACCCCGCCTGACATCGACCCGTACGAGCCGAGCAAGAAGCCCGCCGCGGAGGCCGTCGTCGAGACGAACAAGATCGCCGCCCGCCTGGGGACGATCTTCACCACGATGCCGCCGACGTACTCGCCGGTCGCCGTGCTGTATTCGCTGGGCCACATGATCCACAAGCAGACGCTCGACCGCGGCGTGAACTACCTGCACGAAGACGATCACGGCCGCACGCTGCCCTTCGTCTACCTCGCCGGCAAGATGCTGCATCACCGCTTCCTGACCGTCGTGGAGGAGGACGTCCTGGACGGCACGCTCATCTCCCGGCACAAGGCGCTGGTCCTGGCGAGCATCGACTACCTGCCGCCGGAGGTCGTCCGGGCGCTGGAGCACTTCATCGAATATGGCGGGATGGTGCTGACGACGAGCGATTGCGGGATGGAGGTCAAGGGCGCCGTGGACCTGGGCCTGGCGCCCAAGCTGGCCGATGAGCAGCTCATCGAGGAGCTGCGCAAGAGGAACGACGAGCACAGCCGCCGGCGCCTCGGCGAGCTGACGACGCTGGGCAAGCAGCTCGCCGCCGCCAAGCCGCTGGCGGAGGCCCTCGACAAGCAGCTCCGGCGCCGCGGCATCCGGCCGATCTTCGAGTGCGACCACCCGGGCATCGTCGCGACGCGCCACAAGTGCGGCGACATCGAGTACGTCTTCGCCGTCAACGCCGCCACGGACTCATCGGGCCAGAGCCACAACACGCAGGCGGCCGTCGCCACGATATCCCTGCCTGCCGCCGCGGGCGACCGGCGCCCCGTCTACGACGCGGTGCGCGGCGGGCCGGTCACGCAGTTCGCCAGGCGGGACGGCAAGCTCGTCGGGCGCTTCCGCTTCGGGCCCGGACAGATGCGCGTCTTCGCCCGCCCCGCGGGCCTGGCCACCGGCGTGGTCGTGACCACGCCCATCGTGCGCCGCGAGTACACGCGGCACGACGCGCCCCTCGTCGTCGACGTCGGCGCGACGGTCACCGGCATCGGCGGCTCGACCCCGCTGCGCGTGCGGCTCTTCGACCCGCTCGGCAAGGTGCGCCACGACGTGTACCGAGCGACGAAGCTGGGTTCGCTTCGCCTCTCGCTGCCGCTGGGCGTCAACGACCCGCCGGGCACGTGGGGCGTGCGCGTCCAGAACCTGCTGACCAACCACGAGGGTACGGCCAATTTCGAGCACTACGCCCCGCCGCGCTGCGGCGCCCTCGCCGGACGCAAGACGCGGGCCATCCACTTCGGGCGCGACCGTGAGAAGGTCTTCCGCTTCTTCCGCGTCCATCGCCGCGTGACGGTCGGCATCGGCTCGAGCGACTACAACCGCGCCGCCGCCGAGCGGCTGGCGAAGGTCCTCCAGCCGTGGGACGTTGCCTGCACGATCGTCCCGGCCGCGGAGCTGAACAAGCCGCGGCAGATCAGCGACGAGGCCGCCGGGACGTGGGTGGGCCTGGACTTCGGCCGCGTTACGGACGGCAAGCGCCGCCAGGACCCCGGCCATGTCGGCTTCGCGGTCGACTCACCGGTGGTCCTGCTTGGCACGCCGCAGGACAACCCGCTGATCGCCCACCTGCTGAAGAAGGGCTTCCTGCCGTACGAGCCGAAGGCGGGCGCCTTTCCGGGGCGCGGGCGAGGCATGATCGCCTGGCAGCGCGACGGCGTCGGACACGGCATCGAGTCCGTCACACTGATCGCCCACGACGAGGGGGGAATGGACGAGGCCGTCGGGACGCTCTACGAGGCCCAGGCGGGCATCGAGCCGCTGACGCGCTGGGAACTGCCCGCCGACAACGCCGTCACGCCCGCGAAGAAGGCCGACGTGCCGCCGCACCCGAAGCTCCTCTGGCAGGCGATCCTGCCGGACCGCGCCGCTGCGATGCGGGCCGACGACGACCGGATCGTCGTCCTCACGCGCGACCAGTCGCTCTCGACGATCGACGCCAAGGGCGGCGCGGGCGAGCCCCGGCCGCTTGATGCGCAGGCCTGCGCCGAGAAGCTCGAGCAGATGAAGGCCGAGCCCGACGTGGCCGCCCGCAAGATCGCGGCGGCCACAGCGCCGCCCGGGCGAATCGTCAAGTTCGCCGCCAGGCGCGGCGCGCTCACGGCCGTCGGTTACTGGGGCGGGCTGCTGCGAATCCTCGATGCCGACGGGAAGGCGAAGCTCGCCCACCAGTTCCAGCACGACATCGCCGCCGTCCTGTGGTACGGTGACGCCCTGGCCGTCGGATTGTCCGACGGCCGCGTCGTCTGCCTCAGGACCGAGTGAGCTGCAAATGGCCGGCCCGAATCGCCCGAACATCCTGCTGTTCCTGGCCGATCAGCACCGGTGGGACTGCCTCGGCGCGTACGGTCATCCCGACGTCCAGACGCCGAACATCGACCGCATCGCCTCCGACGGCGTGCGGTACGAGAACTGCTTCTGCCCGTATCCGGTCTGTACGCCGTCGCGCTACTCGCTGCTGACGGGCCTGTACGTTCGCCAGCACATGGGCTGGACGAACCACTGCACCTTGCCGCCGGCCTTGCCCACCTTCCCGCGCATCCTGCGGGAGGCGGGCTACCGCACCGCGGCCGTCGGCAAGATGCACTTCACGCCGACCTACCTGGAAGTTGGCTTCGACGAGATGCGGCTCGCCGAGCAGGACGGCCCCGGGCGCTTCCACGACGACTTCCACCGCTACCTTCGCGAACAGCGCCTGGTCGACCGGATCGACCTGATCGACCAGCGGAGCGAGTACCGCCGGGGCGCGTCGCAGGCGTACTGGGAGTGCTTCGGGGCGGCGGAGTCCGACCTGCCCGAGGAGCACCACTCCACGACGTGGATCGGCGACCGGGCCGTCGAGGCCGTCCGGCGGTGGGCCGGCGGCGGGAACTTCCTGATGGTCGGCTTCGTCAAGCCGCACCATCCCTTCGACCCGCCGGCGCCGTGGAGCCGGATGTACGCCGCCGAAGCGGTCGCCATGCCGCCCGGCTGGACGGCCGAGTCCCTGCCGGGCGACCTGGACCTCCACACGGGCTACTTCCCGAACGCCTCGCTCACGGAGCCGGTCCTGCGGCGGATCATGGCCATGTACTACGCGACGATCTCGCAGATCGACCATCACGTCGGGCGCATCCTCGACCTGCTCGCCGGAAAGGGGCTCTATGACGACACGATGATCATCTACACCGCCGATCACGGCGACTACATGGGCTTCCACCACATGATCCTCAAGGGCGGGCTCATGTACGACCCGCTGGTGAAGGTGCCGCTGATCGTCAAGTATCCCGGCGACCGGAAGGCCGCCGCGGCCTGCGACGCGCTGGTCAGCAACCTGGACCTCGCCCCCACGATCCTGGCCCGGGCCGGCTGCGAGCCGGCCGAGACCATGGCGGGGCTGGACCTCGCGGCCAGGCCCGACGGGCGGGAGCTGATCTTCGCCGAAGGATGGCGGAACCGGCAGTACATGGTCCGCTCGCGAACGCAGAAGCTGCTGCTCTGCCGGGAAGAGAGCCACAACCGGTACTTCGACCTGGCGGCCGACCCGCTGGAAATGGAGGACCTCTTTAGCCGCGCGGACCGCCGGCCGGAGATCGAGGCCCTCAAGCAGCACCTGCTGCGGTGGAGCCTGCACGACGCGATCACGCCGACGTACCTCGACGAGCACGCCTCGACGATCGACGCGCCGAACGTCTGCTCCCCCGCCACCGGCGGCCGGGAGGACATGATCGAGTACCTTCGACAGGAGATGGAGACGCCTCATCCGGACCCGTTCGCTCCGTAGGCGATAAAGCGCGGCGATCCGGGAACGCGAAACGACGGACCCCCACCCATGAGCGAGAGACCCAACGTCCTTCTGATCACGGCCGACCAGCTCCGCTGCGACGCGCTGGGCTGCTACGGCAACGAAGTCTGCCGGACGCCGCACCTGGACGCCCTTGCCGCCGGCGGCGTGCTGTTCGAGAACTCCTTCACGCCCAATCCGATCTGCGTGCCCGCCCGCGCGACGATCACCACGGGCAACTACTCGCACCGCGCGACCGGCACGAAGAACAACAGCGGGCTGATCCGCGACGACCAGCCGATCCTCGCCCGCCACTTCGCCTCCCGCGGCTACGAGACCTACGCCTGCGGCAAGCTGCACTACGTGCCCTATGCCCCGCCGGGCGAGCGGCGCCTGCTGCACGGGTTCGAACACTGCGACCTGACCGAGTCCGGCCGCATGGTGCGCAACTTCGATCCCCGGGGCGAGCTGCGCGGCGTGGAGGATTACATCGACTATCTCAAGGACGCCGGCTGGGGCGGCTTCAGCCGGGCGCACGGCATCGGCAACAACGACGTGCGGCCGTGCCGGTCGCCCCTGCCGCCGGAGCACAACGTGGACCACTGGGTCGCCGATTGCACGATCCGGCGGATGACCGAGCACCTGGCGGACCGGGCGGACAAGCCGTTCCTGATCTGGTGCAGCTTCCCCAAGCCGCACTCGCCGTACGACCCGCCGGAGGGCTTGGCGGGCATGTACGACCCGCGCGACGTGCCGCCGCCGGCGGGGGATGAGTCCCTGCTGGCCGACCGCGACCCGTCGATGGAGCGCCGCCGCTACACCCACGCGTTCGACACGCTCAGCCCCGAGGCCCGGCTGGTGATCAAGGCGTACTACTACGCGATGATCACCTTCCAGGACGCCCAGGTCGGCCGCGTGCTGGCCGCGCTGGCTGAGGCGGGCGCCGCGGACAACACGGTCGTCGTCTACACCGCCGACCACGGCGACATGATGGGCGACTTCGGCACGTACTTCAAAACGAACCACCACCAGGGCTCGGTGCGCGTGCCGGTGCTCCTCCGCGCGCCCGGCATGCCCGCCGGCGCGAGGCGAAGCCACCTCGTCGGCCTACAGGACGTCCTGCCGACGCTCGCCGCCCTGACCGGCTGTGCGCTGGATCAGGAAGTGCACGGCATGGACCTGACGGCCGCAATGCGCGACGAGGCCGCCCCCGGCCGGGAGGTCTTCTACGCACAGTCCATCGACGCCCCTCACCAGACGGCCATGGTCACGGACGGGCGGTGGAAGTACCTCTACGCCCAGCAGGGCCCGACCGAGGAGCTGTACGACCTCGCCGCCGACCCCCAGGAGCTGAACAACCTCGCCACGCGCAACGACGCCGAGGGCCTCCTGGCCCCGTGGCGCGACCGCCTGATCGCCGAGGCCCGCCGCCTCGGAGACGACGCCATCCTCGACGGCGACCGCCTCGCCCAGGCGCCGCTTGACCGCCGAAGCTTCAAGGACCTCCCCGTCACCGGCATGGGCTGGCGGTGGTATTGACGTGGTATGGGTTCCGAGAGAGCGGTACCGGGCTTGAGGACACGCCGTGAATGCCTCGTCGCACCGATGACGGCTTGAGTGTACACTGAGGCCATTATGATCTCTCCTGCAAGGGAGACTTCCCATGCCCGAGGACAAGTTGCTCGACATAAAGAAGCGTGCACTTGTCGCCATGTTCTCTGATGACGATTTGATGGATCGCTTTGTTCTGAAGGGCGGCAACGTCTTGGATCTTGTCTACCACGTGGCCCTTCGTGCATCTGTGGACCTTGATTTCTCGATCGAGGAGGAATTCGCACCTGATGAGAGCCAAGAGGTGGCATCCAAAATCCAGAAGCTCCTCGAAGAGTCGTTTCGGGAGAGGGACTTGACCGTCTTCGACGTCAAGTTCACTGAGAGGCCCAGACACATCTCCGATGACCTGAGGGGTTTCTGGGGTGGGTACCGCATCGAGTTCAAGCTCATCGAAACTGACAAGTACCGCCAGCTTGCCGATCGCCCAAGGGATGTCCGGGTCAACGCAATGGATCTTGGCCCGGGTCACAGAAAGGCCTTTAGAATCGACATCAGCAAGTTCGAGTACTGCAGGCCGAAGCGGCCGAGAGAAGTCGATGGGGCTACGGTTTATGTGTACACCCCCGAGATGATGGTCTTTGAGAAACTACGGGCGATTTGCCAGCAGATGCCCCAGTACGCCAGAAGTGTCAGAAGCACAGGGCAGACTGCAAGGGCCAGAGATTTCTTCGACATATACACGATCGTTACGAATTTCAAGATGGACCTCACGGCCCCCGAGAACGTCGAGCTCCTCAAACGCATCTTCCTGGCGAAACGCGTTCCCTTGAGTCTGATCGGTCTGATCCCGGAGTTTCGAGACTACCACAGGCCGGACTTCGTCTCGGTGGAGAACACCGTGAAACCCGGGATCTCCTTGAAGAGCTTCGACTTCTACTTCGATTATGTTGTTGACCACTGCTGCAGACCACTAGAACCCCTTTGGATAGAATAGCCGCCACTTCTCCGAGTATTCCGGCTTCCTTATCTGGGTGCAGAGGTAGAAATCATAGTGGAAGGGGAACTCCCTGAGTCGAGCGATATCTTCCTCCTTGTAGACACCTGCCTTCTCAAAATAGAAACCGATGGCCTGGTGATACGGATATGTGTAATCGAGGCTCTTTAGGAGCTCGACGAGCCGGCGCACGCTCGCCACTTCTCCGGCCCGTTTGTAAGCGCCCAGGACTTCGAAGATGCCACCGGCATAGAAGGGCCTAACCGCGATGTCGATTAGTGTCCTGTCTATTCCCGTGACGCGTACGGGGACCCTGTCGGGCCCCCTCGCATCAACAACGCCCAGCCCTCCTGTGTACTTCCCGCTTAGAATGCAAATGCGGTAGTCTCCATACGTAGCGACATTCCGGGAGGCTCTCGGCTTGCTCCTGAAAGCCATGTCGATCCGGGCCTGCTCCAATTCCCCGGCAGCGGTGGGCTTGGGTTGTTGCTCGACGTTCAGATAGATGGTGCTGGGGACTTGATCCGTCAGGTCGTGGACCGCCATTGCCGCGTAATGCGTCAGGTAGGCCCCACGCTTCAGGCGCATGGTTAGTTCGTAGACGGACACGTCGCCCCAACAGAATCGGGTCTCTCTACGATGGGGAAACGCCAGAATCACACGGTTCAGTTTCGTGTTTTCTTCCATGAAGGAGACGAATTCGCGAAACGTGAGAGACTCAGGCAACCCCCAAGCGCGCCGCCCATCCGCAACGATCTCGGATACTTCCGTATGTGTGAGGACCTTCGAAGGCAAGCGGTCAAAGAACTCGGTGATCTCGCCTTTCCTCTCCTCTAAGCCACCTTGCGACCGGAACCGCGCCATTGGATTCACTCCCGTTTCCGCCTCGCCGGCCCCGAAGGGGCTGTTTCACGCCACGGGGCAGCCGCTGTCTTCGTGCGGGACAGCTGTCTTCGTGCGGGACACATGAAACGCGCTGGCCCGCGCTGTCCGAACGTCCGAGCCGAGCTGATCAGAGCCGATGTAGTATATATACTACATCGGCTCTGGCAAGGGGTTGGATTGAGTGAGTCTCCGGGCAAATATGGTTCCCGGAGGGGCCGATTGTCCTGACCATGATGTATATATACATCATGGTCAGATCGGGCCACGGCTAAACCATGTCCTCCAATCTACTTACTCTGCCGCCACGCGCAACGACGCCGAGGGCCTCCTGGCCCCGTGGCGCGACCGCCTGATCGCCGAGGCCCGCCGCCTCGGAGACGACGCCATCCTCGACGGCGACCGCCTCGCCCAGGCGCCGCTGGACCGCCGAAGCTTCAAGGACCTCCCCGTCACCGGCATGGGGTGGCGGTGGTACTGATCCGGGCCGGCCCGCGCCCGACGCGGCAGGAAAATACAATCGGGGGTTTCCTGTTGACAATCGCCTCGGGACGGCTATAATAATCGGGTCGAGCGGACCTTAAGGAGTGCTCAATCGCTTCGGCAAGGAGGAACCTCCGGGCGGCTTCGCTGCCCGTCGACGGCTGTCTGCTGAACGAAAGACAAGAGGATCGCCCACGGAATCACTCACTGAACTGCCTGCGGAAAGGAACTGCTAATGTCCCGCCACGATATCGCATTCAGGCGGATGGTAGTGTGTCTTCTCGTCGCGTTGGGGCTGCTGTCGGCGGGCCGCGCGCCGGTCGTTGAGGCCGCGTCGATAGAAGCGACCTGGACGGGCGGCGCAGGGACGACCAGCTACGACACGGCCGGCAACTGGAACGTCGGTGAGGTCCCGATCAACGATGGCAACACGTACGACGTGATCATCGACGGCGCCGTCACCGTCAACTACGACGTGGACCCCGTCTCGAGCGTGACCGACCTGTCCCTGGGCGCCAGCAGCTCACTGATCGTGGACCCGGGCACGAACCTGTCCGTCCTGGATGACGCCAGGATCGCGGGAATCATCACGGTACAGGGCGGCACGTTCACGGCCGGCGGGGGCGGGGCCCAGTTCACCGACAATCGTGGGCGGCTCGCCGTGACCGGCGCCGG
>CAYRVX010000036.1:0-57009 GCA_964427875.1 uncultured Planctomycetaceae bacterium
GATCGTGGATCCCCCCGGCCATGTGCCACAATCCTGTCGTGCACCCCCCTCACGGCCAGACCACGTCCTTCAGTTGGAGCTCGACGCTCGTGCGGCCGCGGAAGGTGTTCAGCGCAGGCGTGCCGGCGACGTCCACGACGTGGATTCCCGCCAGGTGGTCCACCAGGTCGCCCATGCCGAAGCCGACGGAGCGGATCCTGGAATCGTCCTGCCCCAGCAGCAGACTGACGGTGTCGCCGCTTCTCCCCATTCGCCGGGGCGCGGCGATCAGCCGGCAGTTCCGGACGGCGACGACCGGGCGCGGGTTGGCCTCCCCGAAGGGCGCGAGGCGCGAGACGTGCCCGGCCGCGGTGTAGCTCAGTGCCCGCAACGTCGTTTCGGCGTCGATGGCCAGCGAGGGCGCCAGCCGCTCGGCGGGGATGTGCCGGCGCGCGTACTCGCCGAGTGCGCGGGCGAACGGCTCGACCTGGTCCCGCTCGATGCGGACGCCGGCGGCCATCGCGTGCCCGCCGAAGCTCTTGAGGTGCTGCGAGCAGGCCGCCAGGGCTTCCCGCATGTCAAAGCCGGGAATGCTCCGCCCGGAGCCCTGACCCCCTTGGCCGTTGAAGGCCACGAGGATCGTCGGCCGGCTGAACCTCTCCACCATCCGCGACGCGACGATCCCGATCACCCCGCCGTGCCAGTCGTCCGAGGCCAGCACGATCATGCGATTGTCGGGATCGTCCAGGCCGCGGGAGACGACCATCTCGGCGGCCTCCACCGCCATCGCCCGCTCGACGCGCTGGCGCTCGGCGTTCTGCCGGTTGAGGTACTCGGCGATGCTCCTGGCTCGCTCGGGCGACGCGTGGGTGAGCAGCTCGACCGCCAGCCGGGCGTGACCCATCCGCCCGCAGGCGTTCAGCCGGGGGGCGAGCAGGAACCCCACGTGGTAGGCGTCGAGCTTTTCGCCGGCCAGTCCGGCCGCCTCCAGCAGCGCCCGCAGCCCGGGGTGCTTCGTGGCGGGCAGCCCGCGCAGGCCGAAGGTCGCCAGCGAGCGGTTCTCCCCCAGGAGGGGCACGACGTCGGCGATGGTGCCCAGTGCGGCCAGGCACGTCGCGTCAAGCAGGAAGTCCCGCATCGCCTCGTCCACGCGGTCGCGCCCGCAGACGGCACGCGCAAGCTGCCAGGCGAGCTTGAACGCCACGCCCGCCCCGGAGAGGTCGGCGTTGGGGTAGGCGCCCTGTGGCGCCCTCGGGTGCACGATGGCCGTCACGTCCGGCAGCTCCCGCGGCAGGCTGTGATGGTCGGTGACGATGACGTCCACGCCCGCCTCCGTCGCCGCCCGCAGCGGCTCGACGGCCGAGATGCCGCAGTCCACCGTGATCAGCAACTGCGCCCCGTCGGCGACGATCCTCTTCACCGCCTCGGCGTTCACGCCGTAGCCCTCGTCCAGGCGGTGCGGCACGTAGAAGTCCGCCGCGGCGCCGAGCATCTTGAGGCACGCGTGGAGGATCGCGACGCCCGTCATGCCGTCCACGTCGTAGTCGCCGTAGATGACCGTTCTTTCGCCGTCGCGGAGGGCCCGCGCGATGCGGTCGGCCGCAACCTGGGCCCCCGGCAGGAGCGCCGGATCGTGAAGGTCGCTCAGCCTGGGGTTCATGAACCCCCGGGCCGCCTCGACGTCCGTCATCCCCCGGTTGGCCAGTATCTGGGCGACCAGGGGCGTGGTGCCCAGCCGCCTCGCCAGCTCCTCGGCCCGCTCGAAGGGCCGGGCCACGACCCACCGAAGTGTCCTCGGCCTCCATGCTCGCGATGCCATCGGCTCTCCTTGCTCGCGGGGGCTCGGCTGCCATTGTACCGCCGGCATCTCGGGCCCCCCAGCAAAAAGCCCGGTCTTGAGGCCCCCTGAAGGGACGCCGAAAGGCGGGGTGTCCGCAAGTGCCCCACGGCCAAGAACTGTGCCACCCGACTGACAACGTCAGAGCCGACAGACTACTACCCGTCGCCCTCCTCTTTCTTCTTCTTCGCCGCCGCCTTCTTGGCGAGGCCGGAGTACTGGAAGGCAACGCCGATGACGGCCGGCACCCCTACGAGCAGCGCGACCAGGTGCGTGTTCTGCCGCAGCGGGAACTCCAGGCTCTCGCGGAGAGACGGGTGCTTCATCATCAGCGCGACGACCCCCGAAACCGTCATGACCGATCCCTGGACGGACGTGATGACGGTCACGACGGCCTTGAGGATCACAAAGGCCAGCAGGCCGAGTGTGACCAGGCCGATCAGCGCGCCGACCCACGCGTGCTGGCCGAGCTCCGCCCTGCCCACCGTCCGGGCGACGTAGTGCCACAGGCTGTATCCCACGAAGCTGCCCGCCAGTCCACCCATCAGGCTGACGGCGTATTTCATGAGCGGCCCGGCCACCACGGCAAGCAGCAGCGCCCCGGCGACGCCGGTGTAAAGCCAGGTGTCCTGGCCTCGAAGGAATCCGCCGACGTGCGCCCCGATCATCGCGCCCAGCACGGCGGCGTTGGCAATCACGAGGATCTTGAAGATCTTCCACCCCTGGAGCATGTAGACCAGCCCGCAGGCGAACAGGAGCATCGCCATGATCGCGCCGTAATTGCCCTGCGCCAGGTCCATGAGATAATCCACCACCTCGCCCTGAGAGGGGATGTCCGGGATCGCGAACTGACCCGGCACGTTCGGATCGGGCACTTCCGCCTGTGCCAGCGCAATGGCCGCGTAGGAACTCATCGGACGAACACGTGCTCCGCAGATTGTCGGGATTCCACTGATTACTTGTCGGCAAGACGGGGGCGATCTGATCGGCGTTTATCGCCCTACTCGCCCTTGCCTCGGCCGCGGCCGGGAGGTTTCCCCTCCCTGCCTTCGGACTCGTCGCCCCCGCCCCGCTTGCCCCGGCGCGCGCGGACCTCCCCGACCGACTGGAAAAGGATGCCCACCAGCAGCAGGCCGCCGCCGATGCCGCCGGCGACGTACCCGCTCGATGGCGAGGGCGCCGTCAACAGCCCGGGCTGCCAGACCATCACCGCCAGCCCGGCCCCCACGGACACCAGGCTCGCGCCGATCAGCGAGGTCATGCAGATGACCGTCGCGCGAGGCAGCACGAACGCCACGATCAGGCCGGCCAGTCCCGCAAGGATGATCGTGGTGCTCATCGCCATCGCGTGCTGGGCCCAGACCGCGCGCACGAGCTCTTCGGCCAGTGCCCGGCCGCCGGCGATCACGTCCGGCTGGGCCGCCGGCTGGGTCGTGGCAAGCTGGACGTCCAGATACCACACGGCCACGACAGCGCCCGTTACGGCGGCCACGTGCGCGCCCGCCAGGACCGCCCAGACGAGCCTCGCGAGTACCAGGGCGAGCACGCCGAGGGTGATCGCGGCCGCCAACTGCGCCACGAACGGGCTCAGAGAGACCCTCGGTGCGAACTGCCCTGCCAGCAGCAGCCCGGCCCCCGCGGCGATGAGCGCCAGCAGCGCCCGGTGGAGCACTCGGCCCCAGAGCAGCATCACCCCGCCCATGAGCACCGGCGCGGCGACGGCTGCCACGAGCCATTCCCCCGGCGCGGCCAGCCAGTCAGAAGGAAGGGTTGTAGGCATATCCGCGGGCTCCCTGCCGGCGCGCCGTCGAGGCGCCTATGAGCCGCGCCGGTGCCGAACCGCCTGAAGCTCGTTCCGGGCCATCTCGATCTTCCTGGCGTCGCGCAGCGCCTCGATCGCGCGCAAGAGGTACTGCTCGGCCCGATCGTGCTGCTGTAGATATCGGCCATAGAGCAGCCCGAGCATCAGGTGGATGTCGGCGATGTGCTCGTACGTGCGATAGTGCCTCAGGAACCGCTCGTAGGCGTCGGCGGCGGCCGGGTACTGCTCGGCGGCCATGAGCTGGTTCGCCACGTCGAGCTGGTTCTGCCGCGAGAGGACCGCGTCGTCGGCTATCTGAACGAGCTGGAGGTACTTTTCGGCCGCGGTCGTCAGGTCGTGCCGGCTGCACGCCGCGGCGATGTCGCGGCGCAGCTCGAACTCGCGGGCCGCCTGCGTGTCGCTGGTGGCCGACTGGACCGTCTTCGTCTCGACCCACCGCCCGAACGGGGACGGCTGCGCGCCCGCCCTGCCGGGGCCCGCGGCCCGGAACGGCTCGTACCCCTGGGAGACCATCCGCCGATACTTCTGCCTCCGCCGGGAATGGGAAAAGAGGCTCAGCAGGTCCCTGGCGTCTCGGGGCAGGATCTTCGCCACCAGCAGGCCCACCGCCAGGACGATGCCGAAGACGTACCCGCTGCTGTGGGCCGCGTAGGCCACCCCGCCGCCCGTGCCGGCCGTGGCCGCCATCGTCATCAGCAGGTTGTACACCACCTGGAAACCCACGAAGAGCAGGCTGGAGACCTGCCACGTCGTGATGAAATACAGGATCACCAGCACCGTCACGCGGACCCGCGGGAACAGCACCAGGTAGGCCCCCGTCACCGCGGCGATCGCGCCGGAGGCCCCCAGCACGGGCGCGCTGCCGGCCAGGACCAGGTAGCCCACCCCGGCAAGAACGCCCCCGGAAAGGTAGAACGCCAGATACGCCAGGTGACCGAAACTGTCGTTCAAGGCGTTGCCGAACACCCACAGGAAAACCATGTTCCCCAACAGGTGAACCACGTCGGCGTGCAGGAAGACCGAGGTGAAGAACTGCAACAGCCGGGGCGAACCGGGGTCCAGCAGCCACGGCCGGATCGCCTTGCTCGCCCCGCCGTAACCCAATACGAAGACGAGAACGTTGACGGCGATCAGGGCGTAGTTGACCCAAGGCCGGCGGGTCATTCGGTAGTCGGTGCGAATGGGTATGAACATCCTTCAGCCTGCGCAGGCGCTCGAGAAGGCCGGACTCCCGAAAGAGCAAGACCGCCGTATGGGTTTATGCACGTCCGCACGGCATTCTATCGCCCCCCCCCACGGCGCGGGAGAGGATTTTCGGTTTGCATTTCCCCACGGCCGCCCTTCAATGTCTTGACTCATCCCACGGGCGGTTGGGCGAGATCGGAGAGACGCGATGGCGGCCTGGGCGTTCGTCCCGGCGGAAGTCGATGACGCGGCGATCTTCCTGGCGCTGGGCTCGGTCTCGGCGATGCTCTTCAGCATGGCCAAGGCGGGCTTCGGCGGAAGCGCCGGCATGCTGGCCGTGCCGCTGATGATCTTCGCCTGCGGCGGGCGGGTGCGTCTGGCCGCCGGGATCCTGCTGCCCATCCTCATCGCCGCCGACTACGTCGCCGCGGTCGGCTGGCTCGGCAAATGGAACGGGCGGACCGTCGGCATGCTGCTGCCGGGGACCGTCCTGGGCGTCGCGGCCGGGTGGGCCGTCATCCACCTCCTCGGCCGCCTGGACGCCGCCGGCGGGAAGCAGCTCGCCGACGCCTGGCTCAAGCTCGCCGTGGGGGCCATCGCGCTGGGGTTCGTCGCCCTCCAGGCCATCCGCGCGCTCCGCGGGCGGGCGATCAGCTTTAGCCCTGTGTTCTGGCAGGCGTCGCTGGCCGGCTCGGCCGCCGGCGTCACCAGCACGCTGGCCCATGCCGCCGGGCCGATCGTGGCCATGTACCTCCTGCCCCAACAGATGCCCAAGGGCCGATACGTGGCCTCCACGGCCCTGTACTTCTGGGTGGCCAACCAGATCAAGCTGGTGCCCTACTTCGCCGAGGACATGATCAACACGGGCACACTCGGCGCGGGGGTCGTCCTGCTGCCGGCCATCGCCGCCGGCGCGGTGCTGGGCATCCTGCTGCACAGGAAGGTCCCGCAGAAGCCCTTCACGGTCGTCGTGCACGTCCTGCTGGCCCTGGCGGGGATCGGGCTGTGCTACAAAGGCGCCGCGGGCCTATAATGCACGCCGAGGCCCCGAGAGGCGACAGCATCAGGGAGCCCGTCATGAACCGCGTTCGCCGTTTCGCCCAGTGCCCGCCCCGCTGCCTGCTGGCATGCCTGCTGGCGCTGGGCGGCTGTCACAGGAAGATCTGGATCTCGCAGCACCCGAGGTTCTACACGCCGGAGCTGAAGACCATCGTCGTGGCGCCCTTCCGGAACGCGACAGGCCGCCCGGCGGCCGGACGGGTGATCTCCGGGAAGGTCGCCGCGGCCCTGGCCGCCAACGCGACCTACGAGGTCCTCACCCGCAGCGACCTTGCAATGCCGACCGACGCAGCCGGGCCGCCGGCCGCCGCAGACACCGCCGCGCTGGCCGAGCTCCTCCGAAAGCGCCGCAGGGCCCAGGCCATACTCACCGGCACCGTCACGCAGTACGCCTCCGCCCAGAAGAGCGACTGGAGGCAGAGGCCCGTCTACCAGCACGACAGGAAGGGCAGACGCCGCCTCTCGCACTACGTGGGCTACACGCACGTCCGCAACGAAGCGACGGTGGACGCGACCGCCAGGCTGATCCGCGTCTCGGACGGCACGGCCATCCACGCCACCGCCCCGCACGCGGCCAGGGCAGCGGTCGCCTCGGAGGCCCGGGGCGATGAGGGCCTCCCGCCGGAACTGGACCTCGACGAATGCCTCGCCTCGGCGGCCGACAAGTGCGTGGCCAAGCTCCTGGAGTCGTTTGCCGTGGTCCGCAAGCAGATCTCCGTCCCGCGCGACGCCCTGCGAACCGCCGCCGAGCTGCGCGACGGGAAGTGGCGAGGCGGAAAGAAGTTCCACCTGACGGACGAGAAGATGATCGTCGTGGTGAACTTCCCCGCCGAGTGCGACCGCAACCGTTTCCGGATCGTCATCGCCCGCAGGGACACCGGCCAGGAAGCCGCAAGCCGCAACTTCACCTGGCTGCGGCACTGGGCGTCCAGGACGGGCAAGGGCTTCGTCTTCAGCCCCCGCCGAGTGGCCGAGGGAGGCGGCGGACCCGGCCGGTACGTCGCGAGGCTCTATTCCGGCCGTGAGGCGGTGCTGGAGGCAAAATTCGAGATCGAGGATCGTAACCGCTTATATAAAAGCAACTTATAGCACAAATCCCGAAAAATGGCTTTGTTTCGTAAAAACACTTATGCGCGTTTCTCCGGGATTTGCCCCTCCGCCCTTGATCACGCCGTCACCTCCACCCCTCCCCTTTATTAAACGCACGAGACCGCATCGAGTTTCAAGCTTTTTCAACATATTTCAAAGAAGTTTCGGGACCGATGAACGGCACCCCAAACGCCCGGTCTTGAGCGGTCGCGGAGCGGCCGCGAAAGGCCGGGAAGCCAGGCCCGGACGAAAGGCCGGGACGCCAGGCCCGGACGAAAGGCCCGGACGCGGGGCCCGGACGAAAGGCCGGCACCTCACCCCCGCGCCAATCCGCCCATCTTGTACCCCGCCCCGACGGTATACAGGCGATCGAGCTCGGTCTCGTTGACGTGCGAGCAGACGACCTCGCCGACGAAGATAGTGTGATCGCCGGTGAGCAGCTCGCCGACCTTCCTGCACTCGAAGTTCGCCACCGCCTCGGCCAGCAGTACGCAATCGATCTTCTCCGCCGGCTGGACGTTCGCGCCGAACTCCGCGAGCTTGTCCATCTCCCGCCCGGACTTCGTGCCGTAGAAGAGCGTCTCCTCCTCCTGTTGCGCCGACGGCATGGCGACCACGAACTCCCCGGCCTGCTTGAGCACCTCGTGCGAGTATCGTGGCAGCCCGACCGAGATCGCCATCATGGGCGGGCTTCCCGACGTGATCATCGTCCACCCCAGCGTGATCGGATTGCACTTGCCATTCGCATCCTCGGCAATCGCAACGACCACCTGCTCGGGGTACTTCAGCCGAATCGCCTCACCGTAGGAAACTTGCTTCTGCATGGGTGTTCTCCGGAAAGGGCCTCTCACAATGGCCGATCATACGCACAGGTCGTTTGAACGCAACCGCCGGCACGAGAAGCCGGCCGGCCCCGCCTGACGCACGCCTTCAAGAAGACCTCTGGAAATGCCGCCGCAGGAGCTCGGCGGGCGACAGGACAACACATCCCCCGCGAAGCTCCCGCGGGAAGTGCTTCGTGTTGCCGGTGACCAGTGGGACCTTCTCGGTCAGTGCTGTCTCCAGGAAGGGGATGTCCCCGCCGTCCGGCAGCGTCTCGACGACGACGGAGCATGCGATGCAGTGAGATTCGGCTCGCAGGAACTCGATGACGTCCTGACGTGCCGAAGGCGGGAAGTATCTCTCAAAGCGCTCTCGCCGAAGCACATCCTCGTACTCCGCCAGGATCCGGTCGTCCACGACCAGCGTCAACGTCCCGCTGCGCAGGAGGTCCACGATCCGCCCCGGCGGGCCGTGGGGGTTGAGCATGCCGGAGATGAGGACGTTCGTATCGAGGACGATCTTCACGAGGCGCCCCGCTCGGCCCGACCGGCGGCGATCTCCTTCTCAACGTCCCGGCCTGAGACAGCGCTGTCCTGGGCCGCCTGCCGGGCCTTTCGGACGGCCAGCGAGAAGAGCCCTCGACGAATCTCGCTGACCGAGTCGTGCACCATCTCGGGTGATATGCCCACGAGCACCGCGCACGGCTTGCCGTCGCGGGTGATGATCAACTCCTTCTCCGCCTCCAGCAGCCGCCACAGCTCCCGCGTCTTCTTCAGATCCTTGACCGCCAGGTAGTTCACAATTATCTCCTAATTAGCATACTGCTAGTATACATCCGGGTAAGGGCCCCGGCAAGTGACAATACGAAATCGCACGAGCCGCGCAGCGAACAAGGCATGAGATCGGACGGGCATTCTCCTTGCAGCCCGGCTGGGAAGGTCGCAGTGGGCACACGGAGTCATGGAGAGGATGGGAGGAGCGGTGGCGCCGCCAGGCCTCTGTGTCGCCAAGCACGTCCTGCCGAAGGAGCCCAACATATAGGGGTGGCCCAGAAAAAACTTCAATTGGTAGGGGAATCTGCTTGACACGCGGAGCCTGTTCTGCTAAGAATTTCGAAAAAGGAAACGACGGTTGTGGCCCAAGGGATGGAGGCGAGCGATGCGAATCGGAACAGCAGACGATCAGGAGATGAGAGATGGACTTGAGCTCAGGATCGAACTGGCCCGGACGCTGCGCGATCTCCGGGCCAACTCTCGTTATCAGAAGAACCTAAGCGCGGCGGCGCGGGCTGCGGGCATCACACCCAGTTATTTGCACCGTATCGAAGGGGGCGAAGCTCTGGCGTCGGCCGAGTGTTACGTTAACGTCTGCAGAGCCTACGGAGTCTCGCCCTTGCCCATACTCAAGAAGCTGGGAAAGCTGGATGCCGATTCGGAGCGGCTTCTCCTGAGACATCTCGATACACACTGGGGCCTCGTGGAGTTGGCCCTATCGGTTCCGCCGAAGAAAGTGGAGCATGCCAAGGCAGCGCTCCACGCCATTGTCCGGGATAGCGGGGATGAACAGAGAACGCCATAGCTTGCGATCCAGAGGGACCGTTGCGACGCTCGACGGGCTGATGCAGGATTTCATTCGGCAGGGGCTTGAGCGTTACGCCCTGCGGTACGACCCGGACAATCCGTTGGGTCACGCGGATAGCCAGCTTTCGCTGCCTTTCGAGGGTCTCACGAGGCGCCTTCCAGTAAGCCTTTTCCCGCTCGACGTTTGCGAGATACTCCGCCAGTTCTTCCCCGCAGGATGCGTTCGACCCATGGGAAGCCTGTGGCGGACTCCTGGCGGAGGTCTGGCGTTGGCCTCCTCAGGATTCGTCGAGAACGATCTAGGCTGGGTGCCGATCATCTATGTCAGGGCTGAGCACTTGGACGAAGGTGAGAGGCCAACACCTAGCGGCCGGTTCGGGGCCCTCAGGGAACTCTCGCGGCTTATCGCTCGGCAGATTCATGGCGACGGGGAGCCCTGGCACTTGGACCCGACTCCGGTCACGCCGGAGGTGCACGGCGGCGATTTCCTGGAAGACCGGTTCTTCTACGATCCGCTGAACCGATGGGCGATGCATCTGGGCTGTCCGCCGCCGGAATTGACGCAACTCGTCAAAGATAGCTGGGGCGAAGTCCCAGTCGGCGAGGCTGCTCTGAGAGAAAGCCGACCCCTATGGTCAGCCGGCAAGAACCGCTTGGAGTGCGTGTTTCTTGAGGAAATCCCGTCCGGCAAGCGTTTGGAGCGCGTCTTCGGACTCAGCCCCAACGCGATCGTGGCCTGGTGCAGATACCTAGGGCTGATTGACTGCTAGAAAGGACACATGCAATGCAAAGAGCCCCTCCGGAAAAAAGCAGCCGCTGACGCCAAAGCGTTACCTTTGGCCATCAACGGCTACATGTTGCTTGGCGACGAGGTCGCCGTGCTTCACCAATCATTTCTAGGCGCCTGTCGCGCGGATGTCAATAGTGGAGTCCTGCTCCTCCTTGACGTAGATCATCTGTCAGCCAGGGGAGAAGGCTCATAGCCAAGGACAAGTATAATGAAAACAAAGTCTTATGCAACATCGATTAGCATCTCTGGTTACACGTTCCTGGGACCGTTCAGGAGCACCGAATCCCTGGAGGATAGGCCGGGCGTTTATGTCATCTGCGACAAACGCTCGGATGATAGGTGGCACGTCCTGGACGTCGGAGAATCTGGGAACGTCAAGTCTCGGATAGAGGGGCACGAGCGGTCCCCTTGTTGGGCACGAAACCGAAAGGGAACGCTCGGCTTCGCAGTCTACTACACTCCCGGGTGGTCGCAGGAACAGCGAAGGCGACTGGAATCGACAATCCGTCAAACGTACCGTCCTCCGTGTGGCGAGCTCTAGGGCAGTAGCCCAAGGCGCTCGCGAGCCCAGCTACCGTCCCCACAGGATCACCGGGGGTGGCTGGGGGGAGTGCGTGTAGATCAGCCCCACGAAGGCGTGGGCCGCCGCTGCGCTGTTGCACCATGGCAGACCTCCGAGCCGGCGTCTCTGGGCGGGGCGATCTCTGCGGGACCGAGGAGTATCCTACGCCGGCCCGCGCGGGCCGGAAAGGGCTTTGGCCGCCGGGTAAGTCCCCGGCGGTGAGAAACGCCAAAGCGGCCTCTTGCGGGCACCGTGTTCCTTGTTACCACAAGCGGCAAAAAGTCAAGTATTTGTGAACGGCGGCCTGCACGGCGTCGTAGAACCGACGAACATTCTAATGCCAGGCAAGCTCCGTCGTGTTATATTCATGGGGCGTTGCCGCGCGGGATTTGCGCGCGCAGCGGAGTGCTTTTTCGGCGAGAGTTTTTGGGAACATTGTGGCGGAACAGGCGTCGAAAACAGTGACAGACGGCCGAGCGGCCGGCGCCGGCGGGCGCGGAGCGAAGGGCACGATTTCCTTCGAGGACGCGGCGCTCGTCGAGCAGTGCCAGAGCGGCGACATGCAGGCGTTCGGCTCGCTGGTTGCGAAATACCAGGACCGCATATTCAACATGGTGTATCGGATGTGCGGTCGGCGGGCCGACGCCGAAGAGCTGGCCCAGGAAGCGTTCCTCAAGGCGCTGGAGCGCATCGGCCAGTTCAAAGGACACAGCCAATTCTACACCTGGCTGTTCCGGATCGCCGCGAACTTGACAATTTCACATCGCCGCCGCGCCGGGCGGGTCCGGTTCCAGTCGCTGAGCGGGCCGGAGGAGTTCGAGCACAGCCAGGCCGACGCGTTGACCGCCGCGGTCGCGCGTCGAAGAAATCCCGCCCCGGAGGCGGCGGCCACGGCGGCGGAGACTAATCGAAGGGTCATGGGAGCCCTGGAAGAGCTGGACGACGAATTCCGCCTGGTCGTCGTTCTCTGTGACATGGAAGAAATGGACTACGCCCAGATTGCGAAGGTCCTCGCCGTGCCGGTCGGAACGGTCAAGAGCAGATTGCATCGCGCCAGGTGCATGTTGAGAGAAAAACTTGCCGATCTAGTACCAGGATCATGAACGCGAAACAGAAAACACGTGAGCAGCTTTCCGCCTACCTCGACGGCGAGCTGAGCCCCACCGAGACCGACGACGTCGCCCGTGCGCTCGAGGCCGACGAGGAGCTGCGCCGGGAACTGACGGAACTGGCCGCCGTGAGGGACCTGCTCCGCTCGCTGCCGGCCGAACACGCACCCGACCACCTCGCCGGCAGCGTGCTGGCCGAGGCCGAACGCTCGCAACTGGTCGGGGCCGCGGAGTCCAAAGCCCTGCCGGGGACGCTGCGATGGGTCCGTTACCTGGCCACGGCCGCCGTGCTGCTGATGGCCGTCACCGTAGGCACGATCATCGCGGTGACCCTCTGGTCGCCCCCCCGGCCGGACTATGAGACCCACCTCGCGCACCGGCGAGAGCGCGGCGAGCCCGCCGGCGTCACCACGAAGGAGGCGGCCGGTCGGCGCCTGGGCACGGAGACCTCCGCCGCCCGCGGGAGCGGCCGCGGCAGGACCGGCGGCGAGCGGTCGTGGCATCTCGATGTCGCCGGCACCGACGCCAACGCCACGAGAGGGCTTGTCGGCGGCACGGTGAGACTGGCCGCCAAGAACGGCCACGGCGGGGGCAAGGACCTCGTCAAGGACGTCGGCGACCTGAGATTGGCGCTGGCACAGGCGGCTGAGAACAACGAGATCATCTTCACCGACCACATGGCCCTGACGCTGCGGGGGGTGGAGAAGGTGCTGCTGGCCAACGGGATCCAGCCGATGGTGGTCAAGGAGTCCACCGCGGCTGCCTACAAGCAGCCGGACGCGCAGGCCCGCGCGAACGTCTTCCGCCAGAGCCAGCTTTCCGCCCGCCAGGTGCAGTACGAGGCCTGGGTCACGCCGGAGCAGATGCCGGAGGTCCAGAAGCAGATTCGGGGCATCCGCGCCGGGCAGCGCGTCTCCCAGGAGATGCTGGCGAGAGCGCCGAAGGGGGGCGTGGCCGGCCGCAGCTACGGCAGGACGGAGTGGGGCACCTCTGCCAGGCAAGAGGAGTCCCGGGAACGTGTGAATCTAAAGAAGCTGGGAAAGTCCGTCACCGGCAAGCTGATGGGGGATTCCCGCGACAGCGACGAAGACGCCGAGGCCGCGGACAAGCTCCGGTCGCCCAAGGGCGCGCCGGCCGTTCCGGCTGTCAAGCCGACGCCGGAACCGGTGGCGAAGCCCGCCGCCAAGCCCCACGTGGCGCCCGCGACCGCCGGGGGCGACGAGGGGCTCTCGCCGCGGCGCAGGCCCAGGAAGGCCGGCCCGGGCTACTTCCCGGAAGAGGCAAACGGAAAGAAGAAGGCCGAAGACCTCAAGCGCGAAGAGACCTTGCAGAAGGGCGTCACCGGGGCGGGGATCGCGAAGGTTCCCGGCCCGGCCCCGAAGCCGGCGCCGCCCCCGAAGCCGGCAGCCGAACCCCCAACGGAGGACGACCTCCTGGCGGCAGGACGGCGGACGCCAAAGCGTGTCGCGGCCACCCAGGACAAGTCGAGCGAAGCGAAACCGACCGGCACGGGGGCTATCGGACAGGCGGAGGTCGAGCCCGACGCCCGGGATGATCAAGAGAGACGCCTGCGCGAATTGGGCCCGCAGACCAGACGCGTGAAAGCAGGCAGGCCTCACCCCGGTTCGGGCTCTGCAAAGGTCGGATCCGGTGAAGACCGGCGCGGGGCAGGGACCTATGACTACGCCAATGCCCCGGCCGAACCGAAGCGCGACCGCGGGGGCCGGGCTGCGCCCGAGGAGCACCCGGCCACCCGTCCGCCAGAGGCCCTCCCGGCCGTGCCGCTCAAGCCCGTGCAGGTCGTGCAGGTGAAGACGGCCAACGGTGGGCAGGTCGCCAGCGAGCGTGAGCAGAAGACCGGCCTCAAGACCGTGACCGTCGATGAATTGACCAAGGCCGCCGAGGCGGTTCAGACGATCCTCTGGATTCAGAACGACGGTATGGTTCAGTCGGCCGGCCGGTCGATCCTCGCCACGGCGGCCACCAGGCCCACCACGCAGGCGGGCGCCGTGACGGCGCAGCACCGCCAGCTCGGCGGGCTCCCGCGGGAAAGTGAGGAGTACGCCCTGGAGAAGTTCCAGCAGATCGACCTGTCCGATCGCGCGCAGCGGTATTACGGGCAGGCCCAGGGGGCGACGTCTCAGCAGGCGGCCGCCCGGCTGCGGCGGCTGCTGATCACCGTCAACTTCCGTTCTGTCGTGGAGGCGGACCGGGCGGCCTCGATGGGGATCCGCGCGAAGGAGGCCGCCAAGACCGCACCCGCGCCGAAGGAGTAGAAGGCACAGGCACCGGGGGGGGGAATTCGGCCTACTGGCCGGAAATGAAGCTCCGCTCGGCGAACCTCCGCTCGGTGAAGGGGCTGGAGAAGCTCACCACGAGGATGAACCGGCTGCCGACGGGGATCGGGCGGTACCACTGGAGCTTGAACTTGTAGGCCCGGGTGATGTTGTCCCAATGGATCAGGTTCTTCTTCGGCTCCAGAACGTCCTCCTCCCACGTGGCGATTCTTCGGCCCTTGGGGTCGGGTCTGCCCGGCCGGTACTCGTGCAGGGCGAACTGGAACTTCCCGAACGCCTTGGTCGAGTCGCCGTAGGCGTCGATCGCCTCGATGCGGACGTCGATGCCCTTGACCCCGCCGGAGTCGTCGAAGGTGCGGGTGCCCGTGAACGGGTGGATGCGAACGGCCTGGGGCAGCAGCAGATGGATGGGCTCGGGGACCGCGGTCCGGGCGGCATTCGCGTCGCGCGCCGACGGCGCGGACCACGGCGGTCGAAAGTCGAACTTCTCGCCGTCGCAGCCGGCCGAAGCCGCCGCCACAGCGACGAGAAGCCCGCCCAGCGCACGAAATGGTAACGGGTCTCTCACCGTCGTCTCCCTGTAGTGTGCCCGGCCGGTGCCGATCTCCAGCGCGGCCGATTATATGTGTGCGACGCAACGACGGTCAAGCAAGCCGTTCCGGCGCGAAGCGGCAAGTACGTACGACAAGACCAAGCCACGACGGGACGGCTGCGTTATACTACGTGGCATCATGAATCGCCTGAGATGCAGGTTGGTTATCGTCGCGGTCCTGGCCGCCTCGATGGGCGCCGCCGCCGGTCAGCGGACCTCGACCGGCCTGATCGCCCGCGGCACCCGGTTCGAGACGCCGTACTTCGTGCGGGACAGCGGCCGGGCGGGCGCGACCGTGATGGTCGTCGGGGGCGTTCACGGCAACGAGCCGGCCGGTGCGCGGGCGGCCGGGCAGATCCGCCACTGGCCGATCCGCCGGGGCAGGCTCATCGTGGTCCCCCGGGCGAACGTGCCGGCGCTGGAGGCCGGCCAGCGCAACACGCCCGGCGAGGCGAAGGCCACGGGCGACCTGAACCGCAATTTCCCCGTGTCCGACGGGCCGGACGAGGTGCGTTCCATGCCGGCGGCGGCACTGTGGGCCTTCGTCAGCCGGCGGCGCCCGGACTGGCTGGTGGACCTGCACGAGGGATACGGCGTTCGCGCCGCGGGCAGCAAGTCGGTCGGCTCCAGCATCATTCATCACCCCGACGCCCCGACGCGGCGCATGGCCGAGGCGATGCTCCAGGCCGTCAACGCCACCATCGACGAGGCCGACAGGAAGTTCGTCCTGCTTCGCCCGCCGGCGAAGGGCTCGCTCGCCCGCGCCGCGGCCCAGCGGCTCGGCGCCAAGGCGATGATCCTGGAGGCCACCTACAAAGGCCCGCCGCTGGCGCTCCGCGCCCGCCAGCTCCGGCTGATGGTCCACTGCCTGCTGCGGCGCCTGGAGATGACCGATTGCGGCGTGGACCAGGTGCTTGCGCCGCGGGCCGGGCCGACGTCGCGTCCGGCCGGGCCCGGCGAGCCGGTTCGCGTCGCCGTCTACAACGGTGGCGGGTCGGTGTCCGCAACCGGCCCGCTGAGGCTGGCGGGGATCGTGACCTCGCGAGGCGGCGCCGTCGCGGAGCTCATCGGGCCCGACGAGATCCGCTCGGGCGCGCTTCGCCAGTTCGACGTGGTGCTCTTTCCCGGCGGCAGCGGCAGCAAGCAGGCCGCGGCGCTGGGCGAGGCCGGGCGCGAGGCCCTGCGCAAGTTCCTGCGCGCCGGCGGCGGATACGTCGGCATCTGCGCCGGGGCGTACCTGGCGACGCAGCGCTACTCCTGGTCGCTGCGGATCGTCAACGTCAAGGCGATCGACACGAAGCACTGGCGCCGCGGCACGGGCGTCGTGAAGATGGAGCTGACCGGCGCCGGGCGGGCGATGCTCGGCGGTGCGGCGGGCGAGATCGACATCCGATACGCCAACGGCCCGATCCTCGCGGCGGCCGGGGCGAACGACCTGGCCCCCGCCACCGTGCTGGCCCACTTCCGCAGCGAGATCGCCGAGCACGGCGCGCCGAAAGGCGTGATGATCGGCACGCCGGCGGCCGTCGCCGGCACGTTCGGGCGGGGGCGCGTGGTCGTCTTCAGCCCGCACCCCGACAAGACCGAGCCCCTGCATGCGATGGTCCGCCGGGCCGTCGAGTGGGCCGCCCGTCGAGAAAGGCAACTGCCCCGGGCCTCACCTGTGCGATAGAATAGATGCGGCGCCTGCGGCCTGGCAGGTCCGGATCAGACGGCTTGAAGAAGGAGCTTCGTCATGCTCGCCAGCGATATCATGAACCTGGTGTATCGGATTCTCCCCGGGCAGTACCTGTACTACGTGATCATCGGCCTGGCCGTGATCGCAGCCGCCGGCGGCATCTGGGTCTGGCTGAGGAAAAAGAAGCAGGGCTGAGCGGACAAGCGGCGCGATCAGCCACGATGCCGCGGGCGGCGCGTTCGGGCAAGGCCGACGCGCGGCGATGCCGGTGCGCTGCGGAAGGAGGCTGCAAAGATGCCGGAGAGACTCGCCATCGACGGCGGCCCGAAGGCGGTGACCGGCGAGCTGCCCGGCTGGCCCAGCTTCGACGAGAAGGCCGTCCGCGCCGTCCAGGAGGTGCTCCGCAGCGGCAAGGTCAACTACTGGACCGGTCCCAAGGGCATGGAGTTCGAGGAGAAGTTCGCCGCCTGGCAGGCCAGCAAGTACGCCGTGAGCGTGGCCACGGGCACCGCGGCCCTGCACGTCGCGCTTTCGGCGCTCGGCGTCGGGCCCGGCGACGAGGTCATCGTGCCCAGCTACACCTTCATCGCCACCAGCTTCGCGGTGGTGCAGGCCGGGGCCGTGCCGCGATTCGCCGACGTGAACCTCGACGACCACTGCATCAGCGTCGAATCGGCCGAGAAGCTCCTCACCGCACGCACGAAGGCGATCGTACCGGTCCACCTGTACGGCAACGTCTGCGACATGGACCCGGTGCTGGCCTTCGCCGAGGAGCACGGCCTGTACGTCGTCGAGGACAACGCCGAGGCCTTCGGCGGCGAGTACAAGGGCCGCAAGACCGGCACGCTGGGGCACGTCGCCGCGTGCAGCTTCTGCCAGAACAAGACCTTCACCACCGGCGGCGAGGGCGGCATGGTCACGACGGACGACGAGGACCTCGCCTGGGTGGCCCGCAGCTTCCGCGACCACGGCTACGACGTCAGCGAGAGGCTCAACCTCCTCGCCATGGAGCAAAAGCTGCCCTACATCCACAACCGCGTCGGCTGGAACTACCGGATGACGGAGATGCAGTCGGCGATCGGCCTGGCCGAGCTGGAGCGGCTGGACTCCTGGAACCTGCCCACCCGAAGGCGCAACGCGCACATCGTGATGGACGCGCTGAAGGACCTGCCGCAGGTCAGGTACATGCCGATCGACACCGACGAGCGCCGCAACGGCTGGTACGTGATGGCGTTCTCGCTGGACATCGAGAAGATGACGTGCGACATCGACCGGTTCGTCGCGGCCGCGGCGGCCGAGGGTGCCCCGGTCTGGAAGGTCTTCTGGCCGCAGTGCCACACGGAGCGGGCATTCCGGGAGCACGCGGCCTTCGGCAGGAGCGGCTTTCCGTTCCGCTCCGCCGAGTACGCCGACCCCGCGAGTGTGGATTACAGCCGGGTGGACGTGCCGAACGCGGTCTGGCACCAGGGCCACACGTTCACGTGTTTCGGCTTTCCCACGTACTCGCAAGAGAACATGGCCCAGATCGCCGCGGCGCTGGTGAAGGTGATCCGGGCGTACTCGACGTAGCGCGGCCGGCGGTCAGGAGGCGGCCACATGGCGGGCAAGGTCAGATGGGGCGTGCTGGGCAGCGGGGGCATCGCCAGGCGGCGGACGATACCCGAGGGCATCGCGGCGGCGGCTTCGGCGGAGCTCGCGGCCGTCTTCGACATCGACGCGGCCGTCAACGCCGACGTGGCGAAGCAGTTCGGCGCCCGCGCCTGCGACGGCGAGGCGGAGCTTCTGGCCGGCACGGACGTCGATGCCGTCTACGTCGCCACGCCCGCGAACCTGCATCACGATCAGGCGCTGGCCGCCGCGGCCGCGGGCAAGCACGTCTTCTGCGAGAAGCCCCTCGGGCTCACCGCCGACGAAGGCCGGGAGATGATCGCCGCCTGCGACAGCGCGGGCGTGAAGCTCGGCGTGGGCTTCATGATGCGGTTCCACGCCGCCCATCGCGAGGCCCTGCGGCTGATCCGGGAGGGCAAGCTCGGCACGCTGGTCCTCGGCCGCTGTCAGCTCTCGTGCTGGTACCCGCCCATCGAGGGGGCGTGGCGCCAGGACCCCCAGGCCGGCGGCGGGGGCTCGCTGATGGACATGGGCGGGCACTGCATCGACCTGCTGGAGATGTTCTTCGGGGCGGTGCGGCGGGCGTGCTGCCGGGTCGGCAACCTCGTGCACGACTACGCCAGCGAGGACGCCGCCACGGCGCTGCTGGAGTTCGAGTCCGGCGCGCAGGGCGTCGTGGACGCCTTCTTCTGCGTGCCCGACGCGGCCAGCAGGAACCGCCTGGAGATCTACGGCAGCCGGGGGAGCATCCTCGCCGAGGGCACCATCGGCCAGGGACCCGGCGGGACGATGGTCGCCTACATCGAGGAGGGCGGAGGGGACTACGACGCCCAGCAGGCCCGCGCCGAGGGCGGCGGCGCGGTCATCGCACCCCGGCCGGTGAACACCTACCGGGCGGAGATCGAGGACTTCAGCCGGGCCATCCTCGACGATCGCCCGCCGGCCAACCACGCCGAGCTCGGGCTCCGCAGCGCGCTGGTCCTCGCCGCGTGCTACGAATCCGCCGGCACGGGCAAGGCCGTGGAAGTCGGCCGCCCGTAAACTCGCCCGCGCTCGGCTCGGCGCGTTACCTGTCCTTCTTCTTGGGCCGGGGGACCAGGTCCACCAGGCCGACGTCGATGTACTGGCCGCCGCCGGTCTGCTTGCAGTGGACGGCGAAGACGTTCCTGCCCTTCCTGAGGGCCGCCCTGGCCTGCCTGCTGACGGGCAGCTCGACGTATTCCATGGTGTAGTCTCGCGCGGCGGCGGCCCGGACGCCGTTGATGTAGACCTCCGCGTCCTCGTCGTGGTGGATGCGAAGGTTCAGATCGGTGAACTTCGTGTCGGCCAGCTCGAACTCGCGGCGGATCCAGATGTCGGCGGTCTTCCACTCCGTCCGGACGACGGCCCCGGGCGTGGTCGGCTCGCCGAAGCCGCCCGGGCCCTTCTTCCACGATGAATCGTCGAAGTCGGCAGCGGACCAGCCCTGGGGGGGCTCGTCGGTCGTGTAGCGCCACTCGATGGCCTGCTTCCGCGACGTGGGCACGATCGTCTTGACCATCGGCGGGGGCGGGAACTCGCCGCGGTTGGCGGCCGCGACCTTCTCCACGTCCATCTTGATGATCGCCCGGTCGTAGGTCATCAGGCCGTTCACCTCGATCTCCACGTCGCTGGTCTGCGTGTAGACGGCCGCCGAGAGCCCCTTGGTCATCTTGAACTCGTGGACCTTGCGGAGCAGCCCGACGTAGCGATTCGTCAGCTCGTCCCGGTCGCCCATCTTCCGGTATCCCCAGCTTCCCTTTTCCCGCCAGAGGTGGCCCTTGATCGGCAGGCCCAGGCCGCCGAACTCGCCCAGGACGCCGGCTCGCTTTTCTTCCGGCGTCGGCGCCGCCGGGCCGGGATACTTGTGAATGTCGAGGACGTCGCCGACCTTGTGGTCGGCCCAGCCGCTGGCGTTGCTGATCAGCCGCGTCGGGTCGAGCTTGCGCACGAGGTCCACCAGGGACTTCGTGTCGGCGGGGTCATTTCGGGCCTGGCCCCAGCCCTCGTTGAAGACCACCCACATGATGATGCTGGGATGGTTGCCCATGCCCTGGACAAGGCGCGTCAGCTCCCGCCGGAACCCGTTGCGGTCCTTGACGGTGTTGCCGGACGGCATGTCCTGCCAGACCATCAGCCCGAGCTTGTCGCACCAGTAGTACCAGCGGTCGGGCTCGATCTTCACGTGCTTGCGGGCCATGTTGAACCCGAGCTTCCTGGTGACCTCGATGTCGTAGCGAAGGGCCTCGTCGCTGGGCGCCGCGTACAGCCCGTCCGGCCAGAAGCCCTGGTCCAGCGGGCCGATCTGAAAGACGAACTTGCCGTTCAGCATGATCCGCGTGACGCCGTCGGCGTCCTTGCCCAGCGAGATCTTCCGCATGCCGAAGTAGCTGGAGACGCCGTCGATCGCCTTGCCGCTTCCGGTCAGGATCAGTTCGACCTTCAGGTCATACAGGTGAGGGGACTCGGGGGACCAGAGCTTGGGGCTGGGCAGCGGCAGCGGCACCTGGTCGCCGGCCCCGCCGGCCATCGTGGCAACCTTCTCGTCGCCGTCGTAGGCCGTCGCCTTCACGGTCAGGGCATCGGCCGGGCCGCCGGTCGGCTTGATGCCTCGGCCCTCGGTCGGACCGCCCACCTCGGCCACCAGGCGCAGGCACTTGCCGTCCACGTCGGGCGTCAGGACGAGGCGGCGGATGTGCGTCTCCGGCACCGGCTCCAGCCAGACCGTCTGCCAGATGCCCGTCGTCGGCGTGTACCAGATGCCGCGGGGCTTGGAGACCTGCTTGCCTCGCGGCTGGGCGCCCTTGTCGGTGGGGTCGAATACGCCGACGATGAGCTCGTTGGCCTCGCCGCCCTTGAGCGCGTCGGTGACGTCGAAGCTGAAGGCGTCGTAGCCGCCTCGGTGCGTGCCGAGGCGTTTTCCGTTGACGTGGACGGTCGCCTCCCAGTCCACCGCCTGGAAGTGCAGCAGCACGTGCCGGCCGGAGGCTTCCCACGCCCTCGGCACGGAGAACGTGCGGCGGTACCACAGTCTCTCGGCCCGCTTGCCCACGCCGCTCAGCGAAGACTCGATCGGGAAGGGCACGAGGATCTTGTCGGGCAGGTCCTTGCCCACGGGCGGCGCATCGCCTTCGGCCGCCAGGGCGTACTGCCACAGGCCGTTGAGGTTCAGCCATTCCTTCCGGACCATCTGCGGGCGGGGGTACTCCGGATGCGCCTTCCGGGGCGAGACGTCCTTGGCCCATCGCGTCATCAGCGGCCCCGGCGCCGGCTTCCACTGGCCCGAGGCGGCCGAGGCAAACGCCGCCAGCAGCGACACCATCGCAACGATTCTCAAACTGGACATGACACGCTCTCCTTTGCTGCTCACCGACTCAAACGTTTGTGCAGGGCGATTGTCAGTCTAAAGGCTGGGAATGCCCGATGCCAGACACTAAATGCCATAGGGAGGACTTGCGGCGGCGCGCTGCTGCGGTAACAATCCTGCGACCGTGCGTGATGAGAACACACTGGTGAACGGAGAGAGGAAGATGGCGAACCACACCAATATGAAACGTCTCCGTGTTCTGCTGGTCTGTTTGACCATTGTTGGCGCAGCGAGACTGAGCCCTGCGGGGGACTGGCCGATGTACCGCGGGACGAGCCACGACGGCATTTCGCAGGAGACCGGATGGTGCGACCCGACGGCCGGGGTCAAGGTGCTCTGGTCGCAGCCGGTCACCACCGGGTGCAGCAGCATCGCCGTCGCCGGCGGCCGCGTCTATACGATGGGAAACAAGGCCGATAAGGACACCGTCTTCTGCTTCGACGCCGTGACGGGCAAGAAGCTCTGGACGTTCACTTACGACTGCCCGCTGGACAAGGGCCTCTACGAGGGCGGCCCCAACACGACGCCGACCGTGGACGGCGGGAGGGTCTACACGCTGTCGAGGCGCGGGCACGTGTTCTGCCTGGACGCAGCCAAGGGCACGAGGCTCTGGAACACCCGCCTGGCAGTCAAGCCACCCGGCTGGGGGCTGGCGGGCTCGCCGCTGGTCATGGGCAAGATGCTCATCCTGAACGCCGGTTCGGCCGGCACGGCCGTGGAGAAGGACACCGGCAAGGTCCTCTGGGAAAGCGGCCCCGGGCCGGGCGGGTACTCCACGCCCATGCCCTACCAGCGGGGCGGCGAGACGCTGTTGGCGCTCTTCTCAAAGCAGAGCGTCCTGGCCGTCAAGCCCGACGGCACGAAGGTCTGGGAGCACCCGTGGAAGACCCGCTACGACGTCAACGCCGGCGACCCGATCCCCATCGACGGCGGGAAGAAGGTCTTCATCTCGTCCGGCTACAACAAGGGCTGCGCCCTGCTCGACGTCTCCGGCGCGGCGCCCCGCGAGGTGTGGCGCAACAGGAACATGCGGAACCACCGCAGTTGCTCGGTCCTCTACAAGGGCGCCGTCTACGGCTTCGACGAATCGACGCTGACGTGCCTGGAGACTGCATCGGGCGAGAAGAAGTGGACGCAGGGCGGCCTGGGCAAGGGCTCGCTCATCCTGGCCGACGGAAAGCTCGTCATCCTTGCCGAGGATGGGAGGATCGTCATCGCCGGGGCCTCGCCGGAGGGCTTCAAGGCACTCGCCTCGGGGAAGGTGGTCCGCGGCAAGTGCTGGGCCGCCCCGATCCTCGCCAACGGGCGTCTCTACGCCCGAAGCAAGCTCGGCAAACTGGCGTGCGCAACGCTCGTCGGCAAGTAAGAGAAGCCGCGCACCAGCCGAATCGCTACTTCCCGGCCTCCTTCAGACGCCATTCGAGGATGCCGCCGGAGAAGTTCTCCTGGAGCTGGACCTCGACGCGGAGGGCCGTGGTCGTTACGGCCTCGAACGTGACGGCGTTGTACTGGTTGATCTTCGTGCCGTACTCGCCCGCCCCGGCCACGGGCCTCCATTCCTCGCCCGCCTTGTACGTCACCCGCCAGCTCTTGGGCACGCGGCACCCGCCGCCGCGGGGCTTGTCGTCGAACCAGTAGACCTCCACGCCGCGGACCCTGGTCGGCTTCCTGAACGTATACTGCACCCACTCGGCCGTGCCGCGGTGGGCCCACCAGGTGAGCCGCGGGATGGAGTGGTCGTTGGAGCTCTTCGGGGCGACCTGGTCGTTGAGGGCGTCGGCCGCGTCGCTGCGCCACACGTGTGACGCCGCGGCCTTCGCCCGGGATGCGACGGTCGGCGCCGGGTGCGCGCGGGCCATGGCGGGGTCCTCTGCGATCCAGACGGCCATCTCGCCCGGCTCGCGGTGGTCCCAGGCGTAGTACGGCACGGCGAGGATGTCGATCGGCTCGTCCCCGGCCGGCGGCGCGTTGCGGACCATCGCCCTGGCGCGGATCACGTGCACCCCGCCGAGCAGGTCCCCGCGGAGCTCGGTGGTGAGCTTCGCGTGGCGGGGCAGGTAGACGTCGGTGACGTGCCCGCCGTTGTCGACGGCCTCGAGGCAGTAGACGATCGGCCCGCGCTGGAGCGCCACGCGCCCGCGGTTGGCCTCGACGGCGGCGTGAGAATAGACGCGCTGAATGGGCATGGGGATGCCCAGCTCGATGACGTCGCCGCCCTTCCACGTTTGCCGCAGGGCCACGTAGCCCCGCACGTTCTTCAGCCCCTTGAGCTTCCGGGGCCTGGTGAACACCATCGACCACAGGTCCGAGCGTTCGGCGGGCTCGGTCCGGTGGAGGTCGTCCTTGCCCGTGCGCCCCGGCGTCCAGCCGGGGCTGCGCAGGTAGAAGGTGAAGTCGGCGGGCGCGTCGGGCGAGACGGTGATGCGCACGCGGCCGTCCCACGGGTAGCGGGTCTCCTGCTTGAGCGTCACCGTCCGCTCGCCGAGCTTCACCCGGGCCGTGCCCGCGACGTAGAGGTTCACGTAGATCCCGTCCTCGCCGGTGGCGTAGACGTAGCCCGGCAGCGACGGGACGAAGCGGACGACGTTCGTCGGGCAGCACGCGCAGCCGTAGAACGGCTGGCGGTGGTGCCGGCCCCTGCTCGCCAGCGGGTTGACGTAGAAGAACTTCTCGCCGCCGAGGTCCACGCCGGCGAGGAAGCCGTTGTACGCCGTCCGCTCGAACGTGTCCATGTACTTCGCGTCGGCGTGCAGCAGGTTCATCCGGTGGTTCCACAGGCACATGCCGACCGACGCGCACGTCTCCCCGTAGGCCGTCTCGTTGGGCAGTTGGTAGTTCTCGCCGAACGCCTCCCCGTGGCGCGTCGAGCCGATCGCGCCGGTGATGTACATCTTCTTCTCGACGGTGTTGCGCCACAGGCGGTTCAGCGCCGCGACGTATGCCTCGTCGCCCGTGGCCGCCGCCACGTCCGCCATGCCCGAATACAGGTACATCGCGCGGACGGCGTGGCCGGTCGGTTCGCTCTGCTCCGTCACGGGCAGGTGGTCCTGGCAGTAGTTGCCGTACGTCTTCGGGCGCTTCTCCGACGTGCGCCCGCGGATGTCCAGGAAGAACTTGCCGAGCTGGAAGTACTTCTCTCGGCCGGTGGCCTGCGCGAGCTTGACGAGTGCCAGCTCGATCTCCTCGTGGCCGGGCACGTCGTGGCGCTTGTCGGGTCCGAAGATCTCGCCGATCCGGTCGGCGAACTTGATCGCCACGTTCAGCAGGGTCTTCTTGCCCGTCGCGCGGTGGTGTGCGACGGCCGCCTCGAACAGGTGCCCGGCGCAGTACAGCTCGTGGCGGGTGCGGCAGTTGGTCCACTTGCGCTTCGGCTCCTTGAGCGTGTAGTAGCTGTTGAGGTAGCCGTCGGGCTGCTGGGCGGCGGCGATCCAGGCGATGACCTCATCGACCTGCCCGTCGAGGTTGGGATCGCCGTGGGCCTGGAGCGAGTACGAGGCCCCTTGCAGCACCTTGTAGACGTCGGAGTCATTGAAGTAGATGCCCTCAAAGCCGCCGGCCATGAGCCCGCCGGCCTTGGCGAAGTTGCTGAAGCGGCCGGTCTGGCGGCACCACTTGAAGTTGTGCGGGATCGAGCGCGTGCGATTCGTCTCGATCCGCGGCGCCCAGAACTTGTCCTGAATGGCCACCTTGGTGAACGGCACGCCCCGCAGCTTCCGCAGAGGTTCCGCTGTTGCCGCGAGAACGTGCGTCAGGCTGACGGCCGCAAGAGCGACACTTCCCGCCAGTCGTCTCATGACATTTCTCCGTGTGCCCCGTCTGCGAATCCATGGACAGCGCCCCCGAGAGGCACGGCGTGCAGGCCGTCGCCCGCGATCCGCGCATCGCGCGCAGAAGCGCGCCGCCGTCTACTCGCCGGAAGCGATGCCGCCGGCAAGGCCCTCCCGCTTCTGACGCCGGGCCCGCACCGGGCGGACCCAGCAGCACCCGCACCGACAGCCCCGGCCGCCCTCGCCCGAGCCGCAGGTGCCGGTGATGTCGTGGCGCTCCATCGGCCGGATCGAGCCTTCCACGAGCTTGAGCATCTCCCGGTAGCCTCGATCCTGCGTGCTGGACCAGCCGCGGGTCGTGATCTGCCCCCAGCCGCCGGCCTTCACCGCCAGCGGGGCCTTGAGGATGCGGCTCTCGGTCGGCAGGGCGACGTTCACCAGCGCGGCGAACGGCTGGCCGGCCAGCTCCTCGCCGAACCGCAAGCGGATGCGCTCGCGAAGCGCCTTCTCGCCTGCCCGGTCGGACGGCCGCCTCTCCGCGCGGTTGAACGAGTAATCGCCGTAGTACTGGGCGTTGAGGTCCAGCCAGTCCACGATCCGCTGGAAGCTCTCCGCATCGAGCCGGAGGCGGTCCTTGTGCTTCTCGCGAAGCACCTGGACGAGTTTCCCGGCGTGGGCGAAGTAGTCCCTCGGCCGGCTCGGGACGCTCTCGCTGTTTCGCTGGGCGATCCTCACCAGCCCCCTGCGCTTCATGATCGAGTCATACGCGGTGTTATAGGTGCCGCCGGGCGTTCCCAAGAGGCTGATGCCGCTCGGGGTCTTTCCCAGGCCGTGGCACTTTATGCAATAGCGGTCCAGGACCGGCTGGACCGTGCGGACGAAGCTGAAGCCCCCTTCGTACCGCGGCCCCGCCGGGGGATCGAGCTTGCGGAACCTGACGTCGGCGGGACGTTCCAGCGGCACCGGCGTGTCCTCGCGAGGCTCGTGGCAGCCGACACAACTGGCCATCTCGCCCGGCTGGAGGTACACCAGGCTGCGCATGGTCATCACGGCCATGCCGCCGGCGTCGAGGAGCTGGAACTGAAGCGGCGTTTGGGCGGGGGCCTCGAACGCGACCGAACCGTCCCCATTCACCGGCACCGTGCCGAGAATCCGCTTGATGATCTCGTTGTTCACGTAGCTCAGTCTCGGCTTGGCTCGCGTCGGCTGGCTGATGATCCGTGAGACGCGCAGGGCCTTGATCGTGCCGCGCTCGATGGGCTGCGTGCTCCGATAGACGTCCTGGACGAAGAACAAGCCCGTCTTCTCGTCCGTATCTGCCGGGATCGAGCAGACGACCGGGGGCCTCGGAACGGCCTGGATGGGGATGGGAGCGAAGCAGGAGATCTTGGGGTCCTGGTAGATCAGTTCCCGGCCGCCCAGCGTGTCGATCAGGAAGACGGCGTATCGCCCGCCGTTGTCCATGGCCACGAAGAAGAGGTCCTCGCTGACGGGGAAGGGCGTGGCGGCCCGGCCGCTCCTGCGGCGACGCGACCTGTCGGAGGAGGCGACGACCTCGCGCAGCGGGCGGGGAACATACGTGGTGCCCTGGGGGGCGCGGCGCTCGGGAAAGCCGATCTCCGGCGTCAGGCTCAGCAGCGGCTCGCCGCCGTCCTGGCCCCGGTAGGTGTCGATCACGATGATCGAGCCGGTCGTGTTGCCGTGATGGTCCGTCGCCGTGGCGACGACCTTGTGCGAGCGGGGAATGGGCCTCGCCTCGGTGATCATGCACGGGCCGACGGAATTGTTGCCGTAGAAGTGCGCCGTGCCCCTGCCGTCGGGACGGATCACCCAGAGGCTCTGGAAGTTCGTGTCGTGCCGGTTGATGTAATCCCAGCGGCAGTAGATGATGGTGCCGTCGTGCAGCACGGCGGGGTCCCACTCGTTGGCTTCGTTAAAGGAGAGCCGGCGGATGTTCGATCCGTCCGCGTCCGAGCGATACAGGACGTAGGATGGCACGTAACGGCTGCCGTGACATCGCCCGTACTGCTGGCTCCGCGTCGAGATGAACGCGAAGCCCCCGTCGGGAAGATAGCACGGGTCGAAGTCCTCGATGAGCACCGTCTGCCGCCCGCCCGCGCCCTTGAACTTGTCCCTCGCCGTGCCCGTGATCTGGCGGACCTTGCCCGTGGGGAGATCGATCTCGTAGAGGAAGTGGCCGCGCTCCTCCCTGCGCTTGGGGTCCGACGTGTCACAGAAGGAGAACACCACCCGCCTGGCGTCGAAGGACAGGTCCGGGTGCATCACCAGCCCCTTCGGCAGCTTGCCCTCCAGCAGGAGGGTCTCTCTCGGCTTGTCCTTCCACGACTCCAGGATCACCAGCCCCGGGCCGGGGCCGTGGTGTCGGCCGAGGTACTGGTCGCACATGTGCCCGGGAATCCGGCACGTCCGCTTGTTGATCAGCAGCTTGTCGAAGTCCAGCAGCGGGTGCGAGAGGATGATCCGCCGCCGAAGCCCGCGGACCTCCGCGTAGAGCTCTTCCTCGCTGACGCCCTTCAGGTCCCTCAGCGCCTTCGCCATCGAGAGGCGCTTCTCGAGGGCCTTCAGTTCCGCGGCCAGCTTCGGCCGGGGGGCGCTGCGCTGCACGAAGGCCAGCGTCCTCCCGGTGAGGTCCAGGGCCTTCTGGACCTCCGCGGCCGGTGCGGCACAGACGAGCGAAACCAACGCCAGGGCAATCGCCACACCTCGCTGCTTTCTCATCTTCCCGTCCCGCATTGCGACGGCACGTCACTACACAGGAGCTTCCCCGGAGGCTTCCTTCCGGCAAAGCTCCGCCAGCCCGCAGGCTGCGATCCAATCTAGGAACACGGAACTCGACGGCGGGTTCTTGCCGGGCAAGTCCGCCGGCGAAGGTGAGATGACGTGCCTCGCGCCCCGGCCGCCGCGGGGCGCTGCCCCGTTCGGTCAGCCGTCTGTCGGTCTGGCTCCGGATGCCCTCTCCAGGGCCGCCAGCAGGTCCGCCTTGGTGAACTTCCCGTCGAGGCGGACCGCCCTGCGCCCGCCGGGGGGCAGCAGCGCCGTCAGCGGCGGCGCGCCGCCGAAGCGCTGCCTGAGCATCTTCGACGCCGGCGCGTCGGCGTCCGTCGTGTCGGCCTCCAGCGCCACGACGTTGCGGGCCTCCAGCTCCCTGGCCACGTCCGGATCGCTGTAGACCGTGCGGTCCAGCCAGACGCAGCTCAGGCAGGTGGCCGACGTGAACTTCACGAGGACCAGCCGCTTCTCGCGCCCGGCCGCCTCGATCCGCTCGCGGCTGAACTCCTCAAACCGGACGGCGAGCCGCTTGGGCGGCGCGAGCATCCAGAAGCCGGCGCCGACGGCCAGCACGGCCGCCAGGGACCGAACCACGATCCTTCTCCGCCGCGGCGCGTCGAAGCGGACCCACGTGCCCCATATCCAGAGGCTCAGCGCCAGCACCACGCCGTAGGCCACGACCCACCCGGGATACGTGTCTCGGCTGCCGGCGAAGATCAGCCAGATCGCCACGGGCAGCAGCAGGAACCCCATCGACTGCTTGAACAGCTCCATCCATCGGCCCGGGCGGGGGAGCTTGTCGAGCAGTTGGGGAAAGGCCGCCAGCACGGCGTGGGGAGCGGCCATGCCCACACCGATCGTCAGGATCGAGGCCGTTCCCAGCCACAACGGCGCGAGCTGCGCCCAGGCCAGCGCCTGGGCGAGGATCGCGAAGCTGCACGGCGTGGCCAGCACGGCCATCATCAGCCCCATCCCCGCGGAGGTCAGATGCCCTCCCCGCCCGGGCTGGGCCCCCGCCGGGCCCATGCCCGCCACGCGGCCGGGAACCACCACGTTGAACAGCCCGAACAGGTTCGCCGCCAGGGCCACCAGGACCAGCGCCAGGCCGATCCGCACCGCCCGGAACTGGAAGAGCCCGCTGAGGCTGAAGGCCTGCTGGGCGGCCAGCCGAAGCACCGCGTTCACCACCGCCAGCGCCACGAAGAACAGCACGATGCCGGCGGCGAAGGCCAGGCCCATGGTGACCATCCGCCGGCGCTGCTGACCCGCCATCTGCGCCAGGCTGAGGATCCGCAGCGGCACCACGGGCAGCACGCACGGCATGACGTTGAGGATCAGGCCCGCCAGCAGCGCCAGGCCCAGTCCCGTCCAGGTCGTCAGGCCGGCTGCGCCTGATGGCGCGACCGGCCCGGCCCCGCCGGCGACTTCCCGGGGACGGAGGGAGGGCAGCTTCGCCGCGGGCACGGCGCTGTTCAGGCCGTCGGCAAGTTGGCCGGTCCAGGCGTCGTTGACGACGGTGTCCGGCCCCACCGTCACCGCGACCGAGGCCGGCACCTCGACGTCGATACAGACGTCGCCGCAGACCTGGCCGGCCGCAACGATGGTGATCGTCCGCCTGCCGGCTTGGGCGTCGGCGGGCACGGTCAGCGGGACGTACAGGACGGCCCGCTTCTTGTAGACGTGGTTCACCACCTTCTCGCCGCCGCCCAGGTCGCTCTCGTACGGCCCGTCGGGCGGCCAGAGAATCTCGCCGACGACCAGCCCTTGGGCCTCGACGGTCACCCTCGCGGGCTTGGCGATCTCGCCCGGGGCGGGGCTGTAATACACCCAGCCGTCGTCGATGCGGATCTCGACGGCTGCGTGGAACTCCTGACCGGCGGCGACGGCCGTGTGCGACGCGACGGCCGAGCTTCGCATGTGCGCCGGCCGGGCGCCGGGCCCCGGCACCAGCCCGGGGCCGAACAGGTCCGGTTCCTGGGCCACCAGCGGCACGGCCGCCGCGAGAATCACACTCAGCAGGACGGCGGAATGCTTCATTGGCTCTGTGCTCCTTGTTGGGGGGCCGGCTGACTCAGGGCCTCCGGCGGGGCTTCCACGAAGGTCCGGATCTCATCCCGCACGAGGCGATAGCAGATTAGCCTCTCTTCCCGCGACCGGCAAGTGCGGGCCAGCCCGCGGGCCTCGATGCCCGCCGAATACGCCTCCACGCGGTCGCCCTTCAGGTGCCGCGCCCACCCCTCGGCCATCTGGCTGCGGCACGAGTTCCCCGTGCAGAGAAACAGGACCTTGGCCTTTCTCGAACAGCTCATGGCCATCTGCTCAGCCCAGGGCGACGTCCAGCGTCATCATGATGCAGAAGCCGGCGATCACGCCGCCCGTGGCCAGGTGGACGTTGCCTTCGCGCTGCGACTCGGGGATGAGCTCTTCTGCGACGACGAAGATCATCGCCCCGGCCGCGAAGGCCAGCGCGTAAGGGAGGATGGCCGTCATCGACAGGACCAGTACGGCCCCGAGCACGCCGGCGACCGGCTCGACGAAGGCGGAGAGCTGGCCGTACCAGAAGCACTTCAGCCGCCCCATGCCCTCCCGCCGGAGGGGCAGCGAGACGGCGGTGCCCTCGGGGAAGTTCTGGAGACCGATGCCGATGGCCAGGGCGATGGCGGCCCCGATCTGCGCGGCCTTGGCGTCGCCGGTGAGGCTCGCGGCCGCCCCGAAGGCCACGCCGACGGCCAGGCCTTCCGGGATGTTGTGGATCGTGATGGCCAGTACGAGCAGCGTGCTTCGCTGCCAGGAGGTCTTGGGCCCTTCGGCGGCGAGGTCGGGGTGCATGTGAGGAAGCACGCCGTCGATGACCCGCAGCACGACGGCCCCGAGCAGGAAGCCCGCCAGCGGCGGGAGCCATTTGAGCGCCTCGCCGTAGGAGGCCTCGGCCAGGTCGATGGCCGGGGCGAGGAGGCTCCAGAAGCTCGCGGCGATCATCACCCCCGCGGCCATGCCGAGCGAGCCGTCGAGGTACTTCCGCGAGATGCTCTTCGCGAAGAACACCAGCGAAGCGCCCAGGGCGGTGACGATCCACGTGCCCAGCGTGGCCAGCAGCGCCTGGAGCACCGGGTTGAGATCATAGAACCATGCCATCGCGTCGTCCTTTCAATCAGGATGGTTGGACGGCCTTTCGGGCGGCCGGGTCAACCGAAGCAGCTCGAGATGAGGATCCGCGCGCCGATGGCGATCAGGATGAGGCCGCCGAGCAGCTCGGCCCATCGGCCGCCCCGTCGCCCCAGGCGGCTTCCGAAGCAGATGCCGACCAGCGTCATCGCCGCGGCCACCATGCCGATCACCACGCTCGGCAGCCAGATCGCCACGCCCAGGAAGGCCATGCTCAGGCCGACGGCCAGGGCGTCGATGCTCGTGGCCGCCGAGAGGGCCACGAGCGTCCAGCCGCGTGTCGGGTCCCGGCGGGCGCGGGCGGGCCGGGCGGACCGGGCCTCCCAGAGCATCCTGCCGCCGATGAAGACCAGCAGCCCAAAGGCGACCCAGTGGTCGTAGGGGTCGATGTACTCGGCGACCGAGCGCCCGGCCAGCCACCCCAGCACGGGCATCATGAACTGGAACAGGCCGAAATGAAAGGCGAGGCGGAACACGTGGCGGCCGGTCAGGCGCTCGATGGTCAGCCCGGCCACGATGGACACCGCGAATGCGTCCATGGCCAGACCGACGGCGATACCCAGGACAGTCAGCCAGCTCAACGGGATTCATTCTCGTGCGAAACGTGCGGACAATGCGATTGCGGAGGCCCCTTCAGAAGCCCCCGCGGCGTCCCGCCGGCCCTACACGCGATCCACCACGACGATCGTTTCATCGTCCATCTGCCGGGCATCGCCGCGAAACTCCTGGACCGACCGGAAGACGGCCTCGGCGCAGCTCTCCGGATCGGCGGCGAGATGCTCCCGTACGACGTCGCGGAGCCGCTCGTCGCCGAACCGCTCGCCGGCCGGGTCCGCCGCCTCCACGATGCCGTCCGTGAACATCACAAGGCGCTCGCCCGGGCGAAAGGTATGGCAGGCTTCGGTCGGCCTGAACTCCTCGACGCCCAGCAGGATATCGGGTCGCCCCAGGCGATGGAAGTCGCCTTTCCGCCTGTCGTAGAGGAACGGGCCGGGGTGTCCGGCGTTGACGAAGAACCCCGCTCCCGTCGGCGCGTCGATCACGCCGTAGAGCAGCGAGCAGGACAGGATCGAGTCGATCCGCTCGCCCAGGTCGATGAGCGTGGTGTTCAGGGCGGCGATCATCTGCGCCGGGCGGCTCTGCCTGGGCCGGTCGGACCGCAGGAAACCCATGATCTGAGCCATGATCAGCGACGCCCGGACGCCGTGCCCGATCACGTCGCCGATCACCAGGGCGATCTGCTCGTCGTTGATCCGGAGGAAATCGTGGAAATCGCCGCCGACGCCGGCACACATGCGGTTCCGCGCCGCGGCGATATGGTGCGGGCAGTCCGTCGGACAGGCCTTGGGCAGCAGCGCGGCCTGAAGCTGGGCCGCCAAGGCAAGGTCAAGGTCCTGTTCGGTTGGTCCGGCGTGGGGCATTTGCGCCGTCCCGGCGGGGCGGGATCCTTCGTGCCGAGGCATCTACTCCGCGGGCGAGAACTCGTCCTTGCCCACGCCGCACTCGGGACAGATCCACTCGTCGGGCACGTCCTCAAACGCCGTGCCGGGCTCGACGCCGTTGTCCGGGTCGCCGGCAGCCGGATCGTACACATAGCCGCAAACGTCGCAAACGTATTTGTCCATGGTCGAGATCTCCTTTCCCGCCTTCCGCGGCCGTGCGGCGTTGGAAGCCCGGTAGGTGGGTGCCGTGGGAGGCGTCTTTCCACCGAGCACCTCCCTGTAGTAGGCGTAGGTCATGGGTCTGCCCCGCCCGATGATCCGCGCGGCGACGACCTCGCCGATGAACACCGTGTGCGTGCCGCAGTCCACCGCCGTCTCCACCCGCACCTCCGTGCAGGCCAGCGCGTGGTCGCGGACGATCGGGCAGCCGGTCGAGCCCGCTTCGTGAGATACCTGCGAGAGCTTGTCCGTGCTCCTTCCGGAGCGGAAGCCGAACAGGCCGATCAGCTTCATCGGCGCCGATTCCGCCAGCACGGTGACCGCGAACACGCCGCTTTCGGAGATGAGCTCGTGGGTCAGGGAGCCCTTGTTGACGGCCGCGGCCAGCCGCGGAGGCGTGTCCGTCACCTGCATGACGGCGTTGGAGACCTGGCCGTTGAGGCGCCCGTCCTTGCGCGAGGTGACGATGTAGACCCCGTAGCCGAGGGTGAACAGCGCATGGAGGTCGAGATCGCTACCGGGCATCGCAGATCTCCCCAAGCCTGCCGGCCACCGCCTCACCGAGGCGGCGGCACTCGAGCAGCGCCGCCTCGTCCGGCACGTAAGGGACCCGCAGCGGGTCGGCGACGGTCTCGACGCCCATCTCCTCCAGCATCGCGTGGAGCTGCCTGGGCGCCTCGCCGCCCCAGCCGTAGGAGCCGAAGGCCGCGCCCACGAGGTTCCGCGGCCGCAGGCCCTTGAGGTACGTCATCACGTCGGCGACCGACGGGAAGATGTTGTTGTTCATCGTGGGCGAGCCGACGAGGAGCGCACCGGCATCGAGCAGCTCGGTCACCACGTCGCTGCGGTGAGAGGAGCTCATGGACATCAGCTTGACCGATGCGCCGCCTTGGGAGAGGCCTTCACCGATCGCCCGCGCCATCGCGGCCGTGCTCTGCCACATCGTGTCGTAGACCACCACGGCCTTGCGGGTCGGCTCCTGCCGGGCCCAGCGGGCGTACGCGTCGAGGATGCCCCGGATGCCTTCCTCCGTCCGCCAGATCGGGCCGTGATCGGGCGCGACCGTGCGCAGAGGGATGCCGAGATCGCCGATCTTCTTGAGGGCCTTCCGGATGAACGGCGAAAGGTGCAGCAGGATGTTGGCGTAGTACTTCGCGGCCTCGTAGTCCAGTATGCTCCGGTCGAGCTCGTCGGCGAAGCGCTCGTGGCCGGCGAGGTGCATCCCGAAGGCGTCCTGGGAGAACAGCAGTTGATCCTCGTGCAGGTAGGTGACCATGCTGTCGGGCCAGTGGCACATGCGGGTCTCGGCGAAGGAGAGCTTCATGTTGCCGAGGTCCAGGCCCTCGCCGTCGCCGACGGCGGTGACCTTCCCGTCCATGCGGAAGTGGCCGGCCAGGGCCTTGCAGCCCATCTTCGAGGCGAGGACCTGCCGGGGCCTGACGGCGGCGATCGTCCGCGGCAGGCAGCCGGAGTGGTCCATCTCCGAGTGGTTGGAGACGATGTAGTCGATCCTGCCCGCATCGAGGACCGAGGCGATCCGTGCCATCATGTCGTCGAAGAACGGTGCCTTGACGGTGTCGATCAGCGCGGGCCTCTCGGCCAGGACGAGGAACGCGTTGTACGTCGTGCCGCGGCTGGTCAGGTAGCCGTGGAAGTTGCGCACGTCCCAGTCGATGGCGCCGACCCAGTAGACGTTGTCGGTGACCTTCGTCGCGGCGAATGCCTCGTCCATCGATGGCTCTCCCGTGGAGGCCCTGCTATTCCTTCAGCGCCTCGAGCTGCTTTGTGAGGTCGAGAATATGCCCGATCTCCTGCCGGATGATCCCGTCGAGCTTTTCCTTTCCGGCCGCGGCGGGGACGACGTCCTTCATGCTCTGGTAGAAGACGATGGAGTCCTTCTCCAGGCCGATCGCGACGTCGAGGATCTCCTCCATGGGCTCCTGCCCGGAGAGGGCCTCGGCCGGATCGAAAGCGAAGACCTTGCCGTCGGCCATGGCCTGGAGGTACAGGACCGCCTCGTTGTCCGGGTCGAACGCGGTGGCCTGTCTCTCTCCGGGCGCCAGTTCGGCGCGCATGGCGGCGAAGGTCCGCTCGTGATCGTCTTCCATCGCCGCGAGTCGCAGCAGCAGGTCGCGGCCCTCACCGCCGGCCGGCTCGGCCGCCTTGCGGTAGAACCCCGCGCCGTTGCGCTCGATCTGCTCGGCCATCTCGAAGATCTCGTCCGCATTGAAGGTTATCATCCTGCATCTCCTTGCGCCGCGGGCGGAGCTACTTGCTGCCGCGGGCGGCCATCAGCTCCAGATCTTCCTTCAGGCCCTGGAGGTCTTCCTCGTGCTCGACTTCCTGCTCGAGAATGGTCAGCGCCATGTTGCAGGTGATCATGTCCTTGCCGCTGGTGGCGTCCATCAGCTCCTTGTAGGCGCTGATGGCGCACTGCTCGCCGGCGATGTTCTGGTCGAGCAGGACGGCGACGTAGGCGTCGGCCGGGGCGTCGTAAGCGCAGGGGCTTTCGTCGTACCAGGCCCTCGGCTCCAGGACGGGCGTGCCGCCCAACTGGATGATCCGACCGGCCAGCATGTCGGCGTGCATCAGCTCCTCCGTGGCGTGCTGAAGCAGCTCGGCGGCGACCGCGTCCTTCATCGGCCCCTTGATGAGCTTGGTGCCCAGCCAGTACTGGTAGTACGCCAGCCATTCGCTGGCGTAGGCCCTGTTGAGAAGGCCCAGAAGCTCGTCGACGTCCATTCCCAGGATCTCACGTGCTCGCGTGCCCATGGTTTCGCTCCTTTTTCCGTGCAGGGACCGGCCCGTTCACGGGACGGTCGGGTGTCACTGGCCCTTCCACAGCCCGTGTATGTTGCAGTACTCGCGGGCCGAGACGTTCTCGGCGGAAACGCTGAAGACCGCCTCCGGCGCGTCGCCCGGCTCGAGGAACTGCCGGCAGGCCTTCCCGTCGGCCAGCAGCTCGATCCACTGGATGTAGTGCTTCTGCTCCATCGGGTGGGCGGCGTTCTGGCCGACGCGGACCCTGTAGCCGCCGTCGATCCGCTCGATGAAGGGCACGTGCTTCTCGGTGGCGGCGTCCTCGGTCTTTTCCTGCTGGAGCGTCATGGGCTGCCCGCAGCAGACCAGCTCGCCCGCGCCGTGCTCCAGCACCTCGACCACATTGCCACACACGTCACACTTGTACACCTGGAGTTTCTCAGTCATGGATGTGCTCCTTTGCGGTTTGCACTCGGCGAGGCCGTCGCCTCGCGGCACCCACACAGAACGACCCTGAGCATCAGTTTACGCCAACTCCCGGACCGCCTGCAAGACGGCGTTGTAGTCCGGCTCGTCGGTGATCTCTCCGACGATCTGGATATATCGAATCGAACCTTCACGGTCCACGACGAAGACCGCCCGCGTCAGCAGGCGCAGCTCCGGGATGAGCACGCCGTAGGCCTCGCCGAAGGCCGCGTCGCGATGATCAGAGAGCGTCACGACCGCGTCGATCCCGGCGGCGCCGCACCAGCGCCCCTGGGCAAAGGGGAGGTCCATGCTCACCGTCAGGATCACCACGTCGCCGCCCAGCGCCGCGGCTTCGGCGTTGAACCGCCGCGTCTGGGCGTCGCAGACCGGGGTGTCGAGCGATGGCACGACGGAGAGAACGCACACCTTGCCGCGGAAGTCCGAGAGGTTCACTTCGGTCAGGTCATTGGCCAGCAGGGCCGCCGCGGGCGCGGGATCGCCCACCGCAAGCTCCCCGCCCGTGAGCGTGAGCGGCCGGCCCTGGAACGTTACCGCACCCTTGCGATCGGTCATCCCGGTTCCTTTCCATTCGCGTCGTTGATTGCGGCGTCCAGCAGGGCACTCAGCGACGCCGCGAAGAGCGATCAGCACCGTGGGACATCCTCTGACATTATAGGCCGGCGGCGGCTCGCGAGACTGATCGGCGTTCACCTTACTTCCGCGCCGTATCCAAGCTCTCCGACGGCCCCGCAAAGCAAGGCCGCATCAAGTTCTCTGCCGGATACTTCCGCTCGCCCGCCGGCGAGATCGACTTCGACGCCCGCCACGCCGGGGCACTGCGACAACGTGCGCCGGATGCTCGCGGCGCAGTGGCTGCACGTCATGCCCTTGACGGCCAGCGTCAGCGATTGTGCCCCGTGGGAGTGCTCCACCGTCTCCGTGTGCCTGTGTCGATGGAACGCCCCCGCCGCCAGCACGCCCAGCAGCGCAACGGCGGAGACGCCCTTCAGCCAGGCGGGCATCCAGCCGTGATGCATCGCCGCCTTGACGTCCTGAACGCTGACGATCCCATCCAGCAGGAGTCCGCCCGCGAACGCCGCGAGCATCATCGTGGCCAGGTAGATCAGGCACGTTCGCTTCCCCAGGACCTTCCAGACGGTCGCCACGGTGGCGGCGTTGGTGGCCGGCCCGGTCATCAGCAGCGCGAAGGCGGCCCCCGGCGAGACACCGGCCACGATCAGCTTGGCCGCGACGGGAACCGACGCCGTAGCACAGATGTACACGGGTACCGCAACCAGCATCAGCACGAGGATCTGCAGCGGCCCCGGCGGGACGAGGGTGGAGAAGTAGCCCTCCGGCACGACCGCGGAGATCAGTGCGGCCACGGCCAGACCCACGAGCAGCGTCCACCCGATATCGCGGGGCAGCGTGACGAAGCCGTAGGCAAGCGCGCGGACCGCCTTGCCCCGCCCCGGCTCGGCTGCACAGCAGGCCTCGCCGCACTTCTCACTCGGGCCGGTCGAGGCCTCGCCCTTTCCGCCGGCCGAGACGACCGCTCCGCCCACCACGCCGCTGACCAGCGCCGCGATGGGACGATAGATCGCGAAGATCGGCCCGAGCAGGCTCAGCGTCACCAGGATGCTGTCCACTCCCGTCTGCGGCGTGGAGATGAGAAACGCCGTCGTCGCGCCCCTGCCGGCGCCGTGTCTTCGGAGGGAGGCGGCCACGGGGATCACACCGCAGGAGCACAGCGGCAGCGGCACGCCGAAGGCGGAGGCCTTGACGACCGGCCAGACGCCCCGGCCGCCCAGGTGGCGCTCGACAAACTCCGGCGAGATGAACACGCTCAGCACGCCCGCGACGAGAAAGCCGAAGAGCAGGTACGGGGCCATCTCGCCCAGGACCGCCCAGAAGCTCACCGGGATGCCCGTCAGCCATTCAGGCATGTGCCCTTTCCTTCGGCTTCGCCCGGCAGCGGGCGAGCAGGGCGGAAAGCCGCAGGTCGTCGCGAATGCCCAGCCGGGTCAGCGCGAAGTCGTACTTCACGGGATCGGCGGGCGAGATCCGCCGGAAGGCGGCGGTGACCTCGCGGGCGGTGTGGGCGTCGGCGGCCTTCCGCGCCGTCGCGCCCATCGCCAGGGCGATCCTGTGCATGTGCGTGTCCAGCGGGACGATCAGCCGTTCGGGTCCGACGGACGCCCAGCCGCCCGGGTCCACGTCGTCACTGCGGACAAGCCACCGCAGCATCAGGTTCAGCCGCTTGCACGCACTGCCCCGTGCGGGATCCGGCAACAGGTGCCCACACCCGCCCCCCGCGGCTTCGGCGATCCTGCACACGAACGCACGCAGCGCGGGCAGAATAGTCTCATCCGCGGGGCTGAGGCCTTCGTTGAAACACGCCTCGAGCGAGCCGAACCGCCCGATCACGCACCTCGCGCCGAGCAGCAGAGCCGCGACGTCCCGGCCGGTGCTGAAGCGGTGTCTAAAGCCCCCCAGCGCCCGCCGCAGCCGCGACGGGCTCGTCTCCAGCAGGCGGCGAGCCGGGCTGCGCCCCAACGTCGCCAAGACGGCAGTGACGCTGCGGAGAATCTGCTTGACCCGCCCATAGGCCAGGCTGCTGGCCACCAACGCGACCACCTCCCGGTCCCGCGGGCGGCCATAGCGGTACAGGAGCTCCAGCGGGTCGGGGTGGACGTACTCGCGCCGGTTGAGGCGGCGGTACAGCCCTTTCAGCACTTCGGCGTGTTCCCGGAGGGGCATCGGGCTGCTCCTTCCCGGCGGGGCGTGCAAGCGCCACGGTCCCCGGCCGAGCCGCCTGCGGCGGGCGGCTCACCAGTTCTCCGCAAGCACCTCAAAGTGCGCTTGCGGATGCGCGCAGGCCGGGCAGATCTCGGGGGCCTCCGGGCCCTCGTGCAGGTAGCCGCAGTTCCGGCATCGCCACACCACCGCGGAGTCCTTCTTGAAGACCTTGCCTTCCTTGATGTTCCCGGCCAGGGCGAGGTAGCGCTTCTCGTGCTGCTTCTCCGCCACGGCGATCGCCTCCATCGCTTCGGCGATCTGGTCGAAGCCCTCTTCCCGGGCCACCTTTGCGAACTCGGGATACATGCTGGTCCACTCGTGGTTTTCCCCGGCCGCGGCGGCCGCGAGGTTGTCCACCGTCTCGCCAATCACCCCGAAAGGGAACGCGCCCGTGATCTGGGCCTCGCCGCCGGTCATGAACTTGAACAGGCGCTTGGCGTGCTCTTTCTCCTGATTGGCGGTCTCCTCGAAGATGTCCGCGATCTGCACCAGGCCGTCCTTCCTCGCCTGGCTCGCAAAGAAGGCGTAGCGGTTCCGCGCCTGCGACTCGCCCGCAAACGCCGCCATCAGGTTCTTCTCCGTCCTGCTGCCCTTCAGTTCCATGTTCCTGCTACCTTTCCTTTGCTTTCCGTCCCCGGCTGTCGGTCTCCTGACAGGCCTGACAGAGCCCTCTGAACTCCAGTTCGTGGCCGAGAATCCGGAAGCCGTGTCCGCTGGCCGCCTCGTTCAGCTCCGGCAGGGATTCGGCGGGAATGTCGCTGATCCTGCCGCACTGAACGCACCGGACGTGGTAGTGGCGGTGAAGCCCGCCGTCGTAGTGCCTCTGCCCGCCGCCAAGGGCCAGCTTCCTGATCAGCCCCGCCTGAGAGAGGATCTCGAGATTCCGATAGACCGTCCCCAGACTGATGTTGGGCAGCTTCCTGCGAACGCTCAGGTAGACGTCGTCGGCAGTCAAGTGTCTGCCCGGGGTCCGAAACTGCTCCATTATGATTCGGCGCTGGCGAGTCATGCGAAGCAGCGGGGCTGGATTGTCGAAGGCCTCCGCGTTCATATTGATAACGATTCCTATCTCTTCCACGCATATTCTAGGCACCTGATGCCTCGATATCAAAGGGCTCCTGAGATGAACCTCGCCCGTCGAGCCGCCCGAGCGCCGTGCCGGTGCAGCAGTCTACGCGGCCAGGTACTGCTCGTTCAGGGCCTCGCGAATCTTGCCCAGGGCTTCCTTCTGGATCTGCCGGACCCGTTCGTTGGTCAGGCCTACCATCTTGCCGACCTGGGCGAGGGTCTTGCCCTTGCCGCGCCCGCCCAGGCCGAACCGCTCGATTACGACGGTCCGCTCAACGGCCGTCAGGTCCGCGCGGTTCTCCGCGATGACCTCCCTCAGGTCGTCCACCGCTCCGGCCTGCTGCATCTCGTGCTTGTGCTCGTCGTAGTCGCTCCGCTCCATCTCCGGGTCGTACGGTATGCCGAAGCGGCTGTAATACCGGCCCGCCTTGCCGGCCATTCGATTGAACCCCTTGAGGATCGCGCGACATGCGTAGGTCGAGAACTTGAAGCCCCGCGAGACGTCGAACCTCTCGACGGCCCGAAGCAGCGCCATGCCGCCCTCGGAGATCAGCTCCGGATAGTCGACGTTGGGGATCCGCGTGCGCTTTGCCATCGCCACGACGAGACTCATGTTCGCAGCCACCAGGTCGCCGCGGAGTCTCTCTGTCCGGTTGTGCCACTCCAGCATTGCCACGGCCCGCGCCTTGGAGGGGCGCCGGCGCTGCTTTTCGGCCAGTTGGCTCAGGCGGAACCGGGCGTAGTTGTACCGAAGGAAGAGCTGTGCCTCATCGGCCTTGCTGAGCACCTTGCGGCGGCGCGGCGCCTTGTCGGTCTCGTCGGGCACCTCCCGAGACAGCGTCCAGCCCGGCGTCTTGATCTCCCTTGCCCCCACGCCGAAGAACCTGGCCTTGGCGTCGGGATCGTCAAAGGAAGGATGCCACACGGGCTTGACGTCCTCGGGAATCCTCTCGTAGCGCCGCTGCTGCTGTCTCGTCAGCCCGCGACTGCTTGCTCGTCGGTCCGTTCGGGCCCTCTTTGCTTCTGCGATCACGATCGTCTCCTTTCCGTTGTCCACGTGCCGGATCGGCCCTCGCCGGCGATTCCGAGCTCAGCATGCATCTCCATTGTGGCCCCGGCCGCCTGGACGGCCTTGACCCAGGTCAATCTGCCGAGATCTCTCCGTGTCCTCCCGGCGGCCGGAACAAACGAGCGTCCGGAACTGCCCCAGGATGACCCGGCGCCGAAAAGTCGCTGAGAGACTGAAAGCCGATCCCATGCTAGTGCCTTTCTGGTAGTAGTAACGGTTAGCATTACTACTAAGGTATTCTACGCCCCGCCCTCCGTGAAGTCAAGTGTTTCTGGAAAAAAGATACGTTTTTTGTCACAAATCGCCTGGCTTGACGTAAGTCAATGCGAGGTGACGGGATATAGCCTATAGTGTCAGTGCATGGTGAGCGTTGCACGTCGTTATCTAAGTTTGCGGTGATGGCAGAACGAACGCGGAAGATCGTGAGAATCGACGAGGACAGGTGCGACGGCTGCGGGCTTTGCGTCCCCAATTGCGCCGAGGGGGCCATTCAGGTCATCGATGGCAAGGCCCGTCTGGTGGCGGAGAACCTCTGTGACGGTCTGGGCGACTGCCTTGGCACGTGCCCAAATGATGCGATCACCATCGAGGATCGCCCGGCCGAGGAGTTTGACGAGCAGGCCGTCGCCGCCCACAAGCGAACGCTCGGCGAGGGCGAGGCCACCACGCCTGCGGGCTCGCCGCCTGGCGAGAGGCCCGGGGACCTGCCCTGCGGCTGTCCCGGCACCATGATGCGCAAGCTCAATCCGGGCCCGGCCCCAGCCGCATCGTCACGGGACAGCGCGTGCGAGGCTGACGTGCGGCCGTCGCGGCTGGGACAATGGCCGGTGCAGTTGACGCTCCTGCCGACGGCGGGAGGCATCTGGCGGGATGCGGACGTGCTGATAGCGGCCGATTGCGTCGGCTTCGCCATGCCGGACTTCCACGAGCGGCTGCTGACGGGCAAGACACTGGCCGTCGCCTGCCCGAAACTCGACGACGTCGAGCCGTACGTTCAGAAGCTGGCCGGCGTGTTCGCCAACAACAGCATCAAGTCGATCACGGTGGCCCGCATGGAAGTCCCCTGCTGCGGCGGGCTGGAGAAGATCGTCCGGGCGGCGTTGGAGAAGGCCGGCGCGGCGATCCCGCTGACCGTCGTGATTGTCGGCGCCGCCGGCGGGGTCCTTGCGGTCCACGGCCCGAGGGATACACAATATGACCGACAGGGGATTCGAGGCTGACCGTGGGAAAGAACTCGCACAAGCTTCTTTTGCGGAAAGGAATCGATCATGACCATGTTCTGTTACCAGTGTGAGCAGACGGCCAGGGGCACGGGCTGCACCCAGGGCGGCGTCTGTGGGAAGGACCCGCAAACGGCGGCCCTCCAGGACCTGCTGGTCTTCGCCGCCAAGGGCCTGGCGGGGTATGCCCACCGCCTCAAGGCCCTTGGCAGGACCGACCGCGAGGCCAACGTCTTCATCATCGAAGCGCTGTTCACGACGGTCACCAACGTGAACTTCGACGCCGATCGGGTCGAACAGGTGCTCCGCAGGGCCCAGGAGGTCGGCGGGCGGCTGAAGGAGCAGTACGAACAGGCCTGTCGCGAGGCCGGCAAGGAACCGGAAGACCTCTGCGGCGAAGGCTGCCGCCTGGCCGACACGCGGGAGGGCCTGCTGGAGCAGGCGGCTGCGCTGCGGATCGACAAACGCAGGGAAGAGGCCGGCGAAGACGTTGTCGGCCTCCGGCAACTGATCACGTACGGCCTGAAGGGCGCCGCGGCCTACGCCGACCACGCGCAGATCCTCGGCGTGGCCGACGACGAGGTCTTCGCGACCTTCAACGAGATCCTCAGCTACCTGGCCGAGGACCCCGCGGACATCGATGAGCTGACGGCCGCGGCGCTGAGGGTCGGCGAGCTGAACCTGAAGGTCATGGAGATGCTGGATGCGGCCAACACCGGCGCGTACGGCCACCCCGAGCCCACGCAGGTCCGCATCACGCCGGTGGCGGGCAAGTGCATCCTGGTCTCCGGCCACGACCTCAAGGACCTCGAGGAACTGCTCAAGCAGACCGAGGGCAAGGGGATCAACGTCTACACGCACGGCGAGATGCTTCCCTGCCTGGCGTATCCCGGACTGAAGAAGTACCCGCACCTGGTCGGCAACTACGGCGGGGCGTGGCAGAATCAGCAGAAGGAGTTCGACGAGTTCCCCGGCGCGATCCTGATGACCACCAACTGCATCCAGAAGCCCCGCGACGGCTACAAGGGCCGGATCTTCACCGCCGGGCTCGTCGCCTGGCCGGGCGTCACGCACGTTGCCGACCGCGACTTCACGCCGGTGATCGACGCGGCCCGGGCGGCCGAGGGGTTCGCCGAGGACGCCGAGGAGAAGACCATCACCATCGGCTTTGCCCGCAGCGCCGTGCTCGGCGTGGCCGAGAAGGTCATCGAGGCCGTCAAGGGCGGGAAGATCAGGCACTTCTTCCTCATCGGCGGCTGCGACGGCGCGAAGCCCGGCCGGAACTACTATACCGACCTGGCCCAGGCCGTGCCCGACGACTGCGTGATCCTGACGCTGGCGTGCGGCAAGTACCGCTTCAACAAGCTGGAGTTCGGCGACATTGGCGGCATCCCGCGCCTGCTGGACATCGGCCAGTGCAACGACGCCCATTCGGCCGTGCAGATCGCCGTCGCGCTGGCCGGGGCGTTCGACTGCGGCGTCAACGACCTGCCGCTGTCGATAGTCCTCAGTTGGTACGAGCAGAAGGCCGTGGCGATCCTCCTGAGCCTGCTGCACCTGGGCATCAGGGACATCCGCATCGGCCCGAGCCTGCCGGCCTTCGTCACCCCGGCCGTGCTCAACGTGCTGGTGGAGAACTTCAACCTCGCCCCCGTCACCACGCCGGAAGAGGACCTCAAGGCGATCCTGGGCTGAGCGCTATCCCTTCGCGCCGACACATGGAGATGTGAAATCGGTCCGGATCGGCCGTAGAATTAGGATAGGGTCCACCCGCGGACCGTCCGGCTGGGCGAAGGGAGCACAAAATGTCGCTTGGCTCGCGCATAGTCGCAGGCTCCGTGAGCCGGTACAAGGCGGTTACGGCGGTCATGGCTGCCGCCGCGCTGGTGATCGCCTCGGCGGCCGTCCTGCCGTCGGTCTTCCCCCGCGGGCTGGGTTTCCTTCACCCGATCGAGGTGGACACGGACCCGGAGAACATGCTGTCGGCCTCCGAGCCCGTTCGCATGTTCCACGATCGGATGAAGAGGGAGCTGGACCTCCATGACATGGTCGTCGTTGGCGTGGTCAACGACGAGCATCCCGACGGGGTGTTCAATCCATCCTCGCTCAGGAAAGTCCACGAGCTGACGGAATACGCCGGGACGCTCAACGGTCCGGCCATCGGCGAGCCGGCGGGCGAGGGCGTCATCGCCAGGGACATCATAGCCCCGTCGACCGTGGACAACATCGAGCCCAGCGCCGGCGGGATCAGCTTCAGTTGGCTCATGCCCGCCCCACCCGAGACGCCGGAGGCCGCCCGGAAGATCCGCCGCAGCGCACGGCGGATTCCCCTCCTCAACGGCACGATGGTCGCCGACAAGCCGGGCAGGGAAGGCAAGGCCGTCGCGATCTACCTCCCGCTGACGCGAAAGGACCTGAGCTACAAGGTCTACTCCAGGCTCAGGGAGCGGATCCCGCAGCTCGAAGGGGACGGGCCCGAGCGATTCTACATCACCGGCCTGCCGGTCGCCGAGGACACGTTCGGCGTGGAGATGTTCGTTCAGATGGCGCTGTCGGCCCCGGCGGCGATGCTCGTCATCTTCGTCCTGATGCTGGTGTTCTTCCGCAAGCTCGTGGTCGTCATCGCGCCGATGATCGTCGCGCTGGCCTCGGTGATCTTCACGATGGGCGCGCTGGTCATAGCCGGCTTCCCCATCCACATCATGAGCAGCATGATCCCGATATTCATCATGCCCATCGCCGTGCTCGACAGCGTCCACATCATCAGCGAGTTCTTCGAGCGCTACCAGGGGACCCGCGACCGCCGAAAGACCATCCTGAGCGTCATGGACGACCTGTTCATGCCGATGCTGTATACCTCGCTGACCTCGACGGCCGGCTTCGCCTCGCTGGCGCTGACGCCCATCCCGCCGGTACAGGTCTTCGGGGTCTTCGTGGCCGCGGGGATCATGGTGGCCTGGCTGCTGACGGTGACGTTTATCCCCGCCTACGTCATGTTCATCAGCCCCAAGACGCTGGCGAACTTCGGCGCCAAGCACGCCGCCGGGGAGGCCGAGGACCGGACGGCCATGGGGCGGGCACTGCGGTGGCTGGCCGGGGCAACGTTCCGTCGCGCCAGACCGATCCTCGCCGTCTCGATGCTTGTCCTTGCCGTCGCGATCTACGGCATCAGCCGCATCAACATAAACGACAACCCCGTCAAGTGGTTCACGCCGTCGCACCCGATCCGCGAGGCCGACACGGTCCTCAACCAGCACTTCGGGGGCACGTACATGGCGTACCTGGCCATGGAGACCGACGAGCCGCCGTTCGACCCGAACGCCTTCGCCGCGGAGCTCGTCCGCCGCGCCGAGCAGAAGGCTCGGGAATCTGGCGGCTCGGTGGCGGCGATGTTCGGCGGGCGGAGCCTGGAGGCACTCGCCCGGGCCGCCGCCTGGACGCGCCCGGACTCCGCGGAGAAGATGCTCACCCTGATGAAGACGATCGGGGAGCAATCGCTCCGCCGCCCGCCGGCCCGAGGCAAGCCATCGCCCACGCCCGCGCCGCCTTCGACCGATGACGGGCCGCCGCTGCCGGCCGGCGCCGGCGACGAGCCCGCGCTGCCCGCCATCGGGAAAGGCCCGGCCGAGAAGCCGGACAAGGACGCCTCCGCAATCGCGCGCCAAGAGGCATGGGAGCGGCTGGACCTCTTCCTGGCCGAGCAGCGCATGGAACGCGAGGTCTTCAAACGTCCCGACGTGCTGCGCTGGATGGTGCGGCTCCAGGAGCGCATGAAGGCAACGGGCATCGTCGGCAAGAGCAACTCGCTGGCCGACATCGTCCGGACCGTCCATCGCGACTTCGTCAGCGGTGAAGAGGACGACTACCGCATCCCCGACAGCCGCCCCGCGGTCGGGCAGATGCTGATCCAGTACCAGAACAGCCATCGCCCGGGCGACCTGTGGCACTTCGCCACCCCGGACTACCGCCTCGGCAGCATCTGGGTGCAGATGACCAGCGGCGACAACCAGGACATGCAGGATGTCGTGGATGGCGTGAAGAACTTCATTGGCCGGCAGGGCAATGCCCCGCCGGTGCCGATGCGTCTTCGCTGGTTCGGCCTGACGTACATCAACGTGAAGTGGCAGGAGAAGATGGTCACCGGCATGCTGGAGGCGTTCGCCGGCAGTTTCCTGGTGGTGCTCCTGTTGATGGTGATCCTGTTCCGCTCGGTGCTGTGGGGGCTGCTGAGCATGATCCCCCTGACCGTGACGATCACGGCGATCTACGGCGCGGTCGGGCTGGTGGGCAAGGATTACGACATGCCCGTAGCCGTGCTGAGCTCGCTGACGCTCGGGCTGGCGGTGGACTTCGCGATCCATTTCCTGGCGCGCAGCCGGGCGATGTACCTGGTCGGCGAGGCCACGTGGGAGGCGACCGTCCCGTCGGTCTTCGGCGAGCCGGCCCGGGCGATCACGCGAAACATCATACTGATTGCGGCTGGTTTCCTGCCTCTGCTGCTGGCGCCGCTGGTGCCCTACAAGACCGTCGGCGTGCTGCTGGCCGTGATCCTGCTGGTCAGCGGCGTCGCCACGCTGCTGATCCTGCCGGCCTTGGTGCGCCTGCTGGAGCGGTGGCTGTTCGTCACGGCCAAGGCGCCCATGCCCGCACGCTGCAACTGCGGGCTTTGTGTGGTCAGCGCGGTCACGCTAGTCGCCCTCATCGCCATGGGCATCAGGGCATACGTGCCGTGGCACTGGACGACGTTGACCTGGGCGGCAGCGGCCGTCATCCCCGTCGCAGCGCTGATATGCGGGCTCTCGTCGCGAAGGCGGAAGTGTGAACTGCAACAGGAACGAGAGGAGCAGTGACATGAACACGAAACACACGTGGTCCGCGGCGACAATCCTCGCTGCGTGTGCGGTCTCGGGGACGCTCCTGGCGGCCGACGCCAAGGAACCGACGGCCACGGAGATCGTCGTGAAGGCCAACCGTGTCGCCTATTACCAGGGCGCCGACGGCCGGGCCCAGGTCAGGATGACCATCACCGACGCACAGGGCCGCACGCGGACCCCCCAGATGACCATTCTCCGCTGGGACCAGCCCGGCCCCAAGGCCAAGGCCGACGAGAAGAAGAAGGAAGACGGCGCCGGGAAGGATGCCTTCTGCGGCGGGCAGAAGTTCTATGTCTACTTCCACCAGCCCGCCGACGTGAACAAGATGGCATTCCTGGTCTGGAAGCACCTGGACAAGGACGACGACCGCTGGCTGTACATGCCCGCCCTGGACCTCGTCAAGCGGATCTCCAGCAGCGACAAGCGGACCAGTTTCGTCGGCTCGGAGTTCTTCTACGAGGACGTCTCCGGGCGGAACATCAACGACGACGCGCACGAGCTTCTGAGCACCAGCAAGACCTACTACAAGCTGAAGTCCACGCCCAAAGACGCCAAGAGCGTGGAGTTCGGCCATTACATCACGTGGATCCACCGCGACACGTTCGTGGTCGTCTCGCAGGAGTACTACGACAAGAAGGGCGGGAAGTACCGCCAGTACAGGGCCCTGAAGATGGACCGGGTCCAGGGCTTCTGGACGGTCACCAGGAGCCGGATGACCGACCTTCGCACGAAGGGCAACACGGTGCTGGATTATTCCGACGTGAAGTACGACATCGGCGCGCCGGAGGACGTCTTCACGGAGCGCTACCTTCGCAGGGCCCCCGCGGCGTACCTGAAATGACCAAGGCCATCCACGTCCGCATCGGGCAAGCGGCCTGTCTGTCGCTTGCGGTGGCCGTTGCGGCGCTGCCCGCCGGGGCGGAGCCCGCGTCGGACGAGCCCGCGCTGCCCGAAGGCGCCGAGCCCGCGCTGCCCGAGACGGGCGAGCCCCCCCTGCCGCCGGGCCTCGAGAAGCCCGTCCCCCCAAAGCCAACGCAGCCGCAGCCGACGAACTGGTTGAGGGCGCTCGGCCTGGCGGGCTTCTTCGACGTCCGCGGCGGCGTGCGGACCCAACGCGACGCCCATCAACGCGACGCGTCTCTCGGCGAGGCCCGCGCCCAGCTCGATCTCCAGAAAACCTGGCAGAGGGCCACCTTCAGACTGGTCACCGACTTCCTCTACGATCCGGTGCTCGACCATCACACGATCGACTTGGAGACCGGCGAAGGCTGGCTTGACCTGCGCCAGGCGAACGTGGCGCTGTCCCCGGCGAGGTCCATGGACGTCAAGCTGGGCCGACAGGTCCTCACGTGGGGGACGGGTGACTTGCTGTTCCTCAACGACCTGTTCCCCAAGGACTGGCAGGCGTTCTTCATCGGCCGGGACGTGGAGTACCTCAAGGCGCCTTCCGACGCGCTGAAGATGAGCTTCTTCAGCGACCTGGCCAACCTCGACGTGGTGTTCACGCCGCGGTTCGACGCCGACCGCTTTATCCGCGGCGAGCGGTTGAGCTACTGGAGCAACGCGCTCGGCAGGCAGGTGGGGCGCGACGCCAAGGTGAAGGTCGATCAGCCCAACGAATGGTTTCGCGACCACGAATGGGCGGCCCGGCTGTCGAGGAACCTTGCCGGCTATGAGCTGGCCGCCTACGGCTACTGGGGCTACTGGAAGAGCCCAGGCGGCATGGATGTCGCCAGCGGCCGGGCGATCTTCCCAAGGTTGAACGTGTACGGCGGCAGCGCCCGCGGCCAGGTCGCCAGGGGGATCGGAAACCTCGAGGTCGCGTACTATGACTCGCGCGAGGATCGGCCGGGCGACGACCCGTTCGTCAACAACGGCCAACTCCGCATCCTGGCCGGCTACGAACAGGACCTTCCCCAAATTGCCCGGGACCTGACTGTCGGCGTGCAGTACTACGTCGAGTGGATGATGGACTACGACCACTTCGTCAAGACGCTCCCCGCCGGCATGCCGCGGGCCGACGAGGACCGCCACGTACTGACGTTCCGCCTCACGAAGCTGCTGATGAACCAGAACCTGAAGCTCTCCCTCTTCGCCTACTACAGCCCGACAGACTCCGACGCGTACCTCCGTCCCAACGCCAGCTACAAGATCGACGACCACTGGACCGTCGAGATCGGCGCGAACGTGTTCTTCGGCACGGCGGACCACACGTTCTTCGGCCAGTTCGAGCATAACACGAACGTGTACACGTCGCTGCGGTATGGATTCTAGCTCGGCGGGATATCGCGCCGGACCCCACGGCCCCTGGACTTGAGACGCAGCAAGGGGTAAAAGCCGTGACTATGGGCCGACTCACGCCGTCTGAGATTGCCGCGGCCGTGCGGCAGGTGCCGCTGTTCTCCGCTCTCGGCGAGGCGGACTTGCAGGAGTTGCTCCGCACCTGCCCGACCCGGAACCTGCCCGCCGGCTCGCAGGTGTTCTCTCCCCTTGAGCGGGCCGAAAGGTTCTACGTGATCCTGGCGGGCAGGGCGAAGGTGTACAAGCTCTCGGGCAAGGGAGACGAGCAGATCCTGCACCTCTACGGGCCGGGCAAGACGTTCGGCGAGGCGGCGATGTGGGCGGGCATCCGCTATCCCGCCCACGCGGAGGTGCTGGCCGACTCGACGCTGCTTCTCGTCAGCCGCACGGTCCTCAAGGACCTGATCGCCCGCAATCCCGACCTCGGGATGGCCATGCTGGCCGGAATGTCATCCAAGCTGTGGGAGTTCAACACGCTCATCGAGCAGCTCTCGCTCATGGAGGTGCCCGGTCGCCTGGCCAACGTCCTGCTGGAGATGCCCGCCAAGGCAGGCACGAACACCGTAGTCCTCACGCAGACGAAGCGCGAGCTGGCCGCCCAGATCGGCACCATAGCCGAGACGCTCAGCCGGGCATTCAAGAAGCTCACGGCCTCGGGGCTGATCGAGGTCAACGGGCCGGAGATCACAATCCTCGACCCCGACGGCCTCGCCGACCTGGCGGAGGGCTGAACGCCGCCTTGCCTCCCTGCGGCGGGACCCTCCAGGCCGTACGCGGTCCCCGGGAGCGTGTAGTGGGGTAGGCTCTCCGACGAGGACAAGGCCGCCAAGCTGGCCGCCGCCATGGCCCCCGCAATCAAGTAACGCCGCGAAAGGACTCGCAGAGAACCGCCGATCCGCCTTGCACGCAGGTGCGGGCTACCTGCTCAGGACGAAGATGGCCATGTCGGCGCGGCTGTTGGGGCGCTCGGTGACCTCGGTGCCCTCTTCGGTGTCCAGCGCGATCCGGCGGTGTAACCGGATGCGCTTCTCGCGGCAGAAATCCTCGAAATCCGCGATGGAGAAGAAGCGGATGTTCGGGGAGTTGTACCACGTGTAGCGAAGCAGTCCGGCCGTCTGCGGCGCCCGGCCGCGATCGGCGAGCATCCGACGCAGCTTGTCGTAGCCGAAGTTCGGAAAGCTCACGATGCACCGCCGCCCCACGCGCAGGATCTCGTCGATGACGCCCTCCACGTCCCGGATGCTCTGAAGCGTCTGGCTGAGCACGACGAAGTCGAACTGGTTGTCGGCGAAGGGCGCGAGGCCGTCGTTGAGGTCGGCCTGCACCACGTTCAGGCCGCGCCGGACGCAATCGAGGATCGCCTTTTCGTCGATCTCGACGCCCATGATGCTATCGTGCCCCCGCAGCGCCAGCCGTGCCAGCAGACCTCCGCTGCCGCAGCCGAGGTCCAGCACGCCCGCCGACGGGGGGATCAGCTCGACGATCCGGTCGTAGTCCAGCCGCTGGGGATGTTCCGGGTGGAAGATGCTCGTCGGGCTGAGGCGCCGGGCCTCGTCCCCGTCGGCGCGGCCGGCCCGGCCGCCGCTGAGGTTGGCCAGGAAGCCCCGGATCAGCTCACCGTACGTCTCGATGTTGACCGGCAGCAGGAACGCGTCGTGCCCGCAGTTGCTGACGACGTTGCAGTAGCCGACCGGCTTGCCCGCCGCGATCAGCGCGTGGACGATCTGGCGCAGCTCCTCGGGCGAGAACAGCCAGTCGCTGGTGAAGCTGATCGCCAGCCAGCGGCACGTGCAGCCCCCAAAGGCCCTCGCCAGTTCCCGGGCCGACGAGCCCAGGTCGAACAGGTCCATCGCCATGGAAAGCGTGATGTAGGTGTTGGCGTCGAACCGCTCGACGAACTTCGCGCCCTGGTAGCCCAGGTACGAGCCGACGGAGAACTTCTTCTCGAATGCCACGGGCACGTCCTTGGGCTCGAGGCGGTTGGCGGAGAACTTCTCGTGCATGGCCTCTGGCGAGAGGTAGGTGATGTGCCCGATCATCCTGGCGATGGCCAGGCCGACGTCCGGGGCGGGCCCGCCGTCGCAGTAGCGCCCGCCGCGGAAGTTCGGGTCGTGGAGGATGGCGTTCCTCCCGACCACGTCGAAGGCCAGCGCCTGGCTGGACGCCCTGGCGGACGTGGCGATCGGGATCGAGCCCCGCACGCGGTCGGGGTACCGAACGGGCCACAGCAGCGCCTGGTGCCCGCCCATCGACCCGCCGGTGACGGCCAGCAGGCTGTCGATGCCCAGGTGATCCAGCAGCCGGCGCTGGACCTCGACAATGTCGCCGATGGTGATGGCGGGGAAGTCCGGCCCGTACGCCCGGCCCGTGGCGGGATTGATCGAGCTCGGCCCGGTCGTGCCGCGGCAGCCGCCCAGGATGTTGGGGCAGATCACGAAGTACCGGTCCGTGTCGATCGGCCCGCCGGGCGCGACGGCGATGTCCCACCAGCCGGGATCGTCCGACCCGTCGTGCATCGCGACGTGCGAGTCGCCGCTCAGGGCGTGGCAGATCAGCACGGCGTTGTCCCTGGCCGCGTTCAGCCGGCCGTACGTCTCGTACGCGACGGTGATCTCCTCCAGCCGCCCGCCCAGCTCCGGGTCGAGCGGCTCGCCGAAGGTCACGCTCCGGACGTGCTTCAGGGACTTGCCCGAGCGGACGCTGTCGCTGCTCTCGAAAAGGGACTCGCTCATTTCGCAAGCCGGAAGGGGACGTTCCTATTGCTCCTGCGAGGCCTTCAGGGCCTGGTCGACGTCGGCCTGGATGTCCTCGACGTCCTCGATGCCGACGCAAAGGCGCACGTACTCCGGCGTCACCCCGGCGGCGGCCTGCTCCTCGGGCGTCAGTTGCTGGTGCGTCGTCGAGGCCGGATGGATCACCAGCGTCTTGGCGTCGCCGATGTTCGCAAGGTGGCTTGCAAGCTTCACGCTGTTGATGAACCGGATGCCGGCTTCCCGCCCGCCGCGGATGCCGAAGCCGACGATCGCTCCGGCCCCGTCGGGAAGGTACTTCCTTGCGTTGGCGTGGTGGGGGTGCTCCGGCAGGCCGGGATAGTTGACCCACTCCACGGCGGGATGGGCGTCGAGGAACTCCGCCACGAGCTGGGCGTTGTGGCAGTGACGCGGCATCCGCAGGTGCAGGGTCTCGAGGCCGAGCAGGAACAGGAACGCCGCAAAGGGGCTCATGCATCCGCCCATGTCACGCAGCAGGTGGGTGCGGACGTGCACGATATAGGCGATGTTTCCGACGGGCTTGAGGGCCTCGGCGAACACCACGCCGTGATACGCGTCGTCCGGCGCGCAGAGCTCCGGCCACTTCTCGGGATCGTCGGCCCAGGGGAACTTGCCGCTGTCGACGATGGCCCCGCCGACGTGGACGCCGTGGCCGCCGATGTACTTCGTCGTCGAGTAGATCACGACGTCAATGCCGTGCTCGATGGGGCGCAGCAGCGCCGGTGTCATCACGGTGTTGTCGCACAGCAAAGGCAGCCCGCGGCGGTGGGCGGCCTCGGCGATCGCTCGGAAGTCCGGCACGTCGTTCTTGGGGTTGCCGATGCTCTCCATGTAAACGCATCGCGTGTTGTCGTCCGCGAGCTCCCCGATCCGCTCGGGATGGTCGGGGTCGAAGAAGCGCACCTCTATGCCGAGCCTCTTGAGCGTCTGCGTGAAGAGCGTCCAGGTCCCGCCGTAGAGGCTCGTGGAGGAAACGAAGTTCTGCCCGGCGTGGGTGATGGTCAGCACGGCCGCGGTGATCGCCGCCTGCCCGCTGGCCAGCGCCAGCCCCGCCGCGCCCCCGTCCAGCGCGGCCAGACGCTTCTCCAGCACGTCGTTGGTCGGGTTCATCAACCGGGAGTAGATGTTGCCGAACTCCCGGAGCGCGAAGAGATTCGCCGCGTGATCGGTGTCCCTGAACACGTAGCTGGCGGTCGCGTAGATGGGCACGGCCCGCGCGGCGGTGGCCGGGTCCGGCTCCTGTCCGGCATGCAAGGCCAATGTGCCCAGACGATACGCATCGGCATCACTGCTCATGGTCTGTTCCTTCCCGTCCGGCGTTGCTGGGCTTCTTGCTGAGCACGTGCAGCCTGGGGGTTTCCTGCCTGACGAGCGTGTCCGCCTCGATGGACTCGGTAACATAGGTATTGCCGCCGACCGTGACGCCGCTGCCCACGACGGTCTTGCCGCCGAGGATCGTGGCGTTCGGATAGATCGTCACGTTGTCCATTATGGTCGGGTGACGTTTGTAGCCCTTGATGACCTTGCCTCGCTCATCCTTGGGGAAACTGCGCGCGCCGAGAGTCACGCCCTGGTAGATCTTGACGTTGTCGCCGATCTCCGTGGTCTCGCCGATCACGACGCCCGTGGCGTGATCGATGAAGAAGCTCCTGCCGATCTTCGCCCCGGGGTGGATGTCCGTGCCCGTGACGCTGTGAGCGTACTCGCAGAGGATCCGCGGCATCAGCGGGACGCCGAGCACCAGAAGCTCGTGGGCGATCCGGTACACCGTGACGGCATAGAAGCCGGGATAGCAGTAGATGACCTCGTCGATGCTCTTGGCCGCGGGGTCGCCGTCGTAGGCGGCCTGGGCGTCGAGCGCCAACATGTCCCGTATGGCCGGTATCCTCCCGAGGAAGCCGACGGCCATGTTCTCCGCCTCCAGGGCGCAGCACTCGGGCGTCTCGCAGTCGCCGCAGCGGCGGTCGGTGCAGAGGCACGCGTTGATCTCTTCCTCGAGGTCCTCGCGAATCTCCGCGACAAGATGCTCCACGTGCGCACGGAGGTTCGTCTCGGTCAGTTCCTTCTGGCCGAAGTAGCCCGGGAAGATCAGCCGGCGGATGGCCTCCAGGGTCTCGACGATCCTCTGGTGCGAGGGCAGGAACATGTGGCCTATGCGATGCGTGCGAGCATCGGTCTCGTAGCTGGCAAGGATCCCGCCTGCCAGTCCGGCTGGGGCGAATTCGCTCATCTCGGCACTCCTCGTTTCGCGCCGGCGGCGCGTCTACTCCTCACCAAGATCGGCGAACAGGGGGGAACTGAGGTACCGCTCGCCAAAGCTGGGCAGGATCGCGACGATGGTCTTGCCGGCGTTTTCCGGCCGGGCCGCCACCACGCTCGCCGCCTGAAGCGCCGCGCCTGACGATATCCCGACGAACAGCCCTTCTTCCCTGGCCGCACGGCGCGCGAAGTCCATGGCCTCGTCCTGATCGACCGCGATCACCTCGTCCACGATTTCGAGCTCCAGGACGTCGGGGACAAACCCCGCGCCGATGCCCTGGATCTTATGTGGGCCCGGCGCCAACTCCTCGCCGGCCCGTGTCTGTAAGAGGACCGGGCTCTGAAGTGGCTCGACGGCGACGGCCTGAAGATCGGGCTTGCGGCTCTTGAGGGCCTCCGCCACGCCGGTGATCGTCCCCCCGGTTCCCACGCCCGCCACGATGATGTCCACCTGCCCGTCGGTGTCGTTCCAGATCTCCTCGGCCGTGGTCTTGCGGTGGATTGCCGGATTGGCCGGGTTGGTGAACTGCTGGGGCATGAACGCGCCAGGCCGCCCGGCGAGCAGCTCCTCGGCCTTGCGGATCGCGCCGGGCATCCCGCCGGCCGCAGGGGTCAGCACCAGCTCCGCGCCGAGGGCCCTGAGCACCTTCCGCCGCTCGATGCTCATCGACTCGGGCATGGTCAGCACGCACTTGTAGCCGCGCGCGGCGCATACGAACGCCAGCGCGATGCCCGTATTCCCGCTGGTCGGCTCAATGATCGTCGCGCCGGGGCCGATCTTGCCTTCCCGCTCGGCTGCGTCGATCATCGCCAGGCCGATCCGGTCCTTGACCGAGGCCATCGGGTTGAAGCTCTCCATCTTCACGAGGACCGTCGCTTCAGACCGGATCAGCCTGCAAATCCTGACCAGAGGGGTGTTTCCGATTGTCCCGGTGATGTCATCATAGATTCTTGCCATCGTCGTGTTCCCAGAAACCCGCAGAAACGGCTTGACAACTTTAGAATGATAGGCTAGTATCTCTATTATATCAATAGAGTATGTGAGGTTTTCTGGAAATGGGCGTTTCACAGAAATGCCAGTATGCCCTGCGGGCGGTCTTTGAGCTGGCCAAGCGGCACGGCCAGGGCCCGACGACGATCGGCGAGATCGCCAAGGCTCAGGCGATCCCCGTGAAGTTCCTGGAGTTGATCCTCGGGGAGCTTCGCCGGGGCGGGTTCACCGAATCCCGCCGGGGCGTCCATGGTGGCTACCTCCTGGCCGCCGCGCCGGAGGCGCTGGCCGTCGGAGAGATCATCCGGTTTGTGGACGGCGATCTCGCGCCCGTCCGGTGCATCGGGGCAGGTGCCGCGAGCGACTGCCCCCTGCACGGCAACTGCGCCTTCACCGATCTGTGGACCCGGGCGCGTGACGCCGTGCGAGAGGTGTACGACACCACAACGTTCCAGGCTCTCGTGGACGCCGAACGAGCCGCCGCCGGGCGGTACGTCGCCAGCTACGCCATCTGAGCGCCCGCGGGCTGCCGAAAACGCCGGCGGGGACTTGCGATGCTTCGGCATGGCGGTAGAATCACCGAGGATGGCCGGCGAAGTTCGCAGGCCGATGCCTTTGGGACAGACGCCCTCGGCACCGGCTTGTTCGGTACGGGCGCTCAAAACCGCTGCCAAGGAGGTGCAGACGATGATCGAGAAAGGCCGGAAGAAAGGAACCGTCCGGTTCGCCGTCAGACCCGATGGCGGCGCGGGAAAGGCGTTCGTCGTGGGATCCTTCAGCGACTGGCAGCCGATCCGCATGCGGAAGCAGAAGGACGGATCGTTCGTATCCGTCGTGCCGGTCCCGGCTGGAACGTACGAATACAAGTTCATCCTCGACGATCGATGGGTCGTGGACCCGGACAACAACGCCTGGGCCATGAACCCCTACGGCACGCTGAACTCCGTCCTCAGCGTGGACTAGAGCAACTCGCCCCCCGGGAGGCCCCGGTGCCGTTTGCGCGCACGGAGGACCATTCCTGTTCGGCGCGCGTTAAGGCGTCTGAGCATTCGGGAGGGTCGTCACGGCGCGGGCTGGCTGCCCTGCTCAAGGGCCTGAAGCTGCTCGTCGGTCGGGGTCCGGAACCAATCGAGCAGGATCTCGTAATCCCGCTTGTTCACGGCCCACACGTCGGGAGCGGCCGGCCGCGACGGGCCGACCAGGGCGAGCAGGAACCAGGCATCCGCCCGCCGCATCCGCCACGTGTGGATGTGCTCCCGGTCCCAAATGCTGCCGCGAATGTGCTCCCGGCGCGGTTTTGCCGAAGGCAAAACTCGGGGCGTAATGATATAACTGCTTATAAAAAGGAGGTTTATAAGCGATATGGGGGGAAATGGCTTTGTTTCGTAAAAAGACTTATGGCGTTTTCCCCCCCCCCGGCTGTTGCCTCCCGGGGCCGAGTCACGCCCCGATCCTCCCTCTCGTCCGTATTATACCCATGAAACACCGCCATGTCATTGATTATTTCAAATATTCTGGCCTGATTCAGAAACGATAGCTCGGACGTAAGAGTGCAGCCGAATGTCGCAAGCCTGCCTGCCGGCAGGCAGGTGCACGAGGGTCCGAACCGGGTACATAGTTTACAGAATGATCCGGGCACATGGTTTACAACT